>NZ_QXIK01000002.1:0-634013 GCF_003666065.1 Haloarcula sp. Atlit-7R | reverse complement strand
CGCGTGAGGAGTACAGCGCGCCCGATATCGCGCAGCTCTATCGGGCGCGCTGGGAGGTCGAACTGCTGTTCAAGGAGTTGAAGTCGCGGTTCGGCTTGGACGAGATCAAGACGACCGACACCTACATAATAGAGGCGCTGATTATCATGGCGGCGATTTCGTTGATGATGAGTCGTGTTATTGTGGATGAGTTACGGTCGATTGAGGCAAGACAGCGTGAGGGCGAAGCCGCCGCAGACGCCGACGAGTCGGCGTCGCGGCTCCCTCGTCGTCGCTGTTCGCTAGCCGTTGAACGCCACGCTCATCTGATCCAGCTGTATCTCATGGTTGAGTTGGGCTACGAACTGCCGGATTTGGACGAGCTGTTGCTGTGGGCATCACGAAATCCAAATCCACACAGAGATCGGTTACGTGAGCAGGTTGAACGAGGTGAGTTCGGCTTTGACCGCCACTAAACTAGAACGAATGCCAGCGTAACTCACGACCTCTTTGTCCCGATCGAACCGCCCTATCTCACCAACCTCAGCGTAGATCATCAGCACCGAATAGTAGCTCACGCCTGGAATCGTCATCAGCAGCTGGGTCTCCTTCAGAGACCCAGCGCGTTCTTCGATTGTTTCTTCGAGGTTCTTGATCTCCTCAGTAAGCGTCTCGATCACTTCGAGATAAGACTCCAGCAACGAGTCCCATAGCGTCGGGGCGAGAGTCCCTTCGGGATCTCTCGCCCCCGACACTTAGCGGCTTGATGTCTTGTGTGATCCCGTGATCCGACAATAATCCGTGGATCTTGTTGGCGTAGTTGGTACGGTTCTTTACCAACTTCTGTCGCCCGCGCACGAGTGCGCGGGCTTCCCTGATCTAGTCAGTCGGAAAGTTACTTTCAGGCACTGAATCTAATACGAGAACAGGAATCTGAAGCTTGCCCTCTCACTCGACCACGCCGAGTTCCTCGGGGTGCTCTTCGAGGAGCTCGGAGGGAAACAGCGTAGTGAGCCGACGCATAATTCGAGGTAAGGAGGTATCGTTGTACACAGACGCCGCCTCCTCATCCTCTCGAAAAGAAGTCTCGATAAGCTACTGCCGTACGGCGGTTCTTCTCTTAGCTAAAGACGGATGTTTATATATATCGTACAATAACACCGAGGCAGATGTCTCTTGGCGAACGAGCAATCAAGGGTGTTCTCGGGTTTGGAGCGGTTAATACCCTAGTTTTTACTGGGAGCTTTATTATACAGATATTATTAGCCAGGTTACTTTCTCCGGAAATTTTTGGTGTAGTGGCGTTTGCTCTCGCTATTCGTAAGATTGCAACAGTTCCCGCGAATTGGGGGCTTTCTGAGGCGATTATGCAGGATACAGAGTATGAGAACTTCCTAGAGACGTTACTATGGGTTCGAGCGGGATTCGCCGCGATTCTTGTCGGAATTGTTATTATAGCTGGAATCCTACTCCGGTCAGTATTTGATACGACGCTCATCAATATCGTCATTATTTTATTTGCTGTTGCTGGGCTCTCTATGATTGGCCACGTATTTAGGGCGTTCAGACAGCGCGAACTTGGGCTTTCAATGTTAGGCGTCGTCGATCTCGTTGCACTAGTAGCCGCAGGAGGAACGGGAATCTGGCTCGCCCTCAGCCAAAAATCCGTTTGGGCACTCGTTGTATACTATGGATTGAGGGATGTCCTACGCGCAATCGGATATATCATTATTTCGCCACAGTATCCTTCCGGAGAGTTCAATCCACGAGTGGTTCCGTGGCTCTACGATTTTGCCAAAGGGATGATTACGACGAAGACCATGGAAGATGTCGGTCAACGGGGTGACGATTACCTCATCGGTGTACTCGGTTCAACGGCTACGCTTGGTGCATATACCGTTGCTTGGCGGTTAGCAAAAGCGTATACGTTGATCGTACAACCGGCGATACGTGCTGGGATTCTCCCGACATTTTCTCGACTCAAAGGGAGCTCCGAACAGAGTCGGCGCGGTCTCGAATTCATTAGCAGACTTCAAATCCATTTGTCGGTACCCGTCTATGTAGTAGCATACTTTGCTGCCCCGACGGCGATCCCCCTGTTATTTGGGTCGGATTGGCAATCTGCCGTCCCAATTTTCCGAACCCTATCCGTCGCTGCGATTCTCTTTCCCATCCATGCAACAGCGAAGCAATTCTACTACTCTAGAGGGCAATCCAAGATTGTTTTCAGGGCACAGGTCGCCTCAATCGTAACGATGATTGTGGGAATAGTAGTGCTCATCCCGTTACTGGATGGTGTTGGTGCTGCCCTGGCGGTTAATGCGATGCTCGCTGTCGGTGTAATATTTCTCTTTTGGAGATTGCGTTATGATCTTGGCGTCTCGGTCAGTAGAATGGCTACATCCTCCATTTTTGGGAGTGTTGCAGCTTTTGGTGTCGGACTAGCCACCACTCCATATATTCCTGGGGGAAACAATCTGATTGAACTTCTCACTTATATCCCGATTGGGTTGGGAATGGCTATATCATACGGACTGGTTGTCTTTGTGCTAGATAGAACACAAGTAATATCCGATCTGGGTATATTGAAGCGAGCAGTATTCGATTAAAATTCAATCTTATAATATTTTATGCTGCATTCTAACAAGTGAGGTAAGCGTGGAAATGAGTATTGTGATTAATACGTATCCTGGTATGAGGGAGGGCCTATCTTTTAACTCTTTAAATATGACACTGGCGTGATTCACCTGTCTCTTATTCTCTATCTTTTCTTCATTTACTCTTGATTTAGCATTAAAATCTTCAAGCGAAAGTAAATACCTATATCTTTTTAATAATATATCTATGAGCCTCATCTTCCCTATGTGGTGAATAATACATTCTGTTGTATGTCCGATGGAACTACCCTCCATCTCCAGTAATTCATGAAATTCACGATCTTCTCTATGAAGCAGTTCAGGGTTATGACCATCTACTTTAAAATATAAATCACGAATCAAAAATCGAGCATTTCCAACTTTGTTTTCTCTTGATATACTTTTGCCTATGTCTGTACACTGCGCCCAGTAGGTGTCTCCCACATTTATTTCTGGGATTATTAGCGCATCATACTCCTTCATATTGTCTACGCATTCTTCTACAACTTTCTCTGATAGTTCCATATCGGAATCAATATGAAATAGATATTCGCCTTCACTTTCACGGGCACCCTCAAGACGGGAGGCAGCCATGCCTAGATCAGTATTGACAATCGAGACGCCGTAGTTTTTACAAATACTGATAGTGCGATCTGAACTACCACCATCCACAACGATGACCTCGATTGGTTCGTACGTTTGTGACCTTATTGAATCGAGACAAACAGCAATTGTGTCTTGATTATTATACGTGGGTATGACTACAGAAACTAATTCGTTGCTCATTATGAGTAGCACATAATCGCCATCGGATATGGGTTACTGTTCTTTATTCACTTATTACACAAGAATTCAAATCAACGTTGATAAAGCCCAGAGGATAGGAGAAAGACTATGTCTGAGTACATAGGACTTCCCACCTTAGACGTTCGAGAAACAGCTGGTACTGCGACTGTAACTCAGTTCACTTATGATTTATTGTCTGAGAATGACTATGAACCCTATATTTTATTCAACTCGATTCCATGGGATGAATGCCTCACGATTAAAGATTTTATGAAAGGAAATCGGGAAGTCAACTCTCAGGAGGGAACATATAATGGAATGAAGGGCGTTAGAATTAGCCGGGTCTTTCCTGAACTGGCTGTCACAAACTATCTTCTGAACGATCGGAGGTGGCAGCAAGCACTTGAAAATACACATAAAAATCTAGTCGTCGGCGGAACCTGTCTCCAAGGGCTCCCGTTAGCACGGAATGATATCCCGTTCGGGTGTTGGATCGGAACCACGTTACGAGATCAAGGACTTAGTGACGGATCGGACTCGTATCTCCGTCTACTGCGTGACACCCTCTCATCAATTGCGCTTTATCGCTTCGAAAAGTATGTGTTGGAGCAGGCAGCGACTGTTATCGTTCAAAGTGGACATACGAAAGCGAGTGTCGTAGAAACAACTGATGTGTCACCTAACAATATTAAAGTTATCCCATTTCCTATTGATATTAATAAATTCAAGCCTACCGAAAGAAATCACAGTAATGAAATACTCTTCGTCGGTCGTTTTAATGCTCCAAGAAAGAATATATTCAATCTATTAATAGCATTTGATAAGGTGCTTGAGAGATTCCCAGATGCTACTCTCACCCTGGTTGGAGAAGAACCGAATACAGGTGTTCTCAAGAAAATTAAGGAATTAGGTATCAAATCATCAGTAAAATTCCCCGGAACGGTTCCCGATGTTGTTCCGTACTATCAACACGCAACGGTGTTTGTTTTGCCTTCCGATCAGGAAGGACTGGGCATTGTGGGACTTGAGGCCCAGAGTTGTGCGACACCTGTGGTTTCAACGGACTGTGGTGGGCCGACAGAATATATCGAACATGGCGGTAATGGCTACATCGTTCCGCGGGACGATCCAAGCAAACTTGCGGCCCACATCGAGCGACTACTTGCCGACGAAGAGCTATGGGAATCATTCGCGTATATGTCACGCAAGAATGTAGTCGAAAACTTTTCAGAAGAAATCGTTGCTTCAGCGTTACTTGAAGAAATTGAATCGCTCCCAACGACATCGAACTCTTCTACTGTTCGGTGACTCTTTCTGTTGGTTTCAGTAATTATAGATGGATATGTCAATAAAAAAGTCCAATTAGTCATTCCGGTACGATACGCTATGTCCCCGCGCACAGCTTACTCTGGGAAATAATCTCACTATGGTCGGAATGGATAAATATCGGTAGTTGTGATGATGATGCATGATCAACGTACCCGAGGCGAATATCGAAAATATTTTTCTCTACGTAGCTGACGCGGTAAGATGGGACTCATTAGCAGAGCCCATATCCGACCGGGGCCAGACAATTAAGACGGTTGCTGCAAGTATCCATACACCAACTAGTTTTTCCTCTATTGTGAGTGGGTTATATCCCCCCCAACATAATGTCCGGCAGTTTGGTGACGAACTCGACCCTGCGCTCCCGACAATATTCACAAAGAGGAATATTAATACACGGTTTGCAAATACAATAAACGAGGAATTCAATGAAAATCCCAAGAGCGAGAGTATCCTCAATAAGACCTTGCAAACCGAAGAAGCAGACCCCGGATCTTTATCACATGTCGAACCGCCGTTCATTTTTGTAGAGAGAGGGCCGGGTGGTCATGCCCCGTACGGTGAATACGACGGGAACGCATGGGAGTATTATCGTGATAGAGTAGGGGTGTCCGAAACGAGATACCGTCGTGAGTACAAAAGAAGCATCAAACGTGATGCAAAGTATTTCACCTCTCAACTTGAATTATTAGATGATCGAAACTTGTTGGAAAACACGCTCGTGATCTATACCAGTGACCATGGAGAACTCTTAGGTGAAAAGGGATGTTTGGGTCACAACTCGCCGATTCATCCATCGTTAGTTTACGTCCCGACCGTATTGATTCACCCGTCGATAAATTGTTCAACACTAAGTGGAATAATACGTCATGTTGACCTGTTCCCAACCATCTGCAACTTATCTGGTCTTAATGATCCGAAGACGCCAGGACGAGACTTGACAAACGAGTCCCTTCCAGATCAAGGTGCCTGCTTTTATCGAAAATCACTTCTCCCAGACGTACCGTTACTTAGCGGTGAACTGTCCTTCGAATCGCTGTGGGACAGCAGTGGTGGCTACGTTTTCAGCAGGACTGGGAGTATGAACAACGCTCTGATCCTCGCAGGAAAATTATTGAAAAGCGCTAAACGGGAGTATATGCGTCGACACATTCGGGAGGTAGCGTCACTGTATCTCTCTCGCCGTCAGATGTACGGGAACCCAAAGATGGCTGAATCGGAATGTAAATCATTCTTTGACCACGTTTATGATCTCCCCAAATCTGACGTTGTTCGGTCATCACTTGAAAACGGAGCAGAAGAACGACTACAGGAATTAGGCTATCTTAATTGAGTCGCTCATCTTGATAGGTCGAAGTGCTAATTTTCTGGATGCCCTAAGCGATATCCACAATAGATCAAAAGTCAACAAAAGTGTTCGACCACGTTAGCGAGGCATCGAACGTCTGCTTTCATCAAAGTGATTAACACAGAAACGGTTGTACGTTGCGAGGGTAGCAACGTTGTGTAATGCGGGACGACTGGTAAAGAAGCCCAACAGTCTGGTATAAGACACGAGTCAATTCGACTAGTTCGCTTTTAAACTCTTTGTCGGAGTAAGAAGATCATTCTGCCGCGTTGTTGAATCGGAAGTTTAATCAACAGAACCCTATCTTGCATCCAATGGATGAAGATTCTCATAAATACGCTTGCTCATGTCGGAGGTGGGGGTATCACATATCTTCAAAATATGATCCCCCGATTTTCGGACGATCATAATGAGTACGTTATTCTCGTCCCCGAGTCTAGGGATATGCTTTCGGAGCCGACGTCATCAAATGTGCAATTCAAATATGTCAATTCTTTCTTTGATCCGCTCCCAGCACGACTGTTATACGAGCAAATTATCCTTCCGATTCGTCTCCGACAGTGGGATATCGACGTGTTGTTTTCGCCAGCTGATCTGACACCGCTTGTCACCAATCGACCGACATTGTTGGCCGTCAGAAATCCGAATCCATATTTTTCGGCGTCGGAGTTCGGTCTTGAACGCCCCTTTACTCGGCGGGTCAAGTTCTTTATCCAGCGGCAGTTGACCAAACTCTCTGCAAAAAAGGCCGAACACGTCTTTTTTGTTTCCGATTTCTCACGGGAGATCAGCAACAAATATCTCTCATTGCCTGACTCCAAGACCAGTACCCTGTATCACGGGATGGACGCATCGCTGTTTATCAACCCCGCGGAGCCAACCGACCCTGAGCTAAAAGATACACTCGACGCGGAAGCTCCGTATGTCCTGACGGTATCAACTGTCGCCGAACATAAGAATTACGAGGTGTTGCTCCGCGCCTACGGGCGTCTTCCGCCCGAGACGAGAGACGCGTACCCACTGATTATCGCTGGACGAACTCCTTCTGAATCGTATCTGCAGACACTCAAAGGAATACTCCACGAACAGGGTATCGAAGATGATGTGATCTTCCTCGGTGGCGTTGACTACGACAACGTCCCTTACCTATACAGCAACGCAGCGATATACGTCCTTCCGTCGAAACTTGAAACCTTCGGCCATACACTCGTCGAGGCAATGACCAGCGGTGTCCCGGTAGTCGCGGCTGACTCGACGTGTATGCCGGAAATTACCGACGGTGCAGCGGCGTTGTTTGAACCCGACGACGACGAGCGATTGGCGTCGATTATTGAGGAACTCCTCAACAATGAGGACGAACGGAAGTCGCTTCGTAAGCGTGGGCGAAGACGCGCGAAGGACTTCTCATGGGATAAGACGTTCGAACAGACTAAGCGTCTTCTCGAACGTATTGGCCCGAACTGACCGACTCTTACTCGCCGAGCACGAACTGAACTGGCGCGAGTTCTCGTTACGACCTCCTCGCTTCTCAATCTCTCAACTAGACAGTGCCATGCTGATTTATATAGAACTTGTTACTTATCGACGAATATAAAATCAATTAACATAGAGTGATCCGGACTACGACTCGGCCGCGACGCGACCGAGCAGCGACCGGTAGGACTCAATAGCGTGTTCCTTGGTATAGTTTTTTTCCAGCGTGGCCCGGGCATTCTGCCCCAATCGAGACACGAGATTGGGATCGTCAGCCCACCGTGCGAGGACATCTGCGGCGGTCTCAGCATCGCCTGGCTGGACGTATGCCCCACAGTCGTGGTTCCGGACGACCCGTGCGACTTCGTCGCCTTCGCCGACGACGCCGAGGACCGGCATACCTGCCGCCAGCGACGAATAAAGTTTCGACGAGACACACATTCCCTCCATTTCGGACTTGATGCCGACCAGCGATGCGTCTGCGCAGGTGAGCGTCTCGGGGAGTCGGTTGAGTGGCTGGAACGGGAGGAACCGAACGTTTTTGATTCCTTTGCGGTTGACGTACTCCACGAGGTCGGGTTTTCGGGCACCGTCGCCGATGACAAGTAGTTGCACGTCGTCACGGCCCCGTGATTCAAGCTCGCCGACGGCGTTGATGGCTGTTTCGAGTTCGTGGAATCGACCGATGTTCCCCGAGTAGAGAAGCGTGAACTGGTCGCGGGTGCCGTTTTCGACGGCGAACTCATTATCGGACTTGTCCATCGGTTCGATGAACTCCTCGTCCTCCCAGTTGGGGATTATCTCGACCTTATCGGGGTCGAACTCTGGGTCGGCAGCCATCTTCTTGATAAGCCGGTGCTCCATGGATTCGCCGAGGACGACGATGCAGTCCGCGTCACGATAGAGCAAACGCATGCCGCGTTCCCAGAGACGGACGATCAGTCCGTTCTCCGAGACGACCCCTAGCGCGACCGGCATATCGGGGTACATATCGTAGATTAGATAGACGTACGGAGTTCCGCGAATCTGTTTCAGCGCCCACGTCACGAACGGCAGGATTGGCGGGTTTGAGAGAACGAGGCGGATGTCGTCGGACTTTCCGTGGCGGAGTAACCGGACGAAAACGAAGAACGCGAACGAGAGCCAATTAATAACCCGGAACGGAATTTTGTCCTTGTCGAAGCGCGTGGATCGGGCTCGGAAAATATCAATTCTATTATGGGTTTCCCGGCGCGGGACCGACCGATCACGATCCTCGTCGTGGTAGTTCGGGTATGCCGTGACGACCGACACGTCGAGCGAGTCTGTCAGACCGGATGCGAGTTCGGTGAGGAGCTGGGCAGTAGACGCCTCCTCGGGGTAAAAATACTCGGTGAGAATCGTTACCGACTTCTGGTCTTCCATACCCGTCGCATCGAAACGGGACGTACCTTACTCTGTCGGGTTCGTCCAACCAAACGGATGTCAGTAGATATATTAGCCGATAGTTGTGGTTCATAAGTATGCAATGGGACGATGAGACTGTACTCGTAACTGGAGGGGCGGGCTTTATTGGAAGTCACCTCACTGAACACCTTCTAGAACTCGGATGTAACGTCATTATTGCCGACAGCTTCTCCCGTGGATCACCGCGAAACGTCGAACACCTCCTCAACGATGTCGAACTTCGGACAGTGGACCTGACGACCCACAAAGGTTGCATCAAGGCGACCGAAGGCGTGGACCACGTCTTCCACCTCGCAGCGAGCGTCGGCGGAATTCACTACATCCAGCGCGAGAACGTCGGTGGTCTCACGCCAAGTGTACTAATGAACCAGCACATGCTCGAAGCCGCCCGAATCAACGACGTGGACCGATTCCTGTTCGCCTCCAGTGCCTGCATTTACCGCCAGCAACACGACGACCTGAACCGCTTCAGCGAGGACCAAGCGATTCCCGCGAACCCGCATAGCACCTACGGGTGGGCGAAGGTAGTCGGCGAAGTCGCGTGTCAGGCCTACCACGATGATTGCGACCTCAACACGGCGATGGTCCGTATTTTCAACTGTTACGGGCCGCGTGAAAGCCTCGACCCGGATAGTAGCCACGTCATCCCGTCGTTGTGCCGGAAAGTCATCGAAGAGCCCGACGGCGGTTCCATCGAACTGTTTGGCGACGGCAGCCAGCAGCGGGGCTTCATTTACGTCACCGACCTCGCGGAGGGGATGGTTCGGGCCATCGAGAAGAAGGCTGACGGCGACCCCATCAACCTCGGGAACGGCGACGAGGTGGTCTCGATCAATGAACTCGCCAAAACCATCGTGGACATCTCCGGCAAGGACATCGCCATCGAACACGACCTCTCGAAACCGACAGGAACCGACAAGTACGCCGCTGACGACGCGAAAATGAAAGACGAACTCGACTGGGAGCCGTCGATCCGACTCGAAGACGGACTACGTGAGGTGTACGACTGGGCCGCTGAGGAACTCAACGCTGAAGGAACCGCTGTCAAGGCGGGTGGTACCCAATGAGCTTCGAAGGCGAGCGCGTCCTCGTGACCGGCGGCGCGTCGTTTATTGGATCGCATCTCGTGGAAGATCTCGTCTCGCGTGGCGCGAACGTCCGGGTTGCCGACGATTTCTCCAGCGGAACCGACGAGAACCTCGCAGCGGTCCGCGACGAGATCGAAGTCGTCAGCGGAAATCTCAAGCGCCGAGGGTTCGCCGAGCGAGCGACGGAAGACATCGACCGGGTCTTCCACCTCGCGGCCGACCACGGCGGCCGAGGGTACATTTCGAACTACCCCGCGAACTGCGCGACCAACATGGCGTTGGACAACATCGTCTTCGAGACGGCCGTCGAGAACGGCGTCGAGAAAATTACGTTCGCCTCCAGCGCCTGCACGTACCCGACCGACATACAGCAGGAGAAACGCCGCCTCCGTGAGGACATGGTGAGCTTCGACGAGCGCGGAGGTGCCTACGCCGACGAGGCCTATGGCTGGGCAAAACTGATGGGCGAGCGCTCCCTGCAGGCGTTCCACGAGCAGTACGGCGTAGACGCCAGCGCAGTCCGCATCTTCACGGCTTACGGCCCACGCGAAAACGAGACCCATGCTATCGTCGCGCTGATAGCGAAGGCCTACGCCGAGCAAGACCCGTACCAGATTTGGGGGGACGGCGAGCAGACTCGCAACTTCACCTACGTCAAGGACATCGTGAGTGCGTTGCTCCTTGCCAACGAGAAAATCTCGGACGCTACGCCAGTTAACGCCGGGATTCCCGAGTATATATCGATCAACGAAGTCGCCGAGGCCATCTTCGACTATATGGACTGGGAACCCGACGAAATAAACCGGATGACCAACAAGCCCGTTGGGGTCCGCCACCGCGCCGCCGACACGACCCGCGCAGAGGAACTGCTCGGCTGGGAGCCCGAGTACACTCTCGAAGACGGAATGGCCGAAACCATCGACTGGTACGTCGAGAACCACGACAAGGAGTACGTCCGGGAGAATCTAGAGACGTTACTGCACGAGCGGTAGTTCAGCCCAGATAGCCGAGGTCTTCCAGTCTGTCCTGCACTTCTCTGTCTTCGATATCCTTCTGCGTCACGTCGCGTTGAGGCCCGACCGACCGGCCGTCCGTCGTCACATGCGCGTCAAGTCGGTCGGCGAGTCGGTCGCCGACTTCGGGGAAGTCGGCAAGCACGTCGCGCTGTTCGTCCGGGTCATTCTCGTGGTCGAACAGCAGTTCTTCGTCGGCGGTGTCGTCTCGGACGTACCGCCAGCGGGCGGTGCGAACGCTCCCACTGTACGCCGGAGTGAGGTCGGCCTCGCTGAAGGCCGCCCGGTGGTCGGTCTCGTCAGTGTCACCGAATAATGGCCGGCCAGAGAACGACTCGGGCACGTCGCCACCTGCGCGCTCAACCAGCGTCGGGGCCACGTCTATTAGTTCAGTCACGTCGTCCTGACTGGCGGACTCTCGGTTTGGGTCGCGCACTATGAGTGGGGCATGGGTCAGTTCCTCGTATAGCTGATGTGGATGCGAGTACTGCCCGTGCTCGTAGAACTGCTCACCGTGATCGGCCGTGAGAACGGTCAGAGTGTCCTCGAACAGGCCGCGCGCGCGGAGCGCGTCGAACAAATTGCCGAGACACCGGTCGGTATACTCCACCTCGATACGGTAGAGTTCTTTCAGGCGTTCGTGTTCGGACTTGGTGACTTCGTCGGGACGCTTCAGCGCCTTGCGCCAGAGACGCTCTCCTCGGTACTTGTTGAGGTAGGCGTTACCGGACTTGGCCTGATACGGCCCGTGAACGTCCATGTAGTGAAGCCACAGGAAGAACGGTTGGTCGTCATCCCGGTCGTCGAGCCACTCGACTGCGCGGTCGTTGAGCTTCTCTGCGGGGAGGTAGGCGTGCTTGCGGAATACCCGCAGGAGCTTGTCGGTAAGAATTTTAGCCCGACCCGAGAACAGGTCGAGGTTCGAGAGTGGGAGACGAGCGTCGAACTCGTCGAACCCATGGTCGAACCCGAACAGGTTCGAGAGGAGCGGATTCGAGTGGAAACCTGCCGTCTCGTAGCCCTGCTCACGGAGGAGTTCCGGGATGGTTGGTTCGTCGTCGATGTAGACCCCGATCGTGCTATCCGAGAACTCCACGTACTGGAGGGCGCTGGGGTATCGGGAGGTGAACAACGACGGCATCGAGAAGGTGGTGAACGGGCCTTGGGAGTAGGCGCGCTCGTAGACGATGCCGTCATCGGCGAGGTCGTCGTGAGCAGGAGTATCTGTGAACGAATTGTAGATGTGGTCGGCGCGGAGCGAATCTATCGTGACAAGGAGAATGTTAGATCGATGTACCATCCGTTAGTTAGTGCATGGTCGGGGCAAGAGAAAGAGAATCTTGTGATTTGCTCGTCGCAATCACACCGGTACCCGGCCGTACACCGACGTAATCTCGTCAAAGTGCTTCTCAACCGGGAATGCATTGAACGACCCAAATCAAGCGCTAGATGATCGAACTCCGGCTGAGGACATTCAGAAGTGGATAGCCCCACAAGACAATAGTTCGGAAAAATAGATCTCACGACTCAGATTGGGTATTGTACAGCCAACAACAATGTGAGTTTGTGCCGATCACCAAGAGAAAGGAATCGGCCCAGAAGAACAAGATCAGCGGCCAACCTCGTTCTATAATTGTTCTACAACCTAGCCGAACATCTGGCGCATCATCGGATGCATCTCCATGAGCTGCTCTTCGGCGATCTCCTCGTACAGCTTGTACGTAATGGAGACCGTCAGCAGCAGCCCGGTACCGGAGACGCCGCCAATGGTGCCCAGCATGTTAGCCATCACGGCGAGCAGTCCGACTAGGGCCCCACCGATCACGGTCACTTGCGGGATGTACCGCTCAAGGACCTTCTCGATGACGCCGACGTTCTGGCGGAAGCCGGGGATCTGCATCCCGGAGTTGTGGATCTGCTTGGCCGTGGCCTCCGGGCCCATGTCGGTGGTCTCGACCCAGAACACGGCGAAGATGGCGCCGCCGACCAGCATGACGAACAGGTCGATACCGACCCGGGTCAGGATCTGCCAGACCGGTTGGGCCGTCCCTTCGAGCCACCACATCCAGTCGCCACGGCTCTGGATTGGGGCGAGGAAGTAGAACAGGCCGCCGGTGGGCTGGCCGTTAGCGTACGTGCCGAGGAACGCTGGCATCGAACCCAGCTGGGCGTTCAGGATCCGGCCCAGGAACTGGATGTTCGCCTGCAGTGCCCGGACGAGGATCATCGGCAGGACGCTCGCGTAGATGAGCTTGACCGGGAACCGGCCACGGGCCCCTTTCACACGGGCGTTCGACAGCGGAATCTCCACGCGGACCGATTCGGCGTAGACGACCACTGCGAAGATGAGGACCGTCGTGAACAGCCCCAGCAGTTCGCCCTGAAGCAGCACGGTCTGGAGGCCATCAGCAGCTAGCACCGGTCCGGTGCCGCGCTCACCGGTAATGAACAGGTACCAGGTGTAGATGATCCCCTCGCTATTCCCGAGGAACGGGGCCGTCAGGAGGCCACCGACAAGCCGTTGGCTCACGCCGGCGACAATGAACAGGCCGATACCGGAGCCGACGCCCCATTTGGAGATGACCTCGTCCATAAACAGGATGAGGACACCGCCGACGAACATCTGGGCGAAGATGAGCCACTGGACACCGGCCGTGCCGATACCCAGTGAGTTCGCGACCGCTGTGTCAGCCGGGAGGAAGCCGCCGGCAAACACCATCGGGAGCCCGGTGAGACAGATCATCACAAGCACCAGCAGCTTCTGGAGCCCCTGATAGAGGATCTGATCTCGCGGATCGTCTTGGGTGTTCAGCCCGAGCAGGTCCGCCCCACCGAGGAGCTGTAACACGATGGACGCCGTGACGATCGGACCGATACCCAGCTGCATGATGCTCCCCTGGCCGGAGGCCAGAATCGAGGAGAAGCGCCCGAACACCTGCTGACTGGCGTCGATGTCCAGCCCGAACAGCTTCACGTTCGTCAGGAAGAAATACAGCAGAAGCACGCCACCTGTCCAAGTGAGCTTGCGCTTGAACGGGACGTGTCCGTCCGGTCGCTGGACTGCGGGCATCCGGACGAGCAGTGGTTCGGCGGTGTCCTTCCAGCTCATCGTTCGTTATTCCTCGTCCGCGTCCGCGTCGTCGGTTTCTTCGGCCTCGGCCTGGCGCTGCTCGCCGAGGTCGGTCAGCTCAACGCTTCCGCCTGCGGCTTCGACCTTCTCGCGAGCGCCCTCGGAGAAGTCGTCGGCGATGAGCGTGAGTTCGTGGCGAACCTGGCCGGCGCCGAGTACTTTCACGTAATCGGCGTCGTCGGCGTCTTCGACCACATCACGGACATCGACGCGGAAGCCACCGTCTTCGACTTCGGCGACGTCATCGGCAGCCAGCAGCGTGACGTTCTCGTCGATCTCGCGAACGTCGATCGTCGCGGCCTCTTCCTGCACCTTCTGCGGGCGCTTGAAGCCGCTCTTGCCGAGCGGTTCGTGGTTGTGGAACTCGTGTTTGTCACGGCCTGCGGCACCGCGACCGCCGCGGTGGCCGGCACCACGTCGGTTCTTGTGCGAGCCGCCGCCGTGCGTGCGCGAGCCACGCTGTCGTTTCTTTTTACTCGTCATTATCGCATCGCCTCCAGGAGGTCGTCGATTCCCTCAGTGTCGTGTTTCCCGAGCTGCCCGCCCTCCTTGACGGGGTGTTTGACGCCGTCATGACCGCCGCGAGGCGGGTGCAGACGGAGCGTCGGTGACAGTCCCTGCTCGCGCAGCGTCGTCTCCTCGGAGAGGAGCGCGAACGCGAGCCCGGAGATGTCGTCGTAGTCCGTGTTCTCGGCGACCCACTCGTCGTCCACGTCGGCGTCGCCCTCAAGCGGCTCGGCGCGCGTGGCCAGAATCGTCTCCAAGGTGTCCTGGCTCGGCTCACCGAAGGCGACGAAGTCGTTGACCTTCGTCACCATGCCGCGGTAGGCGTCCGTCTCGGGGACGAGCGTGCAGTGGTTCACGTGGTGGATGTTGAGCATCTCCAGCGTGTCCTGGATGTCGCTGTGCATGTTGACTTCGCCACGGAGCTGGACGAGCGCGTGCATCACTCGATCACCTCTCGCTTCTCGAAGGTTCGTTCGGGGACGCGCGCCTCGGCCGTGTTCTGCAGGGCGTTGAACGTCGCCTTTGCGAAGTTGACCGTGGTGCGCGTGTTCCCGCTACTGCGTGTCCAGATGTCCTCAATGCCGGCGAGTTCGAGCACCTTGCGGACGGTCTCTCCGCCCGCGAGGCCCAGCCCGCGCGGGGCCGGCTGCAGCTCGACTTCGACGCTTCCGGCCTTGCCCTCGGTGCGCAGCGCGACCGTGTGGGGACGGCCACAGCCACACTCCCAGGACCCGCAGCCGCGGGAGACATCGATGATGTTCAGCTTCGCGATGTCGATTGCTTTCTGGATGGCACCGCCGACCTGGTCGTCACGGCCTTCGGCGTAGCCGATGAGACCGTCGCGGTTGCCAACGGCGACCACGCAGCGGAACTTCACGCGGCGGCCGGAGTCTGTCATCCGCTGAACCATGTTGATGTCCAGCACTTCGTCTTCCAGATCGGGAACGAGCTGGTCGACGACTTCCGATTCTTTCAGCGGGAGCCCGGAGTTCAGCGCCTCCTGCATGGAGTCGATTTCGCCCTCGACGACCTGCTTGCCGAGGCGTGTCCGTGGCTCCCATCCGTTGTTAGCACTCATAGTTCGATGTCACCGTCCAGTAGGGTCTCGCGGAGCTCGTCGAAGTGCTCCGGGAGATCGGCAGCGTCGAAGTCGCCGCTGTACAGCGGCTCCTCGAGATGCTCGTCGTACTCGGCGATGTGGGCACCGCGCGTGCGCTGCCAGTCGGCGAGTACGTCGTCGTTGTGCGGAATGTCCAGGCCGGCGTCGATTGCGCCTTCCTGTATTGCGAATACTTTGCTTCCGGGGGTCGGGCTGTTGAGTCCGATGTCGAGCACCGCCTCCTCGATGCCCGCTTCCTGTGCGCGAAGCCCGGCGAGCAGGCCGGTGAGGTACGCCGAGGGCATGTTGCCCGTCGGTGCCTCCCAGCCGTACTCGGCGAGGTCGCTCGAGTGAGCGGACGCGAGGGTGTCGTCGCCGTTGGGGCCAAGCGTCACCAGCTGCGCCCTGACGTGTTTATTGCTCTTTCGAGCAACGAGACGTGGCTTGCCGGATTTCAACAGGCGCAACCGCTGATGGTAATCGGTTCTGGCCTCGCGGCGTCGCCGCATCGGTACTTTATATCGTGGTCCTGTCGCCATTATGCGTCACCGTGGTTTGCGTCGATGTAACGTTCGAGATCGGCAACGCTGTCGAACTCGCCACCGCCGGCCTTGTCGTACAGGTCGCGGTACTGCGAACTCGAAAGCGTTCCCTCGTCACGCAGTTCGCGCAGCTTCGTCCGCTGTGCGCGGATGCGTGACTCCCAGTCCTCCTTGGAGTTCTGCCGTGCGCCTGCCTTGCCCTTCCGGGAACCGGCTCCCTTCTGGTGGCCGTACGCACGCTTCTTCTGGCGTTCCCGGGCGCGTCCACGGGAGTTGCCTTTCTTGTCTTTCGCCTGAACGGCGCCCTCATCGACCAGTTCGCGAACGTCCTCGCGGGTAATCGCGTCGGCGATGTCGCCCTGTCGCTCGGGGTCGAACCAGACGCGGTTCTTCCCGACGTCGAGGACGTCAGCCGCGAGTCGCTTCTGTGCGGAGAGATCAGTCATCACTCACTCACCTCGACTTCGACGTAGGTGGGGTTGAGCACGCGGATGCCCGCGTCCTCGGCTTCTTCTTCGATTCGCTCGCGCTTGCGAGCGCCGACCTTCGAGGCGATCCGAACGGCCTCGGTGTCGCCGTCAACGCCTTCGAGGTCGTCCACGTTGTGCACGCGAACCTCCTCGAAGCCGGACGGGTGCTTGCCGCGAACCGCGGTCGGCGAGCGGAAGCCCGCCTCGACCGTGTCGCCCTTGCCCTTGATACCGCGGCGCTGCTTCGAGAGCTGGCCGCGGGGCTTGCGCCACGAGGTCGAGACGCGCTTTTTCTTGTGGTGGTCCTGGCGGTTGAACTGCGGCTTGCCGACCCGGTGTCGCTGGGTCAGGAGCCGCGCTTCATCGTCGGAGAGATCCGGCGTCTTGTCGGTGAGCCCGCGGGCCTGGAGTTCCGTCTCCACGTCCTCGGCGGGCGCTTCCTCGCCGCCTTCCTCTTCGACTTCGGCTTCGGTCTCGGACTCGACTTCGAGTCCGCCGACGTCGGCCTTGATTCGGGCCGCCAGCGCGTTCCCGATACCGCTGACATCGGCGAGCGCGGACTGGTCGGCACCGCGAACGTCTTCGACCGATTCGAAGCCGGCCTCGCGGAGCGACTCCGCCTTGGAGGGGCCGACGCCGCTGATGTCGGTCAGCTCGGTGTACTCTTCCTCTGCTTCGACATCTTCTTCATTGTCCGCCATCAGGCGTCACCTCGGTTCGGTTTCTGGGTGATGTACACCCCATCCTGGAACACACGCACGTCCTTGTCGTTGATGCGTGTGAGCTGTTCGATGTCCGCAGCGGTCTGTCCGACGGCTTCGATGTCGGGACCACTGATGGTCAGCTCCTCGCCGTCGATTTCGACGTCCGTGTCGCCGTGGATCGTCGTGCGGCGGGGGGCCTTCTCGCCCAGGAAGTTCTCGATGACGACTTCGTCACCCTCGACGTCGACCTGCATCGGGAAGTGAGAGTAAAAGACCTCCATACCGTACTCCCAGCCCTCGGTCACGCCGTGGAACATGTTCTCGATGTGGCTCTGGAAGGTACCGATCGTCGACATCGTCTTGGCGTTGTCCTCATCGGATTCGATGACGACTGTGTCGCCGTCGACGGACACGTCGATGTCAGGGTACCAGAGCCGACGCGTGACGCTGCCGTTGTCCCCCTCGACGGTGATGTCAAGGTGGTCCTGCTCGGCGTCCACGTCCTCCGGAATCTCCAGTTCTACTCGTGGCATTGTTAGTATACGTACGCGATGACTTGGCCACCGACGCCCTGCTCACGAGCCTCGTAGTGGCTCATGATGCCGTGGCTGGTCGTAACGACGAGGGTCCCGTAGTCACGGGCGGGGAGGAACCGCTTCTCCCACTTTTCGAACTCGTCTGCGCCCGCAGAGTAGCGGGGCTTGACCGGGCCACACTCGTTGATGGCTCCTTTCAGTTCGACTTCGAACTCGCCGGCTTTGCCGTCGTCGACGAAACTGAATCCGTCGATGTACCCGCGGTCGTAGAAGACCTCGAGGACGCTGCCAATCTCGTTCGAAGCGGGCGATACTGTCTGCTCTAGGTGCCCGACGCTTTCGGCGTTGTTAAGCGCCGACAGTGCGTTGGCAAATGGGTCGTTCCCTGTCATTGTTAGCTGTACTTCTTGAAGCCCATGCCCCGCGAAATCTCGCGGAAGCACTGGCGGCACAGCCAGATGTCGTACTTGCCGACGAGTCCCTGTTCGCGCCCGCAGCGCTGACAGGACTCGAGCTGGCCAGTTCGCTCACTGGTTGCCGTCTCGGAATCGGGCTCGTCTGTGGTTTCACTTTCGCTCATTCGCTCACCTCCACGTCGTAGGTCGACTCGATGAAGGCGACGGCGTCCGCCGGGTTGAGTCGATGCTTCGTCGGAATCGAACGCGACGCCTTGTCGCGCTTGGCGACGCGGTAGCCGGGGCGGACGAGGTTGACCGTCACGTCCAGCCCGTAGATTCCGATGCTCGGGTCGTACTCCTGGCTCGGGAACTCGGTGTGTTCCTCGACGCCGAAGCTGAAGTTGCCGGTATCGTCGAACTGACTCGTCGCCAGTTCGGCGAGCGGCAGCGCCGTTTGGAGGAACTCTTCGGCCATCTCGTCGCGAAGTGTGACCTTCGCACCGATGGGGTCGCCCTCGCGGATGTCGAACTCGCCGACAGTCCGCTTGGCCTTCGTTCGCACCGGCGTCTGCCCGGTGATTTCCCCGAGAATGTCCTCTGCGTTGGCGAGGTCGCGGCCACCGTGGCCGATACCCATGTGAACGACGACCTTCTCGATGCGCGGTTCGCGCATCTCGTGGAAGTCGCCGCCGGACTCACTCTCGGAGCTCATTCGTCATCACCCGTGAAGTTCTCGTCGATGACGACGACGTACTCTTCGACCGTCTCGAAGCCTTCGCCTTCATCCTGCGAGACTATCACGTTGTTCTGTGCCGAACCCGGCGTCACCTGAATCTCCTCGATTTCGCCGACTTCGCCCGCGTGGGCGCCGTCGACGGCGGTGACGAGCGCACCCTCTTCGTACTCGAAGTGGGCGACGATGTCGCCGTCCTCGTTGCCGACGACGATGGAGTCGCCAGCATCGTAGGTCTGGTCGTCCTCGACGATGAGCGTCTCGCCGTCGTGGAGGCCTAGCTGGACGTCGCCACCGGAGACGTGCGTCTTGGTGACGATTTTGCCGAGCTTGGACTCGGCCGCGTCCGGGTCGATTGCGGTCAGCGCCAGCCGACCACCCTCGCCGGGGAACACGCGGTAGTACTCCTCGCGCTCGGTGAAGGCCAGGATGTCGAACATCCCGACGGGGCGCTCCTCGTCGGAGATGGCCTTCCCGTTGATGAGGACGTTGTCCTCGTTGAGGGCGTAGCGGGCTTCTTTGCGGTTGTCGGCGTAGCCGAGCACGTCCCGAAGAACGATGAGTAGGGGAACCCCGTCCTCACCGTGCGGGCCGGCACCGGCTTTCACCGTAAACGTCGCTGTCTTGCGCTCTACGGGCCAGCTGTTTGGCACCGAGAGTCGCTTCTGGTGGTTACTCATGCGGAATCATCCTCCGATTCGAGACGCGCCTCGCGCTTCTCGTCTTCGAGGTCCAGGTCCGTCACGCGGACGTTCGAGGTGTCAAGCGGTCGCGGGACTTCCTCGCCGTCTGTCTTTTCGAGCGTGACATCCTCGACGTGGATGACGGCCTTATCAAGGTCCACCGTGAGTACTTCGCCTTCCTCGCCAGCGAAGTCGCCACGGAGCACCTCGACGGTGTCACCGGTGTTGACGCGGACGTTTCGCTGGCCGTACTCCTCGCGGAGGTCGGCGGACAGCGTCGCCCGGACCTGCTTGTGCCGCTCGTGAAGCGGGGCACGTCGTTGACTCTTGCGTTGTTTGTCTGGTTGCTTGCTCATGGTTCTATACGATCATCGTCGCTGCTGATGCCACACTGCCGAATCGCTGTGCGACTTCCCGTGCGATGGGCCCTTTCAGCTCGGTCCCGCGCGGGTCCTCGTTCTCGTCGACGATGACGGCCGCGTTGTCTTCGAACTTGACGCGGGTGCCGTCGGGTCGACGGATCGGCTTTCGCTGGCGGACGACGACGGCTTCGAGCACCTGGCGACGCATTTCGGGCGTCCCCTTGGTGACCGAGACCGTGATCTTGTCGCCCAGCCCAGCTTTGGGGTGGCGGTTCTTCGTTCCCGAGTAGCCGTGGACGGAAATGACCTTGAGTTCGCGCGCTCCCGTGTTGTCCGCACACGTGATGAGCGAGCCCTTCTCCAGGCCTTGCGTGACGTCAGCACCGAGTGCTTCCATCAGGCATCACCGTCCTGTTCATCGGCGACCACGCCAACGACGACGTGGCTTTTCGTTTTCGAGAGCGGTCGACACTCTGCTATCGTGACCGTGTCACCGACCGCGAGGTCGAGACAGTCGGGTGCGTGAGCCGGAACGCGGCTCCGCCGCTTCATGAAGCGGTCGTATTTCGGCACCTTCACGTCGTACTCGCGCTCGACGACAACGGTCTTCTCCATGTCAGTGGAGGCGACCTCGCCGTTCAGTGTCTGTCCGCGCACGGAAAGCTCTCCGTGGAACGGGCAGTTCTGATCGGCACAGGTTTCCTCCGGTTCCTGTACGTTCAGTCCTAGCGCCATAGTGAATCTCCTGTGTTCTCTGTGCGACGAGCGGGACGCGCGACGAGTCGATCGCCGTCGACCCGGACTCGGTGTCCGTCGACGGCGAACGAAAAGGTCGCACTGTCCTTCGGCACGTGCCACACCCGGTCGGTCCCCTCGACCGTCAGCATCTGTGTCGTCTCCATGACGACAGTGCCGCTGATACCGATGGCGTCCGAGTTGGACGCCGCGACGACCTCACAGTCGAGGCCGACGAGTTCGTGTCGTGGGAGCGCCTCGGGTGTCAGTGGCATTATTCGTTCTCCTGCAGGTCGCCTTCTTCGCCCTGAATCGTCTTGATGCGGGCGATGGCCTTCCGCAGCTCCTTGATGCGGCCGGGGTTTTCCGGCGCACCACCCGCGGCCTGCACGGCCCGGGCGTTCAGCAGTTCGGTCTTCAGGTCGTCGAGTTCCGCCTCGCGCTCGGCGGGCGTCATGTCCCGAATTTCCTGGACGTGGAGGACGGTCATTCGTCGTCACCCTCCTCGTCCATTTCGTCCATCAGCTCTTCGGCTTCCGCCTCGACGTCCTCGTCGAGTTCCTCGTCGACAGCCTCTTCGAGTTCGTCGACGTCGACGTCCTCGACATCGTCGTCAGTCGGGACTTCGACGTCCTCCTCGACGATCTCCTCGTCGACGAATTCCTCGTCGGACTCGGCGTCGTCGGTGGCCCCGGCGGCCACGTCCTCGTCGAGTTCCTCGGCGGTTTCGCTGTCTTCGGGTTCGCCTTCGAGAAGTTCCTCGACGGACTCGCCGTCGGTGTCGGCCACGTAGTCTTCGACGTCGACATCCTCGTAGATCTCGAAGTCGTCGGGGAGCTCCGCGTCCGGCGGGATGATCTTGACCCGGACCCCGATGGTACCGAGCTTCATCACGGCGACGCCGACACCGCTGTCGACGATTTCCTCCGCGGGTTCGCCGTTGTGCTTGACATAGCCGCGGTTGAACTTCTCCACGCGCGAGCGTGCACCAGTGACCTTTCCGGAGAGGACGATTTCGGCACCGAGTGCGCCCGACTCCATGATGCGGTCGATAGTGGTGTGGCCCGCCTTGCGGAAGTACCAGCCACGCTCGAGTGCGTTGGCCAGTCGGTCCGCAACGATGCGGGCGTTGAGGTCCGGCTCGTCGACTTCTTGGACGTCGACCTGCGGGTCGTCGAGGTTGAATCGGTCCTCGAGTTCCGTCGTGATCTTCCGGATGTTCTTCCCGCCCTTGCCGATGACCATCCCTGGCTTCTCGGCTTTGAGCACGATCTGGGTCCCCATCGGCGTCTTGGCGACATCCATGCCGCCGTAGCCGGCGCGACCGAGTTCCTCTGCGAAGAACTCGTCGATCTGGGTCCGCTGAAGTCCGTCCTCGATGAACTGTTGTTCGTCGGCCATTAGTCTTCGACCTCCGGCTCTTCGAGGATGAGTTCGACGTCGACCTGCGGGCTGTTCCACGCTGAGGCACGCCCCATCGCACGGGGCTTGCGACCCTGCTGCTCGCCGACCTTGTGGGCGGCGACGTGCTTGATCGTCATGGCCTCACCGTCGAAGCCCTGGTGGTCGGCATTGCCGACCGCGTTCTCGAGCAGGTCGAGGAAGGCCTTGCTGGCCTTCTCCGGATAGCGTCCGGCGTCCCAGCCGTCGACCTTGCTTTTGTGGCCGACGCCCGAGTTGTGCTGTTTGAACGGAACGGGCTGGTCGCCCTCGATAACCGCCTCGAGGTAGTCGACAGCCTCGCCGGCCGTTTTGCCCTTGATCTCGCGGGCGATGGCCTTGCTGTGCTTGAAGCTCATCTGCCGCTCCCGGAGCATCGCTTTGGCCGTCGTGTCCGGGTCGGCTTCGACTGAGTAACTGATTCCCATGATTATTTGAGCGGTACGAACTTCGAGGAGCGTGTCGCTCCGATACCGGCCTGACCGTGTTCGACACTACTCCGGGTGAGCTGGAACTCACCGAGGTAGTGGCCGAGCATCTCGGGCTCGACTTTGACACGCTCGAAGTTCTGGCCGTCGTGGACGGCGAAGGTCAGCCCGACCATCTCCGGCAGCACCGGCATGTCGCGCAGATGTGTCCGGATCGGGTCGTTGGCTGTCTCCTCTTCGCCGGCCTCGCGGGCCTTTTCGAGGAGCTTGTGTTTCTCCTCGGTCAGGCCGCGTACGATACTTCGCCGCTGTCGAGCGGGGAGCAGTTCTGCGACTTCCTCGAGCTCCATCTCCTGCAGCTCGTCGAGCGTGTGGCCGCGGAAAGAGAACTCTCCTTCGTGGCCGATTTGATATTCTGAGCTCATTCGTTGCCACCTCGACCTGTTCGCTTCGAGGCGATGTCCCCGACCTTACGTCCTGGTGGGGCGTTCCGCGAGATGGACTTGGGCTTGCCGGGGTGCTGGCGGCCGCCGCCACCGAACGGGTGGTCGACGGCGTTCATCGCGACACCGCGGACGTTAGGCCACTTCGTCCCTCGCGCTTTCATCTTGTGATGCTTGTTGCCAGCCTTGACGAACGGCTTGTCAGTTCGGCCGCCACCGGCGACGACGCCGATGGTGGCGCGACACTGCGGGTCAAGCCGCTTCATCTCCCCGGAGGGGAGCTTGACGACCGCGACGTTGCGGTCGTGGGTGAGCAGCTGGGCGTTGACACCCGACGCGCGGGCGAACTTCCCACCGTCACCGGGGCTGGATTCGACGTTGCACACCGGGACCCCCTCTGGGATCTCGGCCAGCGGGAGCGTGTTCCCGGGTGCGATCTCGGCGCTGACGCCGACCTGTAGCTCGTCGCCTACCCCGACGCCTTCCGGCGCGAGGATGAGTCGTCGGTCGCCGTCTTCGAACTCGACGGCGGCGACCGGGGCCGAGCGGGCCGGGTCGTGCTCGATGTCGACGACCGTGCCGGCGACGACGTCGCCGTCCTCGACCTTGCGGTGCTCCAGATCTGCCTTGTAACGGTGCGACGGAGCACGGAATGTGGAGGTCCCGCGGCCGCGCCGTTGTCCTTGGATTCGTCGTCCCATCGTTAGAACACCCCAATTCTGGAGGCGACTTCCTGGGCGTCGTCGTCCTCGGAGAGGCGAACGACGGCCTTCTTTTCGCCGTCCATCGTGTTCTGCGTGTTGACCTGTACGACGGTCACGTCGTACTGCTCCTCGACGGCGTCGGCGACCTCGCCCTTGGAGGCGCGGTCGTCGACGGCGAACTGGAGCTTGTTCTGGAAGTCCATGTCGTTCATGGCCTTCTCGGTGACGTGTGGGTGTTTGATGACATCCCAGCTCATCGCTCGGCCACCTCCGCGAGTGCGGATTCCGTGAAGACGGTGAGTCGACCGGGCGAGCCGCCGGGCGCGAGGTCTTCCGTGTTGACCTCGCTGGCGGTCGCCACGTCGGCCCCCGCGAGGTTGCGGGCGGCCGTCGACGGCTCGTCACTGGTCACGAAGAGAATCGAGGCGGGACGACGGTACTTCCGTCCACGGGCCGACCCCTGTCCAGCCTTGATCTTCGTCTCGTCGGCGCGTTCGATGTCGGCGTCAACATCGAGCGCTTCCAGCAGCGAGACGACTTCCTGCGTCTTGACGAGGTCCTCGAAGTCGTCGGAGACGACGACGGGCACTTCATCACGGTCGAACTCGTGGCCGCGGTCGGCGACGAGGTCGGCGTCGGCCGTCGCGGCCAGCGCCGAGCGAACGGCCAGCTGCCGTTCCTTGTCGTTGAGGTCGAGCGAGCGGTCCTTCTCGGCTTTCGGCGGGTGGGCGCGTCGCCCCTTGACCGCCTGCGGGACGCGGCGGGCACGGCCGTCCTGCTTCGGGACGTGTGCCTGCCCGCGGCCGCTACCGAAGGACTCGGCCGGCGTTCGGAGGCCGGCGTACTCGTCGGACCCGTAGTCCTGCTTCCGGTTGGCCTGTGCGGCACGTACAGCTTTGCCGATGAGGTCGGGCCGAACCGGCGTCTCGAAGACGTCCGGGAGGTCGACCTCGCCGTCTGTGGTGCCGTCCAGGTCGTAGATTGTTGCCTGCATAGGTTATCCCTGGTTCGATTCGTTGGAGACGTAGCGCACCTCGGGGTCGAGGCGCGGTTGGTCGTTCGGACGTACCGCGGGCCGGAAGCGCACCAGGCGCTTGTCCGGACCGGGCACGGAGCCCTTCACGAGCGTGTACGGCCCATCGACTTCGCCGTAGTTGACGAAGCCACCGTCGACGGTCGCTTCGTCGCCGTCAGCGATGTCGATGAGACGTTTGTTGAGCTCGGTGCGCTGGTGGTAACCGGTCTGCCCCTGCTGGGGGACCGTCGAGCGCACACGGGACGGGTTCCACGGACCGAGGTTGCCGATCCGTCGACGCCATCCCTGGCGGGCGTGTTTGCCTTTCCGCTTCTGGACGCCCCACCGCTTGACGGGACCCTGCGTCCCTTTGCCCTTCGTGACACCGGCCACGTCGGCGTACTCGCCGGCGCGGAAGATGTCGTTCATGGCGTGTTCACCACCGTCCTCGACGAGGTCGAGGGCGTGGTCGAGGCGGTCCGAAACGGACCCACCGCCGACGCGAGTCTCCATCACGTCGGGCTTTTTCTTCGGGACGCTCGGGACGGCGTCGGGGACGGTGTGCGTAATAACTCGCACGTCCCCGAGGTCACCGGCCTCGAGTGCGTCACGTACCTGTTCCTCAGCAGCGTCCGGGTCGTGGTCCTCCGGAACGTCTAGGGTCCGGTCGAGCTCCGAGTGGAACTCGTCGGTCCAGACTTCCGTCAGCGGACGCTGACCGTACGGCGTGTCTTCGTACGCTCGCAGGGCGACGGCGCGCATCGGCGGCGTCTCGATGACTGTCACGGGGACAGTCTCCTCCATCCCCTCGCGGGGGGAGTTGGGTTCGTCGTTGACAAGCACGACGTGTGTCATGCCTGCCTTGTAGCCGGCGAACCCTTGGACGCCCGGCTGCCCGTCGTCAGACGGCCAGCTGTTGAAGCGAGGGGTCTCGCTCGTCGAGCGCTTGCGCGGGCCAAAGCCCATTGAGCCTTTGCGTGGTCTGCTTGGTTGTGGCATTCGTTTACTCCGTGAGGGTTAGACAGGTGAGGGAGGCGAACAGAGCTTCTTCCGTTCGCACGACCTCACTGCCCTGGTTCGGAACCGTATTCAGCCAGAGGTCGAACCCTTCTGGTTCGTCGCTCGTCTGGTCTCCCCCGACGGCGTCCGGGGCAACGTCGAGTATCGACGGTAACCCGCGCTCGGGTGCCCCGAAGGCGACAGTCATGCCGCCCTCGGCGTCGCGCCGCTCAGCCAGCTGGCCGAGACGGGTCGACGTTACCGGCTCGCCGTATCGCGAGGACGCGATAGTGAGCCCGGCATCGTCGCGCGAGAGTGCCGCATCGAGGTCCGCGGCGACAACGTCGAATCCCGTTGTAGGGGCGTCGACGAGTTTCGCCCGGACCGGCCGTCGCGAAGAGACCCTGACGGTCACGCGCTCCCCCTGTGCCACGTCCATATCCGCTGGGACGGGCAGGGAGATCGGGTGTTGCATGCCGCAATTGACCCGGACGCGCCCATCAGCTCCGACCTCGGTCACGATTCCCTGTCTTAACGACCCCGAACCCTCAGATCCGGAGCCGGTCTGTGAACGCACGCGGAGCGGCGGCAGGACGCCGACGTACTCCAGTTCGTCCCGCTTACCCCACATCTCCTTTCGGAGGTGTGGGGGCGTCGCGGCGTACCGCAGCACGGTTTCGACGAACCCGTCTTCCCACTTGCCCGCCCCGTCAGGGTCGGGATACACTGTCAGCCGATCAACCCGGTAGACCGCGGCCGCGCGGGCCACGTAACCGAGCTTGCGAGTTGCCTCGCGTCTGTCCTCGGCTTCCCGTGCGAGGGAAGACGGCACGAGTACGCTGGTCGTCATGCCGTGACGCTTCCACGTCGCGCCACTAGACTGTGCCGATATCTCCCTTTCCAGGGCTTAAAAAGCCCCCGTTTCGCGTTCGCGATGCGTCGCGTTCACATGGTCCGTCATGCCGGTTCGGGACCGATGCAACCGTTCGCTGGATTGCCGCTTCCGAAAGTCCATGCCCCGTGACGCCATCACACGATCCGGCGCTCAGCCGGGGAGATGATTGCCCTCACTTCCCATGGTTTTCCCCGGAAAACGGAAGGCTTTTTACTCTCACCCCCGCCAGAATTGAATGCAACGAGGTGCGATGCGCGCCGGTACTGAGCGACCTACGGTCGCGAAGGACAGTGCGAACGAAGTGCGCGCTGGTAGTGTAGTTGGTATCACGTGACCTTGCCATGGTCACAACCTGGGTTCAAATCCCAGCCAGCGCATTTCTACCGACGCAGACCGATGAGCGGAGCGAGTCGCGTTTTGAGCCGAGATCGTCCTTGGATCTGAATTACGGAAACCTGAGCGGAGCAAGAGCCGCGGCTGCGAACGAGTGGGGACAAGGGTCCGTTTTTCTGCCCAACGCCCTCAACGGATGTCTGTCACAACCAATTTTGACCACCACCGTTTCGTGGTCTCACCGTCTGTGCGTCCGAGTCCTCACTGTGTAGAGCTATCATCTATCCACAACAAAACCCGGCAGTTAACAGTCTGCAAGCCAGTTAGAGGGTACGATGGATTCTGCTGGGGATATCAGTGTACTCGTCGTTGATGACAGTGATTTCTTTGTCGAGATAGCGTCCGAAAAGCTCAGTGACGCGCACGGCTTCACCACCAAAACAGCAAGTACAGGGCAGGAAGCGCTTGCATCGCTACGGGAGCAGCGCGTCGACTGTGTCGTCAGCGATTACAAGATGCCAGGCATGGACGGGCTGGAGCTGTGTACGGAAGTTAGTGAGGAGTTCGCCATACCGTTTATTCTACTAACCGGGCAAGGTGGGGAGGACGTAGCCAGTGACGCAATCGGGACCGGTGTCGATGATTACCTTCAGAAGCAGAAAATCATAGACGGGGAACGACTCCAGTTGCTCGCCACGCGGATACGCAACGTTGTCGGACAACACCGTGCACAACAGAAGTACGAGCAACTGGTCGACAATACACCGGACGAAATCGTGGAGGTCTCCACCGATGGGCGAATCCGTGCAGCGAACAAGTCGATGGCGCGGGCACACGATACCACGCGTCCGGAACTCATCGACTCGCAGTTGTCGGACGCGCTACCGGCCGAAATAGCGTCCGAACGCCTCGAATACGGCCAACGCGCCATTACCGCCGGGAGCGCGGTGACGTTTCAGGATTCCATTGGGGTACGTCACTTTCACAACATTGTCACGCCGCTCAGCGAGACTGGGGACACAAACACGGTCCAGTTCATCTCCAGAGAGATTACACAGCAGAAACACGACGAGCAGAAACTCAAAAAGACAAAGCGAGAGCTCGAAGAGTCAAACGAGAAACTGGACCAGTTCGCGAGCGTCGTCTCGCATGACCTCCGGAACCCGTTGATGGTTACGAAGGCCAGAATCGATTTCGTCCGAGATGATGCGCCCACGGAGCACGTCGAGACGATGGAGAGGAACCTCGACCGGATGGAAACGATGATAGACGAATTGCTGACACTCGCTCGTGTGGGCGAGAGCATCACCGACTTGTCTCGGGTCGCACTCGCTGCCGTCGCTGAGGACGCGTGGGAACACACACAGACAGACGGCGGGACGCTCGAACTGAACCTTACAAGAGATGTCGTGATTGAGACAGACCGTGACCGCCTGCTACAGGTTTTCGAGAATCTCTTTCGGAACGCGTTCGACCACAACGACACGCCGCTGACTATTCGAGTTGGCACACGCGACGATGCGGACGGAACTGGGCTGTCGGGCTTCTATATCGAAGATGACGGCCGCGGCATCCCCCCAGAAGACCGGACGACTGTTCTTGAACACGGGTACACGACGAGTAACGGCGGATCCGGATTCGGACTCTCTATTGTCACGGACATCGTCGCCGCCCACGGCTGGGAAATCACCATCGGTGAGGGCCGCGACGGCGGGGCACGCTTCGACATTTCTCTCTGATTCTGCAATGCCCCACGTACGGATTCGTCTCACAGGTGCCACTCGTTGTTATGCTATCGAAATCGACAGTGTCAATGCCCGACGAGTAGCAGCGAATTTACACAGCGCATTCTCTGCCCCGAATTGGAAGGAACCTGTCGCATGGGTCGCGTAGCCCTTCGTACGCACCGTCAGTCGTCGTTCCGGTTCGACGACCTACTACGGCCGTCGCGGGACAGCTGTCCACCAGAGGGTGCATCGTGCCAGCCGAGACCCTGTTACTTCGGTCAGCTGTTCTGAGCGAGACCGAGGCCGCTCTAAGTATGGAGTACCATTATTTGTTGTCCCATCGTCAGTGTGGTTGCATGACAGACGAGACGGTCCACGAGTCACAGGAAACGCGGAGTCGAAGGGGAATCGCATCGTACTTCCGGCGGTTGGCAAACAGGCTCAGCCGCGGCGAGCCAGTGCCGGCCGACGAGGCACAGACTGTGACCGTCGACCCGCCGGCCGAGTCCGACTTCGAGGTCGGGGTCGAACGCGAGGACGGCACCGTCACCCTCGAAATCGAGATGGAATGGGAGGAAGCGGACGGCGAGGTCGAGACCGAGGTCGTCGCGAGTAAGGCCACGTTCGAGGTGTACGAGGACAACGCCGAGCAGTACCGCTGGCGGCTCCGCCACGACAACGGGAACATCATCGCTGACAGCGGCGAGGGCTACGCCTCGAAGCAGAAGGCAAAGCAAGGGCTCGAGAGCGTCAAGAACAACGCCCCCGGCGCGTACGTCATCGACGAGTCCAAGGACGAGGCCGCCCCCGACGACGGCGGTAGCAAGGCGACGTTCGAACTGTTCAAAGACAGCGGGGACAAGGCCCGCTGGCGGCTCCGCCACGACAACGGTGAGATAATCGCCGACTGCGGACAGGGGTACGCCTCGAAGCAGAAGGCGAAACAGGGCCTCCAGAGCGTGAAGACGAACGCGCGCGGCGCACCGGTCGAAGACGCCGAGTAAGCGCTTCGGGCGGCGGCTTCTGCAGGACACCACAGCGATTAGGTCGCGAGCGCGCGTGTGAACCGATGTGACCTGCATAGGGTTCCTCTCGGTCGCACCGGTCATCGAAGGCAGCATGTCCTCGTACGTCGCCGACGCCGTCGCGGCGCTGGAGGCGTTCGACGTCGACTACGAGACGACGCCGATGGGGACGATAATCGAGGCGGAGAACAGCGAGGAACTGTTCGCGGCCACCCACGCCGCCCACGAGGCTGTCGGGGAGCAGACCGACCGCGTGAGCACGTTCCTGAAGATTGACGACAAGCGGACCGTCGACCAGCAGGCACAAGACAAGGTCGAGGCCGTCGAAGAGCATCTCGGTCGGGCGGCCAGAAGCGACGCGGCCGAAGGCGGAGATTAAAAGGAAGGCTGCCAAAGACGGCGTATGGATAGCCTCAATCGGATGGCCACGGAACTCGTTGACGAGGCCATCGACTTCGCCGACGAACTCACGATCGACGTACACGCGCTAGAGGGTGACGCCGCGGTGCTGGATTTCGGTGTCGAGGTCCCCGGTGCTGTCGAAGCTGGCCTGTTGCTCGCGGAAATCCAGACAGCCGGGCTGGCGACGGTCCAGTCAACGATGGACACCATCGGCGGCGCACCGTTGAACCACGTGGAACTGTCGACAGACCACCCGGCACTGGCCCTACTGTGCTCGCAGAAGGGCGGCTGGGAACTGGCCGTCGACGGCTTCGAGGCGCTCGGGAGCGGCCCGGCACGTGCGCTGGTCGCCGAAGAGGAGGCGTTCCAGCGTATCGGCTACCGAGAGGACGCCGACTTCGCCGTGCTTGCCCTTGAGACCGACGAACTGCCGGATGAGGACGTTGCGAGCCAGGTCGCCGAGCGCACCGGCGTCCCCGAGACGGGCGTGTTCCTGCCGTCGTTCGCCACTGCGAGCGTGACCGGGAGTGTCGTCGCCGCAGCACGGGCCGCCGAGCTGGCCGTCTTCAGGCTTGCCGAACTCGGCTTCGACCCGGTGTCGGTGCTGTCGGCCAGCGGCCGCGCGCCGGTCGCGCCGGTCGCCGGCGACGAAGCGACTGCGATGGCCCGGACCACGGACGCGCTCGCCTACGGCAGCGAGGTGCATCTCACCGTCGACGAGTCCTTCGACCGCTTCGACGAGGTCCCCTCCGTCGCGGCCCGGAAGTACGGCGAGCCACTGGAGGGCGTCTTTGAGGACGTGGACTGGGACTTCACAGAGCTTCCCGTTGAACTGTTCGGCCCGGCCGCCGTCACCATCGATGTTGTCGGCGGCGACACGCACGTCGTCGGAGAGACGAGCGAGAGCGTGTTAGCCGAGAGCTTCGGCCTGTAATCGGGTATGCGCTACAAGGTCGCGCCGCCGGCCCGCTCGCGTTCGTTTCTGGACACGGCGAGAGAGGCGATTCCGCTGGTCCCCGACAGCGAGGCCGACTGCTGTCGAGCGATACAGACGGCAACCGACGTGTCAGACCGCAAAACGGCACAGGAGTACCTGGTGTTCCTGCAGGCGCTGGGACTGGTCGCCGAGAGCGAACGGGGTTACTACCGGACGAGGACTGATCCCGACCGGGCGGCCCTTGCGACAGCCTTCGAGGAATCGGTCTTCGGTGTCGACGTGCTCCTCGCTGCTCTCGATTCAGAGGGGGTAGATGCCGATGCTGCGTTCGAGGCGCTTCGGGCTGAGATTCCTCGCTGGGAGCGCGAGCGGCACACCGATTGGGAGGCCGTCTGGCGAGAGCGAACGACGAGTCTGTTGGAGTGGGCCGTGCTGTTTGGTCTCGCAGAAAGACCGGATGACGACTACAGGTTACTGACCGGAGACGACGTAAACCGGTGAGAGGAAGATAGAGAGGCGGGGCGCTACTCTGCCGGGTCGGTGTCGGTGACGGTGCCCACACCCTTCGAACTGCCCTCACGGAAGACGAACTTCTGGCCCTCCTCAATGAGATAAGAGCGGAACTTGAATCTGATCCGGGCCGTGCCGGCGTCGCCCGGGAGCAACTGCCCGCCGTCCGGATAGAAGGCTGCGGCCTCGCTGACCGTTTCGAGGTGGACTACGGGTTCGTAGCCGTCGCCGATGCGGGTCGGATGGTTCAACACCATCACCTCAGCTTCGAACTCCTGTACCGGCGACGGGTCAGCATCGCTCGGCAACAGGACCATCCCGCGCTCGATGTCCGCCTCGCGGACGCCCTTCAGCGCGATACCAACAATGCGACCGGCCTTCGCCTCGTCGACCCGGTGGTAGTGCATCTCGATGGACCGGACCTCGACCTCCCGGAAGCTTCCGTCCTGCATCGGCCCGAGCAAGAGTTCGTCGCTGGCTTCGACCTCGCCGGACTTGATAGTGCCCGAGGCGACCGCGCCGACCCCCTGAACGTTGTACGTCCGGTCGACGTACATCCGGAAGTCGCCCGCCTCGCCGGCGGTTTTGGGCAGCGCCTCGAACATCTCATCGAGGTCGTCCAGTCCCTCCTTGGTGACGGCGCTGGTGGTGATTACCGGCACGACGGTCTCGGAGATCTCGTTTATAGCCGTGTCCACGCCGTGGCGCTCGACCCGGAGCGGCGTCTTGTCGACCTCTCGCAGTGCCTGTTCGACGGAGCGTTCGACCTCGGCGACCCGCTCTTGGTCGACGAGGTCGGTTTTAGTGATGGCGACAATCGTCGGGAGGTCCGTCGCCAGTAGGATACCGAGGTGTTCTCGCGTCGTCTCTGTCACCCCGTCGTCGGCCGCGACGGTCAGGAGGCCGTAGTCGAGTTTCTGGCCGACGAGGCCGCGAATCGTCGTCCGAAGCCACGGCTCGTGACCGACAGTGTCGACGAAAGAGACCAGTCGGTCGGACTCCTCGACGACGCGAGCGCGGTCGTCCTTCCGGTGTGGGTTGTCCATACGGATCGGCGCCCCGTCGTCGTCGAAACCGTAGACGCCGTAGGAGAGGTTCGCCGACAGTCCGCGCTCGACTTCGTGAGGCTGGACATCCAGAAAACCGCGGGTCCCGCCTTCGCCGTCGTCGGCGTCGCCGGTGACCAGCGACCCCACGAGCGTGGATTTGCCGTGGTCGACGTGCCCAGCGGTTCCGACGACGATGTGGTCGTCGTCCGCGAGGACCGACCCCTCGGAGACCGTTGCCACACCCACGATGCCGTCCGTGTCGGTCGACCCGTCGTCCGAGACGCCATCGACGCCCCATGTTTTGACATCCTCGATGTGTGCGCCGGCCTCCTCTGCCAGCAGGCTGAGTACGTCCATCGACTCGGAAAACTCCGCCGGCGAGATGCCGGCGAGACCACCGTCGTCGGTGACCCCGACGACGTACGTCGCCTCCCCATCTCCGGAGAGAACGCGGTGGCGCAGCTGCGCCGCGAGAGATTCGAGTCGCCCCTCGGACAGGTGGAGGTTCTCGGTGAGCCGTTCTTTGAACTCGACGCTGCCGCCCTCACGCTCGCCGCGGTCAAGCGCACGCCGGAGGACAGCCCGGTCGGGGCTCATATCCCCTCGTTACCGTGGGGCAGACATAAGCCTTCCCCGGATTTACGGCTCTAGAGCCCTCCTGAATCCGGTGGCTGAGTGTATCTCTCACAGTAGCGCTCGGACGGATATTTATACGCAAGGACGCGGCCAGCACGGGCCATGGACTGAGCCGCCACGCGGGGTTCGCGGTTGCGTGACGCCGCTCCATGTGCTAGCTGGTGTCGATGCCGTCACCTGCTTGCCCATTCAGACAGGGACTGGTCAGACTGTCGGTCATGCGACCGTCACTCCCGGTATGGCGCGACCGCTTCGAGAAAGCCGTCGCCGTAGCTCCCGCTGGTCACTCGGTCGGCCCGTTCGAGCGCCGTCTCATCGGCATTAGCAACGGCAACAGCCTCGCCGGCCAGGTCGAACATCTGGGCGTCGTTTACCGAGTCGCCGACCGCCAGAAACTCGGCCGGCTCCAAGCCCAGTTCTGCACACACCGCTTCAAGACCCGTCCCCTTGTCGACGACCGGGTCCGTCACGTGGTAGGCGAAGCCGGTGTCGAGGACGACGAGCCCGCGCGCCGCAGCCAGTTCCTCCAGTGGTTCAAGCGGCCGGTCGCGCGACACGACGAGTTCCGTCTCGCGCCATCGGTTTGCCAGATCGACTTGCCCGAAACCGAGGTCGTGGCCCAGATCGCGGTAGGCCTCGCCGACCGCTAACGCCGCCTCGTGATCGCCTTCCAGCCTGAGTTCGTCGCTCGCTTCGACGAACACGACGCCGCCGTTCTCGGCGACGACTGTCCGCTCGATACCCAGAAACTCACAGAGGGCAATCGGGAACGGCATTGCCTTACCGGTGGCGATGACGACGCGTGCAGGCCACTCGCGGAGGACTGGCATGACGTGGGGGTCGATTGCGCGGTTCTCGTCGGTCAGTGTCCCGTCGATGTCGACAATGAGGGGCGGCGTGTCGTTGTCCATACGTCCCGGTTCGGAGCACCGCTTATGGAAATTGTGGTCAGTCGTCGGTCAGCGTCTCGTAGGCTGCCTGCACCTGCTTGAATTCCCGTTCACTCCCGCTGTCGGTGTCGGGATGGACCTCTTTGACTTTCTCCCGGTAGGCCCGCTTGATGGAACTCTGGTCGGCATCCGGGTCGAGGCCCAGCCGTCGGTAGGCCTCCGCCGGACTCGGTCCCGACGACTGAACGCGCTGTCGGCGCTGCCGGCCGCCCGCTGTCTGGCGTCGTTGGCGCTGGCGTCGCTGGCGGCGACGCTGGCCACCCTGACTCGCCTGTGAGCGGCGTGCTCGACGACCGTCTCGCGGTGGTTCCCACTCCTCTCGTGGCCCGGCTCCGAACCCGCCGCGACGGGCATTCCCCGTGTTCTGTGCCGCCTGTCGCTCAACCCGTTCGTAGAGGCTTGCCGCCATCTTCCCGCTGAGGTGGTAGTACATGAAATACGTCGACACCCCGAACATGAGCGCCAGAAAGAGCACCGCAGGATTGATTACGAGGCCCACCGCCGTCAGGACGACTGTCAGGCCTCCAAACACCACTGCGATTCCCTTGGTGAGCCCATCGTACTGCACGCGTTCTCCTTCGGTCCACAGACCTGTAAGCGTCCCGCCTCTCGCCTGTCAATCAGTTCGCTCTCGGACTCTATAGCGGACACGTTCTAGAAGAACCAAGAGCAAAACAGCGAACATGCACGCGATATCGACACCGCACGGACTGACAGGACTGATTTGGCAAAACCGCAATAGGGCGGAGGGTCTGACACAGTCTTATAACCTCCCCACGTACCGTTAGTGAGCGGCTGTCACAACGCTCAAACCCCCGCCTGTTTCTACTGGATATCTCGGTCACGTCTGGTGGTTCACGAGGATGGGTTTTCACTTTCACCTCGGTCTAGACAGTATTAAGAAGAATCGACGGCATCTATTCCGTTGTACGCGGCTATCGTTTCACGCGTCACCAGCACAGTTCGTCGAGCACCGTAGCCGCGACTCCGGAGCTTGCTACGGCCGCCACCGAATCGCAGACAAGAAGGATTAAACGCTATCGATGAATACGTATTCGCCGCCAGAAATGACAGGATCACGGGTAGCTACGACGAGGGGTATCGACCGACAGACGGCCGCTGTCGGGAGGAGGAGCGGGCGATGAGTAACAGCGACCTTTCCGCCGACGAGATCACGCTCCCGATCAAACGTACCGATGGTGACACGATCGAAGAGCGACTCACAGGCAACGCCTACCACAACATCCTCCCGGCTCGCTACCTCCGGAAGGATGCCGACGGTGACCTCATCGAGGAACCCGAAGACCTCTTCGACCGCGTCGCCAAGAACATCGCGCTCGCCGAAGCAGTGTTCGAGGCCAACAAGCAGGACATCGACGTACACGTCTCGCCGGACCAGTTGAAGCCCGACCACCCGCGTCGCGACGAGCTCGCCGACGAGGTGTTCGGCAAGGGAACGTCCGTCGACGACGATGTCGAGACCGAACTCTCTGTTTACAACGTCAACAAGTTCGCTTACGAGACGGTCGTGCCAGAACTGCCCGAGGGCGTCCGCGAGCACGTCGAAGCAACCGCCGACGCCTTCCAGGAGCAGATGGAGCAGCTCTCCTTTATGCCGAACTCGCCGACGCTGATGAACGCCGGCGACGAACTCCAGCAGCTCTCGGCCTGTTTCGTCGACTCGCCCGGCGACGACATCGACGACATCCACCAGACCGCCAAGGAGGCCGCACAGGTCTTCCAGTCCGGCGGTGGCATGGGCTATGCGTTCTGGAAGCTCCGCCCGTACGGCGACCCCGTCGGCTCCACCGGCGGCATCGCGTCCGGCCCCATCACGTTCATGCGGACCTACGACCAGATGTGCGAGACCATCGCGCAGGGCGGGGCTCGCCGCGGCGCACAGATGGGCGTCATGCGCGTCTCCCACCCGGATGTCATCCAGTTCATCCACGCCAAGAACAAGGACGTCTCGCTGGCCGAGACACTCCGCCTGAACGACCCGGACGACTTCACGCACAACTCCTTTGCCGAGGCCCTGGAAGAAGCACGGGAACTCATTGACGACGACGGAAAGGTGCCAAAGCACCTCCGCAACGCCGTCGAGGGCCACCTCTCGAACTTCAACATCTCCGTCGGGGTCACTGACGACTTCATGGAGGCGCTGAAAGCCGGCGAAGAATTCACCTTCACCAATCCACGAACGGGCGACGCCCACATCGTCACCGAAGAGACGAAAGAACTGTACGACATGTTCGGCCTCGGCGAGCACGTCGAGGTCGGCGAGGAGCTCTCGATTCCGGCCGAGGAACTCTGGGACGACATCGTCGAGGGCGCTCACGAGAACGGCGAGCCCGGTGTCATCTATCTCGAACGGGTGAACAAGCAACACTCCTTCGACGTCGAGGAACACCCCGACCACGAGATTCTCGCCACGAACCCGTGTGGCGAACAGCCCCTCGAAGAGTACGAGGCCTGCAACCTCGGGCACATCAACCTCTCGACGCTGGCTGCCACGGACGCGCCGGACTGGCGCGTCTGGTCGGACCGTCACGCTGACGAATACGACTCGATTGAAGCGGCTATCGACGCGTTCCTCGAGGAAGCGATCGACTGGGACGAGTTCGACCGACGCATCGAACTCGGCACCCGCTTCCTCGAAAACGTCGTTACGATGTCCGACTTCCCGGTCGAGAAGATCGAGCAGAAGGTCCGGGAGATGCGCAAGATTGGCCTCGGTATCATGGGCCTCGCACAGCTGTACATCCAGCTCGGCGTCGCCTACGGGACCGAGGAGGCAAACGAGATCGCCCGCCAGACGATGCGACACATCAACCACGGGTCCAAGGCCACGAGCCACGAACTCGCCGAGGAACGCGGCGTCTTCTCCGAGTGGGAGAACTCCAAGTACGCGAACCCGACGGACTACCCCGACTGGTTCGAGAAGCAGACCGGCGAGGACGCCGAGGATTGGGCGGACGGCTACCCGATCCGCAACCACAACACCACGACCATCGCCCCGACCGGGACGACCTCGATGATCGGCAACACCACCGGTGGCTGTGAGCCGATCTACAACGTCGCCTACTACAAGAACGTCTCCGACGACGTGCAGGGCGACGAGATGCTCGTGGAGTTCGACGACTACTTCCTCCGCGCACTGGAGGACAACGACATCGACGTCGAGGCCGTCAAGCAGGAGGCCCAAGAGCAGATGGCCAACAACGAGTTCGACGGCGTCGACGGGCTGACGACTGTGCCCGACGCCATCGGCGAGCTGTTCGTCACGACTGGCGACCTCTCGGCGAAGCAGCACGCGGGTATCCAGGTGGCCTGTCAGGAGGGCGTCGACTCCGCCATCTCGAAGACGGTCAACGCCCCGAACGACTCCACGACCGAGGACGCAGCCGAAGTGTTCGAGTACATCTACGACCACGGCGGCAAGGGCGTCACCTACTACCGCGACGGCACCCGCAGCAAGCAGGTGCTGACAACGCGCGCCCAGAACACGGAGTTCTCGGACATGGACGCCGAGGAGGTCGTTGCCCAGATAGAGGAGGTCTTCGGCGGCATCGAGGGCTTCCTCGAAGACGAGGCTGTTCAGGCCGCCCTCGACGACTCCGTTGAGGAAATCCTGAGTGTCGCCGACGGCGACACCGACGCCGAGTTCGCCAAGAAGCAGACCCGGCCGGACGTGCTCCATGGCGTCACCCAGCGCATCGACACCGGCTACGGAAAGCTCTACGTCAACATCAACGAGGACCCCGAGGCCGACCGGCCGTTCGAGCTGTTCGCCAACATCGGCAACTCCGGCGGCTTCACCGCCTCCTTCACCGAGGCGCTGGCAAAGACCATTTCGACGGCGCTGCGCTCGGGCGTCGACCCCGAGGAAATCGCCGACGAACTGCAGGGCATCCGGTCGCCGAAGGTCGCCTGGGACAAGGGCGAGCAGATACAGTCTATCCCGGACGCCATCGGCACCGCCCTGCGTCGCTACCTCGACGGCGACGTCGACAAGGCCTATCCCGACCAGACCACGCTGGAGGAGACGGCCGAGAAGGCCGAAGGCGAGACCGAACCCGCCACACAGACCCAGACCGACGGCGGTGCGGCCGCCGCAGCCGACACGAGCGGCGACCAGCAGGACATCATCGACGCCGGCGAGAGCCCGGAATGTCCTGACTGTGGCTCGCTGTCGCTGTACTACTCAGAGGGTTGCAAGACCTGCGAGTCCTGTGGCTGGTCCGAGTGCTGACCGTCTCAGCCTGAGAGGCGGCTCTGTCATTCGCCGCGCTTGAAGCCGTTCTTTTCACGTTCGCTGACTCGCCGAGGACCGGCTACCGGAACTCGGTCACGTCGTACACGCCGGTAATCGTCGTTTCCTCAACGGCTGCGGTAATTTCTGTCCCTTCCTCAGCCGCCGAATCTGCGACGAGCGTGACTGGTTCGATGGGCTGGCGGCGAAGAAAGGCTGCAATCCGTTCGAGCCACGACGGCGTCCCGCCCTTCCGGCAGACGATAACGTAGCGCGATTCGGCGAGCGACGCCATCTCAGGTTCGAAGTCGTAGTCCTCGTGATCGGCCGGCGGGACGACGTGAATGACCTCGCCGGCAATCGTCTCGTCCATACACACGATAGCGACTACAGCGGTATGTGCCGCTCGCTTTGCATTACGAGTACTGCTTCGACACCCAGCCCGAGGCACCGCTGGGATAGGAGTCAGTCTCCTCCTCGGGCTGTACCTCGCCGTGTTGGTCGACCATCCGGACGACGACGGTGTGGCCGCCGGACGGCGGGTCATAGGTATGTTCCCACTGTCGCCATGCGTCCTCGGCGGGGCCGTCGCCGCTGGCGGCCGGCAGTTGGTCCGAGAGCGTTGCGTCCGCCCACGTCTCGCCGCCGTCGGTGGAGACCTCGACGCGCTGGACGCCGCGCAGGCCGGCGTAGGCGGGGCCGCCGATCCGCCGCCGGCCGTCGGAAAGCATCGATTCGTGGTGGAGTTTGGCGACCGGATTCACCGGCCCGGTCCCCTGCCAGCCGCGTTTCTCCCAGTAGCCGTCGGCCTCCTCGTCGAGAATTTCGATCTCCGAGAGCCACTTGACGTTGACCTCGCCCCAGTGGCCGGGGACCAGCGCCCGGACGGGGTAGCCGTGGCCGCGCGGGAGTATCTTCCCGTTCATTCCGTAGGCGAGCATCCCGCCCCTGAGCGCGTCGATGGGGAACTCCTCGTAATAGTCGTCTTCGGCCCGGAGCATCACACACTCACAGCCGCTCTGGACGCCGGCTTCTTCGAGCAGGCTGTCGACGGGAACGCCGGTCCATAGCGCGTTGTCTATCTTGTAGCCGTTCAGACTCTCGCCGACACAGCGGAGCGTGACGAACCGGTTTTCGGCGTCCATCTCCAGGATGTCCCCGTAGTCGAGCGTGATCTCCTCTTCGACGGCACCAGTGATAGAGAGCGACCAGTCCGCGGCCGAGATCTGCGGGTCGATGGAGTTGATATCGACCTCGTAGAAGTTCTCGCTGACCAGCGGGTCTATGTCGCCAAAGCCAAGCGAGGACTCCGCGGCGACGGCGAGCTTCTCGTCGACATCGTTGAGGTCTGCCCCCGGCGCATTCAGTACGGGCGCGTCGTCACCCATCGCGGCGACCGGACGCCGGTTACCAGCCGTGTAGCCGACCGTTGCCGCGGCGACAGCAGCACCGACCGTCGAGAGCGCCCGCCGTCGTTTCGAGGATATCGGCGACACCGAGCCACTGAGTCCGTCAAGGAGCTGCGCAAGGCCGACGACGGCGGCGGCGGGGACCGCCGGGCCAGCGGCAAGGACGACTTCGCCGGTGAGAACGACGCTGACAGCCCAGGTGACGACAGCCGTTCCGACAACAGGGAGGGCGCGGTTATTCGCCAGTTGCCCGATGAGGATGGCTGCCCTGGCCGCCAGTGCGATGAACAGCCCAGCGAGCGCGATGGCGAACAGGAGATTCAACTGTTGGCCGAGACTGCCAAGCGTCGAGATGGCGGTCGAGACGATGATGCCGGGCATCGACCGTGCGAGCGTCCGTTCGATAGGCGAGGCGATGAACGCAGGTGCGTAGCCAGTGACCGCGTAGGAGCCGGCCAGGCCCGCGACGGCTGCAACGACACTGACCAGCAGCCGCCCGCCGGGAGAGTCGAGAAGGTCGTCAGTCACGGCTGCACTGACGGTCTACCCGGCAAAAGAGATTGTTCCAATTTCACCCAGATTCCGTTCCGAAACTCCGGAAGACATAAGCGAGCGGGGTTGGTCTACGGAATCATGGACGAGCAGCCCGGCGGTCGGCCCTGCCCGCTCTGTGAACGGGCGATGTACCACCGACACTGCAAGTACGTCTGTCCGGAACACGGGGTCGTGTACGACTGCGCCGACACGTTCTACTGACGAGACGCTCACGGGTTTATTAGCTTGGAACAATGAAAAGAGTGGTATGAGTGGTCACGGGGAGGAGATTTCGGTGCTGCACGTCGACGACGACCCCGACCTCGGTGACCTCGTTGCGGTCCATCTGGAGCAAACGCACGGCGCCATCTCTGTCTGTACCGAACGAAGTGCGGCCGACGGGTTAGCGCGACTGTCTGAACACGCGTTCGACTGTGTCGTCAGCGACCACGACATGCCGGGCATGGACGGACTCGAGTTTCTGAGAGTCGTTCGCGAGGAGTACGAGGAACTCCCGTTTATCCTCTTTACTGGCAAAGGAAGCGAGGAAATCGCGAGTGACGCGATCTCTGCCGGCGTCACCGAATACCTGCAGAAGGGAGTCTGAACGGACCAGTACGCCGTGCTCGCGAACCGTATCGAGCGGGCTGTGGGGGAACGACGGGCCAAGACCGCGCTCGAAGAGTCTGAGCGGATGCTGTCGACGCTCATCTCGAACCTTCCGGGAATGGTGTATCGCGCGCGGAACGAACCCGATTGGCCAATGGAGTTCGTCAGCGACGGTGCAGCGGAACTCGTCGGCTACAGTTCGGCGGCGCTCGAGAGTGGCGACGTTTCTTGGGGCACGCTCATAGAGGATTCCGAGACAGAGCGTCTCTGGGAGACAGTCCAGACCTGTATCGCCGCCGACGAACCGTTCGAAGTCTCCTACCAGATTGAGACGGCCGACGGTGAGACTCGCTGGATGTGGGAACGCGGGCGTGTCGTCGACACTGACGACGACGGCGTCGAAATCCTCGAAGGATTCATCACCGACGTGACCGCACGCGAGGAGCGCGAACGGGAACTCGCGGATCAGCGGGCATTTACCGAGAAGCTCATCGACTCTATCGACGATATGTTCTACGTGGTCGCTACCGACGGGAGCCTGGTCCGATGGAACGACACCGTCCCGTCGGTGACCGGGTACACCAACGAGAAATTAGCGTCGATAGGAATTGACGAGCTCATTGTGGACTCTGACCACGACAAACTGTGGCGGATATTCGAGGAGACGCTGGAGACCGGGTACGGAACCATCGAGGCAGGTGTTGAGACGGCTGACGGCGAGCAACTCCAGTATGAGTTCAAGGGCTCGCTCATCGAGGACGAGCGCGGTGACCCGTTCGGGATTGCTGGAATCGGCCGGGATATCACCGAGCGGAAGCGTCGAGAGCGGGCACTCAGAGAGTATCGCACGCTAGTTGAAAACGTCGGAGACCCGATGTACGTCCTCGATAGGGACGGGACCATAGAGATGGTGAACGAGGCGATGGCCGTCCATCTGGGGTACGACCGCTCGGAAATCATCGGCTCGAATCCGGCCCGGTTCATGCCCGACGCGGACGTCGAGGAAGCGGCAGACCTCATTCGTGACCTGCTCGACGACGAGCGAACGTGGGCGTCCTACGAGATGCGCACGATATCGGCTGACGGGACGGTCCGGATCAATGAGGACAGGATCGCACCACTGTTCGACGATGATGGGACCTTCGACGGCTCGGTCGGTGTGATGCGTGAGACAACGGCCCGAAAGCAGCGCAAGCGGGAACTCGAACGCTACGAGACGATTATCGAGGCCGTCGGCGACCCGGTGTACACCCTCGACGACGAGGGCGTGTTCACCTACGCGAACGAGGCGATAGAGCGACTGACGGGCTTCGAGCCGGATACCCTCATCGGTGAACACATCTCCACGATTATGGCTGGTGATGACATCGACCGCGGTAGCGACCTCATCCGGACCATGCTATCCGAGCCGACCCGGCAGAACGTGACCTTCGAAACCGATATCGTCGACCAGGACGGGGAGCACACCCCTATCGAGATTCACATCGCGTTACTTCCGGCAGCCGATGGAGAGTTCAACGGCACGGCGGGCGTCATCCGCGACATCAGCGACCGGAAAGAGAGAGAGCGACAGCTCGCGGAGTTCGCCTCCGTCGTGAGCCACGACCTCCGGAACCCGCTGAACGTGGTCAAAGGGCGGATATCGGCCGCTCGGACGTCGGGCGACGTATCGCACCTCGAAGCGGCGGAGTCCGCGGCCGACCGGATGGACGACCTCATCAACGACCTGCTGACCCTCGCCAGACAGGGCGAGACGGTCGGTGAGACGGCGATGGTGGATCTCACCGCTCTCGCTGGGCAGGCCTGGGCCGATGTCGAAACAGGCGAAGCCAGGCTGGAAAAGCACGGAACGGCGACGGTTGAGGCCGACGCGGCACGGCTCCGGACGGTGTTCGAGAATCTGTTCCGAAACAGTGTGGAACATGGGTCCACGAGCAGTCGGTCAGGGACCGACGGCGGCGTGGAACACGGGGCCTCGACGGATGATGTCGCACCGATAACGGTCTCCGTCGGGACGACAGACAACGGTTTCTACGTCGCCGACGACGGAGCCGGAATCTCGCCGGAGGAGCGACAGGACGTGTTCGGCCGCGGCTACACCACGAGCGACACGGGGACCGGCTTCGGGCTGGCAATCGTCACCGAGGTTGCGCAGGCTCACGGCTGGTCGGTGTCGGTGACAGAGAGCGAAAGCGGTGGCGCGCGGTTCGAGTTCACGACGAGTTCGGAGCGTTGACGTGGCGATAGGCCGGTCCCGCAAGCACCAACACGGCCAGCGCCGCCGAAAACAGCAGGACGTGCGGGAGCGCGTCGATAGTGAGGCCGGTGAGCGTCAACGACCGCAGCGACGCGCCCGCAGTAACCTCGACGGCAACCCACGGAATCTCTCCGAGAAAGGTCCCGACAGCGAACGAACGCGGCGAGACGCGGGCGAACCCGGCCCCATAGGACACGGGGTCCGCGGGAACCGGTGAGAGCCGCGCTGCGAGGACGCCCCGCATCTCGCCGGTTACCTCGATGATCCGGCGGCCGGAGTCGCCCAGCCAGCCGAACATCCCGCCCTGTTCACCAGCCCGGAGCGCGAACCGGTAGGGAATGAGGCACGTGACGAGTGCCCCCATCAGCGCGACCGGGAAGCCGTACTTGACGCCGAGGACGAACCCGACGAACGCGGACAGCGGCATCGTGGGCCACGCAAAGAACGGGCGGATGAGATACAGGCCGACGATGACGCCCGCGAGGTAGACAGGGTGGTCGGCCAGGTGCAGCATCTGAGCTACCACCCGCTCGGGCGTGAGCAGCGTCGTCGCAATGGCGACGACTCCCACCAGCCCAGCAGTCCCGACCAGCTGTCGCTTCGCGAGGCGGTCCATCTACCCAATTGAGCGGCAGCAATCGACAAACGCTTTGTGGTATCTTTTACGTTGTTCGGGGTTGAATCGGTGGTTGTGTCCGAGACGCGAGACCCGGTCGAACTCGGCGTCGAACTGCTCGCCCATCTGGAACACGGTGAGCTGTCCGTCGCTGACGCCCTCGACCGTATCGAGACGGTGACGACCAACCCACAGGTCCAGCGCGAGATACTCGATACCGCCGTGATGCGGGGCCTCATCGAACGCGAGAACGGTGTCGTCCGCCCGCGGTCACAGGGGTCGTACGTGAACTTCGACAGCGACGTGGTCGTCCGGGAAGGAGAGTTCTCGTGTCAGCGCTGTGGTGCAGCTATCAACACGGGTCACTTCGTCCAGTTCGACGGTGGCGAACTGGGCCCGTTCGGGTCGACGTGTATTCGGAAAGTGTTAGGGCGGGAGTAGCGGGGCCGTAGCCGCGACAGAGGCCACGGCCTCGGTCGGGCGAGCGGGGAGGAACGACCCGCGAGCAAAGGAGCGACCGCAGGGAGCGACCCTCGTTGATGCGAACGGCGACGCAAGGAGCCGTGAGCAGCGCAATCTTAGGGGACGGTCCTGATTCTGTGACTGGGACGGTACGACCTGCAGGTAGCGAGGTCGTGGCTGCACCCACGACTTCATTAGCCAAGCGGCCTCAAAAGTACAGCTCCAGTCAAAACAGACGACTCAGCGGCCTTGCCGGAGTTCCTTGATGAGCTGTTTGATTGTTCGCTCTTGCTTTTGGAGCTGTTCGTTCTGGGCCTCGACAGCAGCGGTCAGTTCGGCGACCTGTGCTTCGAGTTCAGCGATATCGGGGTCTGCAGCGGTGTCAGGCTCGACCGAGTCGGTGTCTATGCCTGCTGTGCCAGTGGATCGTGTCTCCGTCGTGGCTTCGGCGGTAGTTCCCTGCTCACTGGTCGATTGGGTCGCGGCCTGCGTGCTGGTGCTCGCAGATGCAGTCTCGGACTCATCACTGCCCTCCTCGTCATTGCTCACAAGGGGGTCGATGCCGGATTCCAGGCCGAGCCCGTTGCCAGCTTCGTCTGCACTCTCGTCTGGGTCGGCCCCGACTTTGGTGTTGAGGTCGGCAAGCGAGTCGACGTCGTGGTACGCGAAGAGGGCCTCTTCGAGCGTTTTCCGGACCATCGGTGCTTGCTCGGACGGAGCCTTGATGCGCTCCGGTCGCTCGTTAAACGAGAGCACGACCGCCGTAGCGACGCTGCCCTCTTCGAACTCAAGGCCGGTCACGTCGTCGAAGGAGAACGCTTCGTAGTCGGCATCCCAGGTGACGTTACCGATGTGCTTGAGCAACTGGCGGTCGGTAACCACCAGCGTGAGTTCGCTGAACCGGAACACGCCGGCGAGACTCTCGTCCGGGGCAATACCACCCGAGACGGCGAGCTTACCTTCGAGTAGCCGTTCGAGGACGGCGTCGCTGCGGTTGCCGGGAACGGACAGCTCAAGCTTCTCACCAGTGTAGATGAGCGAGAACTTGGTCTTTCGCCGACCGGCCGAAACCGTGAGCCGTTCGAAGTCGTGTGGATAGCTGGCGACCTTCTCGTCGCTGAGAAGACCCTCACCGCGGTAGACGAGCGTCCGGGTCGGTGTGAAACAGGCCGCGTCTTCGTCGCCGAGGTTGACACCGCCCCGGATCTCCTCGTCCCCGAGTTCCTGCTGGACGAGGTCTGGTATCTCCATACTGGCTGCATACCTGCGTGATGGCTTAAATCCGCGGGTCGAGTATCAGCGACGATGCGCCCACGCAGCGTGGGACTGTGCCACAGTCCCGGTGGAGATGAGAACCTTCAAGACGGCTAACGGCCAACGGCTGAATGCACCCGCGCCCGGGTGGCTTAGCTGGACATAGCGCCGCACTCATAGGGTCTCTCGACTCATGCGGCAGTGCAACCCGTCATGACCCCGGGGCGCTCGTCACGCCCCAGACCTGGGCCATGCGGAGATCGAGGGTTCGGAGCCCTCCCCGGGCATTTTCCAGATCACATCGGTCAATAGCGACCAGCTCTCTGTCACGGAGCCGGACAGATGGCGTTGTGTCGGTTGAAAGAATGGTGTTCCGAGCGAGCAGGTCGCCGCAGCGGTGAGTGGCTCCCAAACGCCGTTACGTTCGTCATGGCAGCTCCGGTGGGTGGAGCGATTTCACTGAGCAAGAATCGGCAGCGGTCACCCAGACGAGAGACCGCTGCCGGGGAACTGCTGGAAAACAGACTCGAAATCGTCAATCTCTGCAGCCGTGGCGTCGACTCTGTCACGGAGTTCGTGGAACTGCTCGTTGACGCTCTGGTATTCGTCGCTCGCTTCGAGTTGCGGCGTGTTCTTCTGCGTTTCTAGCGTTGCCTTCTTTGAAGCCACGGCGAAGTACTCCTGGACCTGCTCATCGTACGTGGTTCGGACGAGCATCTCCGAGACAGTGTCGAGGAGGTCATCACGGCCGACCGGCTTGGTCAGGTACTCGTCGAAGGGCATCTCGACGATGTCGAAATCCGGGTCGACGGCTGTCACCATCACCACTGCCGGGTCGAGGCCCTGCTGTGCGATAGCGTCGAGCACTTCGTCACCGCTCATGTCGGGCATCTGCCGGTCCAGAAAAACGACATCGACCGACGCGTCCACTAACTCGAGCGCTTCCGTACCGCTGTATGCGGTCTGAACGTCGTGTGCAGTCAGCAGCCACGTCGAATACAGATCTGCGATGTCTTGTTCATCGTCGACCACGAGTACCGTTGCTTCCTCCGTCTCACCACGCATTTGCACTTGTTATCCCTCCTGTCGACTCACGTACTGCTCTCACCGAGACTTTCCTGAACAACAAGATAAAGCTATCCAGTATATTATCAATTCTGAGAATGTAGCAGTTGTTCTATTGCCATTTTATGCGACTGTACTGTCACAATGCAGTGACTCATGCCAGAGATGTTAACATAGCGGCGACCGTACGCTGTGTGTATGGTGACCGTCTCCGGACCGTGGACGAGCGAGGAAATGGCACAGTTTCTCAGCGCCGAGACTGTGCCACTCCGCCTCGGGTGTCAAACTCCAGCAGACAGGCCCTGGATGCTCTCGCTGTGGTACCGGTTCGTCGACGGGACCTTCGAGTGTGCGACTGGCGCGGACGCGGCAGTCGTCGACTACCTCGACTACGACGACGACGTCTCGTTCGAGGTTTCGACGAACGAGCCGCCGTACTGCGGTGTCAGGGGTAACGGGACAGCGACGATGACAGCGGACGAGGATAAAACCGTTCTCACTGACTTGTTACACCGGTATCTCGGCGGAACTGACTCGCCGCTGGCCGAACGACTGCTTGCACCTGACCGCCGCGAGATACAGATCACTATCACGCCCGACCGCCTCCACACCTGGGACTACAGCAACCGAATGTAACAGCCTGAACCAATGGAACCCACAGACTCAGCCATGGACACAGATCCGACAGACATCAAATCAATTGCGATAAACGCAACTGACCTCGTCGCAGCCATTGAAGCGACTGCGGACGGATCAGAGACCGTGTTGCGCGTCACACCGCCGTTCAGCGGTCGGATGCGAGCGCGTCTCCACGTCGTCCAGCCCGACGACGACGATGAGCCGATACACATCCAGCCCGACTCACTACTGGCGACGGACGCACCGTCGTATCCGACGCCCGACGACACCGCCGACGAACTTCGAGACGCGGACGACGAGACGTACTCGGTGGAACGCCATCGGACCTACCACGAACAACGGCTCGCCGAGTGGCGTGAGTCCCTGCCTGATCACGTCGTCGATAGCACGACACTAGTGGATACGGACCACGACGTAACCGTGTCACTACTCGGACCGTAATCGGTCGAATACGCCATCCAGAGCTGTCACCGAAAGCGGAAGTGCCACCGCGTATCACACAGCATCTGCAACGCGGATAAAACGTCTAAGCGCCGCTCAGACTGTAGTAAAATGAGCTGCTGGGGTGTCGCTGTGTGTGAAACGAAGCGAAACGGGCGGAAACCTCTAGAGGTTATAAGCTATCTCCAGTGGAAGTCGTGGACAGGTCCCTCCCACATGTCAAGTTCGTCCGCATACGAGTTACTCGCCCAGTTTGATGAGTCCATTCCGGAGTTCGACGAGCCGTTCGTCTCCGCCGTTCGAGGTATCGCATTCTGGACAGCGATTGCACTCCCGTTTCTCTATCTCCCGCTACTGGTCACCGGACTGCACTCCGGAGCAACGCGGACAGCGTTCGTCGCACTCGTCGTCTGTAACGCAGTTTCGCTGCTCGTCGGCCACTCGCACGGCGGGAGCGACTGAGCAGCCTCGGTGAGTCGTTGGGCCCCGTCTGAGGTCGCTGTCTCGGCGATTCGTTGATATTCACAGCCAAGCGAGGCCCCAACCCGTTCATAGTCCGTCGATGTAGCTTCTCGGCACTCTGTAGGTATATTCTGCAAGTATGCCCTGGATACTCACCAGCGAGGTGTGGGGTCGGAGTACAGCCCGTATATGCAGGGACGGTGTGGTTCCGTCACTATTCCTTACCCTCGTTGCATGCGTCGGACGGCGCATCTTTTCGGAGCGAGTACTCTCGCGGTAGCGGCGTCGACGGTTACGGTTGCGGCCGCGAGCGGTGTCGCAGAGTTGGTTCACGCGCACTCTCTGCCCTGGGTCATCACACTCGCCTGTCTGCCAGCGGTCTGTATCGGCTACGTGACGGCCGGGGAGGCCAGACGTGTCGTGACTGACGGCGGCTTCGTCGTGACAGAGACCGATATCGTGAATCTACACGCCGTCGCGGTCGCCGCGCCGGTCACGCGCTGGCTCGCGGTCGAGGCCGGCCTGGGGCCGGTCGTCGCCTCGGCGCTGGTCGGGTTGCTAGCCGGGCTGTTCGTGCCGACGTACGGCGCTCCGGTGTACTGCGGGTCGTTCGTCGGGATGGTCGCCCCCAGCGTCTTTGTGGGCCGCTTGGCGGTCGCGGCCGCAGGTCTCATGGCCGGCGTCATCTTCGTCGCGGCCAAACGCGTCTTCGACGGGTTCGGCGGCAAACTCGGCACGACGGCGTTCGTCGGATGCGGGACGGTCGCGTTGACGACGGGCACGAACCCGGCCGAGCCAGCAGCGCTCCCGGACCCGGTGACGGCGGTCGCACTCGTCGCGGTAGCTGGCGTCGCCGCAGCCTTGACCTTCGTCGTGAGCGTCCGCCTCGACCATGGCCCCGTCGTCGGATCGGCGGTCGTCGGGTTGGTCGTCGGTCTGCTCGCGCCGGCGCTGTTACCGGTCGGCGGCCAGGTCGCCGCTGTAGCGTTCTGTGCCTCGTTCGTCGGGATGGTGAGCCCCAACCGGCTGCCGAGCGAGCGAGCAACCTTCGGAGCCGGACTGCTCGCCGGCGGCCTCTACGTCGGAACGATGCCGTACCTCGCAGGGTTCGGCGGGAAACTCGGCACCATCGCGTTTGTGGCGTGTCTAGCGACCTACGGGGTGCGGACGGTCAACAGCAGGTAGACGATGGGATGGGCGGGCGGACACGGCGGCAAGGACCAGGAGATTCCGTTGACAGACACAGTTGGTGGCGTCCCGCCGTGTCCACTCGGCGATTGGACTACACCGAAATGAGATGGGACCGTAAGAACTGTGGCCTATTTCACAAGAACAGGCGACACTCCCACACCGCATGCAATGTTCTGGGGGGCGCTCTTCGCGTTGTGCTGGCTCTCACTTTGTGTCCGCGGACCGACTGTCGACGAGATCGACCCATTCTCTCAGCGGCCCCCGAACACCATCGACTGAGACTGTCACGTCGCCGTCGAACCGCCACGTCGCCTGCGGGGCATCCGAGCCGAACTGCATCGGAATAGAGACAGACAACTCGTCGGCCGAGAGGTGAAGTGGCTCGTTGCGGTCAACCGTCTCGTCGAGCAGCCGCTCGATGGCCAGGCGGAGCTGTTCTGGGTCCGGATCTGGAAGATCTGTGGAGTGACTCATGTCTGTCGCTTAGAGCCGAAGCTACCTCCGTGTTGTGACGGACCGGACGGTTTTACCCCGTCATTTAGGGGGGTGTGGTCCCCAGACTGCATCGATGAAATTGCCAACGCCTTACGCTCTCGGCGGGACCTACTACGTCAAGACGGTGTCAGTCGGGAAAGAGACGGACGACGAGACAGTGCGCGATTGCGTGGTCTGTGGCGGCCACGTGTACGCCGACGACTGGCACCTCGTCACTGGCGTGGTGGACACGACCGGCGGCCGACAGCGCCACCACCACTGTAGCGACGACTGCCTGACCGAGTGGCTCCGGCTGATGGCGACCGACTGACCGGCGGCGAGTCCGCGGAGTCTTGACGGTGGAGCGCGTCGGGGGAATATGGACGAGCGCACGGGTGTGTTCAGGGTCTACCGGGTCGTCAACGCGGTCCCACATATCAATCTGTTCGACACTGATGCAACGCGACTCTACACCGTGTACCAGTCCGGCTACGGCGAGCGACAACCGGCGGTCGACGACCTCCGGACGGGCGATCTCGTCGAGGCGACACTGGGCGGCGACCCCGATGATTCGGATGAGGCCTGGTCGCTGCTTTCGTTCGAGCGGCTTGACCGCGTTGCGATGGATTTCGCCGTCGACGCCGAAATCCCGGCAGTGGCGGCTGCGCTCTGGGAACCCGGGCTCGAACGCCCGGCGAGCACCGTGCTCGAAGAGAACGGCGAGCAGGTCGCGGAGTGTTTCGTCCAGCCGCGCGCGCCGCTGCCCGGCGGCGCGTTCGTCCCGAGTGTGCTCACCGGTCTTGTTCCGATGGAGTCGCTGCTGACCGAACTCCCCGGTATCGGCGAGCCGCCGACAGACGCTATCTTCATTGACCCCGACCCGCCCGATGCCGACTCGTACTCCCGCCCCTACGGCGTCGCCGTGCTGTTTACTGCCGCCGCTGACGAGCTACTCGCCGAGTTCCGGGAGGGCTACGACCTTCCTGCCGACGCCGACAACAGGCCTGAATACGACCCGTACGGGCTGTGAGTCCCGGTCGGGCGCTACATCGTGATGACCAGCGGCACCGGGACGAAACAGAGCATCCCTAGGACGAACGTAAGCAGGCCCACAGCCCAGCGGCCCAGTCCCAGCGGCGTCTCGTCCAGCGGCGTCGCGGAGCCCAGCCGCCCAAACACCAGCGCCAGAATTCCCCAGAACGCCCACAGCCCGGCCGCCCGCCCTCCTTCGAAGACGACGAGGTAGGCCGCGAGCCCGAACAGGGCGGCGGGGACGGCCAGCTGGACCAGCGACAGGCGATCGCCGAACAGCGACCGGGCGACGTGTGCGCCGTCGAGCTGGCCGACCGGAAGGAGGTTCAGGAAGGTCACGAACGCGCCGACCCAGCCGCCGATGACGACCGGGTTCGGGAGGACCTGCGGGTTCGCGTACTCCAGCGGCTCGCCCATCGCCGCGGCGATGCCCTGCAGCAGGAGCGGGTAGCCGAGTTCGATGTTCGTGACGATGCCGCGTGTCACCTCCACCGGCGGGAGTGTCACGCCGATAGCAGTCACGACGACCGTGGCGGCCAAGCCCGCCAGCGGACCGGCGACGCCGATGTCGAACAGCGCCTTGCGGTCGGGGATGTGGTCGTTCATGCTGATGACCGCCCCCAGCGTCCCGAGGACGTTCGGGAACGGCAGGAAGTACGGCAGGCTCGCCTCCACCTCGTGGTAGCGGCTCATGACGTAGTGCCCGAACTCGTGGACCGCGAGGATACCGAGCGCTGCCGCGGCGAAGGGCCACGCCGCGAGCATCGCTGTCGGGTCTTCAAGAACTGACAGCCCGTACCAGCGAGTCCCGGCGTACAGCGTCGATAGCAGCGTCAGGACGGCGAGTCCGACGTTCAACCACGGGATACCGTCGACGCCGAGCGACCGCTCCTGTGCGATCAATACCCACTCGCCCATCTCTCGCTTGAGTGCGACGCGATACCCGCGCTGGCGGAACGCCGGCGCGATGCGGTGGATGACCTGCTCTGACTCGGTCATCGGCTCGCCGTAGTACCGGATACCGTCCTCTGCGGTCCTGTCGACCTCGTAGACGTGGAAGGTGTCTGCGAGCGTTTCCGGGTCCGGCAACTCCGGCGGCGAGGACTGGGTCGCCATTACTCCCGTTTAGGGTTCGACCCGTTTGAACCTGTTTGCTGGCCTCGCTGTGCGCACGGAGAGCCATACGCAGCTGAACCAGTCAGTCCGCGATGGCCTCGTCCGACCCAGTCGCGGCGTTTGGGTCCCGAATCCAGAGGTCGCCGAAGAGGTCGTCTTGCTGGAGTCGGACCTGTCCGCGGTGAGCCAAAAAGAGCAATCCGAGGAACGTCTCGACGCGAGTCCCGCCAGCGGTGTCGACCTCGCGGTACAGCACCTCCTCGCGGCCCTTGTCGTACTGCTCGCGGACGGCGTCGTGGACATCGGCGATGATGTCGTCGATGTTCTCGGCGTGGGCCGTTCCGGTCACGTCAGCAGCCGACGGCTCCTCGTCCAGTCGCATGTCGTCGGCCCCACGGTAGTCCAGTTCTTGGGTCCCGCGGTCGAAGCCGCTCGGGGAGTCGCTGGTGTCGTACTCCCGAGATTCTTTCCACCACGAGTCCCGCTCGGCATCCCGGAGGTCCCGGACCAGTTCGTCGAGCGTCTGTGGCATCCCCCGGGCGCGGCGGCGTTCGAGCCGGCGGTCCATCTCCGACTCGAGGGCGGCGAAGGGGTCCGGGTCCTCGATGGGGGCGTCCTCGTGCATCGCCTGCTCCCAGGGCTCGGCCGGTTCCTCCTCAGTCTGTCCCTCGCCGAGCATCGCGTCGCTTTTCATCCGAATCAGGACGCTCGCGTAGAACAGTGCCCGCCCCGACGTGCGCAGGTCCGCGTCGTCGATGCGGTCGAGGAATTTGTCGGTGACCCGCACCACGTCGATGTCCCACGGGTCGATTTCGCCGTCGTCGGCGAGCTGGACCAGCACCTCGACGGGTTCGACGTCTTCGTCCTCGTCCTCGTCCTCGTCAGTCGTCCGGTCGCTTTCGGGGCTGTCCTGTGCAGTTGTCTCGTCGTCTGGGTCGGGGGAGTCGCCCAGCAGCGCCGCCGCGTCGTCCGAGCCACCTGGCGGCTCGCGGTCCTCGTGCCCGGTGATGTTGAGCGGGATGTCGTCCGGCTGGTTGTCCGTCGCGTCGGAGGGACCTCCGTCGCGTTGCTCCTCCGTCTCGCGGGTCGCGTCGCTCCCCGCTCGCGAGTCCGAGCCGCGTGACGGCTCGCTCCCCTCGCTAGTCATCAGCGGGCACCTCCTCGTCGCCGTCGCCCTCGCCAGAGAGGTCGATGCCAGTTACGGCGCTCACGTTGTCGCCCTGCATCATCACGCCGATGGCCCGCTCGGACCGCTCCAGCATGGCCGAGCGGTGCGAGACGACGACGAACTGAGCGTCCCCGGCGAGTTCGTCCACCAGTTCGCCCACGAGGTCGGCGTTGGCCGCATCGAGGAAGGCGTCGACCTCGTCAAGCGCGTAGAACGGCGCGGGGTTGTGCCGCTGGATGGCGAAGATAAAGGCCAGCGCGGTCAGGGACTTCTCGCCGCCGGACATCGCGTTCAGCCGCTGGATGGGCTTGTCGCCCGGCTGGGCCTTCATCGTCAGCCCGCCCTCGAAGGGGTCGTCCTCGTCTTCGAGGTGGAGGTGGCCGGTACCGTTCGAGAGCCGCTCGAAGATGTTCTGGAACTGGTCGTTGATCTCCGTGAACGACTCCATGAACGTCTCCTTCTTGCGCGCCTCGTAGGTGTCGATGCGGTCGCGGATACCGTCGGCCTCCTCGACCAGCGTCGCCTTCTTGTCTTCGAGTTCCTGCAGGTCGTCGTTGACCCGGTCGTACTCCTCGATAGCCCGCATGTTGACCGGCTCCAGTTTCTCCATCTCCGTTTCCAGCCGGTCAATCTCCTGTTCGACCGTCTCGTGGTCGGGCACGTCCTCGGGGTCGTAGTCGCCGACCTGCGCTTCGAGTTCATCGATTTCCCACTCCAGACGCTCCTGCGTTTCCTGCTCTGATTCGAGGTCACGCTCGATCTCCGAGACCGCGGCCTGTTGCTCGTCGCGGGCCTCTTTGGCCTCCTGCAGGTCGGCTTTCAGGTCCTCGCGTTCGGACTTGAGTTCCGACAGTTCCTCCTCCAAATCGGCGACGGCCTGCTCCTTCTCTGCTTTCAGCTCCTGCTTCTCGGCGACCTTCGTTTCGAGGTCCTCGATGCGCTCCTCGTGTTCGGCCTTGCGGTTCTGTGCGGCCTCGATGTCGTCGTGGAGGTCCTCGATGGCCTCCTCGGCGTACTGTTTCTCCAGTTGGTACTCGTTGAGTTCGGCGTCGAGGTCGCTCTGGCGGTCTTCGAGCGCGTCGATGTCGGCCTCGATGGATTCGCGGCGGTCGGTCAGGTCCGGCAGTTCCGAGTCCTCGACCTCGGCCTCTAGGTCGTCGATGTCGGCCTGGAGCGCGTCGATTTCCTCGGTCTTTGCCTCGATGTCGGCCTCCAGGTCGTCCATCTGGTCGGCCACGTCCTCGCGCTCGGCGGCTATCTCTTCGAGGTCGGCCTCCAGTTGGTCGATGCGGTCGCGGGTGTCTTCGAGGGCGCTCTCCCTGCGCTCGATGCTCGTCTCGATGTCCCGGACCTGCTCGGTCGCGTCGGACTCGCGGTCGCGGGCGTCGTTGAGGCGCTCCTCCACGTCCCGGAGGTCCTCGCGCATGTCGGCGCGCTCGTCTTCCAGTTCGTTGATGCGGGTGGCGACCCGTTCGAGCTTGCCAGCGCCGCCCGAGAAGGAGTAGCGCGTGCCCGACGAGGAGCCGCCGGTCATCGCGCCGGACTTCTCGACGAGGTCGCCCTCAAGCGTGACCATCCGGTAGTCGCCCATCAGCTCGCGGGCGGTGTCCATACTGTCGACGACGACGGTGTCGCCCAGCACGTACGAGAAGATACCTGCGTACTCGCGGTCGAAGTCTACGAGATTATACGCGAAGTCGATAACCCCATCGGCGCTGGGCAGAGACCCCAGCGAGCGGTTCTGCATCTGCGTGATAGGGAGGAACGTCGCCCGGCCGGCGCTACGGGATTTGAGGTACTCGATACAGCGCTGGCCGACGCTATCGTCATCGACGACCACGTGGGCGAGACGCCCGCCGGCCGCCGTCTCACAGGCCGTGGCGTACTCGGGGTCGACGCCGCCGAGTTGGCCGACGGTGCCGTGGACGCCGTCCTGGCCGGCGTTGAGAATCGCCGTCACCGCCCGGCCGTACGAGGAGTCCCCGTCTTCGCCGGCCTTCGCCTCTAGCTGGGCGTACTCCTGCTGTTTCGCGCTGATCTCGTCTTCGAGGTCGTCCAGATCAGACTGGAGCTCCCGCTTCTCGACCCGGAGGTCGTCGACGACTTCGCCGATAGTCGCCTTGTTCTGTTTCGCTTTCTCCAGTTCCGTCTGCAGGTCCTCGATGTCGGCTTCGAGGTCGGGGATCTCGGCTTCGGCTTCCTCAATAGCCGCTCGCTTCTCGTCCTCGGCGTTCGAGCGCCGGCGGGCTTCGTCGAGCAGACGGTCCTGCTCGCGCTGGAGGTCGTTCTTCTCACTTTTGAGCGTCTCAAGCCGCGAGCGTTTCTCCTCCAGTTCGTCTTTGACCTCTTGGAACTCCTCGCCGACCTCGTCGATTCGTTGCTGGACCTCCGCGAGTTCGGATTCCTTCTCCGCGATGTCGGCCTTGACGTTGGATTTGGCGACTTTCGTCTCGCGGATGTCGCTTTCAAGATCGTCGATGGTCTCCTGCTTGCGGTCGATCTGGACGAACGCCTGTCGGCGCTCGTTTTCGGCGGCCTCGACGGTTTCCTCGGCGGATTCGATTTTGTCCTCCAGCCGCGAGATGTCGCCCTTTATCTCCTCGATGTCCCGCTTGATGGCGAGCTGTTCGTCCTCGCCCTTGCGTTCGATTTCCTGATTGAGCTCGTGGAGTTCGTCCTCCAGCCGGATGACCGCACCCTGGCGCTCGTCGAGTTCCGTCTGTAGTTCGGTGAGTTCGCTTTCAAGCTCGTCGATAGTCTCCTCGACGGTCGTCAGTTCGTCCCGTTTGTCTTCCAGTTCGGCGGCCTTGCGGTACCCCTCGTACTCCTCCTTTTCGTCGCGGAGATCCTGATACTTGAGCGCCGTCTCCCGCTCGTCTTCCAGTTGGTCGAGCCGCTCCTGTTTCTCCTCGATTCGGAGTTCGGCCTCGTCGATGCGGTCTTGCACGACCTCCAGTTCGTCGAAGGCGTCGGCCTTTTTTGCGTCGAACTGAGCGACGCCGGCGATCTCGTCGATAATTTCCCGACGGGAGCCGGCCGTCATGTTGATGATCTCGGTCACGTCGCCCTGCATGACGACGTTGTATCCCTCCGGCGTCACGCCCGCCTGCGCGAGCAGGTCCTGAATGTCCGAGAGGTTGACCGAGCGGCCGTTGATGTAGTAGTAGGAGTAGTAGTTGTCCTCGGTCTCCTTGACGCGGCGTTTGATTGCGATCTCGTCCACGTCGCCCACGTCTTCGGTGCCGGCGGCGTTGACGACCTGCGAGCGGGAGAGCGTGCGGTCGTCGTTCGCTAAAATGACCTCGACGCTGGCCTGGCGCTCGCCGTCGTACTCGGCGTCCTCGTCGGCGTGGCCGGGGTTGTAGATGAGGTCGGTGAGCTTCTCGGCGCGGATGCCCGAGGTGCGAGCCAGTCCGAGCGCGAACAAGATGGCGTCGATGATGTTGGACTTGCCCGAGCCGTTCGGACCGCTAATAGTGGTAAAATCTTCGTAGAACGGGATTCGGGTCTTCCGCCCGAAGCTCTTGAAATTGTCGAGGACGAGCTCTTTGATATGCATACGGTGGTGTGGCCGACAGCCCTACGCGACGATGATGTCGGACTCCGAGTCCTCTTCGCCCTCGGTCTCCGACGCGGCTTCGGCTTCCTCCCTGTTATCACCCTCGTCGGTATCCGCAGTGTTAGGTGTGTCGGCCTCGGTTGGGGTGGCGGCCGATTCTTCCGAGTCGGACGCGTCGGCGCTGAATCCGTTGTCCTCGTCGACGCTGGCTTCGAGTTCTCGGATGCGGACCTTGCATTCGACGAGTTCGTCGGTCAGTCCCTCGACCGACGCTTCCAGTTCTCTGACGCGCGTTTCGAGTTCCTCGACTCGGTTGCCGCACATACCCGATACCCAGCCATTCTGGACACTTATACCTACGTCAGACATTACCAGTTCGGTTGATACGTCCGCGCCTGTACAGGGTCGTTAGCCTTTAGCCACGCGCCACCGAACCCCGGATAATGACCGCACAAGCGTCCGAGTCCCGCGAACTCGCGGCCGTCATCGGGCTGGAGGTCCACGTCCAGCTTGAGACGGCGACGAAGATCTTCTGTGGCTGCTCGACCGACGTGGCCGACGCCGAGCCCAACACCCACACGTGCCCGGTGTGTCTCGGCCTCCCCGGCGCGCTCCCCGTGGTCAACGAGGGGGCCGTCGAAGCGGCGGTGAAAGTCGGCAAGGCTATCGACGCCGATATCCCGGAAGAGACCGCCTTCCACCGGAAGAACTACTACTACCCAGACCTCCCGAAGAACTTCCAGATAACGCAATACGATTCGCCCATCTGCCAGGACGGGGAACTGGAGTTCACCGTCGAGGGCGAGCGTCGTAGCGTCGACATCCGCCGTGCGCATCTGGAAGAGGACCCCGGTTCTATCAAGCACGTCCGCGAGGGGTCCGGCCCGCTCGAATCCCGGACCTGCTCCATCGAGCGCGCGGATTACACGCTCGTCGACTACAACCGCGCCGGGACGCCGCTGATGGAGATTGTCACGGAACCGGACTTCCGCGCGCCGGGCGAGGTCCGGTCGTTCCTCGAAAAGCTCGAAGAGGTGCTGGAGTATCTAGGCGTGTTCGACGCAACGCGGGACGGCAGCCTCCGCATCGACGCGAACCTCTCGATGGTCGAGGCGGGCGAGGTGGACGACGACGGCGACATCGACGAGGCCGTCCTCGAAGACGCCAACCGCACCGAAGTCAAGAACATCTCCAGTCACAAGGGCGCGGAGCAGGCGCTGTCCTTCGAGGCCTCCCGCCAGCGGAAGCTTATCCAGTCCGGCCGCGCCGTCGAACAGGAGACCCGCCACTTCAACGAGACACACGGCAACACAGTGTCGATGCGCTCGAAGGAGGAAGAGAAGGACTACCGCTACTTCCGGGAGGCCGACCTGCCGCCCCTGCGAGTCAGCCACTGGAAGGACGAGGTCCCGATTCCGGAACTCCCCGACGCCCGCCGCGAGCGGTTCGTCGCCGAGTACGGTCTCAGCGAGGAGGCTGCCTCGAAGCTCACGAGCACGAAACAGGTCGCGGACTTCTTCGAGGACGTGGCCGAGCGCTTCGATGCCAACCTCGCCGCAACGTGGGTCGCCGACAATCTGCTTGGCGAACTGAACTACCGGGACATGGCTATCACCGACATCGACGACCGGTTCGACGAGGTGACGCGCCTGGTCGAACTCGTCGCGGAGGACGAAATCACCGCCAAAAACGCCCACGAGACGGTCCTGCGGGAGATGCTCGACACCGGCGACGACCCCGATACCGTCGTTGACCGCGAGGGACTGGGCAAGACCACCGGCGACGAGGTCCAGCAGGCTGTCGTGGAAGCCATCGACGAGAACCCCGACGCCGTCGAGGACTACCACAGCGGCGAGGACGGCGCAATCAACTTCCTCGTCGGGCAGGTCATGCAAAAAACCGGCGGGAGCGCCGACCCCGGCGACGTGAACGGGCTGCTGCGCGAGGAACTGGAGAGCTAGGCGGGCGTTCTACTCGACCGTCCCGGGGAGGGCGAATCTGTATCTCTGTCGCCCTGTCACCGCCGTGGCCAGTCGTCCGGCAGTTCATCAGCGTGATTTTCGAGCAGTTCGAGCATCGGTTCGATTTCGTCGAAGCGCTGGCCCCGTGAGACCTCGTCGGCCGCTCGGTCCCAGTCGATGTACGCTAAACTGGCCAGTCGGGGCAGGTCGTCGTGTCGGAGTTCGGCTTCGGTAGTTCTGGCTCCAGCACTTCTGGGCAGAAAATCGACAATCGGCCGTGGACTCCGCTGTTTCAACATGAACAGAATCATTCGACGGCGGCGGGTGAACAGCGCTTCAAACACCCGGTCCATCCCTGTGTCCCATACCACGTCCGGGATAGAAGTTCCCATCCTGTAACAAGAGACACACTACTGATAATAAATGTCACGATACCGCCGTTCTCTTGCCGAATCGGTCCTGAATGCTACAGGCGTAGTTACTGTCAGAGGCTGTCCAAAGAGCCGCTATGGTGCGTCGTATGCTACGATTCGCTCGATGCGTTCGACTCGACGTTCTCACGCCGCTCGCCCGGGATAATCGCGGGGTCCTTCCACAGCAGTGTCACGAAGACCGTCGCGGCGAGCGCTTCGATGGTCTTGATGGCTGATTCGACCGGTTCCGTGGTGAAATGGTCCAGTATCAGCAGGGCAGTGCTCCCGCCGTGGTGGTGGCCACCGCCGCCGGACGACGGTGCAGAGAACCCGTCGACGAGGAAGGCCCCGTGCCCGGTGGCGTGCCAGAACACCCACCCGGCGATGGACGCAATCATGAGGACAGTCCCGACAATATAGGCGTTCCGCAGACCAATGATGCCCCGGGTAATGAGATACGGGCCAGCGAGCAATACCGCGGCGAAGGCGACAAACAGAAACGGGCGAGGGTCCGGCGGGAGTCCCCGTCCGAACAGTCCCTCTATCGCCTGCGCGTAGATGATGCTTCGCGGGAGTCCCCACCAGAGGTGAAACGCCGCCGTCGCAAAGACGAGCGTGGCGGCGGTTCCGCGGAGGAGTTTGGTCGTCCGGCGATCCATACTGACAGTCGGAGTGGCAGTGGCAAGAGTGCGTCGAAGTGATGAGTCGTGCCGAGGACCGCCACCTTCGTGGGACGGGGCCGACGTTGTAATGGCTACCTCCGCGCGAGCGCGAGCGGCCCCGCAAGCGCCCGCACACCCGCGCTGTCGCCTGATTTTCCCGAAAGCCTTTAGAACAACTGACTCCGTAGCGACGGGTAATGACAGAGACAGGTGGTGTCCGATGCGGCTGATTATCACCGAGAAAGACAACGCCGCTCGCCGCATTGCGGAGATCCTCTCAGAAGGAGGTGCGTCCGCGAATCGGCGCAACGGCGTCAACGTCTATCGGTGGGGTGACACCCGCGTGGTCGGCCTCTCCGGACACGTCGTCGGCGTCGACTTCCCCGAGGAATACAACGACTGGCGGGACGTCGAACCGGTCGAACTCATCGACGCCGACGTGACGAAGGAGCCGACCCAGGAGAACATCGTCACGACGCTGAAGCAACTGGCGCGGGAGGCCGACGAGGCCACCATCGCGACAGACTACGACCGGGAGGGGGAACTCATCGGCAAGGAGGCCTACGAACTCATCCGCGAGGAGACTGACGTGCCCGTCGACCGCGTCCGCTTTTCCTCGATTACCGAGCGGGAGGTCCGCGAGGCCTTCGCCAACCCCGACGACATCGACTTCGATCTCGCGGCCGCGGGCGAGGCCCGCCAGATTATCGACCTCGTGTGGGGCGCGGCGCTGACGCGCTTCCTCTCGCTGTCGGCCCGGCAACTGGGCGACGACTTCATCTCCGTCGGCCGGGTCCAGTCGCCGACGCTGAAGCTCATCGTCGACCGCGAGCGCGAGATACAGGCGTTCGACCCCGAGGACTACTGGGAGATATTCGCCGACCTCCAGAAGAACGGCTCGGCCTTCGAGGCCCAGTACTTCTACGACGACGACGGCAAAGAAGCCGAGCGGGTGTGGGTCGAAGACGACGCTGACGACGCGTACGCAGACCTGACGAGCGTCGACGCGGCGACGGTGACGAGCGTCCGCCGCCGGACCCGCACCGACAGCCCGCCGACGCCGTTCAACACCACCGCCTTCATCTCCGCTGCGAGTTCACTGGGCTACTCCGCCCAGCAGGCGATGTCAATCGCCGAGGAGCTGTACACCACCGGCTACATCACCTACCCGCGAACGGACAACACGGTCTACCCGGACGATCTCGAAGAGGACGCCCTGCTCGATGAGTTCGTCGGAGCCGGCCACTTCGGCGAGGACGCCGAGGCCCTGCTGGAGCAGGAGGACATCACCGCCACCGAGGGCGACGAGGAGACCACCGACCACCCGCCCATCCACCCGACGGGCGAGATTCCGCCGAAGGTCGACCTCTCCGACGACGAGTGGGAGATTTACGAACTGGTCGTCCGGCGGTTCTTCGCGACGGTCGCCGAGGCCGCGACGTGGGAGCACCTCCGCGTCGTCGCCGAGGCTGGCGGCCGCTCGCTGAAGGCTAACGGCAAGCGCCTGGTCGAACCGGGCTACCACGAGGTGTATCCCTACTCCAGCGCCAGCGAGAACCACGTCCCCGACGTCGAAGAGGGCGAGGAACTGGCCATCTCGGAGGTCCGGATGGAGGAGAAACAGACCCAGCCGCCCCGCCGCTACGGCCAGTCGCGGCTCATCCAGACGATGGAGGACAAGGGGCTGGGGACGAAGAGCACGCGCCACAACTCCATCGAGAAACTGTACGACCGCGGCTACATCGAGGGCGACCCGCCCCGGCCGACGACGCTGGCGATGGCCGTCGTCGAGGCCGCCGAGGAGTTCGCCGACCACGTCGTCAGCGACGAGATGACCGCCCAACTGGAGGCGGACATGACCGCCATCGCCAACGGCGAGGCGACGCTCGATGACGTGGCCGACGAGTCCCGCGAGATGCTCAAACGGGTGTTCGATGAACTGCGTGATTCCCGCGAGGAGATCGGCGAGCACCTCCAGGAGTCGCTGAAGGCCGACAAGACGCTCGGTCCCTGTCCCAAGTGCGGCGAGGACATGCTGGTCCGGCGTTCGCGCCAGGGATCGTACTTCGTCGGCTGTGACGGCTTCCCCGAGTGTCGCAACACGCTCCCGCTGCCCTCCTCGGGCGAGCCGCAAGTGCTCGAAGACCACTGCGAGGAACACGACATGCACCACGTCAAGATGCTCGCCGGCCGGGACACCTTCGTCCACGGCTGTCCCCGCTGTGAGGCCGAGAAGGCCGACGAGAGCGAGGACGAAGTGATTGGGCCGTGTCCTGATTGTGGCGACGAGCACGACGGAGAGTTGGCCATCAAACACCTCCGCTCGGGCTCCCGGCTCGTCGGCTGTACGCGCTACCCCGAGTGTGACTACTCGCTGCCGCTGCCCCGCAACGGCGACATCTCGGTGACCGACGCCTTCTGCGAGGAGCACGACCTGCCGGAGCTGGTCATCGACGCCGACAGCGACGACCCCTGGGAGCTTGGCTGCCCCATCTGCAACTACGAGGAGTACCAGGCCCGCACGGCCGTCGAAGACCTAGAGGACCTGAACGGCATCGGCTCGGCGACCGCGGAGAAGCTCGGCGACGCCGGGGTCGACTCGCTGGCGGCGCTCCGGGAGGCCGACCCCGACACCATCGCTACCGAAGTTCAGGGCGTCAGCGCCACGCAGGTCCGGGAGTGGCAGGACGAACTGGAAGCCTGAGATACTACGGTCGCGTTTCGATAGTCGGGAACGAGAGGCGAACACGGTTCGCTGGCGGCGACCCGCCCAGTTCGAGTCGCCCGTTCATGCTTTGAATAGTCCACTGCGCAACCCACAGCCGGAGGGTCCGCGCGTGTGCAAGCGAGCGCTCGATGTCGTTGTCGAACGCAGTCATCGTCGCCTCTGAGACGAACCCCTCGTCGGCGACGACTTCGACCGTTCCCGTCTTGTACTGTTCGTCAGCCTCGACCCGGACTTCGACTGTGGGGGCAGAGAGATTGGTCGCAGCGCACGCAATCACTTCCCGGACGCTCGTCTGGACAGTCGCGTCAGCGGCAGTGGCGTCCGGCGGTCCAGCGTCGATAGTGACCGAGAGGTCGGCATACTCGTGCCGGGCATCGGTGACGCCAGCCTCAACGGTAGCGTTTAGGTTTGCCGGCTCCTGCTCTCGGGCATCGAGGGTCCGGTCGACGTGCCGTGCGTTCTCCGAAAGCGAAGACAGGCGCTCCGCCGCCGTAGCGATGGTGTCGAGATGGTCTACAGCCGCTGCGTCGAACAGGCCTTGCGCTTCGAGCCATTCCAGCCGACCGCTGATGACGTTCAGTTCGTTCCGAAGATTGTGCCGGAGCACTCGGTTCACGACTGAGAGGCGTTCCTCTCGGCGCTCGACGTCGTCGCGGAATCGGTGGATATCGCGCGTTTGCTCCAGGAGGAGCGCTGCGTTTGAGAGTGGTGCGCCGTACTCAATGGCCTCCTTCGGCGGGGTGTAGTATGGGTTTGTACAGAGTGTCTCGCGGTAAATAATGGCCTCGTGCGTCTGCAACGCTTTGCCGATATCCTCGCCGGTAAACTGTTCCAGGCTGTACTGACAGAGCGCCGTGACTGGCAGGTCCGGGTGGGCTTCGTCAAACCGGTGTTCGAACTCGATGACATCCTCAAAGCTGCAGTCGAGGTCGAGCGACCAACTATTCTCACCAGCCGCACGGAGTCCGCTATATCCGTCTGCGACAGCATCGGCAGCTAAGTCACGGAACTCGTCGACGCTTTCCTTCGGGTCAAATACCCCGTTTGAATAAATCTTGGCGGAGTCAACTAACACCAGTTGGCCGTCGGCTTGCAGCGAATCAACGTCGAGTCCGGCGTCGGAGAGCGCCGTCGCGATTGTTGCCGTCTCGTTTTCATCGGCGATGTAAATCACCTGTTCATCCTGTTGGATGCCGCGGGCGACAAATGTCGTGACGACGCGCATCTGTTCCGCGTGTGTCCGATAAAACAGAGCGAGGTGGCGAGGCAACTCAGTCGTCGCAAATTGGGTCTGGAGCTGTCGACGCCTGTCAGCTGGCGACGAGTCCGGGGTGTCTGGGTCACCCGTCGAGGACTCTGACATAACTACGTCTACGCGGTGAAGCGTCCTTATTCTTCGGTACAGGGTACAACCTGCAAAGCCGGATGGACAGCTGCCGGCAGTCGCTCAGTCTGCCGAAATACTCCCAAGGGTGAATGGAAACTGATGTTTATTTTCCGGCGTAGAACAGGACAGTAACAGTGAGTGTGGCTACGAGACGAAGGTTACGCCGCCACACACCGGGCACTCGACCGCTTCGGCAGTCTCGACAGTTATCTCGTCGACGGCACCGCAAACGACTGCGTGTCTCATCGGCTCCGGAATCTGGCGCTCACAGAGCGGACACTCGACGACGCCGGCCTGGAGTCGGTCCCGGTCGATGCTGTGGCCGCCGGTCACAACTGGAGGTGGGACGTGGAACTCGGGCCGTCGTCGTCGTCGATGCCACCCTCGTGGGCGAACGCGTAGTCGTCGTCGGTGAGGAACACGTCGCCGTGGGTCTCCGATATCTCGACCCCGGGGAGCGTCGTCCCAGCGGCGTCGCCGTTGTCACAGCCGCCGTCGCAGGCATCGAACAGCGAACCGTGTCGGGGGCAGATGAGCTGGTCGTCCCGCATCGGGACACCTCGTCCGGTGTCGAACCGCTGTGCTTCGTGCGTACATCGGTTCACCCACGCCTCGACGCCGTCGTCACAGGGGACGAGAACGACCTCTTCGAGGTCGCCGTAAGGGCCTTCCGCGGTGAACAGCCATGACCCGTCTTCGTGGACCGTCTCGACTGTCGTAAGTCGCTGCACGACTGGCGCGTTAGGTTGCCGCCGGTATCAGCGTTCCCGTCGCACGCCTCCCGCTGTCTGCGTCACTCGCCGGTCTCTGCGGCGATGAGACGCACCAGCGCCGTGACGAACACTTCGAACAGTCGCCAGACCAGAACACAACTGGCGACGAACACGGCAAGGACGATGGCGACGAGCCAGAGGAGGAGGCCGAACTGTAACTGGGTGAGCAGTCCTGTCGCCAGCCCGACGACGAACCCGCCGACAAAGAGGCCACCGGCACCCTGGAGACAGCGGCGTTGCCAGTGGTCGAACGCCAGCGCGTCCTCGGCCTCTAGCAGTGACGGCAAAGCGATGCCGAGCCCGGCACCGCCCAGCGCGAGAACGAAAAAGATGCTGCCGAACAGATATGAGAGGCCACGGACGAAGCCGTCGCCGGATGCCGACGCTGTCGGCATCGTCGAGAGGGAGTACAACACTGCCACCGTCACGGCAGCGCCCGTGAGAACGAGCACACCTCGGATGGCAGTGACGATGTACCGGCGCTTGTCCGCTGTCATCGTCTGACGATTGTAACATAACCGTCATAAATCTTCGGAGACATATATATCCGCAGCCGACGCCAGTCGGACTGTCCGATCGGGCTGTCAGCGTGACCCACTGTGATACGTGTATCCGAAGCGGTTATACGGCCACGCGCAAGTCTGGCAGGTATGAGCGACTGGGCGGACTGGGACCACATCGTGAAGATAGACCCCGACAAGACGCTGGTCGACGGAGAGACCTTCGAAGACGTCGCGGCGACGGGGACCGACGCCATCGAAGTCGGCGGGACCACCGGAATGACAGAGGAGAAGATGAAGCGAGTCGTCGACGCCTGCGGGAAACACGACATCCCCGTGTACATCGAGCCGTCTAATCCCGCGTCGGTCGTCCACAGCGACCGTCACGACGGCTATCTCATCCCGGTCGTGATGAATGCTGGCGACGTGGCCTGGATCACCGGCGCGCACAAGGAGTGGATACGCATCGACGACGAGATCGACTGGTCGCGGACCTTCACTGAGGCCTACATCGTCATGAACCCGGAGGCGTCGGTGGCGTCCTACACGCAGGCCAACTGCGACCTCGACGCGGCCGACGTGGCCGCTTACGCCGAAGCCGCCGAGCATCTCCTCGGGCAGGAAATCGTCTACGTCGAGTACTCGGGGATGCTCGGCGACACCGACATTGTCGCCGCCGCCGCAGACACGCTCGACGACGCGACGCTGTTCTATGGCGGCGGCATCCATGATTACGAGTCCGCCCGCACCATGGCACAGCACGCCGATACCATCGTCGTCGGCGACCTCGTCCACGACGAAGGCGTCGAGGCAGTGCGAGAGACGGTGCAAGGCGCGAAGGACGCCACGGCGACCGTTCGGTAGTTAGAACGCGAGCCGTTCGAGCAGACGGCCGACGACACCGTCGGGATGACGTTTTGTGTCTACTTCCATCGACGCGTGGTCGCTGTCTTGAATTGCCGACTGCGTAGTGCTGTCGCCGTTTGACCGGCGGGCCGAAAGCCAACCGTTGTGTGCGTGTATCAGGAGCGTCCTGTCGCTGTCAGCCGCGTCTATTGTCGCTGAAAGGTCCTGCCGGTCGACGAAGCTCCGCTCCGTCGGCACGTCACAGAGGTCCAGCAGGTCATCGTGGTATGCTTCGAGTTGCTGGCGTTGTTCGGCCGACTGGCGCTCATCAAGCGGGTAGAGGAACTGGAGGTCGGCCTCGGTCGCTGTCGCGACAGCGTTCCCAACGCGGACTTTCAGCGGGTCATACGGGCCGCGGGTCGTGACCAGTGTGATCGTCTCCAGCGCGTCGAGCGGCTGTGCGTCGACGGCAATGGTATCACAGTCAGTCTGTTTCCGGATGCGGTCGATACTGTCACCCAGCAGCGAATCCCCGAACGACGCGCCACGTTCCACTAGCAACACATCGACGCCCCGCTCGTCGACGGCGTTGGCGACGGCCCGTTCGGGGTGGTGGCTGACAAGTTCGCCGTATTCGACCGGGACATCAAGGGTAGCCGCCAGCGTATCAGTCCGACACTCGAATTCGCGGTCGTCCGGAGATTGCACGCCGGAGGCGTAATCGAGGGGCTGCTGGTCGGGCACTTCGTCGAACTGGACGACAGAGAGGCTGCTGCCGGTGGGTGAGAGCGCGGCCCCGACCTCTAGCAGTGTCGCTTCGCTCTCCTGCGAGGACCCCTCGGGAAGGGCAACAAGCACGGATGTATCCGCCGTCTCGTCGAGCGTCTCCTCGGTCCGGTCGAGCGCGCGGTCGCCGATGCTCCGGCGGACGGACTCCTTGATCGCGCCCTCTCTGGTAACCCGCGGTCTGACGTAGCCCAGATACCAGATGACGCTGCCAACGACGATACCGGCGGCTCCGACTATCGCGATCAGGCCCATCTGCGTCAGCAGGGCAAAGCCGGTCAGGGTGCCGAATATCGGCGTCCACGGGTAGAGCGGGACCTCGAAGGAGGGGTCGTAGTCTGGGGCGTCGCTCTCACGGAAGCCGATGAGCGCGACGTTGATGAGCGCGAACACGAGGATTTTGAACGCGCTCGCGAGCTTCGCGATCTCCAGAATCGGAACGAAGAGGATAAGCAGCAACATCACGCCGCCGGTCAGCGTGATGGCGGTCACCGGCGTGCCAAAGCGGTCGCTGACCGTACTGAGCAGGTCGGGCGCGAGTCCGTCGCGGCTCATGGCGAACGGGTAGCGTGAGGACGAAAGGATGCCGGCGTTAGCTGTACTGACCAGCGCCAGAATCGCCGCCAGAACGACAGCCGCGACACCAGTGGTTCCGAGGGTCATCTCGGCCGCGTCCGCAATGGGCGTCGTGCTCCCGGCAAGCTGGTCGAGCGGGACGACGCCGACGACGACGGCGACGACGAGCACGTACAGCAGCGTGGTGAAGGCGAGCGATCCAAGCATTCCAAGCGGGATGACGCGGTCCGGGTCCTCGACCTCCTCGGCGATAGAAGCGATCTTCGTCACGCCGGCGAAGGAGACGAACACGAGGCCGGTCGCGGCGAAGATCCCTTCGACGCCGTAGTCCCACATCCCGCCGTACGTCGCGGTGTTGACTGCCGGCCCGCCGCCAGCGACGAACCAGCCGATTGCCACGAGCATCACCGCGACGATGCCGATCTGGAGTCGGCCGGTCTGTTCCGCGCCGAGGATGTTGACGAGGATGAGAACGACGGCGAGCGTGATCGCAACCGGACGGATCGGCAGGTCAAAGAGAAGAACGAGGTACGGCACGCCGCCGACGAGCGCGAGCGCGCCCTTGAACGAGAGGGAGAACCACGTTCCGAGTCCCGAAACTGTGCCCAGTAGCGGCCCCATCGACCGCTCGATGTAGACGTAGGTGCCGCCGGCTTCGGGCATGGCGGTCGCCATTTCGGCCTTGCTGAGTGCGGCGGGCAGCACGAGCACGCCCGCGAGAAGGTAGGCAGCGATGATGCCGGCCCCGGCGTCTTTCACCGCCAGCGCCGGCAAGATGAAGATCCCGCTGCCGACCATCGCGCCGATTGATATCGCTACCACTGACAGCAGTCCGAGGTCGCGTTCCAGACCCTTGGCCATTATTTCGCGGTTTCGGACATCTGGAGCGTTGTTTCGACAGTGCGTTCCAGTTCGGTCGCCAGGACCTGCGAACCACAGACCACCTCGGAGCCGACCGACTCGAACGCCGATCGATGCTGCGGGTCGTTAAGCACGACAACCACGGTTTCGACATCGAACTGCGTCCGAAGCAGTTGTGTCACGAGGAACGCCCCGTGGTCGGTCTGCATCGATACCAGAGCGACATCGGTCGTTTGGGCCCCGGCGTCCTGAAGAACAGTACGCTCCCGGCCGTCACCGACTACCACGCGTGTGTCGTCGGGCGTTTGCCCGGCAACGCCATCGTGGTCGGTGACGAGACAGGCATCGGTGCCCCGATCTAACGTCGTTACTACCTCAGACCCGACGTACCGGTCGCTGATGATCAGTACCGACGGGGGGTCGATGTCGTCGTCCACTCGTTCGCGGAGTCCAGTAAGAGATATCATTGGGTTCGTAGAGGCCAGAGCTACCCGGCCAGTACACCAGCATTGGTTCCGGAAACCGATAAATATCTAGGGAATAGTTCCGATTCCGGACTATTGTGGATATATAATCTATTTTCGGAAGATTACACTATGTAGACTCACCTTCGGCATCGTCGTGCCCGAACTGGTGAAACGGCCGGGTGTACTCGTTCCGAATGAGGTCCTCGTCGACGACCTCCAGTCCGATATCGTTGAGGTCTCTGCCGATGCGGCTCAGGTCGTTTCCGTCGGTTCCGACCACCTCAACGTGGACGTTGTCGGCCCCCGTCATGACCTCTCGGATGGCGACGACGCCGGAGACGTCGAGTGCCCGCTGCGCGACCTCCTCGCGCTCGTGGATTGGTGCCGTGCAGACGATGAGCGTATGGAGTTGGTACCCCGCGGCCTCGTAATCGACATCGACATCGTAGCCGGCGATGACGCCAGCTTCTTCGAGCTTCGTGATACGGTTCCGGACCGTTCGTGCGGAGACATCGAGCGACTCGGCAATCTCACTCGCCGACGTATGTCTCGCATCCTGCTGCAGCGCATAAATGATGTTCCGGTCCAGGTCGTCGATAGGGTACTCCGCGTCGGCCATGTCAACTGTTTCGACGGCTACCAGTACAAAAGTTCAGGATATTGGCCCGGACGCTGCGGTATTGTCAGGCTGTTTTCCACACTCCTCTGTGACTCACCAGCAGCACGACGCCCCGCTGTGCGGGTTCGGGGCACAGACGCCGCTATGTCTCAGGAAAGCACCGACTGTTCGGTGAGTGTCACGGTTACTGTCGGGTGATACGCGACCCAGTCGGTATCCTGGCCGGTGCGGTAGGATAGCAGAACGTCGTCAAAGTAGCCCTGCAGCGTGTACGTGCCGGCGGTCGACACCCGCCGCCCGATGAGTTGGTACTGCCGCTGAATAGATTCAGCAGTCGCTAGCGTTCCGGTGAGTGGGTCGCCGTCTTTATGCGCCCCGTTTGGCCGTACCTCGACAGCAGTTGACTGCTCATACGCAGCGGTCAACAGGAGAATGTCAGCGGACACTGACTCGCCCACTGGCGTCAACCCTAACATCCCGAGTGGCCAGACACCGGTGTTCTTTATTGTAACGTCCTGTGTCCCGGTGTTTCGGAGCGTTATGTCCAGCCGACCGGGGCTTTCGATTGCGATGTCCCGATCAATCACTGTCACATCCAGTGCCAGCGGGTGCGAATCAGCTTCGGTTTCCACGCTGGAGATCGTGTACTCAGGATCGCCCAAACAGCCGGCGAGTCCGGACAGCACCGCCGTCGACACAGCCAGATACCGGCGGCGGTTCATGGGTCCACCTCGGTAACGTGGGCGGAGCCATCAGTCAGTGTCATGAAGATGTCTTCCACTGTCGCATCGGACGAAAGGTCACAGGTGTCTCGGAGCGTCGGCAGCGTGCCTTCTGCAATGAGGGCCCCTTCGTACAGAATCCCGACGCGGTCACAGACCAGATCGACCTGCCCGAGGACGTGACTGGAGAAGAAGACGGTTGCCCCACGTTCGGATTCGGCTTCGACGACATCCCGTACCAGCGCGACGCCGTGGGGGTCAAGCCCAGTGAACGGCTCGTCAAGGATCAGGAGGTCCGGTTCCCCGACGAGACTCATCGCGAGTGCTAACCGCTGTTCCATTCCCTGTGAGAACTCGCCGGCGGGTCTTTCGATAGCATCGACCAGTCCGACGCGCTCAAGCAGTGCCCGCGGGTCGTCGTCGGCACGCTTCGTGTCAATCACCAGTTCGAGATGCCGCCGCGCGGACAGCGACTCGTATGTCTCGAAGCGGTCGGGGCAGATCCCAACGCGCTGATGGCAGGCGACGACATCGGTCCACGGGTCGTGGCCGAGAACGCGCGCTGTCCCCGACGTTGGTTTGATGTAGTCCATCAGCAGATTGATCGTGGTCGACTTACCGGCGCCGTTCGGGCCGAGGAAACCGTACACCTCGCCCTGCGCTACGGTCATGGTCAGTGCATCGAGCGCATCAACCTCGCCGTACTGTTTCGAAAGCCCCTCGGTCTCGATTGCCGGCGGCGTCACGCGAGGTCACCTCGGTTGAATCGATAGCTGGCCAGTGCGAGTGGGATGACGCCCCAGAGAAGCAATACGACGAGAGCAACCGACTCGTGCAGGTAGGCAGGGACTGGCTGTCCACTGAAGGCTGCGTCAACGACGTACTCGTTGATCGAATGCCCGGGATACAGTACCGTGGCGACTGACGTGTACTGGCCGCCGGAGTTTGCCAGTCCGAGTATCCAGTTCGTTACCGTTCGGTACGCTCGCCCCGGTGAAATCCGAAGGATAGCGAACAACAGGCCGTCAGCGGGCGGTTCGAGCGGATTCACTGCGTTCCCGGTCACAGCTGAGTAGAGCCGGACACCAACGATTTTCCATCCCAGTGTCAGCAGCAGAAAGAAACCGCCGAAGAGCACGGCGGTTACACGGACTGTGCTTGTCGTCACTGCCGATGCCGCTGTTGCAATCGACACGAGCACAGCGATGTACAGCACCGTCACCAGAAACACGCCAATAAAACGCAGCGGGGAGAACAGCCCGAACTTGACACCGCCAACCACGCCGAGAATGACCGTTGCGAGGGCAAATGGAAGCACGGTGCCGACGCTCCGACCAAAGACCTTGCCGATGAGAATATCAGTTCGCGTGAGAGGCAGTCCAAGCAAGAATTTCAAACTCCCCGACGTGCGCTCCTTGATAATCGATCGATACGTGAGTAACAGGACGCCAAGTGGGAGCAGCGTGGACCCGGCCGCCTGAACGAACCCGACCGTAACATCCGGACCAAGGAGGTCCCAACTGATGTAGGTGGGACCGTAGCCCCAGACGGCGAGCAGGGGAGCAAGTAGCCAGGTTCCTTTTGATTTGAGTAGCGCGACTGCTTCTTTCCGCGCAACGGGAAACCATCGAGGGAGGGCCATGTGGTCGGATTTGAAAGTGTATCACATAAAACACACTATCAACTGTTTATACGTTCAAGCGGCACCGAGCTACCGCTTCGGTCGGGCCGGAACGGTACTGGAGACATTTTTAATACCACCCCGCCAGGAACGACTTGCGTCCTCACCTCGAAAGGCTGTTCTTAAGTTCCGGCCACAAGAACCAACGTCCATGGAAAACCGAACCTACACGGCGGACGCGACGCCGGGCGACACGGTCACCGTCGCCGGCTGGGTCCACGAAATCCGAGATCTCGGTGGTATCGCCTTCCTTATCCTTCGAGACACCACTGGCAAGATACAGGTCAAGTTCGAGAAAGACGAGATGGACGACGACCTCGTAGAAACGGGGTTGAACGTCCAGCGCGAATCGGTCATCTCGGTGACCGGCGCTGTCGAGGAAGAGCCACGCGCGCCCACCGGTGTCGAAGTCACGCCGGAGTCCGTCGACGTGATTTCGGAAGCCGACCCCGAACTGCCCCTTGACCCGTCGGGTAAGGTCGACGCCGAACTGCCGACCCGCCTCGACAACCGCACGCTCGACCTCCGCAAGGACGAAGTGAAGGCCATCTTCGAGATCCGTGCGGAGGTCCTCCGGTCGGTCCGCGAGGCGTTCCGCGAACTCAACTGCACGGAGATCAACACGCCGAAAATCGTCGCTACGGGGACCGAGGGCGGCACCGAGCTGTTCCCGATCACCTACTTCGGACAGGAAGCGTTCATGAACCAGAGCCCACAGCTGTTCAAGCAGCTGATGGTCGGCTCCGGCCTCGAACGCGTCTTCGAAATCGGTCCAATCTTCCGCGCAGAGGAGCACAACACGCCGCGGCACCTCAACGAGGCGACCTCCATCGACTTCGAATCGGCCTTCTACGACCACACCGAGGCAATGGACGCCTGCGAACACGTCGTCAAGTCCGCATACGAGGGCGTCGCCGAGAACTGTCAGGACGAACTGGACACCCTCGGTCTCGAAGAGGAGTTCGAGGCCCCAGAAGGTGACTTCCCGCGGCTCACCTACGAGGAAGCGCTCGACAAGATCAATGCGACCGGCGAACTCGACGAACCGCTGGTGTGGGGCGACGACCTCTCGACGGAGGCCGAGCACGTCCTCGGGCAGGAAGTCGGCGAGCACTACTTCATCACTGACTGGCCCAGCGAAATCAAGCCGTTCTACATCAAGGACCACGACGACGACGAGGAGGTCTCGACCGGCTTCGACATGATGCACCCGTCGATGGAACTGGTCTCGGGGGGCCAGCGTGAACACCGCTTCGACCACCTCGTCGAAGGGTTCGAACAGCAGGGGCTGGACCCTGAGGCCTTCGAGTACTACACCAAGATGTTCAAGTACGGCATGCCGCCACACGCCGGCTGGGGCCTCGGCGGCGAGCGCCTCATCATGACGATGCTCGGGTTGGAGAACATCCGAGAAGCGGTGCTGTTCCCGCGAGACCGGCAGCGCTTGTCTCCCTGAGACAGCGACTCTCTTCGTAGAGTCACACTGTCTCGTAGTGGTTCACGTTCTCGAGTTTGGAATGGCAGCGATGGATAGCCGCAGGGCTCCGCTCCGAACCGACACGAGGGCGGCGATCCGACCTGTCCCCGACTACGCGTTTGTTGCCGCCTGTTTCAGAATCTGTGGCACAACCACAACTTCGAGTGCGGCGATTCCGAGTGCGACATAGCGTATCGCTCCTTCGAGCAAGAAGAGCGCGACAGCCGCAACGATCGTGGCGCTGACCAGTGGGAGACCGTATCGAACAATCGGATTCTCGAATGGGGAGGGCATACAGACTAGCCACTTGGGCGATATAGCTTATTTTTTCTGCATCTGCTATTGTGCGGGCAGGGGCGGAGAGGCGGCAGAGCACCGCCTCTGTCTCAATACCCTACTCAGTCGTCTGCAGGCGCAGCCCCGCCGGAGCCGATGCCCATTCCGGACCCTGAGACGGTGCCTTCGTTGGCGGCGACCCAGCGCAGGAGCAGGAACGCGAACACGTACTTTGCGAGGATGTCTAGCCCGGAGTAGCCCCACGAGGTGACGCCGACGCTCAGAAGGGCAACCCCCTCGGAACCCAGCGCCCAGAGAATCGGGTAGCCGAGCCACAGCACCACAGTGAGAAGCTTGAGCGTCCCGAATATCTCGCTTGTGCCGGCGGCTTCCGCGTCGGCTGGCCACTGGACGAGCAGGACGTACAGTACGGCGAGGAAGAACGCGCAACTGATGCCGTAAAACACCCAGCGCAGCAGGTGCGAGGAGGTAATGAGCGCGGCGGCGAGGCCGGTCACGCACATTCCGATGTCCATCGTGATCGCGGTGAACAGCGACGCGATATCGGTGTCAGCCAACAGGCCCAGCGCCAGGAGAATCATCGGTGTCGAGAACGTCCAGGTCAGGTACCGACCCCACGGCGACAGGACGTCCTGACCGGCGAGGGCGTGGCCCGGCGGCATCTGCAGAAACCCGACCGTTAGCCCGGACGCCAGGCCGGCGTAGCTGGAAATCGAGACCAGCGGCACCAGCATCGTCGCAACCCAGATGAGTTTTGCGCGGGGCGACTCTATGTCTCGACCCATTGCGACGAACAGGAGGATGGCGACGCCCGCCAGCGCGATGTTCACCCAGAGCGAGGAGTTCAGGAGGAAATTCGACTGTATCTCCTGAAGCACGTCTGACTGTGTCGCCTGAAGCACTGTCGTTGCAGTGGTACTGGCAGCTGTCATGTATGCTAACTACGAAGAGTACACTTAAAGACGCGTAGCCAAACGGTATCGGTATGGCCCATCGGATTCGGGTTTCGGAAGGGATAGGCCACGCACGGACACGGGGAGAGGACCGCCGAGCCAGACCGTCTCAGACCGCGCCTGGCCGCTCGTGGTGGACGCTGGGAGTCACTCCGGGAACAGTTCTTCTTCTCGCTCGATGGCTTCGATACGCGCAATCTCGGCGTCGGTCAGTTCCAAGTCGGCAGCGGCGAGGTTGGCTTCGAGATGGGACCGGGAGGACGCCTTCGGAATCGTGACGACAGCTTCGTAGCTGGTCACCCAAGCGATGCTGACGGCGGCCGGCGACGCGTCGTGCTGGTCCGCGATGTCGACGATGGTCGGTTCCTCGAATACGCGACCGCCGGCCAGCGGTGCGTACGCGACCAGCGGATAGCCGTGTTTCTGGGCGTCAGCGAGGAGTGATTCCTGCCAGAACAGCGGATGGAACTCGACCTGATGTGCAGCAATCGCATCGAGGTGATCGCGCGCGATAGCCAGCTGGTCCGGGTCGAAGTTCGAGAGTCCGACGTGCTCGGTCAGTCCCGCCTCGCGCACGGCCTCGACGGCGGGCAGCGTTGTTCCCGGGTCATAGTCGCCACGTGGCCGGTGGACGTACAGTAAGTCGACGGCGTCGAGACCGAGTCGGTCGAGGCTCGCTTCTGTCGCCGGGCGGACGGCAGTTGCCCCGAGTGCGTCGATCCAGAGCTTCGTCGCGACAGTCAGGTCGGCACGGTCGGTTTCGGCGGCGGCGATGCCCGCGCCGACAGTGCTCTCGTTGTCATATATCTGAGCAGTATCGAGATGACGGTAGCCACAGTCGACGGCTGTCCGAACGACCGCCTCGTCCTCGATACCCATCGTGCCGAGCCCGACTGGTGGGAGGTCCATGCTCCAGCGTTGGAACCCCCGTTAAAAACCAGTAGCGGCTCCGACAGGGGACATCCCCCCAGATGCGCCCCTCGGTCGGTTAGAAATCGGTCTGCTGCGTGACGGCCGCCGCGTGGTCAGCCCACTTTTCAACGGTGGGCGAACCCCAGTACTTTACTGCGCCGCTTCGCTCGTCGTAGTCGATGAGTCCGATCTGATGGAGCATCGGTAGGTGCTGCTCTTCGAGTTGGGCTCGGATAGTCGCGGGTGACGTGTCTGCTGCATCGACCGTGCTCGTGCCCCCCAGCTCCGAGATCGCCGATGCGAGCGCCCCAACGTCAGCGGCCGTCCGGTCACTGCTCGCAAAGTAGCGACAGACGGCGCGGCGCCGCCAATCAGCCAACACCTCGAACACGTCATCTACATCCGCCGTAGACAGCGTTCGCTCCGACGGCGTCATCCCACACCACTGGTCGCTCTGAGACCCTCCATTCCTTTGGTTACTCATTACCCACGTAAAATTAATAGCCCTACCCCATATTAACTCTGTACCTAGACGGCTAGGCACCCGTCGAATGCGCCGCCCTCGCTCGCTGACGGCCTCACCGCGGCTCAGGAGTCTATTTCAAACACGGCATCGATGAGATTCCGCTGCGCCCGCCGGAGGTGCTGATGAAGCGTCGGTGACGCGATACCGAGCCGCTCTGCCAGTTGCTCGGCGTTGGTGTCCCGGGGCCAGCCGTAGTAGCCCGTCAGGAAGGCCGTTCTGAGGACTTCTTCCTGGCGCTCAGTCAGGTGATTCCGAGGGTCTGTCTCGGCGTCAGGGATGTCGCTTGGCTGCTCACACTCCTGTTTTGCCGTCAGCGCGATGCCTGGCATCCGGTCAGAGACTGCGTCCTGTATCGCCCGGGAATCGGCATCCTGCGGGGCCTCGACAGTAATAGAGAGCGTCCCGTCATCGGCAACTATCGTCCGACAGCGGGCACCGACATCCAGCAGCAGTGATTGGACGGTTTCTGTCACCTGAAGTTCGACAACGGCGCTGGCCTCGTCTGAACGAACGACCCGCGAACCGAGGACCTCCGTATGCGAACAGAGATGCGCAGCGACTGCATCGGGCGGCCCCCCGTGTACGGAGAGATAGAGCAGATGTGTCGGCTTGGTCTCGACAGACTCAATGACTTCAAGCCGGCATCCGTACGCGTTCGCTGCCGAGACAAGCGGTATGTCAGGGCGTTCTGATTCGAATGTCAGCTCAAGCGCGGTGTCGTCAGACAGGAGTTGCCTATTGTGGACCGCGGCAAGCGTGTACCCAACCATCTCACCGAGGACAGCGAAACTCTCGGCTATACGGCCACTGAATGCCGCCGGCTGGTCGGCGTACACGCAAAGAACGCCGTGGACGGTGTTCCCCTGAACCAGTGGAATCGCTGCGGCAGATTTGAATCCCTGTTCACGAGCGGCGGCCCCACACCGCTTGAATTCGGTCGGGTCACCACAGTCCTGTATCGTCTGGACGGCGCCTGTCACGAGGGCCGTTTCACACAGCGCTCGGTTGGTCCCGTCACCACCGATGAGGTCGTCGACACAAACGCCATCGTCGCCGGCTACCGTTTTCGGGACGAGACTGTCGTTCGCGCCCGCTCGCTCGGCGATCCACGCTAGCTCACAGAGGTCGGATTCAACGACGCGCTCACACACCGTCTTCGCGGTTTCGCGGCGGGTCGCGGCACCACCTAGCGCGTGAATGAGGTCCTGTATGACCATGTTGACCCCGTTGAGTGTCGCCAGTTCGTCGCGCTGGCGTTCGATTGCGTTCTGACGTTTCCGTTCGTCGGTGATGTCCTGATGGATTCCGACTGCTCTGATCGCCTCGCCGTCGTCGTTCCACTGGAACACCTTGCCGATGTCCCGGATCCACCGCCAGTCCCCGTCTTTGGTCTGCATTCGGAACTCGCACTGATACAGATCGGTCTCCCCGGCCTTCAGCTCCCCAAGCGCCTGTTCCGCTCGGTCGAGGTCGTCTGGATGGACGAGGTCGGCCCACGTCTCGTAGTGTGGCTCCAGTTCGTCTGTCGTGTAACCGAGCATTCCGGTCCATCGTTCGTCGAAGGTGACAGCGTTGGTTTTGGGGTTCCAGTCCCAGACGCCGAGTTCCGCGCCCTCGAGCGCGAAGTTCAATCGCTCCGTCATCTCCTGATACTCGCGCTCGCGGTCACAGCGTTCCGTGATGTCCCGAGCGACGCCGAGCAGCCCACTGTAGTTGCCGTTTTCGTCGTGAATCAGCGTGTGGTTGATTGATACCTTCCGTTCAGTACCGTCTTTCCGACGAAACGTCAGATCAGCAGTTGCGCTCTCCCGTTCAGGCGCTTCAAGCAGTGTTTCGACAGTCGCCTGCCCCGTCGAGAGTTCACCGGGGGCAAGCACTGTCGTGGCGTGTTCACCGCACAGTTCGGTCGGCTCGTACCCGAGGTTCGACGCAAACGACTCGTTACAGAAGTCGATGACACCGCGTTCGTCGAGCGTGTAGAGCCCGTCCTGTGCCCGCTCGACCATGAGATCCAGCAGCGCTGTGCGGGCATCACGCCGGGCAGTGTCAGTGATATCTCGCAGCAGGACGAGCGTAAGTCCGCCCGCAGCGGCCGGTAGTTCGTGCCCGCGTCGGAGGAGGTACTGATCGCGGTCGCTACCCGAAACCCGGATGGCAACCGGTTCAGTCGAGGTGCTCTGGAGCCGCTGTAACTGCCGACGGCCACTGGACGTATCGGGGAGTGCTGTCTGCATGGCGTCATAGAAGCGTTCGACCTGGCGAGTGTCGTCGAGAGAGTCAACGAACACCGACACCGATTCGCTCGACCAGTGTACTGTTCCGTCATCTGCCAGCAGGACAGCGATTTCGTTCGCTTCAGCACGCGATTCGATTTCGGACAGCGCATCTCGGAACGCGGACTCGGTCCGGTCGGCTGACGCCGACACGACGCTGATAATCTTCTCCGCCAGCAGCAGCGGCTGTCCGTCCCCCTGTTTCGAGACGACTGTCGCCGCATCGTCGACGACAGCCGCGGCGCTATTCGTCGCAGTGGCGTCGGTGTAGAGGACGACCGGGTAGCGGTCATTCGACACCAGTGCGGCCGGGATATCGCCCAGTCCAGTCGGGTCCAAGACGAGACAGGAGACATCCGTCGACACGGCGGCTTCTAACGCGGCATCTGTCGTTGCCACGCTCGTCACCGTTATATCAGCGTGGTGGTCCGCCAGTCCCTCGCGTATCTGCTCTCGTGCCGTTGCGTCGGAGTCGAGATACACAACTTCGATGTCTCGACTGGCAGCGTCGGCCTGTCTCGCTCCCGCAACCGCGACGTCGTCGAGGTCGTTTCCAATCATCACCCTGGTATGCTGTTCAACCACTTTACTGAGGGATAATAACTGTTCGGCGGCGACAGGTTTCACATGACAGCTACCCAACTGGATGGTGGCCACGGTAATTGAACGGCTGGGGATCGCACGCGGCTTCCGTTGTGGCCTATCGAACAGACATCGTTCGGGTCAATGGTGTACTGTGTTCGGCCACCACAGCCACCGTAGCTAGCATTTCGGCTACCAAATCCGGCGACACAGTATCAGTTGACACCGAACAGTCGTTCTCGAATGGTTTCGGCGACATCGGTGAGGTGGGCCTGTCCGAACGCCGCGACCAGCAGCGCCCCGAGCGAATTGAACATCGTATCCCGGACCGTGTCGTCGAGACCGTGTTGCGCCAGCGGCATCGTGACACCTGTTTCGGTGGCGACGATATCGAGCGCGAACTCGAACAGTTCCCAGATAACTCCGAACGAAAGGACGACGACGAAGATGTACACGAAAAAGACGCGCTTTGGGATGTGTATCGAATCGCTGTGGAGGTCGATGGTCCGGGCCGTCGTGTACCCGAATGCGGCGATGAGCGAGGCCGACATCGCGTGGGTGAGGTGGTCCCACCAGCCGATCTGACCGTAGAGTCCGGCCGAGCCGAGCGTATGCAGAAACACCGCGGTCGTGATCCAGAGGGCGAGCCACGGGTCAAGCGCGAGGTTGTAGTTCCGCCGCATCACTGCAGGGAGAAACGTCACCAGCAGACCGACACTACCGTTCGTAATCGGCTTTGGCCGACCGGCGACGATGCCGTAGGCGACCAGCGCAAGCAAGACGAGTTGCATTGCATGGGTGATCCGCCGCTGATTCCGAATCGACGGTCGGGGCAGCCTCATCGTCGCACCATCCGTCGGATGACGCGCCAGAGGCGGCGGTCCCGCCGTCTGAAGTAGCCATCGAACAACACACCCGCGACGAGGCCAGCGAGGGTGACGTACAGCCACTCGGTCATCAGCGCTTCGTTGGTCGTGAGATACGTCGTTCCGAGAAACCGGTCGGCGTTCCACCGGAACACCGTCCAGGCCGCCACGGCGGCGAGTGTTGTCAGGACGACGAGACAGACAGCGAACCAGTGTGTGACCTCCATCTCAGTGAACATGTGCAGTTCCGCGATAACGAGCAACGACAGCGCTGCCAGCGAGAGATACGTCGCAAAGGTTCCGACCGTGCCGCCGACGAGGCCCCGGACCAGGATCGGCAGACAGGCGAGAAAGAGTAGTTCCCACGGCAGCATGACGCGCCACTCGCGGAACGCCACCGGCGGCACGAGGACGACGAAGCCGACGACACCGACGAGTAGTATCCACTGGTAGTCGACATCAAGGGCGCTTTCGATGAACACAGCCGTGAGAATAGCGACGAGCAGCCACGCGATGAGTGCGTTTGTTCGCCCATCGCGGAAGAGCATCTCGAGCGTGTCGTCGAGGTCGATGTTCCCGAGGGTACCGTCGGGACGCTCGGACCCATCCGTCATTGCGTCCACGTGGGGTACGACAGCGAATAAACCCAGCGACGTGTTTATACCGCCGACAGACGCTTATACAGGTATATGATGCTGCCGACGCACGCGATAGCGGGGCTCGCCATTGCGACACCGCTGCTCGTCCTTGCGCCGGACCACGCCGCGGTCGCGCTCGCAGGCGGTCTCGTCGGTGGCGTTCTGCCCGATCTCGACCTGTACTCGGGCCATCGGCGGACGCTGCATTACCCCAGCGGGTACACGCTCGCGGCGCTCCCGAGTGCCGGTTTCGCCGCTATTCTCCAGACGCCACTCCTCGTCGCGGTCACTTTCGTCCTGCTGGCCGCTGCCCTCCACTGCCGGATGGACCGGTACGGCGGCGGCCTCGAACTCCGTCCGTGGGAAGCTACGTCCGAGCGCGCCGTGTACGACCACGTCCGCGGCCGATGGCGGTCGCCGAAGCGATGGATACTGTACGACGGGGCACCTGCAGACGTGGGGCTGATGGTACTCGTTGGCGCGCCGCTGTTCCTCGTTCTGGACGGACCGTTCCGCTGGGTCGTCGCCGTGGCCCTCCTCACCGGCGCGACCTATGGCCTCCTGCGCCGTCGACTGGCAGCCCTGGCACCGGTTGTGTTCGGCAACGTTCCCGAATCGATTGCGGCCCACGTCCCGGACCGCTACCGGCAATAGCGCTCGCCTGCCGCGCCGCTTCCTGATTTCCGTGATGCCTCCGTTATTTCGGCGCTGCTTCTCTCACTGCCGTCCCACGAGAGCGGCTTCGGCAACGCCACGTAGCGTCAACCACGTGTTGATACCCGCCCGCAGTGCGACGAGGTCAGTCGCCTCGACCGTGAGTTCGACTCGCTGTCCATCCCGGCCGAGCCGCGCTGTCGTCCGGTCGCCCTCGATATCGTCGATTTCGGGACGAATGCTCCGCTCGATAGCGCGAGCCCTGGCAGCGCTGTCGTACTCGGCGGTGAGGTGGGTCTGATGTGGTGCAGTCATACTGTTGGTGGGTATCGAATCGGTCGCAGGACTGCCCCAGAAAAGCCGCATGTAACGTGGCGCAGTCGACCATCGACTGTCGGCCGTGAACCGACCGCCTCAGTTGACGTTGATCTCTTTGACGTCTGGCGACCGCTCCTTCAGCAGGACGCGGTGTCCGCAGTACGGGCAGCGAACGCCGCCGTACTCGTCCAGCGTCACGTCGCGCTTACAGCGTGAACACTTGTAGCTCATAGTTGAGAGATAGGAGCGGAGGTCCTTTACTCCTCGTCTTCGGACAGTGCAGCCCGAATGGAGCGTCGAACGGTCTTGCCGCCGGGCGTCTCCGGCTTGTAGCTGCCGCCGGTGAATTTGTAGTCACAGTACCCGCACTGCCAGATGCCCGTCCCCTGACGGTCGACGCGGTCCTCGCCGCAGTTCGGACAGGCGTGGTCCTCGTTCATCTCCGATTCAATCTCCGCGACGCGGCGTCGAGACACGCGACCGTAGCGAGCGCCGAAACGGCCCGAGCTACCGGTCTTTCCGCTCTTGCTAGCCATAGTAGTCTGTTGTCCGCCGAGCGGCCACATAAGGCCTTCGAGATGCGGTCCAGTCGGCCGACGGCCACAGGGATTAACACGCTCGGCCAGCAACGCCCGACCGACATGGACGAGATACTCGACGTCGTCGACCTCGTCGCGGACTCCGGATTCGAGGGTATCGTCACGTGGCTCGTGCGAATCGTCGGGCTCGTCGCGCTACTGGGCGGCCTCGGTCTGTGGCTGTTCACCGACATGGGACTGCTCGTCGTGCCAGCAGTGCTGCTACTCGTCGGTCTGGTCCTCCTCATTGCCCCCAGCGTCCTCCTGCTGGCCGCAGAGCTAGCCTAGAGCACTCAAGAGGGAGGCGAGCAAACCATCGGTCGATGGCAGCCAACGAACTCCGCAGTCGCATCCAGCGGGTCGCGCCAGCCACGAGCGGGCGGCTTACAGCATCGGAGTTCTTGCTCTCGGGTGCAGCGGCCGGGCTGGTCGGCTGGGGTGGTACGCAGGCGGTTGCGTGGTCGGACCACGCTACCGGCGCGCTGCTCGTCACGGTGCTGTGGGCCGTCCTGATCGGCGGCTTCGTCGGCCTGACCGTGCTTCACGCACCGGACTCCATCCGCTTCTCCGACGCGATGTTCGCCTGGGGAGCAGTCAACAGCACTGCGATGGCGCTGACCGTCGCTGGCCTCTTCAGTGTCGTCCCCGGACAACTGGCGTTCTGGCACGCGTGGGTCGGTGCGACAGCCGTTGGCTACTGCTGGACCGGCGGCGTCCTCGAAGGAGCCGGACAGCCCGTGCGCGGCCGCGGGTACCTCGGTGCCGGCGTTGTCGGACTCGGTCTGTTGGCCATCGGGGCGGTCGCGTTCCCGCTTGTCTCCTCGGCCGGCTACCTGGCGCTCGCCGCGCTCCATGCGCTCCCGATGCTTCTCGACGTCCGAACGGCGTTACCGGCTGCTCACCGGACTAGTGTCGTCGGTGTCGCGGTGGCCGCAGTGCTTGTTGCGGGCGTCGTGGTGGCGTGACCACAGGTGCTGCGGGTACTACTCCTGCAATTCGGCTTCTCTGAGTGCTTCGTTCAGGTCGGCCCGGACGTGTTCGCCGAGTTCACGGTCGCCGGCCGTCGTGACGACACGGTTCTCCTGAACGCTAGAGCCGTCGCGGATGAGCACCCGGACGTTGCCGTTGTCGTCGGCGCGGGTCGCCTTCGCCCGGACGCCCGTCGGCGAACTCGCGCCGCCGGCGTCGATGGGACCGGGGATGACCTTCTTGACGTGGGGGTGGCCGGCGACGGTCTGGATGACCCGCTGGCCCGACCGGCCGCCGATGAGCGTCGAGTGGCTCCCGCCGAGTTTCTCCGCCGGCGCGGCGTCGACCACCTCCAGCGCGGGTTCGCCCTGGCGGTCGATGACCCGCTGGACCGGGTCCTCACCCTCGACGCGGAAGAACTCGTAGTGCAACTGCGGGCGGACGGCGGCGATGACGTCGCGGTCGCCCGTGACGTACACCTCCTCGGGCCGCTTGCGCCGGACTTCGTCCGCGACGAGGCCGGCGAAGTTCCGCAGTTCGACGACGACGGCCTCGTCGCTGCCCTCGCCCTCCGGCGTCGTCGTCACCGCCCGCTGGCCGACGACAGCCCCGTCAAGCAGCGCTGTCACCGTCGCCCGCTCGCGGTCGAGTTCGAGGACGACGGCGTCCGTGTTGGCAGTGTGACAGACCAGGCAGTAATCGCCCGGTCGGTCGAGCGGCGTGGCACACTGCCGACAGTCCATAGCTGTGGCTACGGGTCCGCGCTGATAAGGGGGACGGTTCGGCAGTTTCCCGAGGCGCTGCGTCAGCCCTCGTCTTCGATGGTCGCCCCGGGCGGGTAGACCGTCGTAACGGTCGCGTCATAGCCGGCGTCGGAGAGCCCGGTACCGAGCGCGAACACCGTCTCGCCGAGCATCGCCATGGCGGCGTCACCGCCGGCTTCGGCCACGTCGTCGATGACCGACTTGACCTCCGGCGTCAACAGGTCCGCCTCGCGGGAAAACTGCCGAGCGGCCTGCATGAACGCCGATAGTTTCGGCTCTTTGACGACGGTAGAGAGCGCGCGCTCGCCGGCAGCCGTCAGCGGCTCCGTGTCACCACCGACCACGTCCGCCGTCGATAGCTCGCCGAGCGTGAGATATTCGACGCGGCTGCGGGCCGGGATGGCGTCGAGGTAGTTGAACTGCGGCCCGCCGGGTTCGAGGCGAAGCGGCACGCCGCCCCGGGCCTGCGCGACAACGTCGCCGAGGCCCGAGCCGGACTGGACTTCCGCGCCGTGGGCGATGGTCACCAGTTCGTTGTACGACAGGCCGTGGCCGAAGGCAGCGTTGGCCGCTAGCGCAGTGCCGAGCGCCAGTCCGCCAGAGACGCCGAAGCCGGACCCGAGCGGAAGCGGCGTTTCGGCGGTGACAGTCGCCGTTGTTCGCAGGGCGTCAAGCACTCGCTCGACAGCCTCCACCGCAATCGGCTCGCCGTTCAGCGTTATCTCGGTTTCAGCCTCGCGGCTGACAGTAACAGAAACGCCATCAGACAGGGTTAGCCCCCCGCCGCGAGAGCCGGTCTCGATCGGATCGTCGCCCCGGTCGACGGTAAAAAAGCCCGTGATGTGGCCGGGCACGAACGCGTGTGCTTCGTCGCTCATTGCCTCCCCGTGGGTTCCGGCGGCGTTAAGGGTTGGTGGTCGCCTCGTCTGCCCCGTCCAGACGTTCAGGCCAGCCGACAGGCAGTTCTCCGACCCGTAGTTTGATGTGCGTTTACGGCGGATGACTGTGCAAACATGCCGACGATAAGCGCGCGACTCCCGAGCGAAGAGAAAGCCGAACTGGACGATGTCGCCGAGTTGCTCTCAGAGGACCGGTCGACCACGATTCGAAAGGCCCTCCGGGAGGGACTGGAGACGCTCCGACTCCGCGTCGCTGTCGAGCAGTACCAGTCCGGCGACGTGTCGGCGGCCGAAGCCGCACAGCTTGCGGACCTCTCCATCGCGGAGTGGCTCGACGTGGCCCGCGAGCGGAACCTGACGACACAGCTCGAACTCTCCGATCTGGAACTCGATGCCGACACAGCCGCGGAGCTATGACTCGCATCTACGTCGGGCCGACGTCGCTGTACTCGCTGGGGCAGGTTGGGGAGCTGTCGCTGCTTGACGCCTTTGACGGCGACATCGTCATCCCAGAGCCAGTCATCGGCGAGGTACAGGTCGAACCGACCGCGACGAACCTGACCGAATACCGCGAGAACGGTGTCGACACCGGCGTCGACGAGGACCACATCGACCAAGCCAGGTCTCTGCTCGGCGATTCCGAACTCGGAGCCGCTGTGACAGTGCTCGCTGGCGTGTTAGCTCACCGTACCAGCGACGACCGCTCCGCCGTGGCTGTCGTCTCTGAGGATCGCACCGTCCGCCGGATGGCGCAGGGCCTCGGCGCGGAAGTAACGAGCAGTTTCGGCGTCGTAGTCCGGGCCGCTATCGAGGACAAGTACCTCAAACCGTCCCAGGCAAAGCGAATCGTCAGGCGAATCGACCAGCACGGGATGCATTTGACTGGGGAGTTGCGGGAACGGGCCGTCGGCGAGGTCGCATAGCGCCAATTGAACACGCGCCGGCGTTAGCCCATCTGTGCTGGGGTAAGGGACTAATAAACACGGTCCGTACTCCTTGCCGTGTCAGAACAACCCGCGCCTCAGTTTCTCGTGGCCTCGGCCGCCGTCTGCGTGCTGGGCTGTCTCGTCGGAGCACTGCTCCCGGTTGTTGTCGGGTCATCAGCCGCGTTTACCGGCAGCGTGACTTCGAGCGGGCTTCTCGGACTCGTTTTCACCGTCCGAAACCTCCAACTGCTCCGCGTGACCGGCGAGCCGAGTTTACCACCGGCTGTCCTGACGACGATTTTTGGCGGCTGGTTCATGCTCGCCCCGCTGTTGTACACGGATGTCGGCTTTCTCGCCACTGCGGGAACACAGCTCGCCGGAACGGTCATCTCGACGTTCGGACTGTACGTCACAGTCGCCGGCCTAGCCGACGGGCCAGCGTAGCTAGCCGCGACAACTACTCGCCGGCCGCGGCGGCCAGTTCCGTGGTAACGGCATCGACAGCGCTCTCGATATCTGGATATCGACCCGTTCCGACGTCTTTGCACCCCTGTTTTCTATCGACCCGGACCGCGCTGGCGTCGAAAAGCTCGGGTCGAACGACGAGTTTGGCCGCGGCACAGACGCCGTCGTCGTCCGGAATCCGATACTCGACGATACCACCGTTGGCATCAGTCCGCTGCCACGGTTCCAGCGGGTCCGGCAGTGCAGCGACCAGTTCATCCGGGTCAGCGGCTGTCTCCGGTGACGGGTGGGACATACCGTAGTCAGGGCTGTGAGACGCAAACGTGTTACGCTGACCCTCTCGGTGCTTTGTTCAGACACCGTCATGATGCCATGCTCTCAGGACTTCGTCTATCCCTGTGGTCCCGTGTCGTTCTACTGTCGGTGCGTTGGGCTGACTCTGCCCCCAGTTCGGACGTTTTACGCCGATATCGGACGATTCGGACCCTGAGCCTGCCGCGGTTTCGACACCTATGTTCGGAGCTAGATGCATGGGTTTAACACTCCGGCTCCCAACTCTGAAGGTATGCAGGGTAATCTTCCGCCTGAAGCACAGGAGAAGCTCGAGGAACTGCAGGACCTTCAGCAGACAGCACAGCAGGTCGCTGCACAGAAACAGCAGGCCGAGACAGAGCTCCAGGAGTCCCAGACGGCGCTCGACGAGCTCGACGACATCGACGAGGACGCGACCATGTACCGCGAGGTCGGCGAACTCCTCGTGAAGACCGAGTTCGACGAGGCACAGGACGACCTCGAGGAGAAGGTTAACAGCCTCGAAGTCCGCGTGGAAACGCTCGAAAAGCAGGAAGAGCGTGTGCAAGAGCAGTTCGAAGACCTCCAGAGCGAGCTCCAGCAGATGCTCGGCGGCGCGGGCGGCGCGGGTCCGGCCGGCGGCCCCGGCGCTGGCGGCGCATAAGGCGATGCCGACAGACGATGAGGTCGTCGAGACGGCCTCGGCCGCCGCCGAAGACGTTGTCTTCTCTCGGTACGACGTCGGCGCAGTCGAGGACCTCGACGTGACTGTCACCTTCGAAGACAGCGTGCTGGACGTCGACGTGTACGTCAACGCGCCCGACAGTCGTCAGGACGAGGCACAGGTCGCGGACGACGCCGCCCTCGCCGCCCGGGCTGCCGTCGACGACCTGTTCGAAGAATAGGCACCCGCACCGGCGCGGGCAGTCACTCGGTGTTCTACCGACGCCGAGAACCGTCAGTCGTGGCCATCGAGGGCTGGGTCTCCGGTCCGGTCGCTCGCGAATCCGGTCCGAAACGCGATCCAGCCGAGCACTGAGACGAACAGTATCGGCGGGAGAATCATGAACCCCCACAGCGGGTCCAGCCCCCAGCCGAGCAACAGGGCCAGGTCGAACAGCCCGATAGCGAGAAACGGCGAGACAAACAGAAGGGCCCGCTTCCGGTTCATCTCGCTCGACGATTCTGACGCCGACGAGTCCTCGTCACCCGCAAGGAGGTCCGCTGTCGTGCGGTCACCAGTTCCGTCGTCGGCGTGGACGCTGGACTCGGCGGTGTCATCCATACACACCACTCAGAGGTCAGCAAGCAAAAAAACCGCGCTTGGTCAGTCGTCGGTGGAGAGCCGGCGAGTCAGGGGGAGGTACGCGTCACTGTCGTCGTCAGTTCACTGGTCGCCGTCCGAATCCGTCTCGCCAGTCGGCTCCTCATCAGCGTCGTCCGCGTCACCGCTTTCGTTCGCAGTCGCATCGCTCTCCTCACTGGGAGTCAAGTCGCTGATCTGTTCGCCCAGATTCCCTGTGAGTTCACCGGCCTGCTTCTGGTCGATGAGCGTGTGAATCTCGCTGACGAAGTCAGGGACCTGTTCGGGAAGAGCCGATGGCGGGCCGCGCTGGTCGGCTGCCTGGCCGGCGTCAGCGGGCGGGCCGCGTCGGTCAGCCGCCTCGGCAGCGCCGCCCGATTCGTTCTCGTTTGCGGTCGTTGTTTCGTTCGCTGCCTGCTCCGTCGCGGTGTTCGCCTCTGCGTTGTCCGCGTGGGCATCGGCCTGTGCACCTGCTGCGCCGGGCAGTGCCGCCGCCGAGCCCGTGATAACGAGCACGGCGAGTAGGCCGCCGGCAATCGTAGTGAGTTTCATTGTGGTCGTTGCCTCCGCTTGGCTCTCTGGCCCAGTAGCATATGAAGGAGGGAAGCGGAAAACGCGGATTAAGCCGAATTTATCCGAATTGGGTTCTCTAACGTCCGTTTTAATTCGGTTTAATTCCGATTCGACGCCCGTTCACAGCTCAGTCACACTGTAGCCGGACTGCCGGATGAGATGGCTGGCATGCGCGCCGTGCTGCCGGTCCAGACGGCGAGCGAATCGTACACGGAACAGCTCCTGAAACCACCGGCGGGGTAGCTTTTCATACCCGCGAGCCCAACACTGGTCCATGGAACACGATGCCACGGTCGAAGGGGTCGGCGTCGGCGTCAGCGAGGAGGGGGGCGGCACGCCGGTCGTGCTGCTCCGGGCGCGTGAGGAGATCGTCCCAATCTTCGTCAGCAAGGACCAGGCCCAGTCGATGCAGCTGGCGATGGCCGGCGAGCCCTTCGAGCGCCCGCTCACCCACGATCTGCTGGTCGAGATGGTGACGGAATTCGGGGCTGCCATCGACCGCGTCCGTATCGACGACTTGGCCGACGGGACGTTCTACGGGAAAATCGACGCGGAGCAGTACACCGACGACCGGCGGAAGGACATGGTGTTCGACGCCCGCCCATCGGACGCTATCGCAATTTCCCTGCGAGTAGATTGCCCAGTCGTAGTAACCGATGACGTTATCGACGAGGCCGGGCGACCGCCGGAGCAGTTCGATCAGGGCGGAAGCGACAGTGAGGATCTCGGCCTGTGAGGACGCGAAACCTTTCTGCGCCTGTCCGTCCTAAAAATGCGTGATGGGGTACGAATCGGTCATCTTCGACAACGACGGCGTGTTGCTGACGCTGACGGACATGGATGCACACTACGTCGGCGCGCGGCAGGCCTTCGAGGAACTGGGGGTGGTCTCGCCGTCGACAGCCCACGTCGAAGCGATGAGCATCGGCGTGACAGTTTCTGAACTCACTGACATCTGTACGGAGTACGATATCGACCCCGAGCGGTTCTTCCGGGCTCGTGACGAGGCCCTGACCGCGGTGCAGCAGGCGCTTATCCGGGCCGGCGAGAAACAGCCCTACGCCGACGTAGCCGAGCTTGACCGACTTGACTGCCCGCTGGGTGTGGTTTCCTCGAACCAGCGCGAGACCGTCGCCTTCGCCTTCGAGCATTTCGATATCGGCCACTATTTCGACACCGTCTGGGCGCGCGAGCCGACAGTCGAGAGCCTTCGGCGGAAGAAACCCCGGCCGTACTACATCGAGCGGGCGATGGCGGACCTCGATGTCAGTGACGCCCTGTTCGTCGGCGACAACGCATCCGACATCGAGGCGGCACACCGGGCCGGCATCGACTCGGCGTTCATCCGTCGACCCCATAGGGTCGACACGCAATTCGACGTGACCCCAGACTACGATGTGTCCGGCCTCGAAGACGTAGTTCGAATCGCCGGTCGACGTAGCGGGAGCGACTGAGCCGTATCCGGACCCAACAGATACACAGTCGCCGCATTCTGGTACGTATACTGAAAGCAACCTTTCCCATGGCAAGTGCCGTGAAACGGTATGGAGAAGCCGGTCGGTGGAACGGATGAAGACGAACAAGCGGCACCTGACACACCGGCACAGCAGTCCCCCCCTGTGCTGTTGGAGACGCTCGCCGCGCGAATGCCCGAGCCAGTGGTCGTCGTCGCCGCGGACGGGGAGATACGGACCGGGAACGATCACCTCTGTGCGCTCCTTGACTCCGACCCGTCGGACGTGTTTGGAAGCCAGATAGCTGCGTTCTTCCCAGCTCTGCGTGACGCTGACCTCGGGACCCACTGCAGTGAGTCACCGGGAACACCGCTGACGTCGTCGTGTACTGCCGGCGACACGGAACGGTGGGTCGAAATCGCCTTCGAGCCCCAGCAGTGGGACGGCGAGGAACTGTATCTGGGTATTGTTCACGATGTCACCGAGCGCCACGAGCGGACGGAGATGCTCGAGCAGTACGAGCGCATCGTCGAGACCATCGAGGACGGCATCTACACGCTCGACGAGGGGTTCACGATGCAGACGGTCAACAGCGCCGTCGAATCGATGACTGGCTACGACAAGGACACGCTGGTCGGGTCAAACGCGACGCTGCTGGCGGACGAATCCGTCATCGAGGAGGCCGCGGAGATGTCGCGACAGTTCATCGAGGGCGAACGCGACGTGGGGACGCTGACGACGGACCTCCGGACCGCCGACGGCGAGACGCTCCCGATAGAGACCAAGTTCACCACATACGACCGCAAGGACGGGAGCTACCGGCAGGTCGGTGTCGTCCGCGACATATCGGACCGGAAGCGGTTCGAGGAGACGCTCGCAGCGCTACATGAGTCGACCCGGAAGTTGCTACACACGGAAACGAAGACGGCTGTGGCCGAACAGATACTCGACACCGCCGTCGACGTGTTGGAGTTGCCCGACGTAGAGATCTACCTGTTCGACCGGAGTGACAACACCCTCCGAAGCGTCGGCGACGTCGAGACGGATCGAAGCGCGTCTGTCGGACCGGGCGAGAGCACGGTGTGGGACGTGTTCGTACAAGACAGCCCAGTCGAAGTCGCCCCCGGCGACTCCATCGACCTCGGGGCGGGACCAGTAACGGCGGACGCGAAGCGACTCTGTCTCCCGCTCGAAGACCACGGCGTGTTTTACATCGAACTGGGTGAGCAACACAGCGACGCCAGAACGCGCGAGATGGTAGACCTGCTCGCCGCCAGCGCGGAAGCCGCACTCGCACGCGTCGACCGCGAGACGACGCTCCGAGAACGCGAGGCTGAACGCCGCGAACAGAACCGCGAACTGCGGCGGCTCAAGCAGGTCAACGCGATCATTCGACGGATCGATCAGGTACTCGTCGAAGCGGAGACCACCGAGGAGATCGAACAAGCGGTGTGTGACCAGTTGGCCGACTCACAGTGGTTCTCTTTCGCCTGGCTCGGCCGGCAGGATGCGACGGAACTCGTCCCCCGGGCGTGGGCGGGCGACACCGCGAGCTATCTGGACGCCATCTCGCTGTCACTCGAACGCGGCGGCGGACCGCCGGCCGTTCAGACCGCACAGTCCGAAACGATGACTGTTGTCCCGTCAGTGGCCGACAACCTCCGGGGCGACCACTGGCGGACTGAGGCGCTCTCTCGCGAATTCCAGTCGGCGCTCAGTATCCCGCTTGAGTACGACGACTTCGTCTACGGCGTCCTGACGGTGTACGCCGACCAGGAAGACGGGTTCGATGAGATGCTCCAAGAGGTGTTCGCCGAACTCGGTGAGACAATCGCGAATGCGATACGGGAAATCGAATCCCGGCAGCGACGGGCCGGCGACGGCACTGTCGAACTCGAACTATCGCTGTCTGCTCCGCAGTCGTTCCTGACCCAGCTCGCGGACCGGCTCGGCGTCTCTGTCGTCTGCGAAGGCGCCGTACAGCGAGGCGACGGTGCACTCCGTCTCTTCCTCGCTGTCTCGGACTGTGACCCGGTTGTTGTCGAGGAACAGCTGCTATCGATGGCTCGTGTCGACACCGCGCGAGCGATCTCTACCGACCAGCGGGACGGGCTTTACGAGGTTGTCGTGACTGGCCAGACCGTCGCAGGGACGCTACTGGAGCAGGGCGGGCGGTTGAAATCGATCCGAACGTCGACGGGCGGACTCACGGTGACAGTTGTCGTTTCGGGTGAGACCGACATCCGGAAGTTTGTCGAACAGTTCGACGAGCGCTACGCCAACGTCGCGCTGATTGCGCGCCGTGACGGCGCAGAGTCTGACAGTCAACAGGACGGGACAGTCCGGTCGGCGCTGGAAGAGCAACTCACAGACAGACAGTTTGAAGTCCTCCAAACGGCGTACCTGAGTGGCTTTTTCGACTGGCCCCGAGAGACGACCGGGCAGGAAATCGCGGCCAGTCTGGACGTGTCACAGCCGACGGTCAACCGGCACCTCCGCGTCAGCGAGCGAAAGCTGCTCGAACTCGTGTTCGGCGATAGCTGACGCCGTCGCTATACTATTAGTGGTCAGTCAACCGAGCTGTATCTGTATAGCCACAATCACCTTTTCAATCACTCATCAAACCACAAACAGCGACGAACAATGTCCCAGGCAAAACTGGTCTACAGACCGACACCCAACGAACCGCTGAGCGAAACCATCGTCCACGCCGTGGCTGACACGCTGGGTGTCGACCCCGTCGACCTCGATGATCGAATTAGTGACTGTATCGATCCAGATGCGCTGGACCGGCTGTTCCGCCCAGACACGGATGGGGCACCGAGTCCTGACGGCCTGGTCGTGTTCAGTATGGCCAACTGCCGCATCGAAGTTGAGGGGAACCGCTCAGTTCTGGTGACACCGTCCCGTGACGTTTCGGCCGCAACCGGACTCGAAGCGTAACTTGACCCCACGGCTGTTCTCCTGACACTCTCTATCGTGAGTGGTCCCGCCGACAGGTGGGTTATTATTACCTTATTTTCCTCTCTGAGTTGTATATCGCCGATACGTTTCAGTAAGTAGATATTTCTTTTCCGGTAGCAATTGAAAAACTGGTACGTAACCTGGAGTAAAACCGGTCAAATACCTTGTTAATAGTATACTACCAGCAGGCTAGGCGTCAGTACCACTATAGGCTCAACTTCGCCTTTCGGATGTATGGACGTCGGACACCAACTGATCGAAACCGGCTCGCAGTCGGGTAAGAACGCCAAGGCAGTGACCGTTCAATCCGAGGCAGTAGAGACAGCAAAACCTCAGTTAATCAGACATTATTCCACCGACTGTGCCGGAATAGAGGCTGCAAGCGTTGGAGGGCAGTCACGATGAGCGTTGAGTCTCCGTCGGTTGATGCACAGAGCCTTCTCGAAGAGGTTCGGACGACCAGCCTCCCGGACCGGGTTGCAGAACTGGCAGACGAGTACGAGCGGGTCTGTGGCGAGCGTGATCGGTTCCTCTGGCAGTGGATCTACTCGCTGTTCCCCGAGTTTACCCTCTCCTCTGTCCATCCGGCCCACGCAGACCACGTCCGGACACAGAAGACGATTCTCACGATGTACGTCACGATTCTGGACGATATCGTCGAGAACGACGGAGACCGAGACACCTTCGAAGAGGCCCGACGGCTTGTTCAGGACCCGTCAGCCGTTGACCCGAGCCGTGCGGCAGTAAGTGAAGACTATTTCTCCTTTATCGAGCGCGTCTGGCGGGAGTTCGAGGGGGGACTGACCGACGCGCCGCGCGTCAACGAGTTCTACGACGTGTTCACGTACGATATGCGACAGACGCTGAACGCGATGGACTACAGCGCAGTCGTCAACGAGAACCCCCGGATTGCGAACCTCAGCGGGGCAGAAACTTATGGGGCACATAACATGGTAATGTTCCCCTACGCGGCTGTTGACCTCATGTATTCGCCGGATTTCGAACTCGCTGACTACGGCACCGTTCGGGACCTCATCTGGGACCTACAGGAGATGGCCCGAATCGGCAACTGGCTCACGACATGGGAACGAGAGGTCAAAGAAGGGGACTACACTGCGGGAATCGTCGTGTTGGCACTTCAGGAAGGGTTCGTCACACCCGAAGAACTGGAAAATCCCGACGGGAAAGCCGAACTCATCGACAAAATCAAAGCCGAACAGTTCGAGGCCCGGTTCCGGGACCGGTGGGCCGACATCTACCAGTCCGTTCGCGACCGCGAGTTCGACACCGAGAGCGTGGACCTCGATGCGCTGGTTCGAGGCATGGAAACAGTGTTCCAGTACCACGAGGCCAGCCGCGGACACAAGTAACAGAACGATATTCCGTGTTCTGCGGAGAGGCCCGAACTGGTTTTGTGTGATTAAAACAGGAGTCTGCTGTGCCGTCAGTCGTCGGCGACGAGCGTTTCTTCGTCGTCGGCGACGAGACGGTCCATCGCATCGACCATCGCACGCACGGACGCCCGGGTGATGTCCGAGTCGCTGGCAGAGACGACAACGTGATCGTCACCGCGTGACATCTCGATTTCGACAGTGACGAGTGCGTCTGTCCCGCCCGTGATAGCGTCGACGTGATAGTCTTCGAGTGTCGCGTCGGCAGTGTGGGACAACGCCACTTCGGCGGCGTTCATCGCGGCGTCGACCGGTCCAGAGCCGACCGCTGCCTCCTTGCGTTCCTCGCCGTCGACCGACAGTCGGACGCTCGCTGTCGGCGTGTCAGAGCCCGAAACAGCGGTTAAGCCGAGGAGTTCGACCCGGCGGTCACGCGCATCGCCGGTCACCTCATCGGCGATAGTCAGCAGGTCGGCATCGGTGACTCGCTTGCCGCGGTCCCCGATCTCTTTGACGCGGCTGACAATTTCCGAGAGCTGGTCTTCGGTGACCTCAACATCGTGCTCGTCGAGGGCGGCCTCGACACCGGCCCGGCCCGCGTGCTTGCCGAGCGCGAGGCGGCGCTCGCGCCCCACCTTCTCGGGCGGGTACGGCTCGTACATCGAGTCGTCTTTGAGCGTGCCATCGGTGTGAATGCCGGACTCGTGGGTGAAGGCGTTCTCGCCGACGACCGCCTTGTTCGGAGCCAGCGGGATGCCGGTCCGGTTGGCGATGAGCTGGGCGAGGTCGTACACCTCAGTGAGGTCCATCGACTCGACGCCGTAGCCGTGGTCGAGCGCGATGGCGACCTCTTCGAGGGCGACGTTGCCGGCACGCTCGCCAATGCCGTTTATGGTCCCATGGACAAGGTCCGCGCCCGCTGCGATAGACACCAAGGCGTTGGTCACCGCCAGCCCCAAGTCATCGTGGGTGTGGGTGCTGACCGGACCCAGATCCGAGAGCCGAGAGACGCATTCAAGCGCGCGGTCCGGCGTCGCGTGGCCGACTGTGTCGGCCCAGCAGATGCGGTCCGCACCGGCCTCGGTGGCCGCTCCGAGCAGTTTTTCGAGGTAGTTTAGGTCGGCCCGCGAGCCGTCCTCTCCGATGACCTCAACCCAGAGCCCGTGATCGACAGCGTACTCCACCAGTTCGACGGTGTTGTCGACGTTCTCGGTCTTCGAGGTGCCGACCTTCTGTTCTACGTGCTTGTCGCTGGCCGGAACGACGAGGTTGATGCCGTCGACACCACAGTCGAGCGCGAGGTCGATATCGTTCTGGATCCCACGACAGAAGCTGGTGACAGTACTGTCGAGGTCAAGTCCCGCGACGCGGGAAATCGTCTCGCGTTCGCCGGGGCCAGTACAGGCGCTCCCGGCTTCGATGACATCGATACGCGCCGCATCGAGCGAGCGGGCGATGTCGGCCTTGTCGTCCGGCGTCAGCGAGACGCCGGGGGCCTGCTCACCGTCGCGCAGTGTCGTGTCGAGAAACTGTACCTCACCGACATCTGAGAGCGCACGCATCGCTGGGTGCCCCTCGAACAGTGTGTTCTGACTCACAGAAGATGCTCCATCACGCGCCACGAATTTCGCGGCCAGCCGCCTCGCGGCGACTTCCTCTATCCTCCGTCGGGTGTTCCGACATAGTGGTGACTACTCTAATCCTCACGGTCTAAAAGGTGACGGAACCGACGACCACACTTCATACCGGTCGTGTTCAGGATTCTAAGCGGACCATGTCACCCACAGAGACGTCTGATGCCGCGCCGCGAGGCAGTTCGATGACAGTGTCCGCGTTCGCGTAGCCGACCGAGCGCCAGGGTTGCATGGTTTCGACGGCTTGGACCTCCTCGTCGACGAGCCAGAGTACGTCCAGCGGGAACCGGACGAACAGCATGTGGATAAACTGTCGGCTGGCGCGGTTGAAGGGGAAGACAAGCGCGTAGTCGTCGGGAATCGATGACCGGAACATCAGCCCCCGGCTCTGTTCGAGTATCGATTCGGCGTATTCCACTTCCGTCGCGAGAGGGCGAGCCGCGCCGCCGGGGTCGTGGACGAGCCGCATACCACCGCGGAAGTCGTACGAAGTCAAAAAGTCTTCTGTCGGAACAGAGGGTTTGAGGGGGCATGGCCACGGACTATATGACATGGAGAAGGCTCCCGGGGGGACATCCGTCGGCGTTGACGACCCGTACGACCACGTGACGCGGTGTGACTTCGTTACCAGAGAGGGGAAGTGCCGCTGGGCGCGCGAACACGGCCGCCACGACCCCGAATTCGCCAACACACGGAGCGCTGACGACTTTCGCTGTCCGGCAGCAATCGCGCCCGACGACGCAGATGAAGACACAGAGCCGGAATGGGACTGGGCCGACTGCCCGCATTTCCGCTCCCGGAACCACGACCGGGAGTGTGTTCGCTGCGGACTCGAAGAGCGGCGTATGGCCCACTCCGACGAGCGGCCGCTACTGGAGGAACACCACCTCTCGTACCGCGGCGACGGCGACGAGCTATCGCACGAAATAACGGTGTTTCTCTGCCGGTGGTGTCACGCCAAAATCCACCAGTCCTGGGCGCGGCTCGACGACGACGTGAATCCAGACCCCGAAGCCATCGCACAGCGGGAACAGCGCCGCTCTAAGGAGCAATCCGAACTGGGGTTTGAATTGGCAGCCGACCGCTACGACGACTCGTAACTCCATCTTAATATCAAATTTGATATCTGGTGGCAGACCCATAAGTAGGATCACAGTAACTGAGTAGTATAGTGACCTCTCCGGCGCTCACGAAGCAGTCGCTGGGGACGGGATATGTCGTCGCAACCGGTGTTGTGATCACCGGCGCACTGCTCGCCCACGGCATCTCTACCGTCCGGCCGTCCCTGATTGACATAGTCATCCTCAGCGTGGGGCTGACACCGGCGCTAGCTCTAGTAGCGGCGAATTACTGGCTTCCGGTGAGCGGACTGTCCGGCGACCAGATATGGACTGCTGCGGAGTGGTGCGGGCTGGGCATCGCGCTGTTTACGCTCATCAAAATCGTCGTACTGCTCGCCCCGATGCCGCAGTCCTCGATGATCCCGTCGATACTCGCAAGCGGGGTCGCAGTCGGCGGGTTCGGCGGGATTTTGTTCGGATGGCTGCTCGAACTCCGGCGGTCCCGACGCCGACTCGCCCAGAGCAACGAAGTGTTGTTTCGAGTGCTCAGGCACGACCTCCGGAACAATCTCAACGTGGCACTCGGACACCTCGGCGAACTGCAGCGGGAGACGGCAGAACGCGGCAGCCCGAAGTCGCGTGCACACGTCGAGCAACTGAGCGGGACCATCAATGGCATCATCGACACCACAGAGAAGGCGAGACAGATAGAGTTCGCGTTCGATGCGGACCGCCGCGCACAGGAGCCGATTGACCTCGTACCGTGTATCAGAGAACAGGCGAAACAGATCACGCAGTCACACCCGGAGGCCACCGTCGAACTCGACCTCCCTGAACAGTCGCAGGTGTACGCCGACTGGATGCTCGACATCGTGTTCCGGAATGTTGTCGAGAACGCAGTCGTCCACTGCGAGGAGACCCCGACACTGTATATCTCGGTCGAAGAACACGGCCGAACCGTGTTCGTCCACATCGCCGATAACTGTCCGTCGATTCCACAGCACGAACGGGAGGTCCTCGACAGCGGAGAGGAGACGCAACTGCACCACTCGAAAGGAGTCGGACTGTGGCTGACGACGTGGATCGTCGAAAGTTACGGCGGGGCCGTACACCTCACGACCTCGGACGACGGCAATGTCGTGACGCTGGAACTGTGCGGCCCGACGGTCCTCGACGAGATTCGCCAGACCCTTCGAGAGTGGCCCTGAAACCGGACGCGAGGGGACCCGTCGACCGCATCAGGAGATATATACGCCTTCGCGGCCTTCGCGTCAGTAATGACCCGAATCGACGTTATCGACAATCACGGACAGTTCACACATCTGGAGCAACGCGCGCTCCGTGACATGGGCGTCGACGTTTCGCTCAGGGACAACACGACCCCACCCGAGGAGATTGACGCCGACGGCATCGTCCTCTCGGGCGGCCCGGATATGGACGATATCGGGAACTGTCCCGAGTACCTCGACCTCAACGTTCCCGTGCTCGGCATCTGCCTGGGCATGCAACTCATCGCCGACGAACTCGGCGGCCGGGTCGGCAGCGGCGAGTACGGTGGCTACGCGGACGTGACGGTCGACATTCTCGACGAGGACGACCCGCTCCTCGGTTCGCTGTATCCCGACACGCGTGTGTGGGCCAGCCACGCTGACGAAGTGAAGGAGGTCCCACCCGGATTCGAGCGAACCGCGACTTCCGATGTCTGTGGCGTCGAGGCCATGAGCAACACGGACGAGGCGATATACGGCGTCCAGTGGCATCCGGAGGTCGCTCACACCGAAGAGGGCGAAGAAGTGTTCGAGAACTTCCTGTCGGTGTGTGATCAGCAGTCTGTCGCCCGCCAGTAACCGCCGGGGAAGAATGTAACTGGTTTTATATTCGCTCGTAGGGTGTGATACAAAAATGACGGCGACACAGGGAAATCTTGCTAGCCTTTCTCGATTTATTTTCAGGGCTCCGACCTGGTATACGAGCCTCGCCTTCGCGCTGATCATCGCCGCGATGACTGGCATCGTTGCGTTCGACTCACGGTTCATCCTTGACGACGCATGGCAGGGCGTGTTTCTCATCGGCCTGCCGACTTCAATCGCCAGTGCCGTGACGCCGTGGGTCGACCGCCAGTTGGGCGGGCAACTCACCCCAAACCGGGCCACTTTGCTTGCAGTCATCTGTGAGCTCATCACCATCGCGATGCTGACCATCGCCGGCCTTATCGCCATCTTTACTGTCCGCCTTGGGCAGAACTTCGTCTTCGACGTGTTGCTAGTCGCGCTGGCGTCGATATTCGCCTTCCGGCTGCTGATACTGATGGCCGTCTCGCGGCACTCACTGCTGAAAGCGACGATTCCGGCGAGCGTCCAGACAGTCACTGCCGCCGTGTTGCTGGCGATATACAGCGGGGCGACCGCGTTCATCCTCGAAGACCCGATGCTCCGGGAGTACCTTTCTCGCCCCGAAGAGGTCCCGCCACAGGTCCAGGGGTTCATCCCGGAAGACTTCATCATTCTCGCGGTTATCTGTGTCATCTACGCGCTGGCGGTCTGGCTGTTCCTCGTTGTCATCGACCAACCGTGGCGCTCCTCGCTGGGCGTTTCCGCGCTAGATTTCCTCCGGGGCTTCATCGGCCACATCGCCGAGGGCACGCGTGAACTGGAGGAGTTCTTCGAGGATATCGGCGAAGAGGCCGTCGTTCCGGTCACCTTGCTGTCGGTCCGTCGGCCGGACGGTGAGGAGAAAGCCCGGTTCGTCCTGCCGATGATTCACCCCGGTCCGATGGGTGAGATTGGCGGGGGGAACCTCCCCAGACGCGTCGCCGAGTCGGCTGACGGCCTCGCATTCCCGCCCCACGCGACTGCCGGCCACGACTTCAACCTCGTCACAGAGCGGGAAGTCGACAAGATTCTGTCGACGGCCGAGACAGCGTACCAGCACATCGAATACGACAGCCATGCGACGGCAGGCCACCGAGTCACCGAGGGCGAGGCCACGCTGACGGGACAGGCGTTTGGCTCCGACGCGCTCGTCGTGAACACGTATGCGCCAGGCTGTGCCGACGACGTGGAGTACGCCGTCGGACTCTCAGCGATGTCGGAAGCGCGGGCCGACGGGCTGGAAGACGTGCTGCTGGTCGACGCGCACAACTGCAACGACGGACTCGAAGGCGACGACCTCGGCCACGTCGTGCCCGGCAGTCAGCGGTCCTTCGATATGCTCCACGGAGCTGGCCAGCTCGGGAGCCTGCTCACAGACGCCGAAACTGGCCAACTCCGCTGTGGGGTCGCCTGGGACGCAACGCCCTGGGAGCCTGCGGAGGGCATCGGCCCGCTCGGTATCCGGGTCTGTGTCTTCGAGGTCAACGACCAGCGGACGGCGTACGTACTCATCGACGGCAACAACATGGAACCGGGCCTCCGTCAGCGCATCATCGACGCCGCCGAAGGCGTGGATATGATGGAGGTGATGACCAGCGACACCCACATCGTCAATACTGTCGAGGCCGAGAATCAGGTCGGGCAGGCCATCCCCGAGAAGGAAATCGTTGCGCTCATCGGGGACCTCGTCGACAGAGCCGTCGCCGATCTCGAACCCGTCGAGGCCGGGATGGCGAGCGAACAGGTGACTGTGACAGTGTTTGGAAACGACCGAACCGAGACGCTGGCTTCGACCGCCAATGCAATGGTGTCGATGGGCGGGGCGCTTGCCGCGGCGTTTATTCTCATCGTCATGACCATCAGCGTGCTGATTTTCTTGCTGACCTGACGGGCAGTCGACCGGAGACGGTCCGCCTAGACCCAGTGCTATCGCCCGGTGTTCAGTCAGAGAGCCCGGGGAGCGGAGGCGAACCACGGGCGGTGGTCACAGCATCGCGCCGTGGCTCCTCATCCGGGTTTCGACTGTCTGTTACAGCATTCAGACTCGCGACGCTCACCGGTTCTGGTACAGAGAACGCCGAGGAGGAGATTTGAACTCCTGAGTCCGTGAGGACAGTTGCTCTCGAAGCAACCGCCTTGGCCAGGCTAGGCTACCTCGGCTCATCCATCAGTACCGCCGTTTGCTCTTTAGGGGTTTCGATTTCGGACTCGACACCCCTTTATCGGACCCGTAACATGACAGACTATGGACGCTACCGAGGCAAGCGAGGTGTCGAGTCAGATCCTCGACGAGATTGGGAGTGCCGTCATCGCTGACCGCGGTTTCTTCGAGACGGTGCTGGTGGGTGTTGTCGCGAAGGGCCACGTCCTCCTCGAAGACGTGCCCGGCACAGGGAAGACGCTGACCGCCCGCAGCGTCGCGACCGCGCTGGGACTGTCTTTCTCCCGCATCCAGTTCACGCCGGACCTCCTGCCGGCCGATATCACGGGAACACACATCTTCAACGAGGAGACCCGGAGCTTCGAATTCACTGAAGGGCCAGTGTTCGCCAACGTCGTACTGGCCGACGAAATCAACCGCGCACCGCCCAAGACACAGTCCGCGCTGCTCGAAGCGATGGAGGAAGGACAGGTCACCGTCGACGGAGACACGTACGACCTGCCCGAGCCGTTCTTCGTCATCGCCACGCAGAACCCGGTCGATATGGAGGGGACCTTCGAGTTGCCGGAGGCACAGGTCGACAGATTCCTGGCAAAGACGTCACTCGGCTACCCCGACGACGAAGGCGAGGTCGAGCTCCTCCGGCGGCGTGCCGGCCGGACGACACAGAGCCCGACCGTGGAACCGATACTCGACGCGGCATCGGTCACGGAACTCCGGAGTGTCCCGGAGACGGTCACCGTCGACGACGACCTGCTGCAGTACATGGCTGACCTCGTCCGGGCGACCAGGGACGACTACCGCGTGGATGTTGGAGTCTCACCACGTGGGACCCAGCGGCTGTTCGAGGCGACGCGAGCGATGGCGACAATCGCGGGCCGGGAGTACGTTGCGCCGGACGACATCAAGCGGGTCGCACAGCCGGTGCTGGCACACAGACTGGTGTTAACCCCTGATGCCCGCGTCGAGCAGGTGGACAAGGGAACGGTCATCCAGAGCGTGCTCGACGAGGTCCCCGTTCCGACGGTCTAACCCCACGTCCAGTGGGCGTCCAGCGCGTACCGGTACACGCCAGTAATGACGATTGCGCCGCCGTTCCCTATGAGGTACGTCACGCCGCCCCAGGTGACGAACGCATAGAGGAGGCCCAGTTGGAGCGGAATTGCTGTTCCCCGGACGAGGTTCGTCTTCCCCATCCCCAGCATGTACTCTTTGAGCGTCGAGTGTTGCGAGCGGTGAAACGTCCAGGCGTTGTTGAGGACGTACTGTAACAGTATCGTGAGTTCGATAGCGAGCGCCGCCCCGAGGATGTAGTTTAGACCGCCGACATCGACGAACGACCACAGCAACACCGTCTGGGCGGATGCCGCGACCGCGCCGACAAGGAAAAACCGGACGAGTTGCTGTCGCCGGGCCGGTGTGACGACAGCAGACGCCATACAGCCTTACTGATAACCGAGCGCCTTTAACCGTGCTGTTATTTCGTCGGACGCTTCAGTGGTTCCAGCTCCGTTCCCGTCGCTGTCGAGTGTGGCGAGGTGCTCAGCGACAGCATCCGAAAGCCGGTCGAGAACGGTCGCGGGCGGGTCGCCGTCCGTCGAGTCCGAACACAGGTCGACCTGCTCCTCGGGGTCGTTCGTCCGGTCGTACAGTTCTTGACGGCCCGACTCTGTGAACTCGATGTACGTGTAGCGCTCGTCACGTGCGCTGAGGAGGAGTTCCCCGTCCGCGCGGCTCCGTGGAATCGGTTGGCTGGTCACGCTCTCGCCCCGGACCGCTGCGGAGACGATGGGGCCGCGGTCCTCGATAGCCGCGCCGTGGACCGCCGGAGCGACAGACTCCCCGTCCCACTCCGCCGCGGGCGTGAGCGACAGCAGGTCACACACTGTCGGCGCGATTGTATCGAGGCCGACCGGCGTCTCGACCGACTGGTCCTCGCTGTCCGGCGTCGAGACGATGTAGGGAACGTCGATGAGTTCTCGATAGAGCTTGGGGTAGTGGGCGAGATGGCCGTGTTCGAGGAACTCCTCACCGTGGTCGCCGGCGACGATGATGGCCGTATCGTCGCGGTGGCCCTCGGTTTCGAGGGTGTCGAGTAGCCGACCGACGCTGGCGTCGACCTGCCGGACTGTCGCCTCGTACAGGGTCCGAAGTGTCTCCAGCGTCCGGTCGTCGACTTCCCAGCCCAGCCCGGTTCGGAGGTGGGACGTGAGCATCCGGAGAACGCCGAAGTGGTTGTCCGACACTTCGCGAATATGCCGCGGTGCCGGCACGTACGGCGTGTGCGTGTCCATATAATGGACCCACAGGAAGAACGGCCCATCGGTCGTCTTCAGGAACTCAGTCGCGTGGTCTTCGAGGTCTCCCATCCGGGACACGTCAGCGAAGGGGCGTTCGTCGGACCCGCCGCTGAGAACGGTCGCAGCGCGTCGGAACGGCGAGGTTCCCAGCTGGACCCAGGCCTGAATCGTCGGGTGGGCCGCCAGGTACTTGCTGTAGCCGCCGCTGTCGACGAACGGCTCGAACTCGTCGAACCCGCGGTCGTACCCCCAGTGATCGGTGAGAAAGCCGTTTGCGGCGTTGAAGCCTGCGGTCTCGATACCGGCATCGGACACCTGCTCGGCCAGCGTCGGCGTCGACGCCAGACCGATGTCCTCGCTCTCCGCGAACACTGGCCGTGACCCGTGGATGCTGGGAAACGAGAACGGCGTCCAGTTTCCCTGTGCGGCGGCGTTTTCGAAGACGACGCCAGATTCGGCGAGCGAGTCCATGACAGGGGAGACGCTGTCAGCGCCACCCAGTGCGTCCGCCCGCAGCGAATCAACCGTGACCAACACCACGTTGTTGGTTGCTGGGGCCGTCATTGTCGACTCACATGCCCCCTTGATCGCAATGGTATCGACGTATCGCGTCCGCAAACGGGGGGTTGCACCCAGCACGTGCCACCGAATTCTCTCATACCCCCTGTACCAGAGCCGGAATACTGAACGTTCCGGATAAATTCAGGCAGCTATAATAGAACCATACGCTGATAAGGTAGAATTAAAGCCTCACTTCGACAATGAGTCGTCCAGAGCGTATTCGATGACCGACCAGATTCAGTTTCGGTCCTACGACGACCGAGACGCCGCCGCCGTCTGGCGTCTCCACGAGCGGGCGATCCGTGCGACCGGCAACGACCCCAGCGACATCCCCGGGACGTCAGACCTGAAACACATCGAAACGCGGTATTTCGACACCGGCGGCGCGTTTCTCGTCGGTGTCGTTCCCGCCGTCGACGACGAACTGCCGGAGACGTTCGACGGCGGCCTCGCCGCGATGGGGGGGTTCCTCCCGAACGAGGTCGGCCACGCCGACGAGCGGACTGTGCCCGGCGCGGCCGAACTCCACCGGATGCGGGTCGCTCCGTCCCGGCAGCGGCGTGGCTACGGTCGTCGACTCCTGCACAGACTCGAACAGCAAGTGGCTGAGCGGGGGTACGAGGTCCTGCTTGCGACGACATCACAGAGCCAGCCCGCCGCGGTCGCGTTCTACCGCGACGAGGGGTATCAGGAGGTCGACCGGTCGACACAGGACGAGTACGAACTCGTTCACTTCGAAAAGCGGCTCTGACCCTCCCTCGGTCGGCGTTCAGTCGCCGCTGTAGGCGTCGTCGGTGTCCTCGCCGAAAGAGGTGTTGAGTCCGCCCGGACTCTCCCGGTCTTGCTCGCGCATACTCTGTCGCGTGAACTGCGGCTTGGCGCGGACGGCCTTCTTCGTACGGAACGACCACCACAGCGCCAGAGAGAGACCGACGGTTCCAGCGATGCCGACCCCGGTGGCCGGCAGCGACGCCTGCGTGTAGAGAAACGCCGTCGAGAACAGTGTGCTCGCGAGCAACATCCCGAGGATGAGCCGCTTGGTCATCGTCGCGAGCAGCCCATCGGAGTCCTCAATGTCGGCCTGCACGCGGAAGTCCTCACGCTCGACCCTGTCGAGGGCGGACTCCAGTTTCGGCGGGATCCGGACGGCCGACCGGGCGGCATCGGACACTTCGGTTGCGCGGTCCTCGACGAAGTTCCGCACGCCCTCGGCGATGTACCCCTCCTCGCGCAGGTAGTCGGTGGCGACGCCGATGAAGTCGAAGTCCTCATCGAGGGTGACACAGACGCCTTCGACGACTGTGGCGACGCGCAATACGAGCGCCAGGTTCGCCGGCAGTCGGAGCGGAAACTCGTAGATCGTGTCCTCGACCTGCTGGATGATCTGCTGGACGCGGTACTGCTCGATATCCTCGCCGCGAGCGTCGGCGATGGCCAGTTCCATCACATCGCCCATCACTTGCCGGTCGGCCTCCGGCGAGAGCGTCCCCATCTCGATGAGGGCGTCGAGGATGGCGTCGATGTCCTGGTCGGCGACGGCGGCGTAGAAGTCGATTATCTTGTCCTGGACGAACGGGTCGACCCGGCCGGACATCCCGAAGTCGTAGAAGACCAGCGTCCCGTCGTCCTGGACCGCGAGGTTCCCCGGGTGGGGGTCGGCGTGGAACACGCCGTCGTCGATAATCATCTGGAGGTACGCCCGCTGGAGCGTCTCAGCCAGCTCCGTCCGGTCGATACCGCCCGCATCGAGGCTGTCGATGTCGTTTATTTTCGTGCCGGGGACGTACTCCATCGTCAGAACCCGCTGGGTGGAGTGGGACTCCTTGACCTTGGGGATGCAGATGCGGTCGTTGTCCCGGAAGTTCTCCCGGATTTCGGTGAGCATCCGCCCCTCGCGCTGGTAGTCCATCTCCTCGCGGATGGTCTTCGAGAACTCGTCGGCGAGCGTCTCCAGCGAGAACGACCGGGAGTCGTCGATGAAATACATCAACAGCGGCAGCGACCAGCGGACGACCCGCAGGTCAGCCTCGACCAGCGCCTCAATGCCGGGGCGGCGAATCTTGACCGCGACCTTCTCGCCGTCGACCTCCGCCAGGTACACCTGCCCGAGCGACGCGCCGCTTATCGCCTCCGTCTCGAACTCGTCGAAGCGGTCGTCGACAGGGCCGAGTTCGTCTTCGAGGACGACCCGCGCCTCGTCCCAGTTAGCCGGTGGCACGCGGTCCTGTAGCTTCGAGAACTCCTCGATGTACTCCGGTGGCAAAACATCCGGCCGCGTCGAGAGGATCTGGCCGAGTTTGATAAAGGTCGGGCCGAGCGTCAACAGCGAGTCCAGTAGTTGCTGTGCTCGTTTGCGACGCTGTTCGGACGTGACGCGGCGCGATGAGCCGATCACGAAGAACCGTTTTCGGTCTCGTGCGTACGCGACCAACAGGGGCAGGAAGTGACGAGCGACGACGAGGAACCGCCAGTACGCGCGAAGGTTCACCGGATTGCCACCTCTGAGTCAGTCCCCGTCGATCGGAATCGTCGTACTCGGTGCGGCTGTTGCCTTCGGCAGGCGGAGTTCGAGGACGCCGTTTTCCACGGTTCCCTCTCCGCCCTGACCGGTCGTGTCCGGCGGGAGCGGGAGTTCGGCATCGAGGAAGACAGAGCGGTCCTCGCGGACGAAGGTGAACTCTCCGGGCACATCCTTGGTCCGTTGCCCGTCGATGCGAAGGCGGCCCCCTTCAACGGTCACGTCGATTGTATCCGCGGTCACACCCGGCAGGTCGAGCACGAGCAGGTATTCGTCCTCGGATTCGAGCACGTCCGCGAACACGGCATCGGGAAGGTCCCGAAGCGCTTCACGCAGGGCAGACATACGCTCGTCTAGGTGGTAGGCTGTGGTAAACCCGACGGTCTTCGCTACTACAGGAGGACGGAGAGGAGGACGGCAGCGCCGATGAGGACTGCGACAAGTCCGAACGCGACTTCGGCGATACTGCCCCGAACAATCCGTCGGGCAGTACCACGCTCGCTGGTGTCGGAGATAACGAATACCGGCGTCGCGTTGCCGTTCCCGACAACAGCGTCGACCAGATTGCTCCCCCATTCTGTGGCGGGGCCGCGCATCGCCTGGCCGTAGACGTACACGTCCTCCCCAACGTCCAGTCGGCGCTCGGTAAAGCGCTGTTTGTTCCCCAGGCTGATCTCCGTCACGAGCAGGTTCACGGAGCCGTCCTGCGCCTCGACGCCCTCCGTTCGCTCGACGTAGTCGGCCAAGCGCTCGGGGAGTTCAGTTCCGGGAGACACCGTCACTGACTGAGACTCGAACCGCACGTCCGCTCCATCGGGGTTCACTCGGACGCGGGCGTTCCCGTCGTCGACGACGAAGTCGACGCCGTTCTGTCCCTCGTCCAGCGTCTCCCAGTGTGAGTGTTTCCCGGACGACCGGTACTCCTCGACCTCGTAGGTGTATGCCAGACACTCGCTGCCGGTGAAGGGGGCCGTAACGGTCTCGCCCTCCTCGTGGGCGACAGCCGTACCGGTGATTTCGACGGGGCCGGTGTGGCCATCGAGCGAGCGCACCGGGACCGGATCGTTCCGGAGGATGTGAAACACCGTTTGGAGTTCCTGGCCGCCGCGGAAGAGGACGACGCTACCGATGAGCAAGAAGACGGTGGCAACCAGTTGCGGGAGGACCATACGTCGATGCCGGACCCGGCTGAAAAAAATGTTCCCAGTTATGCCGACCGACGGCTAGGGCGCGGCAGCCGGCTGAGAGCAACGTCGCCACACGCGGCAGCCAGCACAAAGCAGCGTCGCCGCGGTGGCTGAACCGGCACCGCATCGCGACAGCGCCACTACGCAGGGTACTTTTGATAGAGCGGCTGCTAGTACGGGTATGGCTGGCCCCTCGTCGTCGGATGCTGCGTCGCTCTCGCTGGAGACCGCCCGCCGCCGAATCGGCAGTGTTGCCGGACCCATCGACCGGACGGACAGAATTCCGCTCTCCGTCGCCGTCGGACGCATTCTGGCGACAGATACGACAGCGAACGAGCCTGTCGAGGAGGCAGATATCTCGGTCGACGATACTGTCTTCGAACAGGGCCATCAGGTACGGCCCGGCGACGTGGGGCTGCTGCGGGCAACCGGCGTCTCCGAACTGCTCGTCCGCCAGCGACCGCAGGCCGGAATCATACCAACCGGTGACGAACTCCGACCGGATGCCAGCACGGCCAGCAAGGTCGAGACGGCGGGGTTCACGCTTGCTCAGTACGTCGACCGGTGGGGCGGGAAGGTGACCTACCGGGACCCAATCGCCGACGACGCGCCGGCGCTCCGGATGGCCGTCCAGCGCGACCTTACCCGTGATATGATCGTCGTTACCGGAACGGAGCCGGGTGATACGCTCCGAGAAATCGTCGCCGAACTCGGCGAGGTGCTTGCGGACCGCCTCGCGATCGACCCCGGCCGTCGGGCCGGACTAGCCGTCGTCGAGAACCGACCGGTAGTACTGCTGCCGGAGTCGGCAGGCGCGGCCCGCGTCGGCGCTGTCCAGCTCGTTCGTCCACTCCTGAAGACGTTCGCCCACGCCCCACTGCCCGCCCATCCAGAGACACGAGCGACGCTCGCAGCGCACGTCGACAGTCAGACCGGCATCGAGACGTTTACTCCGGTCGCCGTAAGCGACGGGACGGCAACGCCGCTGCCCGGTGTTGACCTCGCGACAGCGACCCGGGCTGATGGCTGGGTGTCCGTGCCCGCGGACGAGGCCGGTATCGATGCCGGAACGGCCGTCACCGTCGAGGACTGGGACTACCTGCCCTGAGACGACGCCAGATCGAGCAACGTGGCGACGCGTCTGTCGCCGCGCACGCACCGTCCCGTCTCCGCCGGGGACCGCCGACCAACGTGGACGCCATCAAGGCCTGCGTTCCACGCCGCACCGATGTCTGACGGATTGTCCCCTGCCAGCACGCCGCTGTGGCCGTTGTACCAGACACCCAGCTCCCGCATCGCCAGTTCGACCGGTTTCGGGTCGGGCTTCCAGCCGATATCGTCGTCACAGCAGACGACTGTTTCGAACCAGTCGGCGATGTCGAGATGGTCAAGCACCGGTTCGGTGAGGTACTGCTGGCAGTGTGTGACCAGTCCGACCGGTGTATCGAGGGTTGCGAGGAACGCCTCGGCGTCGTCGTAGAGATACGTCGCCTCCGCCCGAGCGACGGGGTCTTCCTCCTCGTGGAACAGCCGCCAGAACTCCTGCTGGTCGACGCCGCGCTCTGCAAGCGTCCGTGACCGTGTCCCACCGAATCCGTACCAGAGTGCATCCCGTTCGCGGTCGGTGAACTCGACGCCGAGGCGGTCGCCGACAGCACCCATCACCTTCCGAGGGTAGGCTGGCTCGATGTCGACGAGCGTCCCGTCGAGATCAAACAGCCAGAAGTCGTAGTCGGTGGTCATGAGGATACATCATTTGGAGACTCTCTAATAAAGTCTTTCGGGCCCTACGACCGGTTTTATTGCGTATAACTGCTCTGTAGCCATTGACTACGCAGCGGCGGCTCGTTTCACGTCACCCGGATCGAGCTACCGAGGTACTTGTTGGTCACGTCGCTGACCGAGTCGGCATTGAACAGCGACAGGTCGTCCGCAATCTCGGCTTTCAGCGCGTCGAAATACGCCTCGTCAGTCCTGAGTTCACTGAACGACGCCGAAACGACCTGACAGCCGAGTTCGTCTGCGACGAGCCGGCGGAAGTGCGGTTCGTCAGCGATTTCACCCCGCCAGAGCGTGTCCCGGAAGAACAGCCAGCCGCTTGTCCCCGGGTCGTCAGCCGCCCGGTACAGCGTCGTCTCGAACCGGTCAGGGTCGGTCCACAACCCATCTGCGGCTGGCTCCAGTCGGACCTCTACCCGGAAAACGTACCGCGCGGTCGCGCCGTCGGGCGCAGTCGGCTGGAGGGCAGCGAGTCTGTCAGTCGTGTCCACGGTCACACTGTCAGTCGTGGATGCCGTTCAAGCGCTCGGCGAGATCAATGTCGTTCTCGGTGATGCCACCGGCGTCGTGGGTCGTGAGTCGAACTTCGACCTCGCCCCAGCGGATGGTCATCTCCGGGTGATGCCACGCGTCCTCAGCGATGCCAGCCGCAGCGCTCAGAAAGCCCGACGCGTCGAGATAGCCGTTGAACTCGAAGACGCGGACGATCTCGTCGCCTTCCCGGGTCCACTCTTTCGGTAGTCGGTCGCTAATCTCTTCGTCAGAGAGCAGGTCTGCCATATCGACCACGTCGGACGGCGTGGGCAAAAAGGTGGGCGTGGTCAGTCGTCGGAGAGGCGGTCGAGCACCGCGTTCGGGATGTCGTCGCGCATGCCGTCCGGGATGTCTTCGACCGACATACCCTGGGTGAATTCGGGCTGGGTAGCCTGGTCGGGGCCGCCGAAGTCCGGGTCGAACAGCTCCAGCGCCGTGTGAATTGTCGACCAGTCGTCCTCCTCCGCGGCGTCGCGCAGGCTCTTGGTCGGTGCGGCGAGAATCTGCGAGACGATAGCGTCGGCCATCGCTTCGATGACTTCTGCCTGGTCCTCGTCGAAGTCAGCCGCGGAAAGTGCGCTGTTTATTTCTGCGGCTTTGACCTGTTCGGCGCTCTCGTACATCGTCGAGATGACCCTGTCTGCGCGCTTGCGCTTGTACTGCGTGAGCAGCCGGTCGAACTCCTCGTCGACGATACGCTCGACCGCTTCGGCGGCTCGCTGTCGCTTGTTCCGCGTTTCGGCGGTCACCGACTCCAGCGCGTCGAGGTCGTACACCGTCACCGACGGGAGGCGGTCCGCGCCGGCCGGAACGTCGCGCGGTTGTGCGATATCGACAATTGACACCTCGCCGGCATCGCTGAAAGTCCCGATATCGAACACCTGATCGCCGCTTCCCGTCGCCGAAATGACCGCACTGGCCTCGGAGACCGCCGCCTCGATGCCGTCGAGCGCCACCGCACTGGCGTCGATGTCGACCGATTCGGCGACGTGCTCGGCGTGTGGGACCGTCCGGTTGGCCACGAGCAGCCGGTCTACCTCCTCGCTGAGTGCATCGGCAGCGAGTTGGCCCATCTCGCCAGCCCCGACGACGAGCGCTGTCTCGTCTGACAGCGAACTCTCCTGTTTGAGAAGACGCACCGCGGCGGAGGCAATCGAGACGACGCCCTCGTTGATTTTTGTCTCCGTGCGGGCGCGCTCGCCGACGTGAATCGCTTTCGTGATGCCGTCTTCCAGCATCGGGCCGATGCCGCCGACGCCGCGGGCGGTCTCGTAGGCGGTCCGGAGCTGGCCGAGGATCTGGTCCTCGCCCAGCACAATCGATTCGAGCCCGGCGGCCACCCGGAGCAAGTGACGGAGACTCTCCTCGTGACCCATCTCGACGACAACTTCGTCGGGCACGGCTCGGGTAAACAGTTCGAGCGCGTCGAGCCCATCCTCGTGATCAGAGACGACAACGTACCCCTCGGTACGGTTACACGTCTGCAGCGCAATCGCTTCTTCCACTGCGGGATTCGCGAGCAGGGATTCGACGGCGTGGCGCTCGCTGTCCGCCGCAGCAGTCTCTAATTGGTCGACGCTTGCGCGTTCATGGGAGATACAGACCCCAACGATTGCACCAGTGTCCCCTCTCACGTTTGATCACCAGGTAACTCTCCGGTCACGTCTCTAGCTACTTGCTCACCCTTGGACCTGCCACTATCTAAAGCCTTCCAAACTTCCCGTGACCTGACAACGAACCTAACGGCGTCACGCCGTTTGGCCGGCGGGACCCCTCGCTCGCGCAGGTCCTCACGGAGGTCGCCGACGAGTTCCGCCATCAGACCAGCGTTTCCGAACTCGTCTTCGAACTCCTCGCGAAGGTACTTCGATAGCGCTGGTGCGCGCCCGCCGGTTGCAATCGCGAGCGTCACCGGGTCGTCCCGTACCGTGGCCGGTACGACGACATTGCCAAACGACTGGTCACCGTGGTCGTCAGCGCGGTTGACGAGTGCGCCGTGGTCATTGGCGGCAGTGCTGAAGGCGTCGTTCAGGTCCGGGTCGTCCGTCGCGGCGACGACCAGCGCCGGGTCGGTCCGCTTGACCCAGTCCATGGCGTCCTCCGGGGTCGGTGCGGCCCGGACTTTTTCCGCGTCCGCGAACGCGCGATCATCGAACTCGGGACTGAGGACGACGACGCTCGCCTCCGCGGCGAACGTTCGGGCCTTGCGCGCGCCGACCGGACCGCCGCCAACGACGAGTACCGTCTCACCCTCAAAATCGTGCATGAGCGGAATCATCGGTTAGGGCTCCCTGATTCGACACTCCAGTCCGAGATGCGTACGTTCACGCGGTCTCGGTGTTCTGTCGCGCTCGTTCGTCCAGCCTGATACCTGTCTTTTTCAGGATGCGAGTCGAGAACAGCGTGTCCCAGTCGTCCTCGGTCACGTCCCAGTGGTCGGCCATTCGGTCGCGGACCTGCTGGATGCGCTCCTGGCTCTCCGCTTCACTTCGCCCGTGGGTCATCGCGAAGAAGTTGTACGGCCAGACGCCGTCGTGGCGCGGCCGTTCGTAGCAGTGGGTCACAAAGTCGAACTCGGCGATGGCCGGTCCCACTTCGTTGATGACCGCGTCGGGCACGTCCCAGACGGTCATCCCGTTCTCACTGTAGCCGAGCGCGTAGTGGTTCGGGATGACGCCGACGCGGCGGACCTTTCCTTCCATGTTGAACCGCTGTAGCGTCTCCAGTACCCAGTCGACATCGGCGCCGATCTCGTCGGCCACGTCGGCGTACGGTGTGGCAGTGACTGGGAGGCCATCTTGAATTTCAAGCACGAGATCAAGTTCGTCGGCGGTGAGAGACTGGCTGTCAGTCGGTGTCACATCCGGCCCTAAGTCCGAACAGTCGACTGCCTGCGTCTGTGGACCCTCGACGGGGAATTTCGCGCCGACGTGGAACTCCTGCTGTTTCGGGAGATTGTACGTCTCCTCGCCGGTTTCAGCCTCGATGTCGGCCAGGACTTCCTCGACACGTCCTTCTTCAGCCACCGAGACCACGAACCACATGTTCAGATGCGGATGTGCCCGCTCGTAATTGTGCGCGACCTCCGGGTACGCGTTTATAATTTCGGCATGGTCGTCATAGCTCTCCTCGGGGGCGTGGGTCGCGACGAGCGTGGCAGTGCCGCCAATCGCTTCGGCGTTGATGAGTGCCCCGAACCGCGTGAGCACGCCCGCGTCGTCGAGGTCCTGTACGCGCGTCAACAGTTCGTCCGCGTCGATGTCGACACCGTGGTCGGTAAGCGCCGACGCGGCCGGCTCGAACGGCCGTTCGACGACCGGGAACCCCCCCTGAAAGGCGTTCAGCACGGCCCGGTCTACTGTTCCGAGGTCTTCGCTCATAGCGCTATCTGGGGGTTCTGCGAATAAAAGCAGTCCGGGACAGGCGGGCGAATGCAGCCCGCACGCCCGGGTCGCCGGAGCGTTTTACCTCCTTGCGTCCCTACCCCGGATGTGGTAATCTCGACAGCCGAACTGACGGTCCGGCTGCTGGTCTACCTGTTCGTCTTGATAGGGGTGCCGCTGTGGTTCGTTCTCATGTTCCGGCTCATGGACTACGCCGCACACGACACGCTTGTCGAGCAGTTCAGCGGCCAGCCCAACGGTCGCGACACCGGCCAGCTCAACGCCTACTTCGAACAGGCCGCCGTCGAAGCAACAAACTGCCGTATCTGTGGCGCAGCGAACGGCCCTGACTACACCTACTGTCACAACTGCCAGGAACGGCTGGTGACCAGCGACTAACGTAGCTACTCGCCTTCGACCCCGGTGACAGCGTAGCCGGCGTCCTCGATAGCTTTGAGAATCCCGTCGTGGTCGGCGCTCGCCTCGTAGTAGAAGACTAAGTCGAAGGAGCCGTTGCGCAGGAGCTGCTGGCACTCCCAGACGAACTCTTCGTCGTCCAGCGTGAGGCCCTGATGCTGGTTCGAGGCGAACTCGGGGTCGTCGCTACCGGAGTAGACGAACGTGTCCGTCGGGTCCAGCCCCGCGCCCTCGGCGATGATTTCACCGACCTCGATGGTGGCCTGCATCATCTCTATCTCGTCACTGCCGTCGTACTCCGTGTGGACGACAGCGCCGTTGAGTTGAATCTCGCCCGGCTCGAGTAGTTGTTTGGTCCGGCGGTAGAGGTCCTCGTCGAGTGCGTCGGCCTCGCTCATACCATGCGGTCGGCGGCCCTGTCCCTAAGACACTTCGGATTCCGAGCGCTGGTCGGCTCTACCCGAAGATATTCGGGCCGTGAGACGGCGCGGAGATAGCGATGAGAAGACACGCGCTACCGGAACGCGCCGCTCCATCGAGCAACACTCCTCATCGAAAAGCGAGTCGCTCTCGCCTACAGCCGCGTGAGGTTCTTCGCCCGCGGGCCTTTGTCTGCCTGTTCGATCTCGAATTCGACTTCTTGCCCTTCTTCGAGGTCCGGGCCGCCGACGTCTTCCATGTGGAAGAACACGTCTTCGTCGGCATCGTCGGTTTCGATGAAACCGTAGCCACCCGTATCGTTGAAGAAGTCTACAGTGCCTGTCGCCATGGTTACAGCCGCGTGAGGTTTTTCGCGCGCGGGCCTTTGTCGGCCTGCTCGATCTCGAATTCCACTTCTTGCCCCTCCTCGAGGTCAGGACCGTCGATGTCCTCCATGTGGAAGAAGACATCCTCGTCGGAGTCTTCGGTATCGATGAAACCGTAACCGCCTGTGTCGTTGAAGAAGTCTACCGTACCGGTCGCCATTGCAATTTGAACGTTAAGCCGGGGTATATTAAAACTATGCGCATATATTTCACCATATTAGGCAGGAAATAACTGTACCCAGTCCCTTCCACAAAGCCCTTATTGAGTGGTTGAAATGATTACAACGATGCTATCGAGGGGGAAGCGACTGGGATATGCGGCCTACGAGCGATTGCTCCAGTGGGAACTATCCGGGACGCCCGACCACGTCGCTGTCATTCAGGACGGGAACCGCCGTTACGCCGAGAAACAAGGGACGAAGAAGCAAAAGGGCCACACAGAAGGGGCTGAAACGACGGAGGCGCTCCTGAACTGGTGTGACGAACTCGACATTCGTGAAGTGACCCTGTACGCGTTCTCGACGGAGAACTTCGATCGCGACCCCGAGGAACGCGAACACATCTTCGACCTCGTCGAACAGAAGCTCCGGACGTTTGCCGACGCTGACCGGGTCCACGAGGCAGGCGTGTGTATCCGCGCCATCGGCGAGACAGAGATGCTCCCCGAGCGGGTTCGTGACGCCATCGACTACGCGGAGGGACGAACCGCCCAGTACGACCAGCTCAATCTCAACGTCGCGCTGGCCTACGGCGGCCGGGCCGAACTGCTCGGTGCGGCCCGGGACGTCGCCACTGCCGTCGAGGACGGGGCCCTCGATCCGACGGACGTCTCCGCGGAGACTATCGAAGCGCGGCTCTACGAGGGGCCGACCCGCGACGTCGACCTCATCGTCCGGACCGGCGGCGACGAACGCACCTCGAATTTCCTGCCGTGGCACGCCAACGGCAACGAGGCCGCCACGTTCTTCTGTACCCCTTACTGGCCCGAGTTCCGGAAAGTCGACTTCCTGCGAGCGATCCGGACGTACCAGAACCGCGAACAGTCCTGGCGGACGACCCGTGCCGAGCGGTCGCTGGCACTGGTTCGTGCTATCGAGCAATCGGAACTGCCGACAGCCAAACGGATGCTCGGACGGTTCAGGGACGCGCTCCCGAGTACCGAACGCGAGCAACTCGACGAAGAGTACGACCTCGCGGACTGATTACCGCCCGAACCGCCGCTGTCGCTCCTGATAATCCCGCAGCGCCCGCAAGTAATCCCGCTGCCGGAAGTTCTGCCAGTTCACGTCGGTAAAGTACAGTTCCGAATAGACGGACTGCCAAATCATGAAATCGGAGAGCCGTTCGGCCCCGGTCTTGATGACCAGATCCGGGTCGGTCGGGAAGACGAGGTGCTCCTCGACCGCGGCCTCGTCTATGTCGTCCGGGTCGAGTGAGCCCGCATCGACGTCTTCCGCGAGTTTCTGGACGGCCGTCGCGAACTCCGACTGCCCGCCGAGTCCGATTGAAATCTGAATCGGGGCGTCGGCCGTCGTCTCGTCGTCCGGTACTCTGACCGCTATCTCCCGTGGCGCGGTGACATTTTCGAGCTCACGCTGCAGCGTCGGAATCGCCTCCTCGTCGAGGACGCTCACGTAGACGACGACGGTGTCAGTGCCGTACTGAACAGCCCAGTCGAAAAACCGCTCCAGGGTCCGATATGCACCGTCACCCAGCAGGTCTCGCTCTGTAATCACCAGCGCGACCGTTTCGGGCAGGTCGGCGTCGCTGCGCCGAACACGCGTTGCGAGATATCGGTCGTATAGTCCCACGTCCGCCGGTATGCTGACAGCCCCAGTAAATCCCACGGTCCCTTCGACAGTTCGGAAAGGGTAAGTGCCTCTCGGGGATACCGGTGGGACGTGACTGGCACAGTCCGTCGGGCAGGTGCGTTCGCCGCCGTGGGGACCCTCGCGGTCGCCGTTCCGGCCGCAACGGGCTTTCGCTCGCTCGAACTCGCGACTGTCGCCGCTATCGCCCCCTTCGTCCTCGTCGCCGCGCTCGGCGTGACGGTCATCGGGCAGGACTCGCGGCTGTTCGACCTGTTCGCGCGCCCCGGTGACTACGAGGACGGGAAACTGTACGGGCTGGCAGCCTTCTCGCTTGCCGCCGCCGGCCTCGCGCTACTTGCCGTCCGATTCAGTCTGCCGGTGCCGATGTTCGTCGGCGTCGTCGTCATCGTCGCCTACGGCAACCTCGGCCAGCGGCTCGCATACACCGTCCGCTCCGACGAAGTGGTCGCAACCGCGGGCTTCGTCCTCGTCGGCTTCGTCGCCGGCGTCGCGGGGCAGGTGCTCGGAACGCGGATTCAGGCCGCCGTCGGTGAGGGAGCGGCCGCCGTCGACCTCCCGCTCGTGCTGTTTCTTGCCGCCAGCGGTGCGTTCGTCGCCGCCCTGCTTCGCTCGGTCCTGTTCGAACGGGACGACCCGCTGGTGATACTCACCGTGGGACTGCTGCTGTGGCTGTTTTTCGAACTCGACCCGTCAGTGACGACACGACGCGTCGTCATCGCACTCGCCGTAACAGTACTGCTTGGCTACCTCTCCTACGCGCTCGACACCGCGTCGCTCCCCGGAATGCTCACCGGCGTCCTCCTCTCCTTTTTGACCATCGTGCTCGGCGGTTTCGGCTGGTTCGCCATGCTGATAACCTTCTTCGGGCTCGGCGGCCTCTCGACGAAGTACCGCTACGACGAGAAACTGGAACGAGGCATCGCCGAGGAAAACGAGGGGGCACGCGGGAGCGGGAACGTGCTGGCGAACTCCATCGTCGCGCTCTTTGCCGTCGTCGCCGCGGCGGCGAGCCCGAGCCACATCACCGTCGACCCGCTGCTGTTCTTCTATGCCTTTGCCGGGGCCGTCGCCGCGGCAATGACCGATACGTTCTCTAGCGAGTTCGGCGGGCTCTACGACAACCCGCGACTCATCACGACGCTCAAACCCGTCGAGCCGGGTACTGACGGGGGTGTGACCTGGCAAGGCGTAGCTGCTGGGGCTGTCGGCGCGGGTATCATCGCCGGCATCGCCGCACTCACACAGGACATCACCACGGTCGGCAGCGGTGTTATCCTCCTCTGTGGGCTGGTCGGCATGACCGTCGACAGCCTGCTGGGTGCGACCGTCGAGGGGTCAGTCGTCGGCAATCAGGGTGTCAACATGCTCGCGACCCTGGCGGCCGCATTAGCCGGAGTCGGCGTCGTGTTGGTCGTCGGCCTCTTATGATCCGTGAGGCCCGCCCTGAAGACGAAGCCCGGCTCCGGGCGATCCAGACAAACACGCTTGACGAGCCGTGGCCGGAACTACTCGGTGTCGGAATCGACGGTCCGCCGCTCGTGCTGGTGCTCGACATCGGTGAACCGCTCGGCTACGCGCTGGTCGTACCGGACCCGCCAGTCGCGTATCTGGCGGAGTTCGCTATCGCCCCCGGCAAACAGGGACAGGGCCTCGGGACGGCACTGATGGACGGGCTACTGGACAGGCTCCGGACTCGTGAGTTCGAAACAGTTAGACTCACCGCGCGCACGGACGACGAGCAAGCGCGCGGCTTCTACGACGGGTTCGGGTTCTCGGTCGCCGACGAACTCCCCGGCCACTACGACGACGGCGACGGCGTGTTGCTCGTTCGGGACCTCTAACCCTCGATACGGACCTGCACGGCCGTCGGCTGTTTGACGTACTCACCGTGGCCGGCGGCGACGACAACATCGACGCCGCACTGGGCGGCGACGTCGAGGAGCTTCTGCGTGCAGTCGCCGTCGACGACGACCGTCCTGGGAACAGTCTCGGCCGACGCAAGCAACGAGACGACATCGTCGGTCTCGCCCTCCGCGAGCAGCGTCGCGTCCTCGTCGAGCAGTCTGGCCGTCCCGCTGTGGTTCTGGATGACAGCCTCGATGTGGTCTGAGAGCGACGGGATGGCCGGGTTGTCGGTGGCATCCTCGTCGGTCGCGTCGGCCGCCGGAGGGGCCGTATCCGACTCGTCGGACGCCGCCGTCGCCTCGTCGGCTGTTTCGGCCTGTGCCGACCCAGCCTGTGTGCTGGGTGTTGGCTGGGTGTCAGCGGTGTCGTCCGACATCGCAGTCGCCACGGCACCGCCATCAGCGGTCGTCGATTCTCCTGTCTGGGACATCTCCTCGCGGATGGTGTCGAGGCTCTGTGCGCTTGCGACCGTCTCGTAGGGCACCTTGTCCCGGAGCGCCGCCATCACCTCGCTACGCGAGAGGTCCTCGACGGACTTGCCGGTGGGCGTGACCGCGACGTAGTCCACGTCGCCGACCTGCGCGAGTTCCTTCAGGATGAGGTCGCCGCCACGGTCGCCATCGAGGAACGAGGTCACCGTGCGGCCAGCTGTCAGGTCTGCGATGGCGTCGGGGACGTCCGTGCCCTCGACCGCCACGGCGTTTTTGATGCCGTACTTCAACAGTTGCATCACGTCCGAGCGGCCCTCGACGACGACGATTGCGTCGGAGTCGGCCACGCGCGGTCCGGCCGGGAGCCCCTCGTAGTCGGTCACGTCGGCGACCCGGACCTGCTGTCTGACCGTCTCGACGATGTCCGCGGTCTGGATGGACTTCTCCTCGAAGTCGTTCAGCAGTTCCGTCGCGCGCTCGACGACCTCGCGCCGCTTGGCGCTACGCACGTCCTCGATTTCGGAGACCTCTATCTCGGCCCGACACGGTCCCACCTGTTCGATGGTCTCCAGTGCCGCGGCGAGAATCGCGGTCTCGACCCTATCGAGGCCGCTTGCGACGGTTATTTCGCCAAAGGACTGTCCACCTTCGGAGCGTATTTCCACGTCGATGCGGCCGACCTTCTTCGAGTCCTGCAAGTCCCGCAGGTCCAGTTCGTCGCCGAGTAGTCCCTCCGTCTGGCCGAACACCGCGCCGACGACGTCGCTCCGCTCGACGACTCCCGCCGCCGTGATGTCGGCATGTATCAGATATTTCGCCGTATCTTGCATGATTGTCCTGTTTTCCAGCCCGTCAACCGGTGTTCCGACGGACTGCTGTCACTATACTGATGTTGGGATGTACAGCGGAATAACCTTGCGCACCCGACTCGATGGGGGAATCGTCCCACAGCTGCGTGGTGAGTCAACACTGCCGCTGTGAAACACTCTCTCCGACAGGGCAGCCACTCACTCTAGCAACGGGCGCATGCCGTCGATACCAGCCCGGATAGCGTCGACTGGGTCCGTTGGATTGTCGTGTTCGAAGACGAGCCATTGAGTCCCAGCCTCGCGGGCCGCATCGACCACCGCCTGGAGCGGCACCACGCCGTCTCCGAGGGCAGTCGGTTCCCCATCCGCAGTCATGTCCTTGAGGTGGACGACAGGAACGCGCCCGTCGAGTCGCCGAAGCAATGCGACAGGGTCCTGTCCCGTCGCATGCGCCCAGCCGGCGTCGAACTCGAACCCAATTGTCGTCTGGTCGAAGAGCGCGTCGAAGGCGGTGCCGTCGCCAAGCGGGACGAACTCGTGGTCGTGGTTGTGGTACAGCAGGGGCCGGTCAAAGTCCGCCGCGAGCATCCCGAGCAGCGTCGCCGTCGACTCGACCGCGCTTTCGCTTGCGAAGTGGTCGTCGTCGAGATACGGGAGAACAATGTACGGCGCATCGAGCGTCCGGGCCTGATTGCCAACAGTGCGCGGGTCGGACTGCAGGTCGTCCAGCGGGACGTGGACGCCGGCAATGTCGAGCCCCGCATCGTCGAGTGCGCGCTGAGACGCACCCGGGTCGCCGATACCGGCGAACTCTACGCCGTCGTAGCCCGCGGCGCTGATGCGGTCGAGCACGTCCGATAGCGGTTCCCGGAGCTCGCGGAGTGTCCAGAGCTGGATCGCTGTCTGCATATCGTTGCTGCGAACGCTGTCGTAAAATAACTGGACGGGCTATCGGGGGGCATGGGATTCACTGAAACCGAGATCGACCCCGCACGGTTCCTCGAAGACGTAGAGATGCGTATCGGTGAAATCGTCGATGTCGAGCCGTTTCCCGAAGCACGCAAGGATGTGTACAAGCTCGACGTGGATTTCGGCAACGAGACCCGCCAGTCGGCCGCAGGGTTGACCGACGTGTACGAGCCTGCGGACCTGCTGGGTTCACAGGTCGTCGCCGTCGTCAACCTCGGGACAGTCTCTATCGCCGGGTTCGAGAGCGAGTGTCTGGTGACCGGCGTCGACAGCGAGGACGGCGTCGTTCACCTGACCCCCGAGCGGGAGGTCAAGCCCGGCACCCGGGTGTATTGAAGAAGATAGTTCTTCAACGAGAGTTGGTGAAGGTTCGTTACCCATTAGTACGGCCAGCGGCTAGCCCGTTGTAATATGAGTACGGTCAGGGCCGCTGGGTGGACAGTCGTCGCGCTCGTGTTGATGGCGCTGGCAGTGCCGTGGTTCCTCTGGGACACCAGCACAGTCACGGCTGGGCTACCCGTGTGGCTGTGGTGGCACATCGGATGGATGGCGCTCGCGAGCATCGTCTTCGCCGTTTTCGCGCGCACCGACTGGGGTCTCGGGGTCGAGGAGGTGCGGTGAGATGGCTGACACCGCGCTCCAGTTGGGTATCGTCGGTGCGTACATGATCATCGCGCTCGCGGTCGGCGCAGTCGCCTACCGTTTGACCGACCGGACCGCCGAGGACTACTACCTCGCCAGCCGGACGCTCGGGACAGTCGTCCTGCTGTTTACCACGTTCGCGACGCTACTGTCGGCCTTTACGTTCTTCGGCGGCCCGAACCTCGCCTTCAGCGCCGGTCCCGAGTGGATTCTCGTGATGGGGCTGATGGACGGCATCATCTTCGCGGTCCTCTGGTACGTGCTGGGGTACAAGCAGTGGCTCGTCGGCAAGCGCCACGGCTACGTCACGCTGGGGGAAATGCTGGGCGATCGCTTCGGCTCGACGGCGCTCCGCGTTGTTGTCGCCGGCGTGAGCCTTGTCTGGCTGTTCCCGTACGTGATGCTCCAGCAGAAAGGAGCCGGACAGGCCATCGTCGGCCTCACGAACGGCGCGGTCCCGTTCTGGGTCGGGGCCGGCGGCATCACGCTGTTCATGATTGCCTACGTTGCGCTCTCAGGCATGCGCGGCGTCGCCTGGACCGACACGCTTCAGGGGCTGTTCATGCTCTCTTTAATATGGGTCGCCGTCGCCTGGGTCCTCTCTGCCGTCGGCGGCGCTAGCGAGGCGACGGCCCTGTTGGCGTCCAAAGAGCCAGCCTTCGTCGGTCTCGGCGGCGGCCTCTACACGCCGCAGTACATCATCTCGACCGCGGTCAGCATCGCCTTCGGCGTGACGATGTTCCCCCAGATCAATCAGCGCTTCTTCGCCGCCGGCTCGAAGAAGGTGCTCAAGCGGACGTTCGCGCTCTGGCCGGTGCTGGTCCTGCTTCTGTTCGTGCCGGCGTTCATGCTGGGCGCGTGGGCGGCCGGCCTCGGTGTCACGGTGCCGGAGGGCGGCAACGTCATCCCCGCGCTGCTGGGCGAGTACACGCCGACGTGGTTCACCGCGCTGGTCATCGCCGGCGCGATGGCCGCGATGATGTCCTCCAGCGACTCGATGCTGCTGTCGGGCTCGTCGTACCTGACTCGAGACCTCTACCGCCCACTGACCGGCCGTAGCAACGCTAGCGACGAAGCGACCGACCGGCGCGAGGCGCTCGTTGCCCGCGTCGGCGTGATCGTCTTTGCCACCCTCTCGTTCGTTGTGAGTCTCTACTCGCCGGGAACGCTGGTCCAAATCGGCGAAACGGCCTTCAGCGGGTTCGCACAGCTTACCCTTCCTGTCGCACTTGCGCTGTACTGGCAGGGGACCACGCGAACGGGGATGTACGCCGGCGTGATCGGCAGCCAAGTGTTCTATGGCCTGCACGTCTTCCCGGTGCTCTCGACACTTGGCGGACTTGTCGGTATCAGCGTTGCCCTGCCGACGGCATACCTGGGCTGGACGCCGGGCATCGTCGGTATCATAGTCGGTCTCGTGCTGACGGTCGGCGTCTCGCTGGTGACTGCTCCCGCTGCGACCGAGAACCACACCGTCTACGCCGTCTCCGGCGTCGAGAGCGACTGAACAGGGCGCTCCGTTCTACACGGGAACCGCCGGACGGCGGCCACCGGCCGACATGTAAACCTACAAAAGCATCCAGACTAATGTGTCAATATGGACTCCGATAAGAATGTCGGCGGTCGCGACCGCCTGATCCGAGCGGTGCTGGCAGTTGTCCTGACAATCGTCTCCCTGCGCTGGCTTCGCAGCGGGAAACACAAGCGCGGCCTGCTCGCCGGAATCGGCGCGCTCGGCCTGGGTTTCAACGCCTCAACCGGCTACTGTGGTTTCAACGATACGCTTGACATCGATACGACGGCCGATGACGACGACGTGTTCGCTCCGAACGTGGACGACGAGCCAGCAGATGAGTCGACGGACGTGAGTGTGGATTTCACGTCGTCCGACGACGCCGAGGCCTCGAACGGCCACGCCAGCGGGAAGCTGACCTGTGCCGTCTGTGAGGACCCAATCGTTCCTGGCGAGCGCCGCGGACCGAACGAGGAAGGCGCTATCGTGCACGAAAGCTGCGAATAGCGGTCGCCCGTAGGCGCGTTCGGCAGCCTGAGTCTGGTCCTTTTTATAATCACCGCCCCAGTCATGCACGTATGCAGACCCACATCGTCCCGGTCGGGTTCGACTACGACCGGCTGATCGCGCCGCTGGTGCGCGAGCAACTCGACGTTGACCGCGTCATCCTGCTCGAGGGGGCGGTCGGCAGCGAGGCTAACGTCGAGTACTCGCGCAACCTCGCCGAGAAGCTCGAAAAGGACTACCAGAACCTGCTCGGGGCCGAAACCGAGCGGTTCGTCGTCGCCGACGTGTACGATTACGACGAGGCCTTCGAGCAGGCCTTCGAGCTCATCAACGCGGAACTCGACGCGGGAAGCGAGGTGTGGGTCAACGTCTCTGCGATGCCCCGGACTGTCTCCTTTGCCTTTGCGACCGCGGCCCATTCGATTATGGTCGAGCGCGAGGGCGACAGGGACCGCATCCACACCTACTACACGGTTCCCGAGAAGTATCTGGAGACGGAACTCGCCGAGGAACTGCGCAAACAGATCGATATGCTGGAAGACATGCGCACGGGCGAGGATGTCGACGAACGCGTCGATGACCGACTCGAAACCGCACGGGATCTGCTGGCGGAGTTCGACGAACGCGGGACGACCATCGGCGCGAAAGAGATCGACGGGTCCCACATCGTCGAGCTCCCGGTTGCCTCTTTCTCGAACGTCAAACCCTTCGAAGAGGTCATCCTCTTCACGCTCGGCGAACACGGCGAGTTCGAGTCCGTCTCGGAACTGGCCCAACAGCTGGCCCGGGACATGGGCGAGGAGTACACCGACTCCTTCCGGTCAAAGGTCATCTACAACGTTGACCGGCTCGGCCCCGGCGGGAAGGGGTATATCGAGCAGGAAGAGCACGGAAAGTCCTACCGGACGACACTCTCGCGTATCGGACAGCTCTGGGTCCGTGCTCACTCCGCCGAGGACCGCGAACATCGCGAGCCCGACCTGCCGTGAGCCGGTCGCTGGTGTGAGCCCGCCGGGGCGCCAGTGAAAACCGAAGTCATTAATCCTGCCGTTGGTCGAGTATTGTACAGATGGTGCGTCGACTCTCCCGAACGCTGGTTCTCGCGCCCGTCGGTGTAGGGGCCCCCACGCCCCACACCACCTCCCCAAATCGACGCACGCACCGCTGATAACCACGCCGCAGTCAGATGCGACCCGGGTGTTACACCCACAGTTTGAATATGAGTGATACACAGGACCCACCGCAGGACGAATCGACCGCAGACGAATCAGAAAACGCCCTTGAGGGGGAGTACGACCCTCGCGAGGTAGAGCCGGAGTGGCAAGACCAGTGGGTCGCGGACAAGACCTACGCCTACGACGGGGACGCCGACACCCGTTTCACTATCGACACGCCGCCGCCGACGGTGTCGGGGAACCTCCATATGGGGCACCTCTATCAGTTCACCCTGCAGGACTTCGTCGCCCGCTTCCACCGGATGCGCGACGACACCGTCTATTTCCCCTTCGGTTACGACGACAACGGCATCGCCTCGGAACGGCTCACCGAGCGCGAACTCGGCATCCGCCACCAGGATTACCCGCGCCGAGAGTTCCAGGAGAAGTGTCGCGACGTGTGTACACAGTTCGAGGACGAGTTCACCGAGGACGTGCAGTCGCTTGCCATCTCGGTCGACTGGGACAACACCTACAAGACCATCGCGCCGGACGTCCAGCGGGTCTCCCAGCTATCCTTCCTCGACCTCTACGAGCAGGGCCGGGAGTACCGCCAGCGCGCACCGACCATCTGGTGTCCGGACTGTGAGACGGCCATCTCACAGGTCGAACAGGAGGACAAGGACAAGCACACGAAGTTCAACGATATCGCCTTCGACCTCGTGGAGACGGGCGAGGGGCCTGCCGACGAGGACGCGACGTTCACCATCTCGACGACGCGGCCCGAGCTACTTCCGGCCTGTGTCGCCGTCTTCGTCCACCCCGAGGACGACGACAATCAGCACCTCGTCGGCGGGACGGCCCGGGTCCCCATCTTCGAGCAAGAGGTTCCCATCATCGCCGACGAGCGCGTCGACATGGAGACCGGCAGCGGCATCGTGATGTGCTGTACCTTCGGCGACCAGAACGACATCGAGTGGTACCAGGCCCACGACCTGCCGCTGCGGCTCGCCATCGACGAGTCCGCGACGATGACCGACCTCGCCGGCGACTACGAGGGGATGCACACCACCGATGCCCGCGAGGCCATCATCGAGGACCTGCGCGAGGAGGGGTCGCTGCTGGAGAGCCGCGACCACGACCACACCGTCCAGGTCCACGAACGCTGTGAAGAGGAAGTCGAGTACCTCGTCACCGAGCAGTGGTACATCGAACTGCTCGACAAGAAAGAGGAGTACATCGAGGCGGGCCGCCAGATGGAGTGGTACCCCGAGAAGATGGCCACCCGCTACGAGCACTGGATAGAGGGACTTGAGTGGGACTGGTGTATCTCCCGCCAGCGCGATTCGGGCATCCCGATTCCGGTGTGGTACTGCGACGACTGCGGCGAGCCCGTGATGGCCGAGCGCGACCAGCTCCCGGTCGACCCGCTGTCAGACGACCCGCCGGTCGATAGCTGTCCTGAGTGTGGCCACGACTCGCTGACGCCCGAGGAGGACGTGTTCGACACCTGGGCGACCTCGTCGCTGACGCCGCTCGTGAATGCCGGCTGGGACTGGGACGCCGACAGCGAGTCGTTCACCATGGAACTGCCGGAGCTGTACCCCTTCGACCTGCGCCCGCAGGGCCACGACATCATCTCGTTCTGGCTGTTCCACACCGTCGTCAAGTGCTACGAACACACCGGCGAGGTGCCCTTCGAGAACGTGATGATAAACGGGATGGTCTTAGACGAGAACCGCGAGGCGATGTCCAAGTCCAAGGGCAACGTCATCCCGCCAAGCGAGGTCCTAGAGAAGTTCCCGGTCGACGCCACCCGGTACTGGGCCGCCGGTACTTCCATCGGCGACGACTTCCCATACAAGGAGGGGGACCTCGAAGCTGGTGAGCGACTCCTCCAGAAACTCTGGAACGCCTCCCGGCTGGTCGACCAGCTCACGCCCGCGAGTCAGCCAGACGAGCCCGACGACCTCGCCGCGGTCGACGAGTGGCTGCTGGCTGAACTGGACGCGACCGTCGAGTCGGTCACGACGAAGTTCGAGGACTACGAGTTCTCGAAGGCCCGGAACGAACTCCGGTCGTTCTTCTGGAACACGTTCTGTGACGACTACCTCGAAATCGCCAAGCAGCGACTTTCAGATGGCGGAGACGCCTCGACCGAGTTCACACTGCTGCAGGCCCACCGGACCTTCCTGCAGCTGTTCGCGCCGTTCCTCCCCCACATCACAGAGGAGCTGTGGGAGCGGTGCTATAACGAGGGTACCTCAATCCACACGACGGACTGGCCGACTTCGGGCGGCTACGACGCCGACCTCGAAGCGGGCGAGACGGCGATGGAGGTCGTTTCCGCGCTCCGGCGGTACAAGACCGAGAACGGTCTGCCGCTGAACGCCGACCTCGACCACGTTGAGGTATTCGGCCACGTCGCCGGCTTCGAGGACGCCGTCGCCGAGGCGATGCACGTCGCACAACTGGACACCTACGACGAGGCCCCGGACATCACGACCGAGGTCAGCGGCATTGACCTCGATTACTCGCTGGTCGGCCCCGAGTTCGGCAGCGAAGTCGGCGCTATCGACGCTGCTATCGAAGATGGCGACTACGATATCGACGACGACGAACTGCACGTTGCCGGTGTCACGCTCACCGACGAGATGTTCACCGTCGAAGAGTCCCGGACCTACTCCGGCGAGGGCGAAATGACCGAAACCGAGAGCGCCGTCGTCGTCGTTCGGTAGACTCGGCTCGTTTTGCAGGTGTTCCCGGCGGTCACTGACCGCACATCGCCGGGACCAGTAGCATCAAGACCTGCGGGTCCGGTCATTTGAACCATGCGAACAGAGGAAACGATTCGGGACCGCATCGAGGCGCTGCAGGACGAGTACGACAAGCACGATCCGCCGTCGACCGAACTGGAAGACGAGGCGGAGGTCGCCATCCTGCGCGCTATCGAGGAACTGGAGTGGGTGCTCGACGAGCGCGAGGCAGAGGACGGATTCACGACCTGAGACACTACCGAAACCACTGGCGGGGGACCGAACCGTTCACGCCTGTCGTTTTACTTTCTCTACACGCGTCGCCAGCGCGAGAAATGTCGCCAAGAGCGTCAGTACGACCGCCCAGCCGGCCGCAAGGTCGTGGGCGAGCACCGTGTGGTCGAACTCACCGGTGGCGGCGAGAGGTTCAGCACGCAGCCAAGTGTGGTGGGGACCGTCCAGAATCGGGAGGAAGTAATCCACGATGTCGTTGAAGCCGTACCAGAACACCGCAACGGCAACCGAGATGACCGAAAAGCTCGCGTAACGGTGGATGAGAAACGCCTCCAGCGCCATCGCCAGATGGCTCAGAATCAGGAACCAGTAGAGCCACAGCGGAATTCCGCCGGGACCATTGAGAGCGAGCTGGACGTACGGCGTCCAGAGGCCGAGCTTGATGCAGCCGAAGAAGCCGAGCATGTGGAGCCACTCAGCGTTCCAGTCGAGCCGCCAGGCCACCAGCGAGAGCCCGATGAACATCGTCGCCACGGGTGAATCCGGAATCAGGGGGTAAGCAGCTAGCGGAGCCGCACCGAGCTGCCCCTCTATGAGCGGCGGCGCTGTGTTCAGCGGCCGGCCGGCGTAGTACCAGAACCCGAACAGCGTCCCGACCAGATTGACGAGCGCGATTGGCCAGGCGAGTCTGAGGCCGACGTTCTCTAGCCACGCCGGCAGCGGCGCGACGTACCGCGGAAGCCCTTCGGTATCGGGGAGCCGCCGGCTGAACACCCGCGCGACAGCCGCGTCGATGCGTCCGCCGACACCCTCATCCGGAGCCATGTCGATGGAGTGGGGAGACGCGATGAAAACGGTAGTGGTCTCAGCTTCGTCCTGTGATCGCTGGCCCGATACCGGGTCCCCGCGGGTGGGTCAAACGGCGTTCTGTCCCTCGAAAGGACACGCGTTAAGTAAATCCAGCACTAAGTCTGGATAATGACTGAAGAGACCGACCTCGAGGACCTCCGTCGCGGGACTGACCTCGTCAAACGCGGCTTCGCGAAGATGCAGAAAGGCGGCGTCATCATGGATGTCGTCAACCGTGAGCAAGCCCGGATTGCCGAGGACGCCGGCGCGGTTGCCGTGATGCACCTAGAGTCGGTGCCGGCCGATATCCGCAAGCGAGGCGGTGTCGCCCGGATGGCTGACCCCAGTAAACTCGAAGAGATAATCGAGGAAGTGTCGATTCCAGTGATGGGCAAGGCCCGCATCGGCCACACCGCCGAGGCCCAGATTCTGGAAGCGGCTGGCGCGGACATGGTCGACGAGTCGGAAGTGCTGACCCAGGCCGACGACCGCTACCACATCGACAAGCGCGAGTTCACCGCTCCATTCGTCTGCGGGGCGCGGAACCTCGCCGAGGCACTGCGTCGCATCGACGAGGGCGCAGCGATGATTCGTACGAAGGGCGAGGCGGGTACCGGCGATGTGAATCAGGCCGTCACGCACCAGCGTAACATCCAGCGTGCTATCGGCAAGCTCGAAGGGATGGCCTACGAAGAGCGCGACGAGTGGGCCCGCGAGCACGGCGCGCCCCGGCGGCTCGTCCACGAGACGGCCGACCGCGGTCGGCTTCCGGTTGTCAACTTCGCGGCCGGCGGCATCGCCACGCCCGCCGACGCCGCGCTCATGATGCAACACGGCTGTGACGGCATCTTCGTCGGCTCGGGTATCTTCGGCGCTGAGAACCCACAGGCGATGGGTGAGTCCGTCGTCGCGGCAGTCAACAACTACGACGATCCCGAACAGCTCAAAGAGATCGCAAAGAACCCCGGCAAAGGGATGAAAGGCCAGGCGAACGCGGACCTAGACGAGGAAGAGCAGTTGCAGGGTCGCGGCGTCTAACTGGAGCCACAACGAGTCGCTTTTGACCGGTTTCAGATACTTACAGACCGTCTCAAAGACGAAGACACAAGTTCCTACGGCGGCGATACGTGGCTGTGCAGGGGACGGCCACGCCTACGCCGACGGCCAACGACACCGGAGAAAGCCTTCTGGACCTCTTTACCGTGTTACAGCGGTCGCTGGACCAGTTGGTCGCAACGCAGGGGCGACTCGTCGCGACGCTCATTCTCCTGACTGTGCTCCTTCTCAGCGTCGTCGTCGTTCCAGCAGTCCTCTCCCGGCTTCGAACTGTCGCATCGGCCCGAACCGGGGACTGGCTGCAGCTCATGGCCGACTACACGCCGACGACCATCCGGGGCGTGTTTCTCAGAATCGCCCAGTTCTCGATGGTCGTTCTCGTCGTCGTCTCGTTTCTCATCGTCTGGGGCGTTCTCGATATCGTCCAGACAGTCGGGCCGTACCTCAACGGGAGCGATCGGTCAGTACTGGCGACGATACAGACGGTCGTTCTCGTCATGCTGGCCTTCGTCCTGTCTGACCAGATGCAGCGGTGGATTGGACGGTTCAGCCAAGCTGTTACCGGCTTCACCGAACATCAGGAGGAGATCCTCCTCCGACTGGGGCAGGTCACCGTGTTCGTCACCATCGGTGCAACGATCTTCGCCGTCTGGGGTATCGATCTCAGTGGCCTGCTCGTCGGGGCCGGGTTTCTCGGTATTGTTGTCGGTCTGGCCGCCAGACAGACGCTCGGCTCGCTCATCGCCGGCTTCGTCCTGATGTTTTCCCGTCCGTTCACTATCGGCGACTGGGTGCTCGTCGGGGATCAGGAAGGGATCGTGACCGATATCACGATCTTCAACACGCGGCTGGAGAACTTCGACGGCGAGTTCGTCATCATACCGAACGACCGCGTGAGCGACCGCGCGGTGACGAACCGCAGCCGGAAGGGACTGTTGCGGCTCACAGTCGACATCGGTGTGGACTACGACACCGACATCGACCGGGCGATGGACCTTGCCCGTGAAGCGATGGCGGACATCGAGCACGTCGTCGATTCGCCGACGCCGGACGTTGTCCCGAAGGACTTCGGCGATTCCGCCGTGGTGATGGAACTCCGGTTCTGGATCGATCACCCGACGCCACCGCGGAAGTGGCGCGCCATCTCGGCGGTGGTCCGGGGCGTGAAAGCCACGTTCGACGAGGAAGACATCTCGATCCCGTTCCCTCAGCGGACCCTCTCGAACCGCGTGGACGCGGCGGACGAGGAGTCACTGCAAGGCAGCGTGGAGATGCGTCCGGACGGCGACGGCTGACCTACAGGTCGAGACCGTCGAGAAGGAGCCCCAGCCCGAGAGCCCAGCATCCCAGCGCGGTCCCGAGCGCACTGACGTAGAACAGCCGAGACAGGCCCTGCGCTGCTGTCAGCGGCCCGCTCATTGCGCCGGCCGTGGCATCGGTCGCGGCCGAGAGCGACCCGGCGGTAAGGGCCATGCCGGCGAACGCACCGACTGCAACCGGCAGCGCCACGGCGACCAGCGCCAGACCAACACGTTTGGCCAGCACGGCGACTGCAGCCGGCTCGAGTGGGCCGTCATAGGTCGGAACTGGCTGTCGCTGTGCCATGACAGAACATAACATGTTCGGCTGACATAAAAGTGCGTCCCTCGACCGAGACCGTAGCAGGCCTTCGGAGCGTGCAGACGATCCGGAAATCCTCACAAAGGAGCTGTTTCAAGCGCTAAAATAGTGGTTCGCTTGTCCCTCTCTACGAGAAAGCCCGCGCGCCAGAGCGACCGCCGGTCGAAACTACTATCCCCAACGGCACGAACGGACTGGTATGAGCACTCCGCCGGGGGAGTATTACACCGAAGAACGCTGGCAGAACTGGCTAGACCGTATCGAGGAAGAAGACGTCGACCCTGAAGACGAGGATTCGGCGCGTCTCCTGTTGAACCTCCAAGACGACGCCGCGATCGCGGTCGCGAAGATTATCACCGACTACGAGGACGGACCACTTGACGAGGAGGCGACGCTCGACGAGCTTACCGGGGTCCGGGAAATCGTTCTCGATGACATCAACATCGACGACGAGGAGACCGTGATGCTGATCGACGGCGTCCAGACCTCGCTTTTGTGCGTGTTCTACGCGGCCGAGGAGTTCGTTGCTGAGGGGGCCGCGGACGACGCGACCATCACGGACTACATTGAAGCTGCCGCAGACGCGGAAGCCCAAGAGGATCTCGATGCGGCGCTCGGGTACTGTGTGCAGGCCGGCACGCAGATCATCGGCGGGTCGGAGCTCCCGATGGAGGTCGCTGAGGACCTCGAATACGGACTCGTCTCCGAGTGGGTCAATGGACTCGACAGTCTCCAGACTGCGATGAGCGATCCGGAAGTCGTCGAAGAAGACGAGAGTTGATAATTCGGCAGTCAGGTTTTTACCGCCGTCTCCGCAACTCATCGCCATGACTTTCATGGGCGATGAGCGTGCGCAGTCAGTACAGGTCGGGGCTGTACTGCTGTTTGGCGTGCTGATCATCGCCTTCTCATCGTACCAAGCGTTTGCCGTGCCGGAGCAAAACCGGGAGGTGGAGTTCAACCACAATCAGCAGGTCCAAACGCAACTACAGGACCTGCGAAACGCAATCGTCTCTGTCCCGGGACAGCCGAGCCGGCAAGCCGTCTCGGTCCAGTTGGGGACGCGATACCCGAGTCGGCTGGTGGCGACGAATCCCGGGCCACCGTCGGGGTTGCTGTACACAGATGGGACCAGCAACGAGTCGCAAAACCTCACGGTTCGCAACGCTGAGGCGATTACCCCTGAAACGGCAGATTACTGGGACGGAGCCACGCCGCGACACTACAACACGGGCGCTATCGCCTACAAGCCAGAGTACAACGTCTACGGGGAGGCCCCAAGAACTGTGTACGAGCACTCGGTCGTCTACAACAAGTTCCGCGAGGGGAACATCACGCTCTCGGAGCAGGCGATGGTTGATGGCCGCGACATCACGCTCGTCGCACTCAACGGATCGCTGAGCCGCTCGGCAAGCGATTCGGTCACGGTCGACATAGAGCCGAAATCCCAGTCGTCCCGGACGGTTCGCATAACAAATACGACGGCGACATCGAACGTGTCGGTCTCGTTTCTCTCTCGGCTCCCAGCGTCGGAATGGAGTGTCCTTCTTGAGGACCAAATCGACCCGAATCCGGGCGACATGAGCAACGAACGATACGTCGCGAACGTCACCGAGGCTGATGGACCCGGATCGCTCTACAACATCACCATCGTCTTTGAACGAGGGACGAACTACCGCCTGAAGATGGCGAAAGCAGGTGTCGGTACTCGGGTTACCTCCGAGAGCGAGGCGTACCTCACGACGGTCGACAGTGAGAATATTACTGTCGCGAAAGGCGAAAGCGGAGAGGTTGTGCTGGAGGTTCGGGACGCGTACAACAATCCCAGAGGCGATATCCAAGTCAACGGCACAGTCGACGGGAGTAACGCCGGCTCGCTTACCACGGGTACAGAAGTGTCCGACAACGACGGTCGGGTCAAGTTCGTCTACGAAGCGAACCAGTCGACGGCAACTGGAACATACACCGCACAGTTCAGCCTCGGTGAAATCGACGGGTCGTTCGATGGGGAGACCCCAGAAAATGTCTCGATTCCGGTAACGGTGACGGAGGCAAACCAAGGATCCGGTGATGGGTCCGGCACCAGTGGTCTCATTTACAACGAGGACGCTGTTGCCCTCGATAGCAACGGGGACACTGACGGTGGCGTCCAGTTTACTGTCACCAATGAATTGGATGAGGAGATCACAATAACGACGGTGGCAATCGACCCCGTTAATGACGATATAATCCGACTCAGCGACAGCTTTAGCAACGACCGTCCCCCGGCACCACAAGAGAATGAGATATATATCCAGGCAGACACGGACGGATATACCGACTTCGGTGGCGGAACAGATATCCCACGAACTGTTGATGTCGACAGTGATGGCAGCCTGAACGGTCCAAACCCGGTACTGTCCGACACATCAACTGCGACGTTCTACCTGTTCGAGTTCATCCAAGACACTCTCGTTGGCTCCTCCGAGGTGGATATGGCCGGCGAGAGCGTCACGATAACAGTCACCTACGAGCTGGCAAGCGGCGGGACTGATTCGAAGATGTTCACGGTCACACCGGACGGCGCGAACACGGACGAGCAACCGAACGCCGACTTCACGATAGCCTCCAATGGACCGGAATCGAACGACAAGTGGGACTTCGATGCCAGCCCATCCAGCGACCCGCAGGGCGACATCGCAGCCTACGAGTGGGACCTCGACGGCGACGGTATCTTCGACGATGCAACCGGACAGATGGTAGAGAACAGAAAGGTGGACTCCGGCACAGTAGTCGCACTCCGCGTTGTTGACTCGGGAGGAAATGCCGATACTGTTCGCAAAGAGGTGCCGTAACGGCCGCTCTGTCGCCGGTCTCAGCAGAGATTCACAGTAATGTAGACGACGCCGTCGGCGGTCGCCGCGCCGACGCCGATGTGGTTCGCGTTCGCCACGTACAGCGTGTCACGGGGGCCGGAGAGGTCAAACCAGTGGTCGGCGACAGCGTTGGCCGTCCGGGTCGCGTTCGCGCCGTTGGGGTCGACGCTTGTGACCAGTTCGAGGTCGGTTACCGGGCGGATATACGCGTTCCCTTCGTGGCGGAGGCGACACTGCTCAGACAGTCCAGCGGCTGCGTATCGATCTGTCGTATCTGACCCGTTTGCAATCGGGGAGGCAGACCCCTGTGCGGCCATCCGCTCGCTGTGGTTGCCGGCCATTGCTGATAGCTTCTGTCCGGTTTTGGTCTCATCCGAGAGCGAGCCGTCGAAAGCGTCGTTAGCAATCGGGTTGCCGCGTCGGTCATTGATTGCCGCTACGAGCCGGTCTTCGAGGCGGGCCGTATCGATATCTGTCCCCGAGTCTGTCGGTGTGGGCTGTACCGCTTCCGGCGTCGAGGGAGCTTCGGTGGATTGTGTGACCACGGCCGCGGTCTTCTCACTACGTGGCGTGTCGGGTGACACACTGTCCGTGTGGGGCGTCGTCGCCGACGACGCTTCTACGGACTCCGTCGGGGCTGGCTGACTCGCGTCTACGCCAAGCGTTCCCTCGACCGCTACTCCCGCAAGTCCCGAGACACTGAGTACCGCCAGAACCACTACTCCGAGTGTGATGACCGACCTGTTCATATGAAACGTTCCTGTTCGGTTCCGAGAAATGATACCTTGGATACAGTTATCTCGGACCCGTCTCGAACGGCGTAGATTCGGCTCTCTCTCCACAAATATGTTTGGGAGGGTGCGGCGATCCAATTACCAGCGACGAGAACCCGCCCGTAAACATCTTTACTGTGGATGAGTGTCCTGAGGTATGGGTGACCTGTCGCGGCGCGGCTTCGGAGCCTCGGTGCTCGCCGCGCTCTCTGCCGGCTGTCTCGGGAATCGACCTGAAGAGGAGTCCGAGACGACGCCAGTTCCGGAACCGGCAGCGTCACAACGCACCGCGACAGCGGATCGTGTTAACACTGCCTCGTCAGCGAATAGTGCTGCTCCGACAAACACTTCAACAGCACAGCGCGCCGAGGCGTCGCAGGCGAACAGCACTACGGAAACATCGGCACGGCTGCAGGTCGAGACCGAGACACCGACGCCGACACCCGAGCCGAACCACCGGTCGGTTGATACGACGTTCCGATTGGAAGAAAACGAGTACGAAGATTTCACAGTCGACGTGACTGGCCAGACGACGATCACCTACGACCTCATCGTTCGGCGCGGCCCGGCCGTGGATGTCATTCTGTTCACCGAAGAAGAGTACCGGGCGTTCCAGAGTCGCTACCGGGCCCGGTACGCTGGTGAGGTGTCGCGGTTCCACAAGACGAACATCCGCGACAACCGGATTACTATCGAGCCGGGAACGTATCGGCTCGTAGTCAACAACACCGACTGGTCGCGTGCCGTTCCGTCACCGAGTGAGCCGTACGACGTTCTCGAAGACGAGTGTATGGTCGATTTCTCTTTCAATACGAAGTCGGCAGCCAGCGAATAACTATCTCACAGACTGCTCGCGGCATATCGGCGTAATGCTAGTCAATCGTCGAAAGACCAGTCGACAAACCCATATACATCCACACTGACGTTAGACTCATGACTGTAGTCGGTATCGACGCTATGGAGATCTGGACCGGGAAGCTCAAACTCGACCTCGCTGAGACGTTTGCGCCGGCTCAGGGAGACGATCCGGGGAAGTACACGAAGGGACTGGGCCTGCGCGCGTCGTCGTTCCCCGACGTGTATGAGGACATCGTCACGATGGGGGCGAATGCGGCCCATCGCCTGATGGAGCGCAAGGGACTAACGCCGGAAGATATCGGCCGTATCGACGTAGCGACCGAGAGCGCTTTCGACAACTCAAAACCCGTCTCAACGTACATTGCGGGCTGTCTCGAACAGGTGTACGACGAGAACTTCCACCATGCCAACAAGGGTGAGCGGAAGTTCGCCTGTATCTCCGGGACACAGAGCCTCGACGACGCCTACAACTGGATCCGCGCCGGACGAAACCGCGGCCGGGCGGCGCTCGTCATCGCGACCGACACCGCGCTGTATGCCCGCGACGACCCCGGCGAGGCCACGCAGGGAGCCGGCGCGGTGGCGATGCTCGTCGACGAAGACCCGAATCTGGTCGAACTCTCTGCCGAACAGGGATACGGCAGCGCCGACGAGACTGACTTCCTCAAGCCCAATCAGCAGTTCCCGTCAGTCGACGGGAAACGCTCGGTGAACGTCTACCTCGCCCGCATGCGCGAGGCGCTGGAGGACTTCGCGGCGGTGGCCGGCGACATCCACCCGGGCGACTACGAGATGATTCCCTTCCACACGCCGTTCCCGGGGATGGTCCGGAAGGCCGCGGCACTCGGCTACCGACACATCGTTCGCGGCACGGACGTGGGTGACCTGCTGGCCGAGGAAATCGGTCACCAGCCCATGCGGTCGGACTTCGAGACAGACGACGAGTTCCATGCCGCAATCAAGGAGTACACCGACGCACTCACCGAAACCGAGCGCTATCAGGACTGGTACGCCAATACCATAGAGCCGACACTTGAGATCTCCCGCGATGTCGGCAACTGGTACACCGGCTCCGTCCACATCGCCCGTGCCTCCGGACTGAAACACGCCCGTGAGAACGGACTGGATCTGGACGATGCCAGATTGTTAGTTGCCTCCTACGGGTCCGGCGCGCAGGCGGAAGTCCACGCCGAGACTGTCGTCTCCGGCTGGGAGGAGGAAATCGGCGCGCTCGACATCGACGAACAGATCCGGAACCGCTACGACCTCTCCTTTGCCGAGTACGAACAAGTCCACGACGTCCATAATCACGAGACTGAGACCGATGTCGAGGAGTTCACCGCCCCTGAAAACGAGTTCGCCTTCGACGGCTGGGGACGGATGGGTGAGCGGAAATATCGGTACGTGGAGTAGCGAGAGGCACGACCGAAGGGAGTGGCTCTCGAGTCGGAACGGCGACCGCAGGGAGCCGTGGAGAATAGCGAGGGGAATCCCATCTATTGTCGTGGATACGTGGAATTCTATTTGTACTGCACTGGACAGTATACACTACCCGACTACGGCTTATCGTTGTTGAGGCGGCTAATACTGTCGTCGAGAGACACAGAGGGGGTTCCCCCACTGTTGTAGTATTGAAGTGCAAGCATCGTCCCGACGGATGAGGCAGCAACAAGAAGTCCAAAGCCGGCGAACGCCCAGAGGATAAGATAGCCCAATTGCACCATGCGTGGACATGACACCTCGGTATCAAACTAGTTCTCCCTAGAAACTCTGCAGTCCGACGGAGCAGTTGTGTCACGCTGTCCGGTGAACAAAGAGACCGCAGTCACGACAACAGTCGTTTTCCAGAGAGTACGTCGACGGGCGCGAAACAGCACGGCCAGAACCGGCGCGCTCAGGGAAGACTCCGCAGCCCGCCAAGCAGGTCCTCCAGATCGGTATTGGTGATCGCAAGCGAAAAGTCGTCGATGCGGGCGAGGTCCTGCGCGTGCTCCCAGACGGCCTCGTCGTCAAGCCCGTGGAGGATGACGGCGTTGGGCGTCGGTGAGACGACCCGAAGTGCGACCAGCGGGGATTCGCCGCGGGTCACATTGGTAAACACGAGCGCGCGGTTCGTTGACTGGCCGTACAGCTGGTAGAACTCGTCCGAAGAGAGGCGCGTGATGGCGGCGATGGAGTTGATGACGGTGTGGCCCGCCACGGTGTCTTGACTACCTCGGAACAGTTCCTCGGCGTCGATAGCGTCGTAGACCCGCTCGACGCCCACATTCGCGGAGTATTCGCGGAGGTCGTGGACCACGTCGCTGTCGAATCCAGCCGAAAGCACGCGGGCGTGCTGGCGGATGTGGTCGCCGCCGCGGTTCTCGTCGATGTCAAGCAATGCGACGACGAGTCGCCTGACAACGCCGATACCGGGGTTGTCACGCCGACCGCTCTCGTAGTCCGAGACCACGGACGGGGAGACATCGAGTTTGTCGGCGAGTTCGGTCTGTGCAACGTCGAAGTCGGTACGCCACTTCCGCAGGGTCGCCCCTGGGTCGTCGCTCAGTGCCACCTCGCCCGCCATTTTTTCCGCGAGGTCGTCACGTGCGCCCCCTGCCATTAGTTCACACGCTGGGGGGTCGCGAATAAAAGGGTATCGGAACCACGGGCGCTTACCGGCGAGCGGTCAGTTCGGCCTCGACAAGGACACCGTTCGTGGGAGCGTGGACGACGCGTACTTCGATGCTGTCGCCCGGCTCGACGGTTCCACCGCCGGCGTTCAGTTGGAACGCGATTATCCGGCCCGCAGACCACCGCTGTCCGCCATTAGCGATGACACCGCCGACACAGTAGTCGTAGACGACGTTGTCCGGATCAGCAGTATTCCTCGCTGACAGTGCCGTCCCGGAAACTGGCAGCGCAACGATGCGGGCGCCGTTGTCCGGCAGTCCAACAGCGACTTCCAGTTCGTCGGCCGGGACCGGGTCGCCGCCGTCGTGTCGAATCGTCACCGTGTTCTCACCGCACCTACCCGACGGACCAATCACGAACTCCCCTGTCGAGCGGGCAACGGTCGGTGTCTGCTGGTTCAGGTCGCTGCTGGCACTGAACACAACACTGCTGACTGTTGCCGCCAAAAGGACGCTAATCACGAGCATGAGGACCACGCCGACGACAGGACTGACGCCGCGACGAGCAGAATGGAGATTTCGTCCGGCCACTGGTGGGACACACTGTCCGTTGCTTTCAATAAAAATCTCAGTAGTGGACCGACACCGCTCCGCAATCCCTAAACGCCGGTCGCGCCAACCACAATCAAATGGATTGGACGGAGAAGTACCGCCCGACGACACTGTCGGAGGTGCGGGGCAACGACAAGGCCCGCGACGCACTCAAAAAGTGGGCGGAGACGTGGGACGACCACCGTGAGGCGGTCATCCTCTATGGCTCCCCGGGTATCGGGAAGACCTCAGCGGCCCACGCGCTGGCAAACGACATGGGGTGGCCGACCATCGAACTCAACGCCAGCGACTCTCGGACGAAGGATGTCATCAATCGGGTGGCCGGCGAAGCCGCCAAATCCGGCACGCTGACCGCCGGTGGTGGTGGCCGGCGACTGGTCATCATGGATGAGGCGGACAACATCCACGGCAATGCCGACCGCGGGGGCGCACGCGCGATCACCGCGCTGGTGAAGGAGGCCAGTCAGCCGATGATTCTCATCGCCAACGAGTACTACGAGATGTCAAACGGCCTGCGGAACAACTGTCAGGACATCGAGTTCCGTGATGTCTCGCCCCGCTCTATCGTCCCCGTTCTCCGTGACCTCTGCCGCCAGGAGGGTGTCGAGTACGAGTCCGACGCACTGCAGGAACTCGCCGAGCAGAACAGCGGCGACCTGCGGGGCGCGGTCAAAGACCTCCAAGCCATCGCCGAAACGACAGAGCAGCTGACCGCCGACGACGTGGTAACTGGCGAGCGCGACACGACTGAGGGCATCTTCGAGTACCTCGACGTGGTACTCAAGGAAGCCGGCGCGCAGGAAGCCCTAGAGGCCAGCTACGACGTGGACGAGACGCCCGATGACCTCATCAACTGGATCGAGGACAACATGCCAAAGGACTACGAGGGGACCGAACTGGTCCGCGCCTACGAGTTCCTCTCGAACGCTGACCAGTGGCTCGGCCGCGTGCGCGAGACGCAGAATTACTCCTTCTGGCGGTACGCCGGCGACAACATGACCGCCGGCGTCGCTGCGGCCCGAGACGGAACGAAGGGCGGCTGGACCCGCTACGGCCCGCCGAGCTACTGGTCGAAACTCGGCCGGTCGAAAGGGACCCGGAACACACGAGACTACGTCGCCCAGCAGATAGCCGCTATCGACGGCGTGTCGATGCGGACCGCCCGCCGGGAGATCATGCCGTTCCTCGCAACGATGACGCACCACTGCCGAAACCGGGACCTGACGGTGGCAATGGCGGCGACTTACGACATGGAGGCCGAGCACGTCTCATTCGTCACTGGATCGGGCAAAGACACGAATAAGGTGCAGGACATCGTCGCTGACGCCGAGGCACTCAAGGAGGAAGCTGCCGTCGAACACTCCGGTGGGGCATTCGAGGATGCGAGTGCCGACGGGGACGGCGAAACCAATACTGAGACCGATAGTCAGGATACCAGCGCTGACGATGAGAACGGCGAGCAGCAGGTGACGCTTGCGGCGGACGATGGCGCTGGCTCCGACGCCGCCGAGGACGACAGCGCTACCGACGACGAGACGGAAACGGCGAGCGAGACAGCCGATGACGACCAGCAGTCTGGCCTTTCTGACTTTATGTAGTCATCGGCTGGTCGTGCCGAGGCCGGGAATGGCGACCCGGTCCTCGACGAATTCCATCAGGAGCGACGCCGAGAGCACCAGCGCCAGATACAGCAGGCCGGCGAGGACGAACAGTTCCGTGTACCGGTAGGTCTCGCTAGCGATGGCATCGGTCCGCTCAAACAGTTCACGGACGGTGATGAAACTCGCAAGCGACGAGTACTTGATGAGGTACACCAGTTCGTTCGACCAGCCTGGAATCGCGTAGCGCAGGCCCTGCGGCAGGACCACGTGCCGTATCCCATCAACCTTCGAGAGGCCGATGGCGCGCGCGGCGGTGAGTTGCCCCTCCGGGACGGAGTTCAGCGCCGAGCGGATGTACTCCGACTGGTAGGCGGCGCTGTTGAGCATGAACGCGATAACGGCCACCCAGAACGCCTGTGCGGGAATGAATCCGGTCCCGACTGTGGGCAGTTCGCGGATGATTGCCGTCAGCGGCGTCGCGAAGTAGAGGACGAACAACTGGGCGAGCAGCGGCGTCCCGCGGAACAGTTCGGTGTACGCCAGCGCGACCAGACGGGTGATAGACCCGCCGTATACCCGAGCGACGCTAAGCGGGACGGCGATGACGAAACCGAGCGCGATACCCAGCCCCGTCAGCAGTATCGTCGCCCACACGCCGGTCGCCAGCGGTGGCAAGTACGGGATCGATGCCGCCAGAAACTCGAAGAAGCCGGCGACCCAGCCGACGGGGACCCCGACCGGACCGAGACTCGTCGCGAGCCCGCCGAGCGTTGACGCGGCCGCCTCAAACGGCGCAGTCGGGAAGAACGACGTATTGCGCTCGATGAGCGCCCCGTCCAGCAGGAAGTCGTTCGTCCAGCGCACGACGAGCCACGTCCAGAAGACGGCGACAGTAAGCAGCGTCAGCGGCTGGTCGGTCAGCCCGGCAGCGCGGGCACGGAGGGTTCGCCCGGCGGTCGTTGACTCCGGCGTCCCCATGGGTCACTCCCCCTCGTGGGTCGTCTCCAAGCGACTGAGGAACTCGCCGGTCCGTGCCGCCTCTGGGTTCTCGAACAGCTGTTCCGGCGGGCCGTGTTCGACGATACGCCCGTCATCAAGGAAGATGATGTCTGACGCCGCCGACCGCGCGAATCCCATCTCGTGGCTGACGACGAGCATGGTGATGCCCTCGGCGGCGAGGTCGCGCATTACCTCGACGACTTCGCCGACGAGTTCGGGGTCGAGCGCGCTGGTCGGCTCATCGAACAGCAGGAGCTTCGGGTCCATGGCGAGCGCGCGGGCGATGCCGACACGCTGTTTCTGCCCGCCGGAGAGTTCAGCGGGGTACGAGTCGGCCTGATCCAGCAGTCCGACCTGTTCCAGATGCTCGTACCCCTTCTCCTGGGCCGCCGATTTGTCCATGCCGCGGACTTTCCGCAGGCCGAGTGTAACGTTCCCGAGCGCCGTGAGATGGGCAAAGAGGTTGAAATCCTGAAACACCATCCCAACCTGTTTTCGGAGTTCGTTGACATCGGTGTCGGCGTCGGTGACGCAGTCGCCGTCGAGGTAGATGTCGCCGCTGTCGATCTCGGTGAGGCGGTTCACACAGCGGAGCATCGTCGACTTGCCGCTCCCGCTAGGGCCGATAACCACGTCGACATCGCCGGCGTCCATCTCGAAGCTGACGCCGGAGAGGACCTGTTCATCGCCGTAGGACTTGTACACGTCGTCAAGTTCCAATAACGGATCGCTCACGCCCGCTCACCTCCGGGGATGCTGAAGCGGTCGTCGACGTAATCGAGCGAGCGGTTCGTCACGAACGTGAGAACGAAGTAAATGAGGCTCACAGTCAGGAAAATTTCAAGCGCAGCAGTGCTTTGACCGCCCTGGTAGAGGTTCTGGCCGACAGTCAGCAGTTCGCCGAGACCGATGACGATGGCGATACTCGTGTCTTTCAGGACGATCGTGAACTCGTTCTGGAAGCCGGGCACGCTTCGGCGGAGTGCCTGGGGCACGACGACGCTCCGGATGGCCTGGAGCCGGCCCATGCCGACGGCGCGAGCGGCTTCCAGTTGGCCCTCGTCGACGCTCTGGAGTGCGCCGCGGAAGATCTGTGACTGATACGCGGCACTCCGGAGTCCGAGCGCGATAGTCGCCGTCACGAAGGCGCTGCTCGACACCGAGAGACCGAAGAACAGCAGGATAATGATGACGAGCAGCGGCGTGCCGCGAAGGACGACGCCAGCCGTCTCGACGGCGCGTTTGAGCGGCCCACGGCCGTACACCTCAACGGCTCCCGCCGGAAAGCCGAGCAGAAAGCCGAGCAGAATACTCGCGGCTGTCAGGCCGACCGTGACACCCGTGCCTGCGAGTAGCAGGTCAAGGTTCCCGGCGACAAACGCCCAGTCACTCTGCAACGGGAGCGGTGGCATCGGTTACTGCTGGCCGAACCACTTGTTCGTCAGGTCCTGATACGTGTTCCCGTCCCGGACTGTGGACAGGCCATCGTTGAGCGCCTGGGTGAACTCGTCGTCGGCCTCCCGGACGCCGAACCCGAAGTTCTCGCCCGTCTCGTACGTGAAGGCGATGGTGACCGGACGCTGTGCGGCGAAGGTCTGTGCGACCGGCTCGTCGATGACGACGGCGTCGATGTTGCCGTTCTGGAGGTCTTCGACCGCCAGTACGTAGTTGCCATAGGAATTGTAGTTTGACTCGTCGAGGTTCCCCGGTTCGATGAGTTCCGACTGGACCGTGCTCTCGCCCGTCGTGCCCTTCTGTGCGCCGATTGGGCGCCCGGAAAGGTCCGACATCGACTCCGGGGAGAAGTCGCCGTCCTCACGGACGACAATCGCCTGATTCGAACTGTAGTACGGATCAGTGAAGTCGATGGTTTCGTCACGCTCGTCGTTGATCGTCATCCCCGCGGCGACTACGTCGATATTCTCGTTCGTCAGCGCCGGGATCAGAGACTTGAACTCGAATTCTTCCCAGCCGGCAAGGGTGTAGTCGGTCTCGTCGACGACCGCTTCAAGCAGGTCGATGTCGAACCCGACGAGTTCGCCGTCCTGTTTCATCTCGAACGGGGGGAACCCCGGTGCAGTTCCGGCAGTGATTTCGGTAGCGCCGCCGTCGCCGCCACCGCCCCCGAAACACCCAGCGAGCGAGACAGCTACTGCAGTTCCACCGACAGTGGAGAGGTACTGGCGTCGTGAAAGACCGTTGTCTGACATAGTCCTCACCACACGACAGACCGGAATATATCTTACGTGTTACCCACAGAGGTGGGACACGTGTTCAATCGTCAGCGCGTGCTGTGTGCTGGGTCTCGGTCGATTGTACCGACGGCGACTCCGCCGTATCGGTGTAGGCCCACGCCGTCGCCGCGACCATCGCACCGAAGATAAGCTGTGCGGCCCCGTGGTGGAGTACCTGCGCCGTGGCACCGAAGTTGAAGATAGTGTTCGCGCCAAGGAGAATCTGCACCGGGAGCACGACCGTGGCGACACCTGTCGCGAGTTTGATCCGCCGGCTGTACTCACCGCGCCACGCGGCGATCGTCGAACCGAGGATGCCAAAGCCAGTGATCATTGCGACTAAACGGTGAAACCACTCGACGAAACTCGCCCAGTTTGCGGGGAACAGCCCCATCCAGCCGTCACAGAACGGCCAGCGTGCCTCACAGGTCAGCCCGGCACCGATAGCACCGGTGTACACGCCGAGCAGGATGAGTGCGAACGTCAGCACCGTCGTCGTCGCCACCAGTCGGCGGAAACGGGTGGTCATATCTAGACCTTCGGTTGCACGTACTTATGCTCTCTTTTCGCGCTCGGCCACCGAGCACAATTATCTTTACTGATACTCTCGGAGTCATCTTTATCTACAGCTGTTAGCCAATGTAACATAACCACCCTATGTTCGAACAGATCCGCACCTATCTCTACGGCCAGCGGTCCCGTTCTCCGGACGCTGCGGCCAGACGGGCGGACGGCGGATTCGTCGCGAGTGACGGACAAGCTCGCTTTCTGGCCGACGCCCTTGACCCGAACTCGCCACGCCTCACTGACCGCTTCGACGACCAAGATACGGCCGCTATCGGGACACAGCACGTCGAGCGGCAGTTCGAACTCGAACCTGACGAACTCCGGGCGCTGATTGACGACTACGAAACCGCCGGCATAAGCCAGCGTGAGTTTATCGCCACCCAGGGCTTTGTCACGGAATCGCTCGTCGAAAGTGCGTTCGAACAGCTTCGGGACGAACTCGGCCCGGATGCACAGAATGCTATCGACACTGTCGAGGCGGAGCTTCACGAAGGGCTGGAAACAACACAGTCTGTTACCCAGGCCGGTATCGACGCCTTCACTGACGCTACAGCAGAAAGCAGCGCTACCGATGGGTTCGACTACCACGACGTACTGCAGCATATCGGGACGCCGCTCTTTGTTCTGGATACGAACGGTGATATCCGCAGCTGGAACAGTTCGATCGAAAACCTGACTGGTGTCTCCGAGGCCGAAGCAAAGGAGATGGAGATGGCGAGCATGGCGTTCTATCCGGACGGTCGACGCGGGAAGACCCTCGCCGACAAGGTCCTCGACGCACCGGAAACGACCCACAGGAAGTACGACGTGCCAAAGGTCGAAGACGAGGACTTCACGCTGTACCGCGATAGGAGCGTGATGGCCGACCAGCACGGAAACGAGCGCAACATCTCGTTCAGCGCCGCCCCCATCTACGACGAGGACGACGAACTCACCGCGGTTGTCGAGATGGTCCAGGACCGGACTGATGAGGCCAAGCGCCACGAGGCGGTGACGGACCTAGTCGATGAGGTCAAATCGACCATGGCTGCACTCAAGAACGGCCGCCTCGACGCCCGGGCGTCGTTCGACCGGACCGACGGCGGCGAGTACGTCGACGATCAGCTGTACGAAGTCATCGGGTCGCTCAACGATATGGCAGAACAGGTCGAGGAGTTGGCGGACCAGGTGGACGAGCAGGCACAGCAACTCGCGGTCACTATCGAACAGGCGAATTCGTCCGCAGAGGCTGTCGAAAGTCGGGTTACCGAACAGACGGACTCCCTCACGCAGGCGGCTGACAACATCCAGAACATCGGGGCCGGGATGGAGGAGGTCGCCGCAACGTCCAGCGAAGTGGCCTCGGCGGCACAGCGCGCGAAGGCGGCCGCGGAAGACGGGTCAGACGCCGGCGAAGCTGTCATGGACGTTACCGACGGGCTCGCCGAGACGAGCGAGGACCTCGTGGACACCGTCACCGACCTCGACGACCAGATGGACGAAGTCAGCGAGATTGTCGAGATCATCGCCGACGTGGCCGAGCAGACGAACATGCTCGCGCTGAACGCCAACATCGAAGCGGCCAGGGCCGGTGAAAGCGGGAGCGGGTTCGCTGTCGTGGCCGACGAGGTGAAAACGCTCGCGAACGAGACAAGCGAATACGCCTCCGAGATCTCGACGAGCATTACTTCGATTCAGGAACAGGCGACCGAGACAGCCGAAATGGTCGAGACATCACACGAGCAGGTCGAGCGTGCGGAGTCCGAGATTGAGGACGCGCTGGATGCGCTGGACGAGATTTCCGACGCCGTCGAGGAGGCGACGAGTGGTATCCAGGAAGTCGCCGACGCCAACGACGATCAGGCGAGCGCTATCGAGAACGTGACTTCGATGGTCGAAGACGCGCAGAACCACGCTCGAGAGGCCGAAGCGGCGACGAAGGAGATCGTCGAGGCGACCGACCAGCAGGAAGACGCAGTCACCGAACTGACCGACCGAGTCGGCGAACTCACGAACGCGAACTGAGGGCCAACGGCGGTCCAGCACGACGCTGTCTCGGCAGTGGATATTTTCCAATTGATGGGATACAACCGGGGCAAAATCCGCTGCAACCGGCCGGTATTCGACAACCGTCGTTGTACCGCTCGTCCGTTGACGGTAAACTTGTCTTTTTTACAGTTGGGTTCGACATCCGGGTATGGGACTTGACGAGGACGCACTGGAGTACCACCGGAGCAAGCCGCCGGGGAAGATAGAGATTGCGACAACAAAGCCGACGAACACCCAACGTGACCTCTCGCTGGCGTACTCGCCCGGCGTGGCCGCACCGTGTAAGGAGATAGACGAAGACCCCGAGCGGGCCTTTGAGTACACCGCGAAGGGGAACCTCGTCGGCGTCGTCTCCGACGGGTCCGCCGTGCTCGGCCTGGGCGACATCGGTCCGGAGGCCGGGAAGCCGGTCATGGAAGGCAAGGGCGTGCTGTTCAAGCGGTTCGCCGACATCGACGTGTTCGACGTGGAACTGGACACGGACAACGCTGAGGCGATGATACAGACGGTGGCGGCGATGGAACCGACCTTCGGCGGTATCAACCTGGAAGACATTGCCGCCCCGGAGTGTTTCGAAGTCGAGCGCCGACTCAGCGAGAAACTCGACATCCCGGTGTTCCACGATGACCAACACGGGACCGCGATCATCTCCGGCGCGGCGCTCGTCAACGCGGCCGACATCGCCGAGAAGGAACTGGAGGACATAGAGGTCGTCTTCTCCGGGGCCGGAGCGTCCGCGATTGCCTCGGCGAAGTTCTACGTCTCTCTGGGCGTCTCGAAGGACAACATCACAATGTGTGACTCCTCGGGTATCATCACTGAGGAGCGGGCGACCCACGAGGAACTCAACCGGTTCAAACAGGAGTTCGCCCGGGATATTCCGGAGGGTGGCCTCGCCGACGCGATGGACGGGGCCGACGTGTTCGTCGGGCTCTCAGTCGGCGGCATCGTCGACCAGGAGATGGTGCAGTCGATGGCCAGCGACCCCATCATCTTCGCGATGGCGAACCCGGATCCAGAAATCGACTACGAGTCTGCCAAGTCCGCCCGTGACGACACGGTTATCATGGCGACCGGTCGTTCAGACTACCCGAATCAGGTCAACAACGTCCTCGGGTTCCCGTTTATTTTCCGCGGCGCGCTCGACGTGCGAGCGACCGAAATCAACGAGGAGATGAAGGTGGCAGCGGCCCGAGCGCTGGCCGACCTCGCCAAGCAGGATGTGCCCGACGAGGTCGTCAAGGCTTACGGCGACCAGCCGCTGCAATTCGGCCCGGACTACATCATTCCGAAACCGCTGGACCCGCGGGTCCTGTTCGAGGTGACGCCCGCGGTCGCCGAGGCCGCCATCGAGAGCGGCGCGGCACGGACGGAAATCGATACGGAGGCCTACGTCGAGGAACTCGAAGCCCGGCTTGGCAAGTCCCGCGAGATGATGCGCGTCGTGCTCAACAAAGCCAAGAGCGACCCCCAGCGAGTCGTGCTCGCTGAGGGCCACGACGAGAAGATGATCCGCGCGGCCTACCAGCTGGTCGAACAGGGTATCGCCGAGCCGATACTCATCGGCGACGCCGACCGCATCGAGTCCACGCGCCGGAAGTTCGGGCTTGAGTTCGACCCCGTCGTCGTCGACCCTGAGACGGCCGACGTGGCCGACTACGCCGACCGGCTGTACGAACTCCGCCAGCGCAAGGGCGTCACGCGCCGCGAGGCCGACGAGCTCATTCGGGACGGGAACTACCTCGGCAGCGTCATGGTCGAGATGGGCGACGCCGACGCGATGCTGACCGGCCTGACCCACCACTACCCCTCGGCGCTGCGGCCGCCGCTGCAGGTCATCGGCACGGCCGACGACGCCAACTACGCGGCCGGCGTCTACATGCTGACGTTCAAGAACCGCGTCATCTTCTGTGCCGACACCACCGTGAATCAGGCCCCCGACGCGGACGTGCTGGAGGAGGTCACCCGCCACACGGGGGAACTGGCCCGCCGGTTCAACGTCGAACCGCGGGCGGCGATGCTGTCGTACTCGAACTTCGGCAGCGTCGACAACCTCGGAACGAAGAAGATTCGTCGAGCGGTGTCCCGCCTGCAGGACGACGACCGCGTGGACTTCCCGGTCGACGGGGAGATGCAGGCCGACACCGCCGTCGTGGAGGACATCCTGCAGGACACCTACGAGTTCTCCGAACTCGACGACCCTGCGAACGTCCTCGTGTTCCCCAACCTCGAAGCCGGGAACATCGGCTACAAGCTCCTCCAGCGGCTTGGCGGCGCTGAGGCCATCGGGCCGATGCTCGTCGGCATGGACAAGCCGGTCCACGTCCTCCAGCGCGGCGACGAGGTCAAGGACATCGTGAACCTCGCCGGCGTCGCTGTCGTCGACGCGCAACAGGAGTAACGGACAGGCGACTGCTTTTTTCGAGTTAGGTCGGAATCATCCGTCCGAAAAAAACGTAGCGTTCAGGCCTGTCGCCGGAACGCGATGTCACGTATCGCCTCGCCGTCGGCCGCGGGTCGGCGGGTGGAGGAAGAGCGCGTCGACGACCGCCACGGCGCCGACGAGCGACGCGCCGGTTATCGCCGCCTGCAACGAGAGGCCCAGAACGACCGCGGCGGCGAGTGTGAGGACAAACACCGCGGGGATGACGGCGAGGACGAGGTCGTGCCGCGTCGGCGACTGACGCGGCAACAGCTGCTCGACGTACTGTCCGCTGAAACCGTCGGGTCCGTCAGTTCTGGTACTCAACGTAGCTCACCTCCCACCGTATACTATCCCATTTCTAATACATAAAATTTGGTCTGTGTGACGTTACCCAAACGTACTCGGCCACTCGCTACGCTATCTGCATAACTTATAGAGATCATCTACTGTGAAACAGGACCGGTACAGCACCCTAGAGCCGCTCGCTACGACACGCTCTCACCGTGGCTGTCGAATCTCGCAGAATCGTCGCCGTATGTTAGTATCCCGAACTCGGGGGCAGGGCCGGAGAGAACCAGATGGCGACGCGGCGCTGTCGGCAACGATTCGAGAGAACAGGGGGCCGCCGGTCGGTGGGACCGACCGGATGCCGTCAGTCCGATGCCCCGCCGCGCTCGGCACGCGACGGCGGCGGGACGCGTTCGTTCACGGTCGGCGCGTCGGGGAGGACACACCGGTCCGGTTCGCCGTTGACGTGGGCGTACTGGTCGGGCGCGTTCGCGAGCGGATGCGCGGGGTTGCGGTCGCCGGAAATCCGTGCGGCGCGGACCTCGCCGAACCCGTTGATACGTGCCTGAATCCCGCGCCAGTGCAGCCCTGTCGCCGGCGGGACCGACACGGAGTGTGGTGGGTCGTAGGCGGAGCCGTGAGAGGCCAGTACCTCCGCGTTCACGTTCTCAGCGAGCTGGTCGTGGTCGATGAGTAAGCCGACGCGGGCGTTGGGCGGAGCCCGTCTCGCAAGCACGTCGAGCCCCAGATGGAGTGCCCGATACTCCGCAACGTTGTTGTCGGGGCAGGTGTCCGGGACCGATAGCCTGACGACGCGCTCACCGTCGAGAGTTTCCACGACGACACCCAGTCCGCCGGTCGAGCTAGCTGCCTCGCTGTCGGGTGATGTGGTGCCGTTGTGGGGTCTGAACGACCCGTCTGTGGCGATGTAGAAGTCTCGATGGTGACTCCGCGGTGGATGCGCGATGTGCGGCGTCGGTGATTCATCGAACAGGTCTCGAAGTGACGGCCGGCCGTAAGCGGCCATGGTTTCTGTTGGGTGAGCAGGGTATTAAATATATTCCCTCAACGGGGTGTTCCCGTGTGATGGTTTTGGCGGCCCACCGGGCGGCCCTGCTGCCGTGTCAGACCTGCACTCGCGTCGAATGTGTTAGCAGGTGAGAAAGAGTTATACCGATGTAGAACCATGTTACCAACACACATGACTCCAACGAAAATTCGTGAACGACTCGAAGAGTCCGAGGAACGAGTCGACACAGAACTGTTCCTCAGTGCGTTAGAGTACGTTCGGGACGACGGCCGAACTCGCCGTTAACCGCGTTTGTATCGTGACCGGCGGCGGTGTGTATTGTACCTAGCGGCAGTGGGCGTCGGGACTAGCGAGCGTGAGCGATACCTGCCGGGCTGTCGCGGCTGACCTGCTCAGTCGTCGGTGAGTTGCCAGCCGTCACCGACCGATTTGACGACGTCCCGCCGTTCCATCTCGGTCGTGACCTCGCCCAAGCGGTTCGGCTGTGCGATTTCCAGATTCGTCCGGCTAACGCCGTGGTACTCCCGGAGCAGACGGCGGATGTCATCTTCGGTGTGGGTCTGCTGATCGCTCTTTGCCATCACGCCCGCGACGAGTTCGACCATGTCCTCGACGAAGTTCCAGGGGTAGACGACCCAGGTCCACTCGTCGAGGCGCTCGCCGACGAACTCCGGTTCGTGGTCGCTGGTCTGGAGCAACTGGAGCGTCGCCGTTCGGACGCTGCTTGGGTTTCGGTCGCGGACGCACTCGGCGGCTGTCTCGATTGACTGGCCGGTGTCGGCGATGTCGTCGACGACCAGCACGTCCTTGCCTTCGACCGCGCCGTCGGCCAGCGGGTACTTAATCTGTGCCTCCTCGCCTTTCGCCGCGGTCCCGACGTAGTGTTCGACTTTCAGGCTCGCCAGGTCGTCCAGCCCGAGGAAGTCACAGAGACAGCGCCCGCCGAACCAACCGCCCCGCGCCAGCGCGACGACCACGTCGGGCTCGAACTCGGCGGCCTTCACGTCGTCGGCCACGTCTCGACAGAGGCCGTAGATGTACTCCCAGTCGGTGATGGTACACGAAAACTCGTCCGGTAGCTCGCCCATACGAGATGGCGTGTGTGGCCGGACTTAACCGTTGCATATTCCGCGTCACTTGCGCCACAAGCGACTGCTCACTCTGCCGGGTCGCCTTTCCGGAACTCTCGGAGGACGACTGTCGCGTAGCTCCCCTTCGGCAGCGAGAAGGTGAACGTCAGGTCGTCGCCGGTACGGTCGACGCCGAGGTCGGTCCGGAGCAGTATCGCGCGGCGCGTCCCGTCGCTGTCGAACGCCCCGGGGAGGTCGAAATCGCCGCGTTCGAGGCCGAGGTCGTCGAGGACCCCGCGGGCGATGTCGCCCGGCTCGCCGCCGCTGAGGTCGGTGTCGGTCCCGACCAGCGGCGCGGTGACAAACGCTCGACCACGCTCGCAGTGACGCTCGACGGTCGAGAGCCGCTTTGCCGTGACCTCTTGGGTGCGGTCGGCGTCCGGAATCGGGAAGTCCTCGGGCGCGTCGCTGTCCCGGAAACAGACCACGTCGCCCTCGACCGGCCGGTCGAAGGGGAGCCCCCGCTCCAGCCGCTCCGAGAGGATGCGGTTGAACACGTAGGACTGTGCGGCGTTGACGAACAGCGACTGGAGGTTCGACGGTAGCGCTTCTAGCGCCTCACGGAAATCCGTCGGCTCATCGGCCCCGTTCTCGACCAGGCGGTGACAGATGGAGCGCTCGTAGCCCAACGCGCCGGGCAGCCTGTCCAGCGCGCCGGCCCAGTCGTGAGTTTCGTCGACGTACGCGCGGGCTTCCCGGGTTGACTCGGGTTCGCGGTCGTGGGGGTTCCCGACGTAGGCGAGAACCGCATCCTCCCACTCGCCGCGAGCGATGGCCAGCCCAACCTCGTGGGTGACCGGCCGGCGGGACCCGAACCGCTGCTGGCCGAAGTAGTTGGGCACGCCGACCGTCGTGTCGCCGGCCGGTAGCGCGGCGTTGCTGGAGCGGTCCTCGCCCGCAGTCGGGTCCTCCCCGGCGGCGAACGCCTGGAGGTCCGCCACGACGCTCGCGGCGGCGTTGGCGTTCTCGGTGTCCCGGACGACGATTTCGAAGGCGTTGCCCGCCAGGTCGCCAAAGAGGATGGGGCGGCCGGCGCGGCCGACAACTTCGATGTCCGTGCCGCCGATATCCGGCAGGTCCCCGGCCGCGACGCCTTTCACCGAGAATAGCTGGGTCGTGACCGCGCGCTTGTCCTTCGTCCCCGCCCACGACACCCGCTCGCGGGAGATCCCCAATCGGTCGGAGAGTTCGCTGGCGAAGTCGTTGGTCTCCCAGTTGCGAAGCTCAGCCCGGAAGACGAGATGCGGGTACGCGCCGGTGTCGGCGTCGACCGGCTCGGTGTCGAACGCCTCCAGTTCCCGAACCCGGAAGTCCGCCGGGGCGGCACGGAGGCGGCCGCCCACCCCGTCGGCGTCGCTGACGTAGTACTCCATGCCGACCGCTCGCTCGATTGGATGGGCGTCTCGCATTGGTCGAGTAGTTCGTTGCTCGGCGCTTATGGCTGGCGTTTGCGGACTCGGCGTGGGTCCGTCTCTCAGCCGATACCTAGTGTTATCACGGGACATACTCTATCTAGCACAGGTCGTGGCTGTGCAGGCGACCCGAGAGCACCACGATGCCAAAGCTAGCATGTGAGAGCTGTGGACGGGAGATAACGTTCGACAGGGACGGTCAGGAGTCCCGCGCACCGATGCGGTACTGCCCTCGCTGTGGCGAGGAGTTCCCGCCCCGCGAGGAGTGGTAAGCCCGACTACTCGTAGGCTTCGAACTCCCGACCGAAGGCGACGAAGTAGGCGACGCCGGCCAGTCCGACGGCGGTAGCGACGCCGAAGGCGAGTTCGGGGCCGGCCTGTAGCGTCACGCCACCGACGCCGACGGCCCACTCACTGCCGTACAGCCAGCCACCGAGCGCAGCGCTGGGGATGACCAGCGTATTCCGAAGCAGATAGTACGTCCCGGTAACGCGGCCGCCAGTATCCTGTTTCGCCGGGCCGACGATGAGCGCCTTGTGAGCGGGCAGGCCGGCAAATCGCAGGCCCGAAAACGCGAACAACAGCACCAGCACCCACTGGTCACCCGGTGCGAAGATGAGCAAGAGTGGAAAGACGGCGTAGACGAGAAAGCCCAGTGCGACGGCGGGCTTGAGGCCGGCCCACTCGGTGAGTTTTGCGACGGGGGCCATCGAGAGGATAGCGACGACCATCTCGACGCCGAGCAGGACGCCAAAGAAGGCGTCGGGCCGCAACTGGACGCCGAAGCCGGTGAACCCCACAGCGAGGAACTCGGTGACGACGATGACGAAGAAGACATACACCATGCCGTTAGCGAACCGGACGAGCGTATCGGCGACCAGCAGCGGGCGGAGCGTCGCCGGCATCGTCCGCAGGTCGGCGAGAATCTGGTCGATGCCCTCGAAGGACTTCCCGAGCGTGTCCTCGCTGGCGTCGTAGAGGACGTGCTGAGCGACAGTGGCGACGACGCCACAGGCAAGCGCGACCGCCAGCACGCGCTGGAACCCCTCGACGAACGTCGCGGTCGTCGCCAGCAGCGCCGCGGCGGCGAGCGGTCCGAGCAGGAAGCCGATGCGGCGGAACATCTCCGTGCTGGCAAATCCCATCGCCAGTCGCCCCGGCGGGACGCTCTGCTTGACGATAGCGAATGTCGCACCCAGCCCGAAGGACTTCCAGGCCTGTGCCAGAAACAGGCCGACGAACACGAGCGTCCAGGCCGGCAGCGTCACCGTTCCAAGCGCGATGTCGCCGATGACCGAAGCGAGATACCAGATACCGAAGCCGACCGTCGCCAGCGTCGCGAAGGCGGTCAGTGCCAGCCGCGAGCCGATGCGGTCAGACACCGCGCCGCCGGGGTAGGGGTACACCGCGCTGATGAGGTTCCCGACGCTCCCGTACAGGCCGATGACGCCGGCACTGGCCCCCAGAATCCGCATGTACTCGGGGACGTACCGGCTGGTCATCTGGAACGCAAGGCTGAATGCCAGCATGGACAGCGACAGCACGAGCACGTCCCGCTCCAGCGCGAAGAACTGCCGAAAGGAGTCGAGAAGATCTACGTCCCCCTCGGCTCCCGTCTCAGTTGCCATTGTCGGAGTGCAGTTTCTCTAACAACTTAACGCTCGAAGAAGAGGCAATCAGCCTCGGCTGTCACGCCGCTGCCGTCTCAGTACGGGAGGACGAACAGCACGACAGCCAGAAACGGCGTCAGCGCGAGCAACATTGCAATGGCGTAGCCGAACATCTCCCGGGCCTTGATGCGGGTGATAGCGAGCAACGGCAGCGCCCAGAAAGGGTTCAGGAGGTTCGTGTGGGCGTCGCCGACGGCGTAGGCCATCGTCGCCTGACCGGCCGGGACCCCGAGGTTCTGCGCGGCTTCGAGAATCGGCGGCCCGAGGATGATCCACTCGCCGCCGCCGGAGGGAGCAAAGATGTTGACCGTCGCGCCGGTGAGCCAGGCGATGACCGGGAACGTCTGTGGCGTCGAGACCGAGATGAGCGCGTTTGCCATCAACTGCGCCAGCCCGGAGGTGGCCATCATGCCCTGAATGCCGGCGAAGAACGGAAAGAGCAACACGATGCCCGAGGCGGCGGTCGCCGCCTCGCCGAACTTCTCCCGGTAGGTCTGTGGGTCCATGTAAATGAAGATACCAATCGTCAGGAAGCCGAAGTTGACGATGTTCAGTCCGAGCGCGTCGATGCCGGACTGGACGAACTGTGAGGCGACCAGCGCGATGCCGGTCAGGCCGATAATCCCGCCGAGAACGCGACTGTGGTTGATGCGCTCGGCCGGGACCTGATTGGTGGTTGCGGTTGCTTCCACGCCGCCGTCACTCGCGGATTCGAACAGGTCGTCTTCGGGGATGTAATGCGTGATGCCCCGCGCCTGGTCTCCGGTCGGCGTGATGACGTAGAGGACGACGAGCGCGTAGGCTATCGACAGGCCGGTCAGAATGAGGCCGTAGGGGTGGAAGATGGTTTCTGAGGCGGAGACGACGACGTCAATGACGCCCTGCTGAATGAACTCATTGCCCTCCGTCGCGAGCAAGAGCGGTGCAGACCCGGACAGCCCCCAGTGCCAAGTGAGACCGAGACCGAGGTAGCCCGCGACACAGAGGACCGGATAGTGGACGTTGATGTCGTTCTCGTGGGCGGTCTTGCCCATCTCCCGGGCGAAGATCGCGCCGAGGATGAGGCTCAGTCCCCAGTGGACCCAGCCAAGCAGCATCGTCAACAGTCCGACGAGGACGACCGCCTGCTTTCCGGTGCTGGGTAGCTCTGTCAGCCGGCGGATGCCGGCATTGACGCGCGGATGGTACGCCACAACGAAGCCCGTCATCAGGATGAGGACCATCTGCATCGAGAACGTCAGGAAGGCCCAGAAGCCGTCGTACCAGAACTGGACCATCTCCACGGGGCCGGAGCCGGTGAGGCCGACGCCGGCCAGAAACACGACGTAGCTGAGGATGAGCGCGAACAGGAACGGGCTTGGCATCCACCGTTCCACCCACGCAGAGAGTCGATAGCCGATACGTTCGAGCGCTGTCTCACCTGTGTTACCAGCCGACATACTGTTGCCACCTCCTCGCGAATGTATCATAAAAGTTTGCTACTATTCTGTCAGTTCTGTGCCGGTTACCGGGGCGCAGTAGTGCCACAGTGACGCGGTTTCAATGACTGAACCGATCCTGACAGATGATTTTATTTCCGGGGCAGAGCAAGCCAGAGTATGTCTCACAAAGTTGTCGTCTCTGACACCAACGTGATGGACGGAGAGACACGGGCGGCAGTGCTGGATGCGGTTGAAGCGACCGTCGAAACGACAGCGGCGAAAGAACCGGCGGCCGTCGCGCGCGCGCAGTGAACGACGCTGATGCGTTAATTGTCGACGCCGGCACGCAGGTCACAGCCGAGGTCGTCGAAGCCGGGGACTCACTCAAAGTGGTGGGGCGGGCTGGCATCGGCGTGGACAACATCGACGTGCGAGCGGCGGTCGATGCCGGTGTGAGGGTGGTCAATGTCCCGGACTACTCTGTCGAGGAGGTGTCAACTCATACGTTCGCGCTCACGCTGGCTTGCCTGCGGAAGATACCGACGTTTGACCGCTCGGTCAAGCGTGGTGAGTGGGAGTGGACTGTCGGCCAGCCGCTTCGCCGCGAAGCTTCGAGGGTTCGACGTCGATGTCGTCGCCCACGACCCGTACGTGCCCGAGTACCGGATGGGCGACCTCGGTGTCGAGTCAGTGACCTTCGAGACGTTGCTGGCCGATTCCGATATCGTCTCGCTGCACGCCCCGCTGACCGACGAGACACGGGAGATGGTCGACGCGGACGCGCTCGACCGGATGCGCGACGACGCGCTGCTCGTGAACACGGCCAGAGGCGGCCTCGTCGACGAAACGGCGCTGTACGACGCGCTCGTCAGCGGCGACCTCGGCGGGGCCGGACTAGACGTGCGCGAGCCAGAACCGCCCGGAGACGCACCGCTTCATGACCTCGATAGCGTTGTCTGTAGTCCCCACGTCGCGTGGTATTCCGAAGAGTCCCGGGTCGAACTGACACAGACCGTGGCCGAAGACGTCATCCGGGTACTTCGGGGCGAGGACCCCGAGAATCCCATCGACCCCGAGACCGGCTGGTTCTGACGGTTTCGGCGGCCGAAACAGTTCAGGAGTCGGCCGCGTCGAGAAGTTCGATCATCAGTTCAGCAGCTTCGACCGCCGACTCACCGAAAACGTAGGTTATCGGTTCGATACCGAACGCACCGCTGTGGTAGATGACACGCGGAACAGCGCCGCGTTCGCGGAAGGTGGCTTCGAGCCGTTCGTTACGGTCTTCGTAGCCGGCGTCGAACTTCAGCGGCTCGACACCGTGTTCCCGGGCAGCATCGAGAAATGCCTCGTCAGTCGTCAGATTGAGCGCCGCTCGGCACGAGGGATCGACCGCCATCGCGGTCAGTATCGTCCGGGCGACGTGTTCCGACGCCCCGAACTCGGGGTTCGACGGCACGTTGACCCGCCCTCGAAGGTTGTGAATCCGACCGGGAACTGCCGCCACGTCGAGCGCGTCTTCGGCGTCCGGCAGTGCCATGCCGACGTTCATCCCCACATTCGGGATGGCGTCGACGACGGCGTCGTTGTCGGCCAGCAGCCGCGTGGCTCGCCGGACTGACGACAGCACAGCCCGTTCCGCCTGTACTGCGGTGTCTGTCCCCCGAACACAGAGGTCACAGCCCATCCCTTGCAGCGCCGGCATCTCCTCCTCGTGGACCGCACAGATGGGACCCCGGTCCTCGAACTCCCGTACCAGGGTGAGCAGTTCGTTCAGCACCGCGTACTCGTCCATCTCGCCCGCGACCAGGCCGTCAGCGATCCGCTCGATGGTCTGTTGCATCCGGGCGTCGTCCCGGAACCGCTCCTCGATGGTGACCGAGCCGCTGCCGTATTTGCTCACTGCGGCCTGTGTCACGCCGAGTTGGTCGGCGATCTCCTGCTGCGTCCAGCCCTCCTCGTCGAGTCTCGTGGCGAGCATCGCCCGGGCCGTCGGGAGAAACCGCTCGACCACAATTTCGCTCGGTAACTGCAGTGTCATTGCCGGATGTGAGGGGCGTAGTTCGCTTAGCAGTTGGGACTACGGACGCTGTCGGTCGACTGCGTTGTCGTGATTGCCAGCAGCGAAACCGGTCCCGAGACGCGCAGCACCTGTAGCTCACTGCGCGCACTGCTCGTCTACGGATTTACAACCTAGTTGTATTAGCAGGATATATTAGCTCGGAGTTTGTTGTATTTGCTACCAATGGCGTTCAGCGACCACCTGCTTGACATCGGCGAGAACATCTGGGACGCACAGAAGGACCACCCATTTGTCCGCGAACTGGCCGACGGGACGCTCGACGAGTCGGCGTTCAAACACTGGGTGAAACAGGACTACCGGTACCTGCAGGACTACGCGCGGCTGTTCGCGCTCGCCGGCGCGACGGCAAACGACGAGTCGACGATGACGCATCTACTCGGGGTCGCCCATCAGGTGCTGGATACCGAGATGGATCTCCACCGGGAGTTCGCGTCGGAGTACGGTATCTCGGAGCGAGAACTGGAGTCGACCGAGAAAGCCCCGACCTGTCTGGCGTACACGAACTTCCTCGTTCGGACAGCCTACGAGGGCCACGAGGCGGAGATTGCTGCTGCGCTGTACCCCTGCATGCAGGGCTATCTCGACGTGGCCGAGCACATGGCCGATTTGGCTGACGGCGAACACCGGTACACACCGTTCATCGAGATGTACACCAGCGATGACTTCCGCGAGGCGACGGGCTGGTGTCGGGCGTACGTCGACCGCTGTGGCGAGCGGTATCCCGGCCAGCGCGACGCCATGGAGGACGCGTTTCTGACGAGTGCGAAGCTCGAACACCGGTTCTGGGAGATGGCCTACACGCAAGAAGGGTGGGCGCTATGACAGCCGAGACGTACTCAGCGTACGCCGAGCGCACCGACGAACCCCGATTCACCGAGTGGCTCCGCGACCAGAGTCAGCCGGACTGGGACGACGCTGTCGGCCACCGATTCATCGAGGAACTCGGGGCCGGCACGCTCGACGAGGACGCGTTCGCACACTACCTGGTGCAGGACTACGCCTTCGTCGGCGAACTCGTCGGGACGTTCGGCCATGCGGTCGGGCAGGCCCCGGACATGACCGCCAAGCGCCGCCTCGTCGAGTTCCTCGATACCGTGACCGATGACGAAGACGACTACTTCGAGCGCTCCTTTGCCGCACTGGGGGTCGACGAGTCGCGCCGGCAGGACCCCGAGCCCACGCCGACGACGGCGGCGTTCGTCGACCTGCTCGGCCGCACCGCACGGGAAGGCGGGTACGCAGAGACGCTGGCCGTCCTCGTCCCGGCAGAGTGGATATACGAGTCGTGGGCGACAGCGGTCGCTGCGGACCACGGCGACCCGGACGGCCCGCCCAGCGCCGGGATGGGACTGCCCTTCTACTTCGCCGAGTGGGTGGACCTCCACGCCGTCGACTCGTTCGTCGCCTTCGTCAACTGGCTCCGGGGCGAACTCGACGCCGTCGGCCCGACGCTCTCCCCGCGGCGAGAGGCCCGCGTCGCGTCGCTGTTCGACCGCACGGTCGCGCTCGAACGGCGGTTTTTCGAGACGGCCTACGAAAGCGCGGCGGCGGCCGGGGAGGTGAGTTCGTAAATGGTCTCCTCTGCTGTCGTTCTCGGCCTGACGGCGGCGACCGTCCTCGTGTTCACCGGCGTCGGCCTCTTCGCCGCCCGCGGCCGCATCGACTCAGTGGAAACGTACATCTCTGCTCGTGACTCGGCCGGCAGCGGAACCCTCGCTGCGACCGTCATCGCGTCGATGATGGGCGTCTGGATTCTGCTGAGCCCGGCCGAAGCCGGGGCCGCCTTCGGTGGGCTGCCCGCCGTACTGGGTTACGCCATCGGCAGCGCGATCCCGCTCGTCCTCTTTATTCCGGTCGGCGCTCGCATCCGCGAGGTGATGCCCGCGGGCCACTCGCTGACTGAGTTCGCCTACGCCCGCTTTGGCTCCGGGATGTACCTGCTCGTCCTGCTGGTCTCGGTGTTCTACATGTTCATCTTCCTCGCTGCGGAGATGACTGGCATCGCCGGCGCGCTCGCACTCGTCGCGGACGTGCCACTCTGGCAGACTTCGTTGCTCATCGGCGGCTTCGTCCTCATCTACACGACATACGGCGGCCTGCTCGCCAGCATCGTCACCGACACCGTCCAGACGCTGGTCATCCTGCCGCTTCTGGCCGTCGGCTTCGGCGGCGCGCTGCTCTCGCTGGGTGGCACGGGCGAATTCCACGCGACGGTGGTGTCGGCCGACCCGACGCTGCTCGACCCGACGTTCGGTCCTGGCCTGAAGTTCGGCCTGTACGTCGCGTTCGCTCTGCTGGGCGCGAATATGCTGAACCAAGGCGTCTGGCAGCGGGTGTACGCCGCCGACGGCGAGCGTACCCTCCGCCGCGGAATGGGCATCGCCGCCGTCGTCGTCGTCCCGATGCTACTGCTGTCCGGACTGTTCGGCATCGCCGCCGCAGGGCTGGGGCTCACGGAATCCGGCTCCGCCAGCATCGCCTTCTTCCTCGTGGTCGCGGAGGCGTTCCCGGCGTGGGTGACCCTCGCCGTCGTCGTCCTCGCCGTGTTGCTGGTGATGAGTTCCGCCGACACGATGTTCAACGCCATCGCCAGCGTCGTCACGGCCGACCTCGCCCGACTGCTCGACGACCCCGACCAGCGGACCCTCTGGCTCGGCGGGCGGGGGCTGACCGTCGCCGTCGCCCTCGCCGCGATGTTCATCGGCGCACAGGGGTACAGCGTCCTCCAGTTGTTCCTGACGGCCGACCTGCTTGCCGCCGGCGTCTTCGTGCCGTTCCTCGCCGGCCTCTACACCGAGCGACTCACTGGGCCGGGCGCGATGGTCTCGGGAGTTGCGGGCCTGGTCGTCGGCTTCGCGTACTTCCCATCGCTGCGTGGCCTCGTCGCCGCCGTGCCGGGCATCGGAAGTCTGCTGCCAGCGCCGTCGTTCCTGGTCGCCTTCGCCGGCGCGACGCTGGTCTCGGCCGCGCTCACCGCCGCGGCGACGCTGCTCGGCGGGGCCGACGCCGACCTCGACGACCTCGGCCGGGAGGTCCGAGCGCTCGACGACCCGGTGGCCGACGGGGGGTCCGAGCGATGACCACGACGGCCGCGCTCCCGCTAGCTACGCTGGGCTCGACGGCCTTCGGGGCGCTCGTCTGGGGGTCGATTCTACTCGTGCTCGCTGTCTTTCTCGCCGTCGGCTGGCTGGTCCTGACCGAGTAGCCCGACTACCGCGAGAGTCTGCAGAGCAGACAGTCCGTGACAATAAGACACACACTTATCATGATGGGTGACGGACATCTCGTATGCAGACCTTCGTGCTCGCGACGAACTCGGAGACAGTCAGCGAAACGCTGTGTTCGTACCTCGAAGGGGTCCTCGACCCCGACGACAGCGTCTACGCGGTCAACTCACAGCGCGGCGGCGACAGCACGTCGTCGGCGGCGGTCGCCGACGGGAAGGCCGCGCTCGAAGTCGTCTCGGACCGGCTGGGCGGCCAGGTGTCCGTCGAGACCTACCAGATAATCCGGGGCAACAGCCCCGCGACGGATATCTTCGACATCGCGGCGGAGGTCGACGCCGACGAACTCGTCATCGGCGTCCGCAAGCGGAGTCAGACCGACCGGCTCATCTTCGGCAGCGTCGCACAGGACATCATGCGGCAGTCGGAGTACCCGATGCGGGTCGTGCCACGAGACTGAGCTGCAACTGCCGGGAACAACGGACCGCAAAGAAACCGAAAACCGAGGGAGCCGAGCTATTCGGCCGACTCGTAGTCGTCGAAGGCGTCGATTTCGACGCCCTCGTCGGTGATCTCGGCGATGACGACGCCGTTGCCGGAGCCGGTGTCGCGCTCGGCCGCGGCGTTGACCGCGCGGATGGCAAGCGAGCGCGCCTCGTCGAGGGTCATCTCGGGGTCGTACTGCCCTTCGATGGTCCCCGTCGCGACCATCGTCCCGGAGCCGGTGACGGTGTAGTCGTCTTCCAGCACGCCGCCGGCCGGGTCGACGCTGTAGACGTGGCTGCCCTCTTCGTCGACGCCGCCCACGATGGGGTTGATGGCGAAGTACGGGCCGCCGCGGGCGAAGTTGCCCGCGAGCGTCGCCAGCGCGTGAATCGAGAGCGGTTCGTCGCGGCGCACCTCGTAGAGGTCCGCCTCCGCGCGCAGCGAGCGGATGAACGACTGGGCCCCGCCGACGCTGCCGACCAGCGTCATCGCGGCTGTCGGGTGAATCTGCTCGACCTTCGTGACCTGCTTGTTCGAGACGAAACGGCCGCCGAGCGACGCGCGCCGGTCCGTGGCGATGATGACGCCGTCCTCGGTCGAGAGGCCGACGGTCGTGGTCCCGGTCTTGACGACGTTCTCCTCGTCGCGGCCCTCGCTCTCGTTGGGGAGGGTCCCGACCTCGGGCTCGTAGGCGTCGGTCAGCCGGTTCTCGGGGTCGTACATCAGTTCTCACCTCCGAGTTCGAACTCTTCGAGGCGCTCGGCGATGTCGTCTTCCGAGAGCTTCTCGAACTGTTCGGTCTCCACGTCGATGGTGGCGATGTCGACGCCCGTGGCGTCGAGGCCTTCCTCGTTGACCGACGCGAGCGCCCGGAGCGCGAGTTCGATGCCGCTTTCGAGGTCCATCTCCTCGGCGTACTCGTCTTCGAGGAACGACTGGATGTCCTCGCGCGAGCCGCCGATGGCGACGGCCTGCCACTCGTAGGGCGTCCCCGACGGGTCCGTCTCGAAGAGGCGCGGTTCGCCGTCCTCGATACCGGCGACCAGCAGCGCGACACCGAACGGGCGCGCGCCGCCGGTCTGGGTGTACTGCTGAATGTAGTCTGTGATCTCCTTCGTCAGCGACTCGACGGAAGCCGGCTCGTCGTAGCGCAGGCGGTTGACCTGGGCCTGACGACGAGCTACGTCGATGAGCTGGCGCGCGTCGGCCACGTGGCCGGCGCTGGCCACGCCGACGTGGGAGTCAATCTCGTGAATCTTCTCGATGCTGTCGCGCTCGATGAGCGGCGACCGGGCGTGGCGGTCGGCGGCGATGACCACGCCGTCCTCGGTACGGACCCCGACGCTGGCGGTTCCGCGCTTGACGGCTTCTCGTGCGTACTCGACCTGATAGAGGCGTCCGTCCGGGGAGAAGATGGTAATCCCGCGGTCGTAGGCCTGTTGTTCGTTTCCTTGCATGATGTATCGTGTTGTTGTTCACCTGAGGTTAGGGTTGCTCTTATATAACCGTATCGCGGGCCGCTGCCCTCAGAACAGCGGCAGGTCGCCGGTGACGCGGTCCACCAGCTCGTCCTCGGCGGGGCCGACGGCGAGCGCCGTGACGGTTCCCGGGTCGAGCTGTGTGCGGCCGGCGTCCCGGACGACCGCATGCGGCAGGCCTTCGCGCTCGGCCACGTCCGCGAGTTCGAACAGCTCGGACTCGCTCGTGGCTTTCAGGACGACTTTCTTCTGGCCCGCGCCCTTCCAGGCTTTCCGGGGTTTCGGGCCGGCGTCCTCGTAGGCCGACAGCGAGGCGTGGGCAACCTGGGCGGCGAGCTTGCCCTCGCCCATGCCGATGTCGGCCCGTGCGACGATAGCCTGCTTCATATGCTTACATGGCCACCCGTACTTAAACTCCCGTCGGACTCCCTCCACGGTTGCACATACCACAGAGTACATACGCCGTGGCCGAGCACACCCCGGAGATGCCCTCCACCGTCCAGACCGTCCTCCTGTACCCCGGGACGTTCTTCGAGCAGCGACGCGACGACCTCGGCGGCGTCCGCGGGGCGGGGCTCGCGCTCGGCGCTGCCGTGGCCCTGACGGCCGTCGTCGGACTCGCGCTCCGCCTGTTTGCCGCCCAGTTCACCGCGACCACCGAGATAGACAACCCCGTGCGCCCGCCCGACCAGTTCTGCGAGGACGACGGCGTCGCCGGGATAACCCCCTCGGGCTGTGACGAACCGGCGACACAGACTGTCGAAGTCGGGTCGCTCATCTGGGACCAGGCTGCCGAGATACTCCCCGCTGTACTCGTCGGCCTCGTCGTCGTCTGGTTCGGCCTCGCCGTCTCCCTGTACGTCGGCGCGAAAATCGCCGGCGGCTCGGCCGGGTTCGGGCCGACGCTGGAGGTGACGGGCTGGGGCCTGCTCCCCTCGGTCGTCGGCGCTGCCGTCGGCGGGGCGGCGCTCGTCGGGTTCGCCGCCCGAGCGGATTTCGCCGCCACCTCGCCACAGGTGCTGCTCGAACAGGTCCGGACCTTACAGACCGGCCTCTCCGGGCTCACCTTCCTCGCGATACAGGTCGGCACCGCGGCCTGGCAGGCGTACGTGTGGGCCAGCGGCCTCCGCGTCGTCCACGGAATCAGCAGGTACGCCGCAGTCGCCGTCGCCGTCGTCGCCGCGACGCTACCAGTAACAGTCGCCTGATACCGTCGGCTGGTCGGGAGTGCTCGGTGACGACTATCACGAAACCGGTGCGGCCACCGTTACGAGAACCGGGAGGTTTAGGCCCGCGGCCGCAAACGCCACTCTCATGATACTCTCAGATGCGGATATTCTCCGACGGCTGGAGCAGGGTGACCTCGTCGTCGAGCCGCTCGACGACCCGGACATCCAGATTCAGCCGGCCAGTGTCGACCTCCGTCTCGGCCGGGAATTCCTGGAGTTCCAGCACGCCAACATCCCCTGTATTCATCCGAACTCCGAGGACGAAGTCGCAGACTACGTCGAGGAAACCATCATCGAGGAGGGCGGGGAGTTCATCCTCCACCCCGGCGACTTCGTACTGGGGACAACCCACGAGCGCGTCGCCATCCCCGACGACCTCATCGCCCACGTCGAGGGGCGCTCGTCGCTGGGCCGGCTGGCGATTGTGGTGCATGCGACCGCCGGACTCTGTGACCCCGGCTACGAGGGACAGATCACGCTCGAACTGTCGAACCTCGGCACCGCGCCGGTCGCGCTGACGCCCGGTATGCGGATCTCACAGCTCACCTTCACGGAACTCAAGACACCCGCCGACCGCCCGTACGGGGCCGAACGCGGCTCGAAGTACCAAGGCCAGTCCGGACCGCAGGCCAGCAAGATACAGGGGGACCGCGAGTTCGGAGGCGACCAATAGATGCGGTTCATCGAGGAGATCGTCGTCGACGACTTTCTGCCGACGTTTCGCTCGCTGCTGGCCGACGCTCTCAGGGAGCGCGGGCTGACACAGTCCGAAGTCGCCGACCTGCTGGGAATCAGCCAGAGTGCGGTCTCGAAGTACGTCCACGGCGACGTGGCGCGTCAGGAGGACTTGCTGGCCCACCGCGGGCTGGAAGAGTTGGTCGAGCGGCTGGCCGACGGGCTGGCTGACGGCGATATGAGTCCAGTACAAGCGCTGGTCGAAACGGAGGTGTTCATCCGCGAACTCGAACAGGGCGGCGTGCTGGCGCAGATACACGAGGACGCCGTCCCGGAACTGGGCGACTACGACGACGAGTTCGCCGTCCACGACCCGGACTCGCAGCTGCGCTCGGCCGAGCGGACGCTCGCGTCGGTGCGGCGCGGACTCAGTGTGTTGGAAAACACCAGCGGGTTCGCGACGCTCATCCCGGCGGTCGGGTCGAACCTCGTCCAGTGTCTCCCCGACGCCGAGAGCATCGAGGACGTGGCCGCCGTCCCGGGGCGGATTCTCGACGTGAAAGGGCGGGCAACGATTCCGGCAGACCCGGAGTTCGGCGTCAGCGAACACGTCGCGACGCTGTTGCTGGCGGCGCGGACCGCCGGGAGCGACGCCCGCGCGGTGTTGAACGTCCGGTACGACGACGGCGTCGTGGCCGCGCTGCGAGAGGCGGGCCGGACCGTCGTCGAGTTCGACGCCGAGGAGCGCGTCGAACCAGCCGTCGCAGCCGCGCTGGCCGACGACCCGGGCGTCGACGTGCTCTATCACACCGGCGCGATGGGAATCGAGCCGGTGGTGTACCTGCTCGGGGACGACGCCGTCTCGGTCGCTGAAACGGCCCGCGAAATCCTGTGACCGACGCGCAGTCGTTCTACGGCCGGTGGGCGCGGGTGTACGACTGGATAGCGAATGCACCCGGTGTGACGGCATGGCGCGACAGGACGGCGGAGGCGCTGGCGCTCGCACCCGGCGACACCGTCGTGGAAATGGGCTGTGGCACGGGCGCGAACGTCCCTCACCTCCGCGAGCGAGTCGGGCCGGCGGGTCGAGTCGTCGGCATCGACGTGACGCGGGAAATGCTCGACCGTGCAGGCGAACGGCGCAGGAGAACCGGTGAAGGCGTCCACTACGTGCAGGCCGATGCCGCTCGCCCCCCAGTTCGAGCGGCTGATGCTGTGCTTGCGACGTTCGTCGCCGGCATCTTCGAGGATCCCGCGGCAGCGGTCGATGCGTGGTGTGACAGCGTCGCCCCCGGCGGCCGTGTCGCCCTGCTGAACTTCCAGCGGAGTCCCAGCGCCCTCGCCACGCCGCTGAACCTCGCGTTCGAGGGGTTCGTCCGGCTCTCAGCGCCGGGGACGCGGCTGTCGCGGCGGTCACACGCCAGCGCGTTCGAGCGGCGGGTCCGGGCGGCCCGGGAGCGACTCACCGAACTGACCGTCGACAGGCGCTACGAGGCGCTCGCCGAGGGATACCTCGGCCTGCTGAGCGGGACTGTGCCCTGACGGGCGCGGGCCGAACCGCTACGGTCGGTACCGTTCAGCGTGCGCCGGACAGAACTCGGGCTTCCGTAGCTGTGCAGCGACGACGCCGGGCTGGCGGTGGGGGTTGTGGAGCCGACAGGTCTCCTCGTCACAGAACGCCTCGCCCGTGTCGAGGTAGTGGTACGCCTGCAGGACGTAGCCCTTGAGCGCCTCGGTGGTCCGCGGGTCGTCCTCGACGAGAAACTCCCCCTCGACCTCGTTTTCGAGCATCTCGCGGGGCGGCGTACCGCCGGAGAGCAGGGCGTGTTTCTGCTGTTCCTTGTAGTACTGCTCGGGCTTTGCGGGGGCCTCGTACAGCCCCGGCACGGAGACGACCGCGGGCTGGCCGAGGACGTGCACGCGCTTGTGCCAGCGGCCGTCGTGGTCGCCCCAGGTCCCGACGACGCGGTCCAACAGCGGGACGTGGAGGTGGTCCAGCGACCGCTCGGACTCGGGGAGTCGCTCGTGGAGCGCCCGCTGGACGGCCAGCCCGTCGTAGATGACGCCGCCGGCCCGCTCGGGCGACTCTATGGCTCGCTCCTCGTAGCGGACGATGCCGAGCATCGTGTTCCCGGTCTCGCGATCGTACGGCGAGAGCACCCGCGCCTCCGCGAACGACTCCGCCAGGTCCGAATCGCCATGCAACGAGAGAAACCGGTCCCGGACGGAGACAGTGGCCTCGACCCGTGCGTCGAGCCAGTCGGCGATCGCGTCGGCGTCGACGACCGCCGTCGGGGCGCGGTACAGCGTGACGGACTTCATTGTATTAGCCAGTGGTATCGTTGGGTAATACCATTTGTGTCTCGGAGACCCCCGCGCATTGAGACGGCGAACTGAAGAATCAGAGCGAACGGGTCGATGCGGCGCTACCGGTGAGAGACAGCCACCTACCGCAGTGCTGGCCAGAACCGCCGCGGACAGTCTGTGACGTTCCAGTGGCGAGCACTACTTCGGTTCGTGCGGGAGTGCCGTCGGGTCCGCAGTGAGCGCGTCGATGCAGTCCGTGACCGACCATGTGGTTTCCCCGTCAGTACACGGGTATACCCCGACCAGATCGTCGTCCGCGTAGACGGCGACGGCTATCATCGGGAGTCGCAGCACCTCCGTACTGCCGCCGACGAGTAACGACGAGGTCCGCGTCTCAAAGGGCGGTCGGAGACTCAGTCCTCGTCTGGTCGCCCACTGTTCGTATCTGTCGACAGTCGCAAGCATCTCTCCATGCTCGCTCCGCTGGGACACGGGAATTTCCTCGGGCCACGTCTGAATATCGAAGTCATTGATAACTCCCGTTGCGGCGAGTTCTGTGAACCGGTCGATCGCTGTCGTTCGAGGGCCACAGACCGGTCGCCGACTCCAGAGCTGGACCGCGATCTCGCCGCCGACTGGCTCGTCAGACCCGTGGTTGTCGCTCCGCTGCATCTCTTCAGGCATTGATTGTCAATCACTAACAGAACTATCGCACGGTTGTATAATTGTTTGTATTAATGCGATATTATGGCCTGAATGGATTACTGAAACGTATAAAAGATGGGTTTTTAAAACCAGTGACGTGGGAGGGGATTCAGTCGTCAGCCGGGGTTGCGTCGCGACTCGTGACGTCGACCGGCTCGGCATCGACTTCAAGCTCATCAAGCGCGACCTGCGCCGCGCGCTTGCCAGAGACGAGCATCGCGCCGAACGTCGGGCCCATGCGCGGGAGGCCGTAGGTCGTCGCGGTGGCCATGCCGGTGACGACGAGGCCGTCGTGGGCGAGGCCTGTGTGTTCGACGACAGCGTCTTCGCTCTCGCCGACCCACATAGAGTCGTGGCCGGGTGAGTCGTGGCCAGGCGCACCGTAGGTGTCGTCGTCGGTCTGGTCCATGCCGCTGGCTTCGTCTTCGAGGCCCGGCGCGTTGAGGACGCCGCGCTCGTCGAGTTTCTTGACGGCCATCGCGTCGTGGCCGGTCGCGTCGATGACGAGGTCGGCCTCGACGGCGATTGGGTCGACGCAGGTGATTTCGCGGGGTAGCGCGTGGACCGGCGTCCAGTTCATGACGATGCCTCCGACACGGTGGTCCTCGCGGATGACGATGTCGGTGAACTCCGTCATGTTCTGCATCTTCGCGCCGGCGTCGCAGGCGGCCTTGATAAGGCCCGAGCAGGCCTCAGGCCCGTTGGCGACGTACAGCCCCTCGCTGTCTTTGGACTGTTTGTGGTCGACGTCGAGTTCGTCGAGCACCTGCTGGGCCGGGTCGCGGACAGTGACCTTGTTCATCAGGAAGCCACCGAGCCAGAAACCGCCGCCGAGGTAGTTGTTCTTCTCGACGACCATCACCTGCACGCCGCGCTCGGCGAGTTCTTTCGCGGCCATCAGCCCCGAGGGGCCGCCGCCGACGATAATCACGTCGGAGTCCGAGAAGTCCATGAACTCCTCGGTCCACTCCTGCCCGATGGCGCGTGTGACTTCCGCCTCGCCGACGTCGCTGAACTGTTCGAATGAGTCGGAATCGCTCATACCACTTAGTGATATTTTGCGGTGATACATAGTCGTTCTGATGCAGACACCAGTCGCTGTCCGCACAGTAGCAGGAGAAAAGACCCGCCGTCAGCCCCAGGCACTCAGTCCAGTGACGGTCAGTACGTCCGTACCGCCATCGGGCTGGCAGACGGCCCACCGTGAGCTGTCCGCGTTTTCGGGGAACAGGTGCTCAGGGACCAGCGGCATCGGCACGGGCGGGTAGCCGCCGCGCCGCATCGCTGTCGGACCGGGGAACCGTTCGATTACGTCGCCGCCGGCTGTCACCTCGAACTGCCCGTTATCCGCCCGGCGGTAGGCGTGCTGGAAGGCGTGGCGACCGGCCTCGGCGAGCAAGTCGACGTGTTCGAGAACTGCGATCACCTCCGTCCCGACGCCGAGTTCGAGTCTGGGCCGACCCTGATCAACTCTGACTTCGCGCCACTGGAGGTCACTGGCGGGGGCTCGCGCACAGGCGTAGGTTCCATCTGAGAGCGGGACGCGGTCGGGGCCATTGTAGAACTGCCGGCCGTCAGGGCCGTCGGCGGCGAGACAGGCGGGCTCACCCAGGATGGTAGCGACCATCTGTGTCAGTGTCGTTCCCATCGCCTCCGTCGACGGGACCACGAACAGGCAGTCCCGGCCCTCCCGAACCGCGTCGACGAACCGGGGAATGAGTCCATCGGGGCCGACGTTGGCTTCGGTCAGCGGCTCGATAGCGACGGGGCGCGGGTCTGTGGCATCCACGAGACCGACCGCGTCGTCGTTCGGCGTCGCGAGCGCGGGCGGTCCGCCGCTATCGTCACGCACCGCCACATCGTAGCCGGCCCGCTCACACAGCGAGACGCCGTGGTCTCGGACTGATGGGTAGATGAGCATTCGTCATCTATACGGGCGCTTCCCGCTTGAACCCTCGCCCCTGATAGCGGGGTGTTGCGTGGGCTATCGGACCCTGCTCAGGTAGTCGCGGTAGCAGCCAGCGACGAGAGCGTATCGGTGGTCCGTAGGTTCTCAATAGTGCAGTACCACGCCCCTCGGAGGCCGTGCTGGTCGTTCTCGACAGGACTTCCGAGCGGTACGAGGTCGGCCAGTTCGAACACTACGACATCGTCCGTCTCCGAGAACGGGTCGATGAGGGCGGCCCAATCGTCAGCGTCCATCGGTCCCGGGCCGCCACGGGTCTGCTCCGTTCTGGCGGTCACCGGAGCGTAGTGCGTGACCGCCGATACCGGGGCAGTCCGGTAGAACGCCATGTAGTCGAGCGGTTCTGTCGTTCGGTCATACGACTCCGGAGACGGGTAGAAACCCTGCCGACAGCGTTCGAACGTCTCCGTCTGCGCGGCGACAACACAGACCCTGGCCTCGCCGGGTGCGTCGTCGGCCGGCGTGTCGTCGGTAAAGCGGTCGAGGTCCATACTCGGCCCTTCGCCCGGACACGGAAATACACCCCGCCAGCGGCAGCAGGACACTGATGTGGACGCAGACCTGCATTACTGCTATGGCACAGCTACTCGTCTGCCAGCAGTGTGACACCGGCTTCGAGTATGACGCGACGGCGTTCAGCGCGACGTGTCCGGACTGCGGGCATCGATACCATCCCCGAACAGGGTGCTGCTAGGACAGCGTATTGGTCGCACCCGCCGTCGCTACAGGTACCCCACCAGCGCGTCGGCCAGTTTCTTTTCGGCGCGCCGCAGGTGGTCCTCCGCAGTTCGGCGCTGGACACCAACACGGTCCGCAATAGCCGCCGTCGTCGTCCCGCGCGGCAGTTCGTAATACCCCTGCTCGTATGCCGTCAGGAACACCTCGCGCTGGCGTGGCGAGAGCGACGGGACCACGTCGCCAACGGTCACCAGCGGCGCGTCGGGCGTCAGTGATCCGACCTCGCGTTTCGACTCGACAGTGACCTCGAACGCCGACGCTAATGACCGGTACACCGCCGACAGCGCCTCGGAACTGAGCCCCAGCGCTCGAACGAGCTTGTGCCCCTCCGCGTACCGAAGTGGCGGCACGAGCAGACACCCCTCGTCGGCCAGATAGTGCTCGACGGTATCCGCTAAGTGTACCTTCAGACACGCCTCTGTGACCAGAACCTGCCCGTCATCTGTTTCGAGGCGCTCGGCGACGCCGACAGTCTCACGGACCTGCTCGACGACCGGCCCGACATCCCCTCCGCGGACGTAGAGGAGGTCGCTGTGGTCGGTACACCACAGCTCGATTCGCGTGCCCGTCCCGTCGGTCGCCGCCTCGTAGGCCCCGTCACCGGCCACCCGGAACACCGCCTCGTACATAGCAACCAATACACACATACATATAAAAACAGTTCCGCAAGGAGGGCCTCTGCTATCACACTCGGGCGCAAACAGGAGGGTATGACACAGCAGTCTGGCCCAGACACCGGCCACGACGTCGGGACGCCCTCAGAACAGTGGCGCGAGTACCAGGGTGCGCCCACCGGCACTGATATCGAGTGTGAAGGGTGGCGACAGGAGGCCGCGCTACGGATGCTGAACAACAACCTCGACCCCGACGTCGCCGAGCAGCCCGAAAAGCTGGTCGTGTACGGCGGAACCGGGCGTGCGGCCCGGTCATGGAACGCCTACGACGCCATCGTCGACGAACTCCGCGAACTCGGTGCTACCGAAACTCTCCTCGTCCAGAGCGGCAAGCCGGTCGGTCGATTCAAAACCCACGAGAAAGCCCCCCGCGTCCTCATCGCGAACTCGAACCTCGTCGGCAAGTGGGACACCTGGGAGCACTTCCACGAACTCGAAGCAAAGGGACAGATCATGTACGGCCAGATGACCGCCGGTTCGTGGGCCTACATCGGCACGCAGGGCATCATCCAGGGGACCTACGAGACGCTGGCCGCACTTGCCCGGAAACACTACCCAGAGAACGACGGCCTTCGCGGGAAGATTGTCGTCACCGGCGGTCTCGGCGGAATGGGCGGTGCGCAGCCGCTCGCGGTGACGATGAACCACGGCGTCTGTATCGCGGCCGAAGTCGACGCGGACCGTATCGACCGGCGCATCGAGACGGGGTACTGCCAGGAGAAAACCGACGAGCTCGCGACGGCCATCGAGCGCGCACAGGCGGCCGCGGCGAACGGTGAGCCCTACAGCGTCGGCGTCCACATGAACGCCGCCGACATGCTCGCGGAGATGTTGGACATGGGGTTCGTCCCCGATGTAGTGACCGACCAGACGAGCGCACACGACGAACTCGAAGGGTACTACCCCGCTGGCTACACTGTCGAGGACGCCGACCGGCTCCGCGAACGCGACCCCGAGACGTATGTCGCAGAGAGCCTCGATACGATGTCGCGACACGTCGATGGCATTCTGGAACTGCAGGACAGGGGAGCCATCGCCTTCGAGTACGGCAACAACATCCGTGGACAGGTCGAGGACCAGCGCGACCTCGACAGCGCGTTCGACTTCCCGGGGTTCGTTCCCGCGTACATCCGCCCGCTGTTCTGTGAAGGCAAGGGGCCGTTCCGCTGGGCCGCGCTCTCGGGCGACCCCGCGGACATCCATCGGACTGACGACGCAGTCAAGGAGCTGTTCCCGGAGAAGGACGACCTCCACCGCTGGATCGACCTCGCTCAGGAGCAGGTATCCTTCCAGGGGCTCCCCTCGCGAGTGTGCTGGCTTGGGTACGCGACCGAGGACGGGCTGACCGAGCGTGCCCGCCTCGCGCTCCGCATCAACGAACTCGTCGCTGACGGGGAGATTTCGGCACCCGTCGTCGTTACGCGGGACCATCTGGATGCCGGGAGCGTGGCCTCGCCGAACCGGGAAACCGAGGCGATGAAAGACGGCACTGACGCCGTCGCCGACTGGCCGATCCTGAACGCCCTGCTGAACTGTGCCGCCGGCGCGGACATCGTCAGCGTCCACGACGGCGGCGGCGTCGGCATCGGCAGCTCCCTGCACACGAACAACCACGTCGTCCTCGACGGGTCTGATCTCGCAGCCGAGAAGGCCCGCCGTGTGTTCACGACCGACCCCGGGATGGGTGTTATTCGCCACGTCGACGCCGGCTACGAGGTCGCACAGGAGATGACCGACCAAAACGATGTCGCGGTCCCGATGCGTGACCGCAACCGCGACCGATGACTGACCTGACAGCCCCGTCGCCGTGGACCGGCCCCTCCGGCGACCCAAACGACGAGCAGTTCGGCGACATCGTCGAGACGGCCACGCTCGCGACCGCGTCTGAGTACGACGCTGTACTGGTGGGAGAGCCGTACGATAGGGCCGTCATCGGACGGTCGGGCGCGCGTGCTGGCCCTGCGGCCCTCCGGCGCGAACTCGGTGGAACAAAGACCCATCACGTCGAACGCGGGCCGGTACACGCAGTCGCCGACCTCGGCGATATTGAGATTCCGGCCGGCGGTGTCGAACGGGTCCAGAACGCTGTCCGCTCGATGACGGCTGAGATTCACGCAGCGGGCGCAGTGCCGGTGTTTCTCGGTGGCGACAACTCGCTGACGTTCCCGAACGCCGCGCCGCTGGTGGCTCACGAAACGGTCGGCGCAGTCAGCTTCGACGCCCACCTCGATTGCCGCGCCGTTCGGGACGAGCCGACGAGCGGGACGCCGTACCGGCAGCTGCACGATGCAGGCCTCAACGCACTGGCCGTTGTCGGCGCGCGCCACTTCGAAACCTCGACGGCGTACCACGACTACCTCGCCGAGCAGGGCGGGACAGTCCTGCCGCCGGCGTCGGTGGCCGGTGATCCAGCCGGCGCGGTGGACGACGCGCTCGACGCGCTTGGTGACGTAGACGCCGTCTATGTTAGCTTAGACCTCGACGTGCTCGACGCCACAGCCGCGCCGGGCGTGAGCGCGCCGACGCCGGGCGGCCTCTCGACACGGGAACTGTTCCGGATGCTGTGCCGCGTGGGGTCCGACGACCGTATCGCCGGCTTCGAGGTGGTCGAGTGCGCGCCGCCGCTGGACGCCGGGAACCGGACCGCCCGCGCCGGTGCCCGCGCCGTCGCACACTTCCTCAGTGGCCTGGGAGGTGACCGATGACAACCCTCGATGCGGTGGTCTACGGCGCGTCCGAACTCGTCGCCGGCCCGGCGGCGGACAGCCGCGGCCTAGAAGCATATGAGGACGGCGCAGTCGCCATCGTGGACGGCACGGTCGCGGCTGTCGGTCCGACGGCGGACGTAACCGCCGAATACCCGCCGGAGAGCGCCAACCACGCTGTCGACGCCGGCGGTCAGGCCGTCGTTCCGGGCTTCGTCGACCCCCACACCCACGCGCTGTTCGCCGGCGACCGCTCGGACGAGTTCGCCGCCAAACTGCGCGGGAAGTCCTATCAGGACATCCTCGCAGAGGGCGGCGGCATCCTCCGAACGGTCCGGGCGGTCAGGGACGCCGACGAGGAAACGCTGCTGTCGAACCTGCTGGCCCATCTCGACACCATGCTCGCCCACGGGACGACGACAGTCGAGGTGAAGTCCGGCTACGGGCTCGACACGGAGACAGAGCTACAGATGCTCCGAGTTATCGACAGCGCTGACGCGGTCCATCCCGTCGACGTGGTCCCGACATTCATGGGCGCACACGCGGTCCCCGAGGGGTGGGACACCGACGACTACACCGCGGCGGTCGTCGACGAGCAGGTTCCAGCGGTCGAGTCACAGGGCATCGCCGAGTTCTGCGACGTGTTCTGTGAGGAGGGCGTCTTCTCGGTCGCGCAGTCCCGACGGGTCCTCGAAGCAGGCGCAGCTGCCGGGCTGACGCCGAAGGTCCACGCCGAAGAACTGGCCCACATCGGCGGGACGCAGCTGGCGGCGGACGTGGGCGCGGCCAGTGCTGACCACCTCCTGCACGCGACCGGCGAAGACATTGACGCGCTTGTCGACGCTGGCGTGACGCCGGTGTTGCTTCCCGGGACAGCGTTCGGTCTCGGCGCAGCGTACGCGGACGCGACGGCGTTCCGCGACCGGGGTGCGCCCGTCGCGGTGGCGACGGACTTCAATCCGAACTGCCACAGCCACAGCATGGGCTTTGCGCTGTCGCTGGCCTGCGTCGAGATGGGACTGACGCCGGCCGAAGCGCTGGTCGCTGGGACGAGCCACGCCGCGCTCGCACTGAACAGGACCGGCGGACTTGGGACGCTTCGTGCGGGTGCGCCCGGTGACGTTGTCGTCCTTGCCGCGCCGAGTCACGTCCACATACCCTACCAGTACGGGACCAACGTCGTCGACACTGTCCTGAAAGACGGCTCAGTCGTCAGCACCCCAACGCATGAGTCATACGACCGGGGGGTCAACCCATGACCGCCGAAGTTGTCCTCGACGGCGAGTCGCTCACGCCCGCCGACGTGGTCGCCGTCGCCCGGAGCGGCGCGACCGTCACGGTTGCCGAAACCGCTCGCGAGCGAATCCGTGAGTCCCGCGAACGCGTCGAGAGCGTGCTGGACAGCGGCGAGGCGGTGTACGGCGTCACTACCGGCTTCGGCGATCTCGTCGACGAGCGCATCCCACACGCGGACCTCGACGACCTCCAGCGGAACCTCCTGCGGAGCCACGCCGCCGCTGTCGGCCGGGAGTTGACGACTGCGGAGGTCCGGGCGATGCTGGTCACGCGAGCGAACACGCTGGCGAAGGGGTATTCCGGCATCCGCGAGTCCGTCGTCGATCTGCTGGTGGCGATGCTCGACGCTGGTGTCCACCCGGTCGTCCCATCGCGAGGCAGTCTCGGTGCGAGCGGTGACCTCGCTCCGCTCGCCCACATGTCGCTGGTACTCATCGGCGAAGGCGAAGCCGAGGTCGGGGGGGACCGACTCCCCGGCGACGAGGCACTCGACGCAGCCGGCCTCGAACCGGTGACGCTCCGGGCCAAGGAGGGGTTGGCGCTCATCAACGGGACGCAACTGACCGTCGGCGTGGCCGCGCTCCTCCTCACCGACGCCGAGCGACTGGTCACTGTCGCCGACATCGCTGGTGCGCTCACGACGGAGGTGACTCTCTCTTCGACAGTACCCTCACACGAAGCCATCACCGCCGTCCGGCCCCACGCCGGCCAGGCCGCAAGCGCGCGAAACGTCCGGCGACTGACGGCTGACTCCGACGTGGTCGAGTCCCACCGAAACTGTGACCGCGTACAGGACGCCTACGCGATGCGCTGTCTGCCGCAGGTCCACGGCGCGGTCCGCGACGCCGTCGCCCACCTCCGGGAGGCCGTCGAGGTGGAACTCAACAGCGCGACCGACAATCCACTGGTATTCCCCCGCGAAGCGGTGGGGGACCGGGCCTCCGGCTCCGACAGCGCGGGCGTGCTGTCCGGCGGGAACTTCCATGGCGCGGTACTCGCCATGCGCCTCGACTATCTGACGAACGCGCTCACCGAACTCGCGGCCATCTCGGAGCGCCGGACGGACCGGATGCTCAATCCGAATCTGCAGGAGCCACACCTCCCGCCGTTTCTCACCGAGCGAAGCGGCGTCCGGTCGGGCTACATGATCGCACAGTACACCGCTGCCGCACTGTTGAACGAATGTCGGTCCTTTGGCCGGCCCTCGATGGACAACACGCCCGTCAGCGGCAATCAGGAGGACCACGTCAGCATGAGCGCGCAGTCGGCCTATCTGGCCCGAAACGCGGCCCGAAACGCCGCCGCGATTCTCGGCGTCGAGCTGTGCTGTGGGGCACAGGCCGCTGATTTCGTCGACGATGCCCTCGAACTGGGCGTCGGTTCGGCCGAGGCCTACGACGCCGTCCGTGCAGTGGTCCCGAAGCTGACCACAGACCGACCGGTCCACGAGGACATTGAGGCCGCGGGCGCGCTTGTCGAGTCACCGGCCTTCACCGAGCGGGTTGCTGCGGCCCTCGACGAGGAGCTAGAGTGAGCCGTCCTCAGGGCCCGAGCCCCAGGTCCGCGGTGCCCTCAGCCCCCTGATAGCGGTCGCGGTCGTCCCAGTCGGCAATACTCGAATGCGTTTCCCAGACGGCGGTTTCGAGGTGCGCCTGCGTTATGTCCGAGCCGTCTCGCAAGGCGTGACGCGCCGCGTCCTCGGCGACGAGTTCGAGGTCGCTGGCGGCGTAGCCAGCCGTCGGCTCGACGATGGCGTTCCAGTCGATGTCGCCGGCGACGGGTCGGTCCTGTAGATGAATTTCCAGAATCTGTCTTCGAGCCTCGGCATCCGGCGGCGGGACCTCCACGCGCTCGTCGAAGCGGCCGGAGCGCCGGAGCGCCGCGTCGATGTCCTCGACGAAGTTCGTCGCGGCGACCACGACGATGTCCTCGGCCGCCGCGCCTTCGAGTTCGGTGAGCAGCTGATTGACCAGCTGTTGCTCGCTCGTGTTCATCGAGCCGCGTCGCGAGCCAGCGATACCGTCGATCTCGTCGATGAACAGCACGCAGGGAGCGTTCGCGCGGGCCACCTCGAACACCTCGGCGACGTTGCGGGCCGGCTCGCCCATCCACTTGCTCGTCACGTCTGCCGGGCTGATTTCGACGAAACTGTGGCCGAGTTCGCCCGCGAGCGCACCGGCGAGGTGGGTTTTTCCGCAGCCGGGCGGGCCGTACAGCAACAGTCCGGACAGCACGTCGATGCCGTACTCGGCGTAGGCGTCGGCGTTCGCCAGTGGGTCGAGGACCGTGTCTTCGAGCCGCTCCTTCAGTTCGCCCATGCCGCCCACGTCTGCGAAGTCGCGTCCGGGGTCAGTCTCGACGAGCGAGCTGGCCTGCAGGTCGACGCCGTCGGGCTGGACGACGCCGTTTTCCGCGACCATCTCGGGGTCGACCCAGTCCGGGATGCTGGTGTCGGTCTCCGCGGCGGCCTGCAGCAAGTGGTTCGTCCCGATGGGGGCGTCCGCCCGCAGTGCCTTGCGGGCGGCGTCCTCCGCGAGGAGTTCGATGTCGCTGGCGGCGAAGCCGGCGGTCTCCTCGACGACTGGGTCCAAATCGATGTCGTCGGCCGTCGGCCGGCCGGCGAGGTGAATCTCGAGAATCTGTTTTCGCGCCTGCGGGTCCGGCGGCGGGACTTCCACCCGCTCGTCGAACCGCCCCGAGCGGCGGATGGCGTCATCCACGTCTTCGACGAGGTTCGTCGCGCCGAGCACCACCACGTCCTCGTCGGCGATACCCTCTAGTTCGGTCAGCAGTTGGTTGACCAGTTGCTGCTCGCTGCTGTTCATGTTGCTATCGCCGTCACGCGCGCCAGCGATGCCGTCGATTTCGTCGATAAAGAGGATACACGGGGCGTTCGCGCGGGCAATCTGGAACAGCTCCTCGACCTTCTGTGCGGGTTCGCCCATGTACTTGCTGGTCACGTCGGCGGGCGTGACCTCGATGAAGGCATGGTCGACCTCGCCCGCAAGCGCGCCGGCGACGTGGGTTTTCCCGCACCCGGGCGGGCCGTGCAACAGGACGCCGTTGACGACACCGATGCCGTACTCCTCGAAGGCACTCGGGTCCTGCAGCGGCCGGACGACCTTGTGGTTGAGCGTCTCCAGTAGCTCTGACATCCCGCCCACGTCGGCGAAGCTTCGGGACGGGTTCGGGTCGACCAGCCCGTCGGCCTCCATGTCGACGCCGTCGGGCTGGACCACCGTCCCATCGTCCGAGGGTCGCTCGCGGTTTATCGAGGGCGCGCCGTCGGCCCGGCCCGGGTCGGTATCGCCGCTCGTCTCGGCCGAGCCGGAGTCGTCGGACTGGTCGATCCGCTCCCGAATGTTCCGTTCGAGCCGGTCGGGGTTGACCTCGTAGCCGTACTCGGCCAGCCGTCGGGGTTCGGCGCTCAAAAACTCCGCGAGCCAGCCGTGGCGTTTGAGGTCCTCGGTTGAGGCGTCCGGGTCACGGAACGTGACGAGCTTGACATCCGTGCTGTCAGGCGAGTGGTACTCGGCGAGCCAGAAGGGGAGGTAGAGCCGGTCGACGGCGGTCACGCCGTCGAACCCGTCGGGGTCGAAATCACCGGGCAGGCCGTAGGACTCGCGCAGCTTCCGGAGGAACACGTTCGCCGCGCCCGAGGCGGAGTCGTGGCGCTGTTCGCGGTACTCCGCGACACGCTGGGGCAGTAGCGACCGGGCGTCGTCGTCGGTGACCTGGAACTGCAACAGGACCGAGCGACCGAGCGCCGGGTCGCTACGGCCGAAGTCGTAGTCGCTGGTCGCCCGCCGGACCACCGCGTCGGTGTCGTCGACGTACTGGGCGACGGCCCGGTCGTTGTCCGCCCAGAGGCCGTCGAGAAACGCCGTCTCGGATTTGCTCGTCGTGCCGAACAGTCTGCCCTCGCCGGTCTCGTACTCGTAGTCGACCTTGAACACCGGATAGAACACTCGGTGGAGCCGTTCGAGTCGCTCGGTATCGCCGAAGGCCGTCATCGTCCGCTGGTCGAGCGTCTCTCTGACGGCCTCCTCGTCGGGGACCCGCCGGTCGGCGTAGATGTACGGCGGCAAGCTCATTCGAGGTCGCCCTCCCGAATCCGCCGCTCGGCGGCGGTCAGGGCGCTGTCGGCGTCGAACGTGTCGATAGCGTCCTGCTGGGCGGCCGGGTCGCCGCGGAGGTCACGGGCATGCTCGGTGATGTTCGGTATCGCGCGAATGATGTTGTCGATGATGGGGACCGCCGCCACCTCTGCCGAGCGGCTCTGAGGGTTGAGGTCAATGACCAGTTCCGTCTTCCCCATCTCGCCCAGCGCCTCGGCGCGGTCGCCGTCCTCCAGCGGGACGAGCACCACGTCCGCCGCGCCGATGCCGTCGGCGTCGACCTTCGCGCGCTCGTGGTCGAGGCCGGGGATGCGCCCGTCGGCGGTCAGCCCCTTCACGTCTGTCGCGCCGTGTTCGCGGAGGTACTCGGCGATGGCCTCGATGCGCTCCTCGGTTCGGTTGAACAGGTTCACTTCGAGGTCAGCGCCGGTCACTTCGGCCAGCTCGACGAGTTCGCCGGGCACGAGGGCAGCGGCGTTGCCGTTGACCGAGATGACGGCGTGGTCGGCGGACAGGAGGTGTGCCGCGGCGGCGTGCTCGGCGGCGTCGGCGCTGTCGATAGTGTGCTCGCCCAGCAGGTAGTCGAAGGCCTCGCCACGGCCCTGGGCGATGAGGCCCTGTCGGGAGGTGATTCCGCGGTCGACGCCCGCCTCGATCCGGTGGCGGGTCAAAAGCGACTCGTAGCGGGGGTGGCTCTCAGGGAGGTCGACGTCATCGCTCATGCGTTCCAGTGATACCTCCCTGTACTAAAGTCGTCCGTCAGGGGTGCGTCCCGGTCATCGACGCATGTCTCACCACCGGACGGCCACGGCTAGCTCCGGAAAAGGTTATCTGCGGGTCAGCACAACTCCGTGCCATGGATACCCGACAGGCGCTGCTTGTCGACGCGTTCGCTGCGGAGCCGACGGCCGGCACACCGACCGGCGTAGTGCCCGATGCCGACGGACTGACTGCAGACCAGATGCGGGCCGTCGCCAGCGAACTGGGGGCCGCCGAGACAGCGTTCGTCTTGCCGGCGGAAGACACCGACCGCCAACTTCTCTGTTTCTCGCCGACCGAGGAACTGGCACAGGCGGAGACGGCAGTGGTCGCCGCGCACGCAGCGCTCTCCGAGCGTGGTGAAATCAGCGACGGCGAGTGGACGGTCGCTACCGCCGCCGGCGAAGTCGCTGTCGAGACAAAACAGAACGGGATGGTCTGGGTCGAACAGGGCCGGGCCGATATCACCGAAGTCGACCTCCCCTACGGTGATGTCGCGGACGCGCTCGGTCTCGACGAAGCCACGCTCAAAGACGTGGGCGCGGATCTCCCGCTCGTGACGGCCGACACGGGCGAGCCGTGGCTCATGGTCCCAGTCAACTACTTCGAGCATCTGAGCGCTCTCAGCGTTGACGTGGCCACCGTCGCCTCGCTCTGTGACCACTTGGACGCAGCCGGCGTGTATCCGTTCACGTTCGATACCGTCGGTGCCGACGCGACGCGCCGGTCGACGTTCCACGGACGCGCTTTCCGAGCGGGGAGCCGGACCGAGGAACCGGTGACCGCGGCGGCGTCAGGGGCCTGTGCGGCGTTTGTCCGCCGATACGGCGCGCTTGATGACACTATCGAGCAGATTATCGCTGAGGGCGGGCACTTCCGTGACAGACCCGGGACGGTATCAGTCGATACTGACGGAACCGAGGTGTGGGTCGGCGGGCGCGCTGTCACTGCACTGAACGGCACAGTGACCGTCCCCGCTGTCGACGACGACGACATCATCGAGGCGTGACCACGCAACCGCACCGGCGGCGTGACTGCCTAATTCACTCGAAATCGAGTGAAGAGCGGCCGCATCACTGGCTGTAACCGGAACTTCCTTAATTGTCGTTGGAGATGGTACGAGTGAGTCCATGCCAACACTGTGGCTCGATGAAATCGGTGCCGACGACCTGGCGCGGGTCGGCGGCAAGGCGGCGTCTCTCGGAGAACTGACCGGAGCGGACCTGCCCGTTCCGTCGGCGTTCGTCGTTACCGCCGACACGTATCGGTCGTTCATCGAAGCAACTGGAATCGACGAGCCGTTATTCGAGGCCGTCGATGTCGACAGCGACGACTCGCAGGCGCTGGCCGAGGCGGCTGAACGCGCCCAGGAGTTGATCCTAGAGACCGACACCCCGCCGTCGGTCCGCGAGGACCTGCTGGCCGCCTACGACGAGATGGGGGACGAGGACGTGGCGGTGCGGTCCTCGGCGACCGCGGAGGACCTCCCGGACGCCTCCTTCGCGGGCCAGCAGGACACGTACCTGAACGTCTCGCGTGCAGACCTCCTGCAGCGAGTCAAGGAGTGCTGGGCGTCGCTTTTCACCCAGCGGGCCATCTACTACCGCAACGAGAACGACTTCGCCCACGACGCCGTGGACATCGCCGTCGTCGTCCAGCAGATGGTCGACGCGGAGAAATCGGGCGTCATGTTCACCAGCCACCCCTCGACCGGTGGTCCGACGGCCATCATCGAAGCTGCTTGGGGACTGGGTGAAGCGGTCGTCTCCGGCGCGGTCTCGCCCGACAACTACCTTATCGACCGCGAGACGGGGACCATCGACGAGGTGACCGTCGCCGACAAGAAGGTGATGTGTGTACGGGGCGATGACGGCGAGACCATCGAACGCTCCGTTCCCGAAGAGAAGCGCAACGAACGAGTCCTCTCCGACGAGGAGATACACCGACTCCAGGAGGTCGGCGAGCGCGTCGAGGACCACTACGACACTCCACAGGACGTGGAGTGGGCAGTCTACGAGGGCGAGGTGTATCTGCTCCAGTCCCGCCCGATTACTACCATCGACGACCCCGAAGGAAGCGCCGGCTCGGCCAACGAAGCCGAGAGTCAGCCGCCGGGGGCGCAGTCGGGCGTCGCCGACGGTGGGGCGATGGAGAGCCAGTCGGAGTCGGTCCGGCTCTCCGGCATCGGCTCCGCGCCGGGCCGGGTCACTGGCGTCGTCCGTATCGTCGACAAGCTCGACAACCTCGACAAGGTCGAGGACGGCGACATCATCGTCGCCGAAATGACCACGCCGGACATGGTACCGGCGATGAAACGGGCAAACGGCATCATCACCGACGAAGGCGGGATGACAAGCCACGCGGCCATCGTCTCCCGCGAACTCGGCGTCCCGGCCGTCGTCGGCGCAGAGGACGCGACACAGAAGCTCCGTGACGGCGAGACGGTCACGCTCGACGGCGACAAGGGCACAGTCGAGAAAGGGGCCAAGGTCCCGGAGACGAGCGAAGACGAGGACGACGCCGGGGCGGTCGAGGGACACTCGCCGGTCAAGCCGATGACCGGAACGGAAGTCAAGGTCAACGTCTCCATTCCGGAGGCCGCCGAGCGGGCCGCCGCGACGGGGGCCGACGGCGTCGGCCTGCTGCGAATCGAGCACATGATTCTCTCGACGGACAAGACGCCCGCCCGCTACGTCGAGGACCACGGCGAGCGCGCCTACGTCGACGAAATCGTCGAGGGCGTCCGCTCGGTCGCCGAGGCGTTCTACCCGCGGCCGGTACGGGTCCGCACGCTCGATGCCCCCTCCGACGAGTTCCGCCAGCTCCAGGGCGGCGAGGACGAACCCAGCGAACACAACCCGATGCTGGGCTACCGGGGCATCCGGCGCTCGCTCGACCGGCCAGGCGAGTTCAAGCTCGAACTCCGCGCGTTCGAGCGCCTGTACGACCTCGGTTACGACAACGTCGAGCTGATGCTGCCGCTCGTGACCGACGCCGAGGACATCCTGCGGGCGAAGTCGCTGATGCAGGAGGTCGGCATTGACCCCGAGAAGCGCGACTGGGGTGTCATGGTCGAGACGCCGGCGAGCGCGCTGTCCATCGAGGAAATCTGTGACGCCGGCATCGACTTCGTCTCCTTCGGGACGAACGACCTCACCCAGTACACGCTGGCCGTCGACCGCAACAACGGCAACGTCGCCGACCGATTCGACGAACTCCACCCGGCCGTCCTCGAACTCATGCGCCAGGTCATCGGGACCTGCCGCGAGCACGACGTGTCGACGAGCATCTGCGGACAGGCCGCCTCGAAGCCACAGATGGTCGACTTCCTCGTCGACGAGGGAGTCACCTCCATCTCGCCGAACATCGACGCTGTGCGTGACGTACAACACGAGGTCAAGCGCGTCGAACAGCGCCTGTTGCTGGAATCGGTCCGCTGAGGCCGCCGCCTGACGTAGCCAGCAGGTTTTTTTGCGCCGTTCGCCTCGTTGCGGTATGGCACCCGAATCGACGCCGGAAGCCAAGAGTATCAGCTCCGGCGTGTCGTACATCCCATTCGGCATCCCTGGGCTGGACGGACAGGTCCGCGGGATTCCGACCGGGAGCACGGTCCTGCTGGCGGGGGCCTCCGACGCGGGAGGCGACGCCTTCACGTACACCAGCCTCGCCACGCTGATGCTCGCGAAACACCGCCCGGAAATGGTTCCGAACGGCATCGCCCGGCGCAGCGAGGCAATTCCAGAGTCGGTGACCTACATCACGCTCTCGCACGACCGCGAGCACGTCTACAGCGAACTCGACGCCGTGCTCGACGGCTACCAGTTCGATACGCTCACCGATAACATGGCCGTCGCCGATTTCTCCCAGCGGTTTATGGAGCTGTTGCCAGTCCCCGAAGCGCTGTTCGATGCCCGCCGGAGCGACGCCGAAATCGAACAGCCCGACGCGGAGCCGCCGGAGCGAGAGCCTGCTGTGGAGACGTTCGAGAAACTTCTCTCCGATATCAGCGACCGGGTGAGCGACGCCGCAGAGACGCTCATCGTTATCGACTCGCTGACCGACCTCGAACGGGCGACGGAGTTCGGCCTGCCCCAGAACCACGAAATCGCGTTCCTGATGGGGCTTCGGGAGGCGGTCGTCAACTGGGGGAACGTAGCCTTCGTCAAACTCGACCGACCCGCCGGCGACGTGCGGTCGGACGAACTCATTCACGGCCTCTTGCACGGCAGCGTTTACTTCTACTCCAATGACAAGGGGTTCGAGACGTATCGGACGATGCGGGTCGGCTCCTTCGGCGGCGCGCTCGATTCCGAGCGCCAGACTGTGTTCGAGTCGCTGATCGGTCCCACAGGCTTTCGCGCGAAGGCGACGAAGAAAATCGGGCCGTCGAACTGGTAAGTCGGCTGTGAAGCGCGCTCCCGGACCGAGTACGGGTGGGCCTACCGCCTAACTACCGTCAGGAAGAATAAACAGCAGACAACGGACACGCCCGAGCACAACGGCTAAACCACTCCCCCCTCTATACTGGCGATAGATGCTCCAGCGGGCAGAGCCACAGGACTTCGAGCGCGTCCTCTCGTCGATGTGTACCGTGCCACACCCGTCGGCACGCGAAGCGGCGGAACGCTTCCTCGCGACGAACCCCGGAGACCCGGGTACGTACGAGACCATCGCCGATCTGGAACGCGAGGCCGTCGACTATCTCGGCGAGATGACCGGCCTCTCGGACCCCGCGGGCTACGTCGCCTCGGGCGGGACAGAGGCGAACCTGCAGGCGATACGCATCGCCCGTAACCGCGCCGATACGGACGACCCAAACGTGGTCGCGCCCGTCCACGCGCACTTTTCATTCACGAAGGCCGCTGACGTGCTCGGGGTCAAGTTGCGGACTGCGCCGGCAACGGACTACCGTGTCAACATGGCGGCGATGTCGGAACTCGTCGACGAAGACACGGTGTGTGTCGTCGGCGTCGCCGGCTCGACCGAGTACGGCTACGTCGACCCGATTCCGGCCATCGCCGACCTCGCAGAAACGGTCGATGCCCTCTGTCACGTCGACGCCGCGTGGGGCGGCTTCTACCTTCCGTTCACCGACCACGACTGGCACTTCGGCCACGCGGACATCGACACGATGACCATTGACCCCCACAAGGTCGGGCAGGCGGCGGTTCCTGCCGGCGGACTGCTGGCTCGGGACCGGTCGCTGCTCGACGAACTCGCCGTCGAAACGCCGTATCTGGAATCGACGGACCAGCTCACGCTGACGGGGACGCGGTCGGGCGCTGGCGTGGCCTCGGCTGTCGCGGCGATGGAATCGCTGTGGCCGGCAGGCTACGAGCAACAGTACGAAACGTCGATGGCCAACGCCGACTGGCTGGCTGACCAGCTATCAGCGCGGGGCCACGACGTGGTCGGGCCCGAACTTCCGCTTGTCGCGGCCGACCTCTCGATGCCGATGACCGACGAACTGCGGGATCGCGGCTGGCGGGTCTCGAAGACCGGGGCCGGTGAGATGCGCGTCGTGTGTATGCCCCACGTCACGCGGTCGATGCTACGCTCATTTGTCGCGGATCTCGACTGGTACTGAGCCGCTGGCCTCGATTGGTACTGAATCGCTTCTCTAGTGTCAAACGTATCCGTACTGAGCGCTCCCGAGAAGACATACGAAGGTTTAGAAGTGCCTGTTTGCTACAGAGAGACGTGGACTTGGTAGTACCGACCGCAGCGTTCATCGCCTTCATCGGTGACTGTACGACCGCTGGCACCCCACTGTCGCCGCTCGAAGAAGCCGTCTGTACGGCCACTGGTCCGACCGGACTGGGTATCATCGCGGTGTACTCGTTTCTGATCGCGTTCATTCTCCCGCTTCCGAGCGAGGTCGTGCTGGTTCCGGCCGAAACCCTTCGACTTGGACTCTCCACAAACGGGAATCTGGTGGCGATTATCATCGTCAGTGGTCTGGGGAAGGCGTTTGGCAGTCTCGTCGCCTTCCATATCGGTCAGGAGGCAAAGGAGTACGGCCCGCTCGTTCGCCGAATCAAGCGCTCACGGTTCAACATCATCGAGTGGTCGGAAAAGAAGACGGTCCAGCTAGCACAGAAGTACGGGTACGTCGGTCTGGCGCTCGCGCTCTGTGTGCCGTTTTTCCCCGACACCATCTCTATCTACGCGTTCACCGTCCTCGAACGCGACTACTATCGGTTCGGCGCAGCGACGTTCTTCGGCAGTGCCGGACGGCTCGTCGTGACACTCGGGCTGGCAGGCGGTACGCTCGCGTTGCTGTGACCCCGGAGCGCGGCCACCACGCCGAAACCAACCCCCTTTTGACCCGTCGGTGGCACACGAACAGGTATGAGCAACGACGAGTTTCCGACGGACCAGCCGGCGGTCGTGACCTGTGGGTTGCCCTACGCGAACGGTGACTTACACGTCGGCCACCTCAGGACGTATGTCGACGGAGACGCGCTGTCACGCGCTCTCCGACGGATCGGTCAGCAGACGGCGTTCGTTTCGGGATCGGACATGCACGGCACGCCAGTAGCGGTCAACGCCGCCGAAGCAGGCGTCGAGCCGCGAGAGTTCGCGCTTGACTTCCATGAGACCTACGCCGAGACGTTCCCGCAGTTCAACATCGAATTCGACAACTACGGGCACACCGACGACGAGACCAACGTCGAACTCACTCAGTCGTTCGTCCGCTCGTGGGTCGAAAACGACCACGTCCACGAAAAGGAAATAGAGGTCGCCTGGGACACCGAGGAGGACCAGCCCCTCCCCGACCGCTATGTTGAGGGGACCTGTCCCTACTGCGGGGAGCAGGCCCGCGGCGACGAGTGCGATGAGGGATGCCAGCGCCACCTCGAACCCGGCGAAATCGAGGACCCCGTCTCGACGCTGACGGGCAACCCCGCCGAGTACCGCACCCGCGAGCACAAGTTCCTCCGCCTCTCGGACTTCCAGGAGTACCTCCAGGGCTTCCTCGACCGACTCGAAGGGACCGACAACGCCCAGAACCAGCCCCGCGAGTGGATTGAGGGCGAGCTACAGGACCTCTGTATCACTCGGGACATGGACTGGGGCGTCGACTATCCCGAGGACGTCGACGGCGGGGAGGATCTGGTGCTGTACGTCTGGGTCGACGCACCTATCGAGTACGTCGCCTCGACGAAGCAGTACTCCGAGCGCGTCGGCGACGATGAGTACAACTGGGAACAGGTCTGGAAGGTCGACGGCGAAGAGCGCCACGATACCGAGTGGGACGACGACTGGAGCGAGGACAACGGCGAGATAATCCACGTCATCGGCCGCGACATCATCCAGCACCACGCCGTCTTCTGGCCCGCCATGCTGCGGGGCGCGGGCTACAACGAGCCCCGGGCCATCCTCGCGACCGGCTTCGTCGGCATCGACGGCAAGGCCCTCTCGACCTCGCGAAACCGTGCTGTCTGGGCCGACGAGTACCTCGACGCCGGCTTCCACCCCGACCTGTTCCGGTACTACATTGCCACCGGAGCGGAACTGGACACCGACGTGGACTTCTCCTGGGACCGCTTCCAGGAGCGGGTCAACGGCGAACTCGTCGGCAACGTCGGCAACTTCATCTACCGCTCGCTGCTGTTCGCCGAGCGCAACTACGACGGGACGCCCGACGCGCCCGTCAGCGACGACGTGCGCGAACGCATCGAGGCGGCCATCGACGACTTCGAGGCCGCCGTCCGCGAGTACGACGTGCGCGCCCTCGCCGAAATCGCCATCGAGCTGTCGAACTACGGCAACGAGTACATCCAGCGCAACGAGCCGTGGAACCTCGTCGACGACGACCCCGAGGAAGCCGAGCAGGTCATCCGCGACTGCGTCCAGCTGACGAAGGCCGTCGCGGTGCTCATCCAGCCCGTCCTGCCGGGCAAAGCCGAGCGCCTGTGGGGCCAGCTGGGCGAGCAGGGGTCGGTCGCCGACGTGACCCTCGACAGCGCGCTCGAAGCGCCGCCGGCCGAGTTCGGCGAGCCCGCGGAGCTGTTCGAGCAAGTCGAGGATGACCACATCGAGGCGCTGAACGAGGAGCTACAGGAGCGCGTTGAGGCGGCCGGCGACGACGAGTCCGAGGATGATGACGGCGAGGACGCCGGCGACGAAGCGGACGACGGGGATACGGACGCCGCCGACCTCCAGCCGCTTGTCGAGGAGCGGATCAGTTTCGATGACTTCGAGGGCGTCGACATGCGCGTCGGCGAGATACGTAGCGCCGAGCCGGTCGAGGGCGCGGACAAGCTTCTCAAGTTAGCGGTCGATATCGGCCACGAGGTCCGGCAGGTCGTCGCCGGCCTCCGACAGCTCCACGACGCCGAGGACCTCCCCGGAACGCGCGTCATCCTGCTTGCGAACATGGAGAAAGCCGAGCTGTTCGGCATCGAATCCAACGGGATGGTGCTGGCCGCCGGCGACGAGGCGGACCTGCTGACGACGCACGCGGACGCGCCGCTGGGGACCCGCATCAAATAATCGCAGTCGCCAGCGCTTTTGTAGTCACGGCACGTACCGCGGACCATGGATGACGACGGGGCCGCACGAGACGATGCGGCCGCTACGGGTGATACGTTCACCGAGGAGTACGAACTGGCGACGGAAGCCGACGTTATTCAGGTCGAGGACGACCCAGATAGCGACGCGGCTGACGACGTGGAGGGCGCGGTCGCCGGCTCGCTCGCTCCGGACCTCGAGGTGACGCCCGACGCGCCGAAGCCTGAGAATGTCGTCTTCGTCGCGCTGGGGGTCTGTATCGCAATCCTCGCGCTCGGACGGATGTTCCTCGGAGCGGAGATGTACACACCGTCCGTACTCGGCGGCGTAGTCCTGTCCGTCGCGCTCGGAACCGCAGTACTGTACGGGTTCTTCGTCCGGACGAGCGACGCGTAACGCTACAGCAGTGCCGGGCGTGTCACGCCCGACCCCGACACTTAATCCTGCTCCGACACTAGGTGAGAGCATGGTGAATCCGCTGGCGACAGTTGCCCTGCTGCAGGCCGAACCACTGTTAGGTATGTCGCTCTCCATTCTGCTGTTTCTGGCCGGCGCGGGCCTCATCGTGGGCGAGGCGCTCGCCCCCGGAACCCACTTTTTCGTTCTCGGCGTGGCCCTGCTGACGGCAGGGCTGGTCGGGCTGTTCATTCCAGCAAGCCTCGGTATCCTCGCCCCACTCATCCTTACTGTCGTTGTCCTTGCAACGACAGCGGTCACGCTCTGGGGGTATCGAAAGCTCGACTTCGCCGCACCGGGCCGGGGCCAGACGCTCAGCTCTGACTCGCTTACGGGCCAGTTCGGAACGGTTACCGAGCGCGTAACCCGAAGCGACGGCGAGGTCAAACTGGAAGACGGCGGTTTCAATCCCTATTATCAGGCTCGCAGTTCCGGCGATCCCATTGAGGAGGGGACGGAAGTAATCGTCATCGACCCGGGCGGCGGGAACGTCCTGGAAGTCGAAGCGGTGGAGGCGGCAGGCGACGAAATCGACCGCGCGCTCGAACGTGACCGAAACCGGAGCGATGCGGACGCCGAGCCGGAGCGAGAGTCCGAGCGGGCGTAGGTGTGCAATTCGGTAGTTTGTGACAGGGACACCGAAGCCTTTTCATTGCGCGCTCCGGAGTTCTGATTGTCATGTTCCCCGCGACAGCACCGCTGCAAGGTCTGGGAGGACTCGTCGGTTTCGTTACCGTAATCTTCCTCCTGATCGCCATCGCGCTGGTGTACTCCAGCGTCGTGATCATCCGCCCGTACCAGAAAGGTGCCTACACGGTCCTTGGTACCTATCGCGGCGTCCTCGACCAGGGGATTCACTTCATCTATCCCTTTGTCTCCGACGTGACGCGGTTCGATATGCGTACCCAGACGCTTGACGTGCCGCGGCAAGAGGCTATCACCCGCGACAACTCGCCGGTGACCGCCGACGCCGTCGTCTACATCAAGGTGATGGACCCGAAGAAGGCGTTCCTCGAAGTCGACAACTACGAACGTGCCGTCTCCAACCTCGCCCAGACGACCCTTCGTGCCGTCCTAGGTGACATGGAACTGGACGACACGCTGAACAAGCGGGGTGAAATCAACGCCCGCATCCGGAAAGAGCTGGACGAACCCACCGACGAGTGGGGTGTCCGCGTCGAGAGCGTGGAGGTCCGCGAGGTCAACCCCTCGAAGGACGTCCAGCAGGCGATGGAGCAACAGACCTCCGCCGAGCGGAAACGCCGTGCCATGATCCTGGAAGCCCAGGGTGAACGGCGCTCCGCCATCGAGACGGCCGAAGGTGACAAGCAGTCTAACATCATCCGCGCACAGGGTGAGAAACAGAGCCAGATTCTGGAAGCACAGGGTGACGCAATTTCGACCGTCCTGCGTGCGAAATCCGCCGAGTCGATGGGCGAGCGCGCCGTCATCGACAAGGGGATGGAGACGCTCGCGGAAATCGGTCAGGGCGAGTCGACGAAGTTCATCCTCCCGCAGGAGCTTACCTCGCTGGTGGGCCGCTACGGCAAGCACCTCCAGGGCTCCGACGTGAAGGAGAACGGTCACTCGCTGGAAGCGCTTGACTTCGACGACGAGACCCGCGAGATGCTTGGTCTGGACGATATCGAGGAAATCCTCGGCCAGATCGACGAGGAAGCGCAGGTCGATGTCGAAGCGATGGAAGAGGAAGCCCAGAAGATCAAACACGGCGAAGACTCCGGCGTCGACAGCGCCGACGACGTCATTGAGGAGATGGACGCTGAGATAGACAACGACTCGGGCACGACTGACGTGGCCGGCGGTCCCGACGACACGACGCGAACGTCGGAAGTCGACAAAGACAACTAACTGAGAATCAGGCGAAGACGTTTTATTACCGACCCACCTTTTCGGTAGCAATGACACGTGAGGGCGACGTGGACGAGGATAAACGAGCGACACTCCGTCGCTTTGCCGCCCTCGGTGCAGCGAGCCCGTTTGCCCGCTTCGGCGACAGCGGAAGCGAGAGCGACGCGCCCGATGCCATCGCCGGGTACGTCTCGGCACACCCCGGGACCCACTTCTCGAAGCTTCGTGACGACCTCAAACTCGGGACTGGTGAGGCCCAGCACCACCTCCACCGGCTGGAAAACGAGGCCGTCGTCACGTCACAGAAGGACGGCGACTACCGCAGGTACTTCCCGGCCGGGCAGTTCTCCGAGTTCGAACAGGTGGCGCTTGGTTACCTGCGGCGCTCGACGGCCCGCGGGATGCTCGTCACGCTCCTCCGCCGCCCGGAGGCGACGGCGTCGGAACTGGCCACTGAACTGGACGTCTCACGGCCGACGGTGAGCAACTACGCCGCCGATCTGGAGGCCGCCGGGCTCCTGTCCAGAGAAGACGGCTACGCAGTTACGGAACCCGAAACCGTGCTGACACTGCTGATTCGGTACGCCGATTCGTTCGGCGACGATGTGGCCGCGTTAGCCGGCGAGGCCGACTCGCTACTGCGGTACGACCCGTGACGCTCGGGTTCCGGCTGTCAACCCAGCCGCGTCCGTCTCACCCCCCTTCGACGATGCTTGTTATCTCGAACCTGGCCCCGCCCGCCTCGCTGTCGGTCACGCTCACATCCCATCCGTGGACGGCGGCGATGTCAGCGACGATTGCGAGGCCGAGGCCGGTGCCGTCAGACGCGGTCGAGTAGCCGGCTTCGAACACCGCGTCCCGCTCGTCCTCGGGGACGCCCGGCCCGTCGTCGGCGACGTAGAACCCGCTTTCGTCGTCGATGTCGCCGACCGTGACCGTCACGTCGTCGCCAGGATCGACGACAGCATCTGACTGGGGCGGTGTGGAACTGTGTTCGACGGCCCCATCCTTCCCCGTGGTGGGAAGGGACCCGTGTGCGACGCTGTTCCGGAACAGGTTCTCCAGCAGGCGACGCAGCCGCCGGGGGTCCGCGACGACGACGCTGTCGGTGTCGGTCTCTAAGGTCGCGTCCCCAGTTTCGACGGTCTGCCAGCAGGCGGTCGCGGCGGTGTGTAAGTCGACCGGCTCGGTGGTCGTCGCCTCGCGGCCGTCGCGTGCGAGCGTCAGGATGTCGTCGATGAGCGTCTGCATCCGCTGGTGGGCGCTGTCGATGCTGTCGAGATGGTCGTCGGTATCTTCCTGCCGGGCCAGCTCCAAGTGGCCCTGCGCGACCGTCAGCGGCCCCTGAAGGTCGTGGCTGACGACGCTGGCAAAGGATTCGAGCCGCTCGTTCTGGACGCGGAGCCGGCGCTCACGTTCCTTCTGTTCGGTGATGTCCTGGATGAACCCCCGGACCGTGCGGCGTTCCGCGTCCTCGACTCGTTTGCCGCGGGTCCGGACCCACCGACAGTCGCCTGTCGCGGTGATGAGCCTGACTTCGAGGTCATACGGTTCCCCGTCTTCGAGGGCCGCATCGACGGCGTCCGCGACCGTCTCCCTGTCTTCGGGATGGTAGAACGACAGCCCACCTTCGACTGTCGGCTCGAAGTCGTCGTCGACCTCGTGGATGCGGCGGGTGCCCGCTGTCCAGGTCGACATCCCGCTTTCGTCGAACTCCCACGCGCCGAGGTCACCCAGTTCCTCCGCCTCGGCGAAGAAGTCCCGTAGCTGGGCGAGGTTCCGCTCGCGCTCGATACGCTCGGTGACCTCCTGACAGTGCGAGAAGATAGTGACGACATCGCCCGCGTCGTCGGTGACGAGACGGTTGTGCCACTCGACCATGATACGCTCGCCGTCTTTCCGGACGTTCTCGTCGACGCTGTGGTAGCCGCCGCTGGCCTCACTGAGGGCAGAGGTGACCGCGTTGACGTCGTCGTAGCTGTCCGGACTCACGAACACCTCCCACGTCTCCCCGAGCAGTTCGTCTTCGGTGTAGCCGAATATCTCGGTGAGGGTGTCGTTGACCCGAACGATTTCGAAGTCGGAGTCGAACTCAACGAAGCCCAGCGGCGACTGGTCGATAAACAGCGACAGCCGGTCCGTGCTCTCTTCGAGCGCCTGCTGTGACCGGTACTGTTGGACGGCGTTGGTGATGCGGTTGGCCAGAAGTGCGTAGTGGCTGGTGTCAGACGTCTTCTGCAGGTAGTCGGTGACGCCAGCCGAAATAGCATCCCCGGCGACTGCTTCGCTGCCTCGGCCCGTGTACAGAATAAAGGGTAGCTCCGGGTACGCCTCGCGGACGGATTCAAGGAGGTCGATGCCGCTTTCGCCGGGCATCTCGTAGTCCGAGACGATGCAGTCGAACGTCGCCGATTCGAGTCGGGCCAGCCCCTCCGATGCACTCGTCGCGGTCTCGATGTCGAACGCGGCCCGCTCTCGTTCGAGAAACGCCGCCGTCGTCTCCGCGTACTGCAGGTCGTCGTCGACGTGGAGGACTCGAATCGGGGAACCAGCCTCTCCCATTACTGGGTCCGACTATGCCGTCAACTGTTATGAATATGCACATTCAGCTCGTCAGACAGAGGCATGCATCTCAAGGGGTCGTGACTGACGGAAAAGTGAGCGACGACACCGAACCGTCTCTGCGCGGGGGACAGTACCGCTCGTTCGGCGGAGTCCGGGCTTAAGCTTCGACCATCCACGTTGTCGAGGAGGAGTAGCCCCACTTCTCGACGGCCACGTCGTGGTCGCCGTCGGCGATTGCGGTCATGTTCGTGCCGACTTCCTTCGCCGAGAGCCCGAGTTCGTCGCCGATAAGCCGGGACTTGAAATACGTCTGGTCGTCAGCATTGGAACGGAGATACTCCAGAATACGTCGCTGCTTGTCCGAGAGCGGACTGTCGGTGGGTTGTGCGGTGGCGCTCATTAGTACAGTTACTAGCAGCACCGAGACACCCTTATTGGATTTGGTACAGACGGTTAACGGCCCGCAGTCTTGCGGTTTTCTCTCATTCGAAGCGGGCATACTGCCGCGAGTTGGGCCACGCGACAGTCGGTTGGTACAGGCGGGAAACACCGCGGTCGCTCGCGGGGCCGCCGGCGGCCGCTCGCTCCGGCAGTTCTTTAGTAATGGGCCGTTTTGTGGCCGAACGGAGGTCTATCACATTGGAAATCTCGGATCAACTGCTGTGTCTGTTCAGTGCCGATATCCGCGACGAGGGGGACCGGTACGTCGTAGAGATCCCTCGTCGAGAGGTCGAGACGGGCGCAGTCGACTCGGGCAGTACCTACCGCGTTGCGCTTATCTCCGCAGACGAGGGGACAGAGGCGGACGAGGAGACAGTGGCGGAGACGCCACCGGATCAGCCACAACCGCCGGTCGAACCGGGTGAGACGCGCTACGTCGAGATTGAAGACATCGGCAAGCAGGGCGACGGTATCGCCCGCGTCGAGCGCGGCTATGTCATCATCGTTCCGGGAGCCGAAATCGACGAACGTGTCAAGATCGAAGTGACCGAGGTCAAGTCGAACTTCGCGGTCGGCGAAATCATCGACGACGTGTGACGCTACTCGTAGGGGCTGCCGTCTGGGCGCTTGGCTCCTTCGGAGTCGTGGACGACGACCTGTCCGGCTGACTGGTCGACTGGCCGGTAGTTGTCGCGGACGCCGATTGCTTCCGTCAGTTCTCGAACGGCGCGCTCCTTGAGCGCTGCTGCCAACTCCTCGGCGTCGGCTCTGGACATATCCCGACCGAGCCCCTCACATTCGTGGGCCCGGACCATCCCCGCCTCGTCGACGGCTTCGCCCATCGGCTGGCTCGTCCCGCCGAGCGCGACGCTGAACGGGTAGGTCCGGCAAATGAGCGGGCGGTCACCGTGGACCGTACAGGCACCCGTGCCGCCGTCCTCAGCGTAGAACGTACAGTCGCCGCAGTCATCGGTCTGGAGCGCCCACTCAAACGTCTCGCCTTCGGGGCCGTCAGGGCCGTCAGCCAGTCCGTACGGCATCGGTCGAGCCACGTCGCGGAAGTCGTACTCCCCGGTCGCCTGTAGCTGCCGGATCTCGTCGGGAAACACCGTCGCAGTGTGGGGTTCAGCATCGGTTTCAGCGGACTTGGGCTGCTCGTCGGACCCATCGGGTCCGTCACTCGCGCCACCCGCACTACACGCTGACTCGGCCTTGCAGCAGGCTCCACAGCGGGTGCATTCGAACCCGATCGTCTCGATTGCGTCGGCCAAGTCCGACTCGTCGAGGGCACGGGCCCGTTCAAGTTCGGTTTCCAAGGAGTCCACAGCATCGCTAGCGGGCCGACGGGCAAAAAGGCGTCACTCCGCCGGGTTCGGCACGGCCCGGTCGCCGTCCCACGAGAGCGCGCCTTCGACAGCGAGTTTCTCAATGTGGGCCAGCACCGTCGCGCGGGCCAGGTCGCGCACGCCGGTGAGGTCCTTTTCGTAGGCGGCGTCGAGGATTTCGTCCAGCGTAGTGGCGCCGTGGTCGACAGCGTCCCGAACACGCCGCTCACGCTCCAGTCGGTGATTGATGAGTCGTGCACAGGTCTCCCGTGGCGTCTCGATACGCGGGCCGTGACCCGGTAACAGCACGTCGGGATTTCTGGCGTGGAGGCGGCGCAGTGACGCGAGATAGGCCCGAACGTCGCCCTCGGGTGCACCGACGACGACGCTGCCCTCAGCGACGGCGAGGTCGCCGGAGACGACGGCCCCGTCTGTTGCGAAGGCAACGTGCTCCGGCGCGTGTCCCGGCGTATCGATGACGGTCACTGGGCCGGCATCAGTCGGAATCGTCGTCCCCCCGCTGAACAGTCTGTCCGGGGAAACGCCGGTCGTAGCTTCGAACGCGCCTGCTCGACCGTGGCGCGCCCACACCGTCGCGTCCGTCTCTCCGGCGTAGTGTGCAACGGCACCAGCGTGGTCAGGGTGATGGTGCGTGAGCGCAATGTGGGCGAGGGTGCGGTCGCTGAGAAGCGAATCGAGCGCATCGTTCGTCGCCGCAGGGTCCACGAGAAGGGCCGCCTCGTCGCCGCAAACGTACGCCGCCGTGTTGCCAGTTGGTGCCCGTGTCGGGACGGGTACGTCGGCCCGCTGCCAGTTCATGCCGGCCGGTCAGACCGTGAGGAAATAAACCTGTTTGCGTGCGTCGGTGAAACTATACCGCGAGTCTACCAGATCGGACTCCTCCAGCCGGTTCAGCGCATACCTGACAGTACGGTCCGGGAGCAGCGAGTTCTCGGCCAGATCGCCCTGTGACAACGGAGCATCGTCTTCCAGCACCTTCGCGACGAGCTTCGCGCTCGGCGGGAGTTCACGCAGCGTGTCGCGGAACTCCTCATCGGTGAACGGTGCCGGTGCAGCGTTTTCAGTTAATGCGCTCATAGTGGCTGATATTCCAGACTTACTGGTAAAACTTGGCTATATGCATGACCAAACAATACAGATTCTATGAAGTGTTTAATGTATCCTTATACAAAACCGCCATCGTGCGGTTCCGGCCGGTAGCAGGAATACGTGCCCGGAACTTTCAGGGCCAGGAGTGTGGCCGGTTCCGGATTGACTGGAAAACAACCCGACCAATGAAAGGGGATTCCAGTATCGTTTTATCCCCCGCGGGGTGAGCAATACACCGTGAAAGGGCAGGAGTGGTATCAGGCCGACACCGTGGCCGAAGAGTACGAGGCCAAGCGGTTCTCCCGTGGTGGTCGGCTGATCGACCGACGCGAGAAGCAGGCCGTCCTCGACGCAATCGGCCCCGTGGCCGATAAGGACGTATTAGAGGTAGCTTGCGGGACCGGCCGGTTCACTGTGATGCTGGCCGAGCGCGGCGCGAACATCACCGGGCTGGACATCTCGGGACCGATGCTCCAGCAGGGCCGTGAGAAAGCACAGGCGACCGGTGTCGACGACCACGTGGAGTTCATGCGGGGCGACGCTGCCCGACTCCCGTTCCCGGACGACCATTTCGACACTGTGTTTGCGATGCGCTTTTTCCATCTGGCGGACACACCTGCGGCGTTTCTCGCGGAGATGCGCCGCGTCTCGAAGGAGCAAGTCTTCTTCGATACGTTCAACCGGTTTTCCACCCGGTCGATATACAACTGGGCGCTCCCGATGGGGTCGCGGCTCTACTCCCGCTGGGAGATCGACCGGCTGTTAGACGGGGCCGGACTGGAACTGACCGACGCGAACCACGACTGGCTCCTTCCGTACGGGTTTTATCGGAAGATTCCGAACGAACTGGCCGCCTCGTTCCGCTCGCTCGATACGGCGCTTGGCGGCACACCGCTCGGCGAAAAGTTGGCGTCGGTGTCGTACTGGAACACCCACGTGTAGCGCATCGCCGCTCAAACGCTCCCGGTTTTGTAGCGGAGAGTTCGCGTCCGCCTCCCGCGACTTTTAAGCGCCTTCGCCGTCCTACCCAGAGGTATGGATATCTCGGTAGTGGTCCCGACGTTGAACGGCCGGGAAGAGCTGGCCGGCTGTCTGGACGCACTCACCGAGCAGGTTCCGGATGCGGAAGTAATCGTCGTCAACGGCCCGTCAGCCGACGGGACGACTGGCATGATCCGCGACCGGGACGACGTGTCTATTCTCGTCGAAATCGCCGACCGCTCGGTGACAGTCGCCCGCAACGCTGGCATCGACCGGGCGACGGGGGACGTTATCGCGCTCGTCCATCAGTCGCTCTCAGTCGAGTCCGGCTGGGCTGACGCCGTGAGAGACGGGCTTTCGGGGACCGCGCAAGCCATCACCGGACCGACACACCAGCAACTGTGGGCCGGGATGACGACCGAAACAGAAGAAACACGGACGATAGCCGGCCGCGACGTGACGTATTTCAACCCCGGCAACGTCGCGTTCGATGCCGAGGTACTGGAAGCACTGGACGGATTCGACGAGTATCTGAATGTCGGCAGCGCCCGGGACTTCGCACACCGGATGGCCGCCAGTGAGTACGGTGTCGACTGGAGCACAAAAATGTGTGTCAGCCGCGAGTTCGAGGCCGACGGCGGCATCGCAGAGACCGACTGGAACTGGAAGTACCGCTCGCTCGCGTATCGACTTGTGAAAAACTACAACGTCCGGCCGACTGTGGTGCGGCGACTCCTCAGCCACGCGATCGGTGACGCGAAAGACGCGCTGGTCGATGTCGTGCGCGGGGAGACGACGCCGTCGCAGTGGCTCGGCAACGGGCAGGACGTGTTCGGCGGCGTCGGGTCGGGAATCGTCGACGGAGTCAGGGCACGCGTGACCGACCGGACACTCCGCCGGAATCCGAACGGTCGGTCCGCGCGTGCGGACCGCGCAGTGACTGTGTACGACTGGCGGTAACCCACGACTGTCGCCCGTTCTACCGGTGTGGCGGCTGCCGGCGATCAGGGCGCCAGCGCTTCGATGACGCGGTTTGGATTGTTCGAGAACACCTTGCGCATCGCGTCTTCGGGGACATCCAGTGTCAGAATCTCCATGACAGCCACGTTCGGGTGAACGCTGGGGACGCCGCTCCCGAAGAGAACACGGTCAGGATGTTCCAGAACCGCCCGTTCCATCGGCCCCCGGTAGCGGACCGCGCTGGTGTCGAGATACAGATTGTCGTGGGCCGCCAGCAGGTCGATGGCTCGTTCCATCAGGTCCTGCCGAAGTGGATGCGCGCCGAAGTGTGAGAGAATGACCGGGAAGTCGTACGATAGCAGCGATTCGGCGACAGTTTCGGGCGGGAACCCTTCGCCGCCGTGGACGATAACGGGCAGCGACACTGACTCCAGTTCTGCGAGGACTTCGTCATCGGGTAGCCCGTCGGTCGGTGGATGGAGCTTGAAGCCGTAGAACCGGTCGTCGTAGGCGTACTGTTCGATGTCCGCAGGCGAGGTATGGTCATCTGTGCGACTACTTGCGAGGTTGCGAAGCGCCGACCCGGGGCCGGACCCCGGGTCCCGAGCGCCGTTGACTCTGGCGAAGGCGACCATCGGTCGCTCGACGGTCATCCGGGCGACGGCGTTGTTCGCTTTCAGATACGACCCGTCTCGCTCGCCAGGGAAGACGACGGAGCGGACGACGCCGGCCTGGTGCATCTCCCGTTCCAGTTGCTCCGGGTCACCCATGCCGTCTCGGGGCCGGCGCTGCTCGTCGGGTTCCAGCCGTGCGTGCACGTCGACGACCCGAAAGCCGTGCTCCAGCTCCAGCATCTACTATACGGTGTGTATAGACCCATATTAAAAGATGTGTAGGTCCGGCCAGGATTACAGAGACAGGAACCGCGCTGTCGCCCAACGAGCGGTCTGCGCCGTTGGAAAGTTTTATATAGAACCGCTTGCCTTGTCTTAAGTGAGGTTCAACACATATGTCATCTGGCCAGCGACGCATGGGCGGCCAGCCTCTTTTCATCCTTGATGAGGACGCCCAGCGCACACACGGAAAGGACGCACAGTCATCGAACATCTCCGCCGGAAAGGCCGTAAGCGAGTCCGTACGGACCACGCTCGGTCCCCGCGGCATGGACAAGATGCTCGTCTCCGACGACGGTGATGTGGTTATCACCAACGACGGGGCGACCATCCTTTCCGAGATGGACATCGAACACCCCGCGGCCCAGATGATCGTCGAGGTCGCCCAGACCCAGGAGGACGAAGTGGGCGACGGAACGACGACCGCGTCCGTGCTGGCCGGGGAACTGCTGACGAAAGGCGAGGACCTGCTCGACGACGACGTCCACCCGACGACAATCGTCGAGGGATACTCCGCTGCCGCCGAACTCGCACAGGAGGCCATCAACGAGATCGTCCTCGATGTCGACCTCGACGACGAGACGCTCGTCGAAGTCGCCGAATCATCGATGACCGGCAAGGGCACTGGTGATGTCGAGGCCGAGAAACTCGCCGAAGTCGTCGTCGACGCCGTCCGTCACGCCAAGAGCGACAACGGCGTTCGCCGGGACAACATCGAAGTCCACACCCAGACGGGTGCGGCTTCCTCCGCGACCAAGCTCGTCGAAGGCGTCATCGTTGACGAGACGGCCGTCCACGACAACATGCCGTCCTCGGTCGAGAACGCGTCCATCGCGGTCATCGACACCGAGCTCGACGTCCGCGAGAGCAACATCGACGCCGAGTACAACGTCTCTAGCGTCGACCAGCTCAACGCCGCACTCGACGCCGAAGAGAGCGAACTGCAGGGCTACGCCGAGGAAGTCGTCGAGAGCGGCGCTGACGTCGCCTTCGTCACCGAGGACGTCGCCGACCGCGTCGCCTCCCAGCTCGCCAAGGAAGGCGTCTTCGTCGCCGACAGCATCAGCTCCTCGACCGCGAAGGACATCGTTGAGGCGACCGGCGCAAAGCGCGTCGGCTCCCTCGAAGCCCTTGATGAGGACGCGCTCGGCCACGCTGACAGTGTCGATGTCGAAAAGCAGGGCGACGACGACGTGACGTTCATTACCGGCGGCGCGACCGCCGAGTCCGTCACAGTTATCGCTCGCGGCTCCACCGAACACGTCGTCGACGAACTCGAACGCGCGCTCAACGACGCGCTCGACGTGGTCATCGCCGCGCTCGACGCTGGCGGTGTGGTCCCCGGCGCAGGCGCCACGGAGATTGCCATCGCCGACCACATCCGCTCCGAAGCGGCGTCAATCGAGGGCCGCAAGCAGCTCGCCGTCGAAGCGTTCGCCGACGCTGTCGACGTCCTGCCCCGCACGCTCGCCGAGAACACGGGTCTCGATGCCATCGACGCGCTCGTCGACCTCCGCGCCGAACACGAGAGCGAGGGCATCGCTGGCGTCATCAGCGAAGGCCAGACTGGTGTCGTTGCTGACCCCGTCGAGTACGGCATCCTTGACCCCGCCGCCGTCAAGCGCGAAGCGGTCGACTCCGCCACCGAGGCGGCGACGATGATCGTCCGCATCGACGACGTTATTTCGTCGAGCTAAGCTGGTTTAGACGTCAAACCTGTTTTCTTTTGACCGCGCCAGAGAGCGGCGCGACCGCTGTAGAAACCACCGCTCAGTCGCCGCTGGGCTCGACAGAAAGCGTCAGCGTCGCATCGGCCCCGTCAGCGAGCGCTTCGACGAGGTCCCGGTCCACGTCGCCGGCCGCCGCGTCGGCGTTTACCATCACAGTCCGGTCATCGACGTAGTCGCTTGTCCGCAGGACGTGGCTGCGGTCGTTCTCGAAAGACAGGTCGGGGTGGCCGGTTCCGGTCACGGTAACAGTGTGGTCACCAGCCTCGATAATCGCCGTAATCGTCGCGTCGGCGTCCTGGCAGGCCGCTACGAACTTCTCATCGAAGTCGGCGGGGACGCGGTCAGCTTCGATAGCTAGAATGCAGTCACCGGCCGGTGTCAGAAAGTCGTCGCTCGTCGCTTCTAGCGTGCTCGCGTGCTCGCCGGCGACGTTCTCGTGGCCCTGTGCGTGGACCACTTCTTCGAGTGTCATACCTCTCGCTCGCCGCCGGGCATACTTCAGCGGGACGACTCGGAGCGGACGACGGTAACCGTCACCGCACCGCAGACGCACTCGTGCGCTTCGCGGCGGCCAGCGTCGGTCTCGAACACCAGCGCCGGCTCCCCGAGCGAGCGCTCGCAGTGCTGGGCCTCGCAGGTCGGTGTCGCTGCCTCGTGCAGTTCAGTGAGCATATCTGGATAATAGGTGGCTACCTATGTCAAAGCGAGCCGTCCCCGCAGTGAAAGTGAAAGTGAAGGCGTGGGGCAAAGGATATGCCCTCGGGGAACGGGCCACAAGGTATGTCGCTGGAGTGGCGCGGCGCGGCGGTTGCGCCGGACGACGAGATGCCGTCCCCGGAGGCGTGGGAACCGGTGTCGGTGCCCGGCCGGCCAGAACAGTTCGCCGGCGCCGAGGCCGTGGCCTACGAAACGACGTTCTCGGACCCGCGGGACGAGAGCGACGCACACGCCCTGCTCGTACTGAACGGAACATACGCGCACACACGCGTGTGGTGCAACGGCGATTTACTCAGCAGCCACGATGCCTACTTCGAACCGCTCCGGATTCGCCTCCCCGAGAGCGAGGAGTACAGGATCGTCGTGGAGTGTCGCACGCCAGAGGACCGCTTTGGCGGCCTGCACGCGACCGACCAGCTTCCGCCGGAGCGCTGCGTCCCAGGCATCTGGTGGGATGCGAGCATCGAAACCAGACCGGACCCCTGCGTGAGCGAGCTTTCAGTCCAGCCACAGGTGTCGGAAGAAGACGTGTCCGATGCGACGGTCGAGGTGTCGGCGACCGTCCTGACCGAAGAGCCGCTCGACGACCGGATAACCCTCTCTCTGCGGCCGGAAGGGGACGTGCGTGGCGGCGGAATGATGGATCGGGCCCGCGTCTCGACCAATGACGAGCGGACAACGGTGGCCTACACGATGGACGTGCGCGACCCATCACTGTGGTGGCCCCACGACCGCGGCGAGCAGTCCCGCTACGTTCTCAGGGCGAAGCTCGGCGACGACGAGCACTCGGTGACGACGGGACTGCGCACCGTCTCCTACGACGACGGCCTGCGGGTCAACGGCGAGGCCGTGCCCGTTCGCGGCGTAACGCTGCTGGACCCAACTGTTGAAGATGTCGCACGGGCTGTCGACGCCAATGCAAATCTGGTTCGGATTCGGGCACAGGGAACGCCGCCCGAAGTGGCCCGCGCCTGTGACGACCACGGCGTCCTGCTCTGGCAGGACCTCCCGCTGTCGGGCCCTGGTTCATTCGACCGCGAACGAGGAATTTCCCTCGCAACGCGGATCGATACGACCTACGCACAGCATCCCAGTTTCGCGGCGGTCGGTGTTCACGACGAGCCAGTATCTCCGTACGCTGACGGGCTGGGCTCTGGGTTCCTCGACAGACTTCGCGTCCGATGGCGCGCTTGGCGAGCCGGCTACGACAGCACGGACGCCAAGTCAGTGGCCGGGAGCGTCGACGCCGTTCCGACGTTTCCGGTGGTCGGTCCGCCCGGAATCGCTCCCGACGCGGCCACGCTGTACCCGGGGTGGCAGTATGCCGACACGGCCGACCTCCCGTGGCTCTGTTCCACGTTCGGCGTTGGCGATGTCGTCGCCGGTTTTGGTGCCGGATCCCTGGGAACGCCAGATCCGGGCGATACTCCTGGGTTCGATAGCGCCTGCCACGACCGCCACGTCGAGGGTGGAGTCGAAGCGTCGCAGGCGTATCAGGCCAGCGTCGTCCGCGAGGTTGCCGAGTCGCTCCGGCGCCGCGCCACGCCACTCATGATCATAGATAGCCTCCGAGATGTCGGTGACGCCGGTATGGGTCTGCTCACCACGGATGGCACCGAGAAGACGGCGTTCAGTGTCCTTGCCGACTGTTACGAGCCCACGCAGGTAATACTCTCGGACCCAGCACCCGGCGAGCGGGATGTCGTCGTCCTCCACGACCGTCCAGAAAAAGCGGACCTCACCGTGGAATGGGACTGCAACGGGGACCGCGAACAGGCCGAACACACTGTCGGTCCGTTCGCCCGCGTCACCGTCGACACGCTTACTCTTTCAGCCGGTGACGACGTGACGCTCGCCGCCACCGACGGCCAGACTGTCGTCAAGAACGAGTACCGTATTAGCGAGTGATATATGTCCGTGATATACAAGGGAACCACGGACGATAGTGACCGTCTCGCCCCCGAAATAGGGCGTGTGAGACGTTGACGCGGTATTCAGTGCACCGGAATGTTTAAACGATATCCACCTCTATTCGTAGACACCAGAACGCTTCCGCGTTCAGGCAGTATCGCTTTCAGCCCAACATGAGAGGGAACCCTTGTTATTGGTGTCAGCCCCTCAGTAGTGGGCCGACTGTCTGTGCTGAAGCGGTGATGGCATAGAGGATTCAACAATGGCAGACTCGATAGACGAATCAAAGAACGTTACAGTAACCGAAGAGGATCTCGAAAACAAATCGAAAGGCGAGCTCATCAAACTCGCCGGCCAGCTCCGCGATCGACGGAACGAGCTGAACCAGATGGCGTCCGAGCGGGCCTCCGCCCGCGACGACCTGAACGCGAAGACTCGCGAGAAGGTCGACGAAGCCCAGGAACACCGCGAGAAACGCGACGAGCTCAACGAGCAGGTCCAAGAGCACAAGGACAAGCGAAACGAGCTCAATGCGGAAGCAAACGAGCTGTTCGACAAAGTCGATAACCTGAAAAACGACCTCGAACTCGACGAGGGCACGTCGGTCGAACAACTCAAAGAGGAGATCGAAGATCTCGAGTTCAAGCAACAGACCGAAGTGCTCTCCTCGGAGGACGAGAAGGAGCTCATCGAGAAAATCGAGACCAAGCGCGAGAAGCTCCAGGAGAAACAGGAGAAGCTCGACCAGGGCGGCGACCTCGAAGAGCTCAAAGAGGAAGCGGAAGAGGTCCGCTCGGAAGCCTCGAAGCACCACCAGAAGGTCACGGAACTGGCCGACGAGGCTCAGAAGCACCACAACGAGATGATCGAGGCCTACCGCGAGGCCGACGAGATCCGTGACGAGGCCGACGAGAAGCACGAGGAGTTCGTCGAGGCCCAGGAAGCGGCCGACCAGCACCACGAGGACTTCGTCCGCGTCCAGAAGCGCCTCCGCGAGCTCGACAAGAAGGAAGAAGAGCAGGAGCGCTCCCAGCGTGAAGAAAAGCAGGAAGCCGCTCGCGAGGAAGCCGAGGAGATTTACCAGAAGTTCAAGGAAGGCGAGACCCTCGACACCGAGGACCTGATGAAGCTCCAGAAGGCCGGCAAGCTGTAAGTCTGCGGGATTTTCTCTCTGTTTTCTCGGACCATAGATGCATCACTCACCCGGCCTGCTCCAGCTCGGCGCGCTCTCGCTCGTCCCGACAGCTCTCGGTGGAATCCTGTTTGGCCTCGCGCTCGCCGCGCCACCGGGTCCGATGAACGCCGTTATTGCCGAGGAGAGTGCACTGCGGGGCTGGCGGGCCGGCTTCTTCGCTGGCCTCGGCGCGATGACTGCTGACGCCTGCTTCCTTGTGCTCGCTGTGCTCGGCGCCGCTACGATCATCACCGAGACGCCGGGACTTCGACGAGTGATGATCGGTGCCGGCGGGCTCCTGATGCTCTGGTTCGCGTACGGAGCAGTTCAGGAGGCTAATACAGTAGTTACCGAGGGGGAGTCGTCGGTCGCGTCCGGGGACAGCCGGGGCTTTCGCAAGGCGCTCGTGCTGGCACTGACAAACCCCTATCAGGTCGCCTTCTGGCTCACCGTCGGCGTGGGCCTCCTCGAACCGGGTGTGGTCGACGTGGCGTCGTACGTGCCCGCGGTCGGGTCTGACGAATTAACCGTCCAAACCGGCCACCCGGTGCTGTTGGGTGGGTTTTTCGGCGGGATCGGTATCTGGATTACGGGATTTCCGGCGGCGATTGTCGCCGCGAGAACGCGTATCGAGCGGCTCGCACCGCTGGTCGCATGGATTAGTGCCGCTGTTCTCGCCGGGACCGGGGTTCTGTTCTTGCTGCGGGCGCTATGAATCGCCCATCCCAGTCGCCACCTCGTCGAGGTCGTCTTCGACGGCCATGTCAGCGACTTCCATCGTTAGCCACTCCTGGAACCAACGGGTCCGCTTGAGCCGCTGGTGGACGATAGACTCGGCGGTGTCACTCTGCACGCGCTCGCGCGCGTCCTCACCGCGCTCGATGACACGGTCGACCATCTCGGCCGCGTCCATATGCGTCCGGGACTCATAGCCCATGCGCAACAACATCAGGGCGGTCCCGTTCGCGCCGACTTTGTCTAGGATGTCCGCCTCGATGAGACACTGTACTTCCAGCGGCAGGTCGTCCAGCGGCCCCTGGTACGAGTGAGCCTCGACGGCGGCGCAGACCTGTTCGATGAACGATTCTGGGTAGTCACCGTGTGCCCGCAGATACTCGCGTGCGATCCGAGCGCCGGCTTCCGCATGGAGGTCCTGCTCGGCTTCCAGTTTCGCGATGTCGTGAAACAACGCTGCGACGCGAGTCACGTCCACGTTTGCGCCCTCCTTGCGGGCGATTTTTGTCGCGATGTCGACGACGTTGAGGATGTGGTTGAAGCGATACTCCGCGGAGTGCCACGGATACCAGCGCATCCGGCCGCCCTCTTCTTCGTTTTCGACGCTCGCCGCGAGGTAGTCGTGGACGAACTCCTTCATTTCCTCGAACGCGTCGGCTGAGACAGGTGACTCCCTAATCTCGACGCCCACAGCACCACCTCCCGAAACGGATTTCGATATTCATCTTACACATATAGACGTACGTTCGACTCTTTAGCGTTACGACAGGGAGAACGGCTGCTACACCGGCATTTTCAGATGGAGATAGCGGGGTAAACCCCGTCGTCGCAGTCTCCTGAAGGGACGCATTACTATCTCTGACGCTGTGTCAGGTAGGGTCATTACTGGGAGCCAGCCAGCGACTGGTTCTCAGCGGCTGGGAACATCAGTCCAGCTTTTTACATCTAATAGATAAATCAGCATACATGCCTCTCCAGCCGCTCCACATGCCCGTCGGCGATGTGTCGATCGTGACCCACGCGGCGAACGAACACGCGGTGACTGATGTGCTCGTCGGCGTCGGTATCGCCCTGTGCCTGTTCGGCCTGTACTACAAGCTGATACTCCTCCCGGCAAACAGACAGGAATCGTCACAGCGCACAGGGGACCAGTCGCCGCCGTAGTTACAGATAGGCGGCGTCCCACCGCATCGGCTTGCGAACGTTCCCGCAGTTGTTACATTCGATACGGCCCATCGAATCCATCGCGTTCGCCAGCGTCTCACAGTTACTACAGAAGTACCCGTAGCGGTCGCTTCCCTCTTCGGTGACGTGGACCACGTGGAACGGCGCTATCGACCCGGACTCGTGGTTGTTGTGGTCGACGTAGACCGTCCGGCCGTCGTCGGTTATCGGTTCGCGGCCGAGCTCTTCGGCGTCGGTGTAGAGGTTCTCGACGTAGGTCCGTCCAGCGATGTCGACCTCGCCCGTGCCAGCGCGCTCGAAGCCGCGGTCCTCGTAGAAGCTGTTGCCTTCGACGTTGTCGGCCAGCACGCGCCCTTGGAGCGTCTCGGCACCGCGGTCGTGGAGCTCTCCGTGGGTCTCGTCAAACAGTGCCGACCCGATCCCTTCGCCGCGGTACGCTGGGTCGACGTGCAGCCAGAGTATCGTTCCGATGTTATCCCCTGCGAGGACGCTCTCGGAGAGACCGACCACCTGCCCATCCTGCTCAGCGACGAGAATCAACCGGTTACTCTCCTCGGTAAGTATTTGATTGATACGCTCTTCGTCGTACCACTCCTCGATAGCGCTCGTGATCGCCTTCGGCCCCAGCGAATACGACGCCTCTAACGAGCGACGCGCCACGTCACGGATAGCCGGTCTGTCCGACGACACTGCCTCCCTGATTTTCATATGCCACTAGTTGGCACGAAACATCATAAATCTACAGTTCGGTGTCAGAATTTGGGACACTCGTTGGGCTATTCATGTGAGGGCGCTGCGATTTGTTGCCTCGAATGGGACGTGTCAGCCCGTTAGCGCTGCTATCGCACCCTCTAGAAATGTGACCGCTGTTTGTGTTCTGGTAGCCGACACTTCAGTGGAATTCAGACCACGGGGACTCGAATTTTCTCGTCCGCTGAGTTCGACTCGCCGAGGATATCTACGGTTCACAAGCTTGCTCTGAATAGTCCCGGGCGGATTCGAACCGCCGTCAAGGGCTCCAAAGGCCCTTATGATTGGCCACTACACCACGGGACTTCATTCACTTCGTCTGTCCCGTGTACCGCGCAAATCCACAGGATTTGCTCACCACCACGGGACGTCACTCGCTATGAGCGATCCGTATGCAGGATAATCGACGGAACGCACTTGAACGCTTCGAGAGCGGCCGGTCAGTCGCTGGTGACTTCAGCCTCGACTTCGAGCAGGCCACAGACATCCCCCTCAGGGTCGAAACAGTCGGGACACTGCGGTTTACGGTCGATAATCGTATCGAGACGGTCAGCGACCGTTTCATCGATGACGCCCTCCAGCTGCTTTGCCTCGGCCCGGAACTCCTCGACCTCTAGCACCTCGATGAGGAACCGCTCGATGATACAGTAGTTCTGGAGCGCCTCGCGAGCCTGTGCGATGCCGTCGTCGGTGAGGTCGACGCCTTTGTACTTCTCGTGGTTCAGCAGCCCACGGCTTTCGAGCTTGCCGATCATCTCGTTGGCGCTCGCCGGACTGACATCAAGCATATCGGCCACGTCGCCGGTGGATGCCGGACCGTCTTCTTGCTGTTGCGTGAGATAGATCGCTTTCAGATACTGGGCCTGCGTGTTCATTGATAGTCCTCCATCAGGTCGGTCACGTCTTCGACACCTTCTGCCTCGTCCTCGCGGATATCCGACAGCACGGCAAGCAGCCGTTCGCGGTCGATAGTGAATGTCACGTCGGACGCCTCGATGGCTTCGATGAGGTCGTCGTAGAACTTGTACGCCGTCTCCTCGTTACAGAGCTGGTCGTACAACACGCCGTCGAAGTCCTCGTCGGCTTCGTACTGGGCCTCGACTAGCATCTCGATTTCCTCGAACGGAACGGTGTCCGCTTCGAGGTCGTCGATGAGTGCCTCCAGTTGCCGCCGGTGCTCGGCTGACTCCGTCTCGGCGTGTGCGAGGAGGTCAAGAACTGCCTGTTCGTGCTCTCCGCTCGTTTCCTCGGCGTGCTTGGCCGCCCGTGCCTCGACGACCTCTTCGAGGACGATGCCGATCTGTAGCAACCGGGCCAGTTGATGATCGGACACCACCGGCTGTGTGAGACTCACGGCACCACCCCCATTCGGCGCTGTGCTCCAGTCATACACGTAGTTCGGGGAGGGCCGGACTTAAGCGGTTCCCTGTCGTCGAACTGAAACCGTTCAGGCTCGGTCCGTGGACGGACCCGAAACTACCAGAGGCTGGGACTCGATACCACACACGAGCGATGGTCGAACACGGCTGGCACGAGGACGCGGTCATCTACACACTGGACGTAAAGACGTTCAACGACAGCAACGGCGACGGCTGGGGCGATTTCCGGGGCCTCATCGAGAAGCTCGATTACATCGAGGACCTCGGCGTGACCTGCCTCTGGCTCCGCCCGTTCTATCCGAGTCCACTCCGGGACAACGGGTACGACGTCGCCGACTACTACAGCGTCCACGACCGGATGGGAACACTGGCAGACTTCCGAGAACTCACCGACCGCGCCCACGACCGCGGCATCCGTGTCCTCACCGACCTCGTGTTCAACCATACATCGACCGACCACAAGTGGTTCCAGCGCGCCCGCGAGGACCCCAACTCGAAGTACCACGACTACTACCTCTGGACAAGCCACCTCGACGATGCGTACCAGACGACCAACATTTTCCCCGACCGCGAGGACGGCGTCTGGAGCTACGACGAGGTCGCCGGCAAGCACTACTTCCACCAGTTCTACCACCATCAGCCGGACCTCAACGTCGCCAATCCCGCTGTCCGCGACGAAATCCACGACGTGATGCGCTTCTGGCTGGACCAGGGAGCAGACGGCTTCCGTATCGACGCTGCCCACCCGATGCTACTGCCGAAGGGGCACAACGGGACGACCGAGGACATCGAGCTGTTCAAAGAGCTGAAACGCGTCGTCACAGCGGCAAAGGACCACGCCGTACTCGTCGCCGAAGCCGACGACCAGCCCGAACATCTCGATTACTACTTCAGCGACGGCGAGGCGTTCGACCTCATGTTCAATTTCGTCCTGAACGCTCACATGGTGTACGGCGTCGGCGTCAGAGACACTTGGCCACTCCACCGCGCGAACGAGGTCCTGCCGGACGTCTCCAGCGTCGGACAGTGGGCGAACTTCCTCCGGAACCACGACGAGTGGAACCTCCTGAAACTCCCCCATGAAGCGCTGGAACACGCCCGGGAGTACTTTGGCCCCGATGACGGTTCCTCGTGGATTTTCGGTCGGGGTCACCGGCTCCGGCTGGCAGACCTCCTCGGCCACGACCACGACCGCATCGCGATGGCTCACAGCCTCCTCTTTGCGTATCCGGGGACACCGGTCATCCTCTCCGGCGACGAGATCGGCATGGGCTCGGACCTGTGGCTCGACGAACGGGAGTCTGTCCGGACGCCGATGCAGTGGGACGACACCGAGAACGGCGGCTTCTCGACGGCCGCTCGCGAGGACTGCTACAACCCGCCGGTCGTCGGGAAGGAGTACAGCTTCGAGCACATCAACGTCGCTGACCAGCAAGCCGACCCTGACTCGCTGCTGTCACACATCCAGCGTCTCGTCGCGGCCCGCAAGCGCAACCCAGAACTCAGCGGCGGCGACCTCCATCTGATCGAATCGGGCCACAAGGACGTGCTCGTTCACCGCGTCGACACCGGTGACACCGCCTTCATCTTCGCCCATAACTTCGCCGACGAGTACCGCGAAGCCGTCCTCCAGTGGGAAGTCCCCGACGCCGACACGTCGAAGGCAGTCGGTGACGGCGGCTATCACATCGAAGACGGCGGCGTCACCTTCCTGCTGGACCCGTGTGACTACGTCTGGCTCCGTGGCGATAAGCGCGACTGGTGACTGACTGCAGACGGTCACAAAAAACAGCAAAACAAGCCGCGTCTCGCGGGCCGGTCCGTTGCAGTTCGAGGCCGCTGTGGGACCTCGTTACTCCCGAAGACGCTCGTAGATGAGCTGGTCGAGGTCTTCGCGGAGTTCGTCGACCTGCACCTCTTCGAGTACCGGGACGTAGAACCCTTCGACGAGCATGTTCTTTGCACTCTCCGGGTCGACACCGCGGGAGGTCATGTAGAACATGTCCTCTTCGTCGACCTGCCCGACCGTCGCGGAGTGGGAGGCCTCGGTGTCGTGGTTGTTGATGATGAGCTTCGGCGACGCGTCGGCCTCGGAATCGTCGGAGAGCATGAGCGTGTTCTCACGCTGGTAGGACGACGTGTCCCAGGCCTCACGACCGACATCCTGCACGCCCTCGTACACCGAGCGGGCGTCATCGTCAAGGACGCCGCGGGTGACGAGGTCGGCGATAGTGTGTTCAGCCTCGTGCCAGACACGCGACGCGATGTCGAAGTGCTGGTCCTCGTGGCCGAAGAAGGCTCCGAGAATCTGGGACTCCGAGGAGTCGCCGAGCAGTCGGGTCTCGACGTTAGACTTGGTCAGTCGGGAGCCGATGTTGCCGTCGATCCAGTTGACCGTGGCGTAGGTGTCGGCGTGGCCGCGCTTGACCTGGAAGTTGTAGGTCTCTTCCGAGAGGTTCTGGAGCGCGCCGTACTGGACGTAGGCGTTCTCCTCGGCGACGACCTCGACGATACCAGAGTAGTACTGGTCAGCGTCGGTCGTCTCGCCGGTCTGCTGGCGTTCCAGAATCGTGACCGAGGAGGACTCCTCGGCGAGGACGAGCGTGTAGTTGAACAGCGACTGGCTGTTCATCGTCGTCCGGATTTTCACGTCCTCGGCGTCGACGCCCTCGGGGACGTAGACGACCGTCCCGGCCGAGAACAGGGCCGTCGACAGCGCGGTGAGGTAGTCGCGCTGCGGGTCGACGGTACTGCCGAAGTGCTCCTCAACGAGGTCTTCGTGCTCGTCGAGCGCCTCGCTCCAAGAGAGGACCTCGACGCCCTCGGCGTCGACGCGGTCCTTGTCCTGTGCGTAGTCGAGCGGGTCGACCAGCGACTCGTATTCGAGCGCGTCGAGGTTCGTCCACGTCCGACCCGGCGTCCGGATAACGTCCGGCATTTCGAGCTCTTCGAGCGCCGCGAGCGCGTCCTTTCTCGTCTCAAGCAGCCACTCCGGCTCGCCGAGATCGTCTGAAATCTGTTCCACTTGGGCCTCTGTGAGATTGGCGTGTACCTGCGTACTCATGGTTATCCGAGCGACCCCTCCATCTCAAGCTCAATGAGGCGGTTCAGCTCAACGGCGTACTCAATCGGCAGTTCTTCCGTAATCGGCTCGATGAAGCCGGCGACGATCATCTGCTTTGCGTCGTCGTCGTCCAGTCCGCGGGACTGGAGGTAGAAGACGTCCTCGTCACCGATCTTGCCGACAGTCGCCTCGTGGGCAACGTCGACCTTGGACTCCTGAATCTCCATGTACGGCATCGTGTCCGACGTGGACTCGTTGTCGAACATCAGGGCGTCACACTCGACGGAGGTCGAAGAGTCTTCGGCACCGTCAGCGATGTGGACGAGGCCACGGTAGTTCGTGCGGCCGCCGTCCTTGCTGATGGACTTGGATTCGATGGTGGACTTCGTTTCGGGGGCGTTGTGGTAGACCTTCGCGCCCGTGTCGATGTCCTGACCTTCGCCGGCGAAGGCGATGGTGATGTGGTTGTCCGTCGCGCCGGGCCCTTTGAGGACGGTCGAGGGGTACAGCATCGTGGCCTTCGAGCCCATGCTGCCCGAGACCCACTCCATCGTGCCGTCGGCCTCGCAGATGGCGCGCTTGGTGTTGAGGTTATACGTGTTCTTCGACCAGTTCTGCACGGTCGAGTACTGAACGTGGGCGTTCTCCTTAACGAACACTTCGACGCCGCCGGAGTGAAGATTGAACTCCGAGTACTTCGGGGCGGAACAGCCCTCGATGTAGTGGACTTCGGAGTTCTCCTCGGCGATGATGAGCGTGTGCTCGAACTGGCCCATGCCGTCGGAGTTCATGCGGAAGTACGCCTGGACCGGCATATCGACCGTGGTGTCCTCGGGGACGTAGACGAACGACCCACCGGACCAGATAGCGCCGTGCAGCGCCGCGAACTTGTTGTCGCTCGGCGGCACGGCCTTGGTCATGAAGTACTCTTTGAGGATGTCTTCGTGTTCCTGGACGGCCTTGTCCATGTCACAGAAGATGACACCCTTCTCCTCCCAGCGCTCCTGCATGTTCTGGTAGACGATCTCGGACTCGTACTGCGCGCCGACGCCTGAGAGCGCGTTCTTCTCGGCTTCCGGGATGCCCAGTTTGTCGAAGGTGTCCTGAATCTCCTCTGGGAGGTCGTTCCAGTCGTCGACGCCGCCGCGTGTCTCGATGTCGGGGCGGATGTACGGGACGATCTCGTCGACGTCGACCTCGGAGAGGTCGGGCGCGCCCGGCCAGCCGTCCGGCATCGGCATCTCCTTGTACTGTTCGAGCGCGCGAAGGCGGCGTTCGAGCATCCATTCGGGCTCGTCCTTGTCTTCGGAGATGACCCGGATGGTCTCCTCCGTGAGGCCCTTCTCGGCTTCGAAGGCGGACTTCTCCTCTTTCTTGAATTCGAAGCGCTTCTCGGTGTCGGTCTCTTTGAGGTGGTCTTGATCTGAACTCATAGTGTGTGTAGTGTTATCGCTGTGTACGGAAGGGCGTTACGCGGCCTCGTAGGCTTCCTCTCGGACCCAGTCGTACCCCTCGTCTTCGAGCTTTTCGGCGAGTTCGGCACCGCCGGAGGTGGCGATCTGGCCGTCGAGCATCACGTGGACGTGGTCGGGTTCGACGTAGTCGAGGATGCGCTGGTAGTGGGTAATCTGGAGGATGCCTGCGCCCTGCTCGTCACGGAGCGCGTTGATGCCGTTGGAGACGTCCTGCAGTCGGTCGATGTCCAGTCCGGAGTCGATCTCGTCGAGCACGGCAACGGAGGGCTCGAGGATCGCGGCCTGGAGGACTTCGTTTTGCTTCTTCTCGCCGCCCGAGAAGCCAGCGTTGAGATACCGGGACGCGAACTTCTCGTCCATGTCCAGCTGCTCCATCTTCTCCTGGAGGATTTCCTGGAACTCGGCGACACCGATTTCTCCTTCTTCGACGTTGCCCTCCATCGGGGAGGTGTCGTAGCCGGCGGCGTCCTCGTTGGTGTCGCCGCCCTCTGCGTCGGCCTCTTCTTCCTCGTCGTCCTCGAAGAGCTCCTCGCGCTCTTCGAGCTTGGCGTTGAGCGCAGTGCGGAGGAAGTTCACCATCGTGACGCCCTCAATCTCGGCCGGGTACTGGAAGCCGAGGAAGATGCCGAGCGCGGCGCGCTCGTTCGGTTCGAGGTCGAGCAGGTTCCAGGTTCGGAGATCCTCCGGGATCTCTTCGTCACCGAACTCGTCCTCTTCGAGGTGGATAAGCACTTCGCCGTCGGTTACCTCGTAGGCCGGGTGGCCGGCGATAATCTTCGCCGTTGTGGACTTGCCTGAGCCGTTTGGACCCATCAGCGCGTGGATCTCGCCGGACTCGACTTCGAGGTCGACACCGCGGAGAATCGTCTCACCGTCCTCTTCTGCGACTTCTGCGTGGAGATTGTTGATTTCGAGTTTCGCCATAGGTATCTCTTAGGTCAACCGAAAGAAGGTACGTTTCACCCATGAAGCTTTCGCATTGCTGCGAACTCAACTTCTGTATATAGAAATAATATTTCTTGCAGCAGTAAGCCCCTGCTTTCTGTGGGTTACATGAAGCTGCCGAGTCCCGTCTGTTCCTGCCCGGACTTGACCTCCTCCCAGGAGATATCCATGGCTTCCAAGATCCGAGCAATCGGTCCTTTCAGTGTCTTATCGAGCATCTTGTCCCAGTCGATTTCGAACTCCTCGGGGATCTGGTCCGCGTACTCGAAGCAGATAACGTCGGGGTCCCGTCGGAACTCGCCGTACAGCGGGTCCCGCTGGGGGTCCAGGCCTTCTTCGTCCTCGATGCGCTGGAAGAAGTCCGAGTGGACCCGGTCGAGATAGAGGCGCTTGGGTTTCGAGCCGCTCTGGAAGTTCGTCCCCAGCAGAAGGTTGGCGTACTTCGCGCCCCGGACCTGCGCAGTGTCGGTGTCGTAGTTGTCGAGTTTCTTGCCGATGCCTCCGGGGATGCCCACGTCGTCGTAATTGACGTTGCCATCCTGATAGTCCTCGATGACATCGCTGACGTACTGTTTGATGGACTCGGCGTCTTCGCCGCGGACGATGCGGTCGATGACCTCCTTCTGGACCCGCTTGGTGATGGGCGCGATGTCCGAGCGCTGGTACTCGAAGCCCGTGATGTCGATGTCGTCAACGTGCTTGCCCTCCTTCCAGACGATGTTGCCCGCGTAGCGCTTCTTTTTGCCGGCCTGGAAGAACCGCCGGTAGAGCTTCTCGAACTCTATCTGGAAGCGATGCTCGTCGGCGTTCAGTTCCTCCATCGCGAACTCGTCGTACGAGTCGTTGATGGTCTCCTCCAGTTCGAACCCCTTCCCGATGGTCGCGGCGATGAGTTCGAGTTCGTCGTCGCTCATCTCCGGGTGTTTCTCGCGCATCTCATCGGTGACGGTCACGTCGCCCTCGACGTCCGCCGGGCTGATGTCGCCCAATTGGAGCATGACCGAGTCGGTATCCCCGTAGACGACCTCGTAGCCCTCACTCGCGACGACCTCGTCGGTGTAGTCGATGACCTCGCGGCCGGTGGCGGTGACCGCCGCGCCCATCTCCTTGTCGTAGAGGCGGAAGCGGTCCCATCCCAGAACGCCGTACAGGCTGTTCATTATCACCTTCACTGCCGCTTGCTGACGGTCTAAGCGCTCGTACTCCGGATTTTCGGGGTCAAAACTGTTCCGGCGTTCTTTCTTCTCCTCGCGTTCTGATAGGAGTTCGTCGACCATCTCCCGGATGACGCCGTCCGGTTCCTTCCGGAAGTGCGTGCCGTTGGGCGCGCGGTAGGTGTCACCGTCGTAGGTCTCGGGGTCGACCTTCGTCTCCGGGCTGGCGTTGGTCGTCACCATGCACATCGGGTACAGCGACTTCAGGTCCAGCACGGTGACGTTCTCGCGGACGCCGGTGATGGGGTCGAACACCGCGCCGCCTTCGTAGTCCTCGCTCTCCTGTTGACCCTTCGACGGCAGTGCGAACTCCCCGTGGAGCTTGTGGAGGACGTACATGTCCACGGCGTCGCCGGGCGTCGTTGCGTCCTCCAGTTTGCAGCCGACGAAGGTGCGGACCTCGTCCCAGAAGTCGATGATGTCCTGTTCGCGGTCGAGTTCGACACAGAGCTCCACGTCCCGAAGGTTGTACTCCAGTAACTGCTCGGGGTCTTGCTCCCAGAGGTCGCCGATGTCGCCAGTGTAGCGCTCCTTGCCGACGCCGAGTTCCTGTTCGCCGACGGCGTCGAGCCGGTAGGATTCGAGTTCGGTGAACTGCGTGCGCTTGTAGGCATAGAGAAGGTCGAAGACGACCCGGCCCTTGATATCGGGGCCGCCCCAGCCCGACCGCCAGACCTCGTCGACGCGGGAGAGGCGGTCGACGGACAGGTCGTAGTCGTGGTTGTAACTCTGGAGTTCCTCTAGGCGGTCGAGGAAGTACGGCGCGTCGAAGTCGTCGAAGTTCCAGCCCGTCAGCACGTCGGGGTCGGTGTCGATGATGTAGTCGACAAAGGCCTCCAGCATGGCCTCCTCCTCGCCGAAGACGCGCACGTCGGCCTCGAAGTCCTCCCGAATCGGGTCGTAGCCGGCCAGCGCCTCGGGGCCGTCGATGCCGTCGGGGGACTCGTACAGCCAGACGACGTACTCGTCGCGGTAGGAGTCGTGGGAGGTAAGGCAGATGATCGGTTCCTCGCCGTCCTCGGGGAACCCCTGCCTGTCGTCGACCTCGATATCGAAGGTGTTGACCCGCGGGTCGGCGTGGGCCTCGACCGGTTGAATCTCCTCGTGGTGGACCTTCAGGCTCCCGTCGTCGAGTTTGCGGGCGGGGACGCGCACGCCGCTCGTAATATCCTTGTCGATCAGCAGCCGGTTGGGAAAGAGGATGTCCGCCTCGTAGTGGTCGAAGTCGTCGCGTATCTGCCCCACGTCGCGTGGCGTCTGGCCGAATATCTTCGTCAGGCGCTCGCCCCGAATCGATTCGTAGGGCTCGCCGTCCGCGTCGGCTTCTTCCCAGCCAGTGATGCTATCGTACTGACGGAGTCCGTCGTCGGTGACGCTGTCGGTCGGCGCGTAGAAGTACGGCTTGAAATCGAAGACACGAGCGTGAACCGGTTCGTTGTCGTCGGTGCGGCCGAAGACGTGGACGACCGGGAATTCGTCGTCGCCCTGGCCCTCGATGGTGTAGTCGACCTGCGTGACGACGAACTCGACGGTCTCCTCGACGGGCGGGAACTGACGCTCGTCGAGATCGACGACGCTCGTCCCGCCGTCGCTCCCACCGTTGCCCGCGATGGCCGCCGCTTCGTCGGCGACCGGGCGGTCGTCTGTGCCCGCGTCCTGCCCGAAGTCCCCCAGCGTGCCCTGGGTGCCGTCACTCATTCTTGGCCTTGTTTCGAGATGCCGCATAAAAACACCGGCGGTCGACGGGGTATTGCCACAGGCAGAAAGTATATGCCATCGAGTAACATACCCAAGTTTGACGGCCAATGTCGCACCACGCATCCCCCCACGGCGAGGCGGATAGGTCCGAAGAACTGCGGTCGGAGCCGGCGCTCCCGGACGCCATCCAGACGACCGAGACCTACGAGACCGAGGAGGGGACAGTGTTTTACGACGCCGAGAACCCGCTCGCGTGGCTACAGACTGATACGGCGCTCACTTTACAGGAGATCGCCTGACAGGAAGTACTTTTAGCGTCCACGCGTCGTAGCTAGTGTGATGGACATCCCCGGCGAGGACGACCCGAACGAGAGCGGCGGCGTCCTCTCGGAAAAGAGCGAGTACGAACCAGAGGAGTTCGACCCGGAGAGCCTCGGACCGGACGTTCCGTCCCCGACGGACGGCGATTACAGCGGCGACACCACAGGGCTGTTCGTCAAACTCGTCATCGTGTTCAACGTCGCGCTGCTTGCCCTCTCGCTCGGCCCGATGCTTGCGTACTTCGAGGGACAGGTCGACCTCGGGGTCCGGATATTCCTCGTCGGCGTCATCGCCTTCGGCTACGGAACGTTTCGGTACATCCAGTTCGAGCGCGAGCGCAAATCGGACGACGAGGGCGACACAGCCGAGACCACACATACGCAGTCCGACGGCACAGAGTCAGGCGACCACAACGGCTAACCGGTCCGGCCAGCTACGAAGCATTATATGCGTACTGTGCGGGACGACGACGGCACGCGGTACTTACTGCTGAAGGAGTCCACCGATTCGAGTCTGGTCAGGGACCCTGAAACCGGTGAACAACGACACGTTCCGAACGCCGACCTCGAACCTGTGGATGGCGACTCACCGCTGACCACGGCCGCCAAAGCCGTTCCCGACGCCACCCGTCAAGTCATTACGGCGGCCCATGATGAGCGCGCGCTAGGCCTGCTCGTGGAACTCGACGAGCGCGGGCCGCTCCCCGTGGCGGAACTGCTCTCAGCCTACGATCTCTGCGAGAGCGACCTGCACGGCTTGCTAGCCGAGTTTCGCGCCGCCGGCCTGCTCACGGAGGCCAGAGTCCACGGCCAGCGGGGGTACGACACGACCGACACGGCCAGCGATGGGCTGGCGCAGCTCCGCGACTGAGGTCTGGTCAGCGTCGTGACTGCGGTCAGGCCAGTTCCGCGACCGTCGCTTCGACCTGCTCGACCCGCGAGCGGTTGGTCGTTGCGTCCTTCTCGACACGGACGAGGTCGTCCGCTGCACCGACGAGTTCCTCGTCGTGACTGACCACGAGAATCTGTTCGACGCCAACCTCGTCGCGCATGTACTCCACAAGGTCAAGCAGTTGCGTGACGTGGCCTGAATCAAGGAATACCGTCGGCTCGTCGAGGATTAGCGGCGGCATCGGTGCGGCTCCTTCGATACCCTCCGCGAGCAGACGATAGATAGCACATCGCAGGCTGAGGTTGAACAGCGCGCGCTCGCCGCCGGAGAGCTGTTCGGGTTCCAGCGGTTCGCCGTCCTTCTGGTACACCGTCAGCTGGTACTGTCCATCAAGCTCGATGTGTGAGTACGAGTCGTTCTGGTACACCAAGTCGAACGTCTGATTGAGCATCCGTTCGAGGGTTTCGACATTGCGCTGGCGCAGTTCCGCTCGAAGCGCGCCGTACATCTCCTGTAGCTCCTCGGTCTCCTCGTACAGCGTTTCGAGTTTCTCCAGGGTCACTTCGAGGTTCTCGCGCCGGTCCCGCAGTGACTCCAGTTCCTCGATTTCGTTCGTGACACCGCCGATGGCGTTTTGTAGTTCGTCGCGCTTCTGGCGTTTCTCCGCCAGCGCCTCTTCGGCCTGCTCGATGTACTGTTCCGCGCGTTGCTTCTCGTTGCGGGCTTCATCAATTCGCTCTTCGTCGAACGATTCGGCCAGGTCCTGCTTGCGCTCGCGCTTCTCCGCGAGCTGTTCGCGGCGCTGGTCGTTTAGTTCGGCCTGCTGACTGCGCTTCTCCCGCAAGCGCTCGATGTCGTCGTCGCAGTCGTCGATCTTCCCAAGCAGGTCTTCGACCCGCTCTAGACGCTCAATCGACTGCTTGACCTGCTGGCGCTCCTGATTGCACTCCGCGACGACCGAGCGGCAGTCTTCCGCCTGCTCGCGGGCTTCGGCGGCTTTCTCACGTTTCGTCTCGGCCTCGGACTCGTGGTCCGCTGCTTCCTCTCGGAGGGTTTCGATACGCTCTTGATCCGCGTCCAGCCCGTTCGCCTTCTCCTCAACGAGTTGGACGATGTTCGAGCGGTTGTTTTCGAGCGTCGCCAGTTCGTCCGCTGTCTCGACCAGCTCCGCCGCCGTCTCGTGTTTCGACTCCAGTGTTTCGACTTCTTCGCGAGCGTCTGCGAGCGTCGACTCCAGCTCCGCGATTCGCTCGCGGTCGTCCTCGATGGAGTCGACGTGCGGTGACTCGGCCACGTCCTGCCCGCACTCGGGGCACTTGCCGGCCTCCAGCAGCGCCTCGGCCTCCGCGAGCGACTCGCGCTCGCTCTCCAGTTTCGTCTCCAGTTCGGTCACCTGCTGTCGGGCCTCTTCGAGGTCACTGGCGACAGATTCTTTGTACGACTGCGCCCCGTTGCGGTCGGTCGGCGCGTTCTCGAACCGGGCTTCGAGGGCAGCGATCTGGTCGTCGATGTCGCTGATCTGCTCCCGGCGCTCGGCGATGGCCTCCCGCGCGGCTTCGATGTCTGCTTCCAGTTCGTCGGCCTCTTTGCGTTTCTCCTCGGCCCGGGATTCGAGGTCGGCAGCGCTGTCAGCGAGCGCATCAGCCGTGCTGCTGTGTTCCTTTGCGTCGACGCGCTGGTCCTCGATGCGGCCCTGCAGGTCGTCGTCGCGAGACTGTCGCTCTTCGAGTCGCGCATCGACGGTGTCGGGGTCCGGCTCCGAACTGTCGAGGTCGGTCTCGGAAACCGTTTCCGCGAGTTGCTCCTGAAGCGATTCCCGGCGGTCCTGTAGTTCCCCGATGCGCTCTTTGAGGTCGGTTCGTTCCGTCTCCGTCTCTGTGATGGTCGTCTCCAGTTCTTCGATGTCGTCTTCCAGCGCCGCCAGTTCCTCGCGTTTCTCCTCATACTCTTCGAGGACCGATTCGGCCTGCGTGAGCGTCTCCTCGGCAGTGGCCTTCTGGTCCTCAATGTGCTCGATCTCGTCCTGCAGTTCCGATTCCTTTGTTTCCAAGCTGTTCAGGCGCTCGTGGAGGTCTTTCGACTCTTTCTCCTGTATCTGCTCGTCGAGTTGTGATAGTGCCCCCTGTTTGTCATCGCGCACGCGACCGACCCCGACGCGGGCGTCGCTGGCCCGCTCGCGGTACTCCTCCAGTTTCCCCAGTTGCAGGAGGTCGTCGAGCATATCTTGTCGGTCGCCGGGAGAGGCGTTGATGAGCTTGTTTACCTCGCCCTGACGGACGTACGCGCAGTTAACGAACGCCTCGCTGTCCATCCGTAGGAGCTCCGTAACGCGTCGGCGCACGTCGCGTGCCCCCTCGTAGTTCCCCTCGGGCGTCTCGAGCACACACTTCGCCGTCGTCGGTTGCGCCCCGGTCGCGCGGACCCGGCGCGTGAGGTGATAGTCGCCGCCGGCGTGAGAAAACCACAATTCGACAGTGCAGTCGTCGGCCCCGATAGTAACCACGTCGCCGAGGTTCTCGTCCAGCGCCTTCGAGCCGTACAGCGCGAAGAAACAGGCCTCAAGTAGGGATGACTTCCCGCTCCCATTGAGTCCGTGGATGACGGTCACGCCGTTGTCCAGTCGCAGGTCGGCATCGTCGTAGCACTTGAAATTGGATAGCTTGACCCGTTGGAATTTCATTGTTGACCCTCCATCACAGGAACTCCTCGACGCTCGCTTGACTCTCGCTGTCTGTGCCGTCGGCTTCGTTCGCTGGTGTTCCGTCGTCGCCTTCGCCCTCGTTTGCACCCGCGGTGGCGTCGGTGTCGGACGCGCCATCGCTCGCCGCCGTCTCGGTGTCGGCTGCGAGGGCATCTGACTCCTCGGAAAGCAGTTCGCGGACGTGCCGTTCGACCTCGTCCTTGACGTTCGCGTCGGCGACCTTCGAGGCGCGTATCGTCTCGTCGATGTCGTGGGCGGCCTCGCTCAGTCCGAGCTCGCGGACGCGCTCGGTGACGGCGTCGTCAGGGTCGGCGAAGCTGATCTCCGTTTCTCGCTCCTCGGCCGTGATTTCCCGGTGGTCGGTGACGCGAGCCACGAGCGCACCCCGGTCAAGTGCAAATGATTCGACGCTGGCCGGAGTAACCGGGTCGCCGTCGCCGCTGATGGAGACGATGACGACGGCGTCCGCCAGGTCGTGCTGGCCGACGCGGCTCCGGACCCGTTCGACGCCTTCCTCGGGCCCGAGGTCCACGTCGACAAAGACGAACTCGCGGGTGTCGAGACCGCGACGTGTGATGCGTACTTCGTCGTCGAAGGTGACGATGTTGTAGCCGCGGTCCTCGCGTTCGCTCGCACTCGCGCGCTCGGTCGACCCGCAGTAGGTGACCCAGGTATCTTCGACCTGCTGTTTGCCGGGGTCGTGGTTGTCACCGAGCAACATCGCGTCGAACTCGACCGACGATTCGGTCAGAATTTCTTCGGCGTCCCAGTCGCCGTACTCGAAGGGCTGGAACAGGCCGTGGGTGACCAGCGCGGCGCTGTCTGCGTCGTGGGCGGCAAAATCATAGTCGAGGTCGTCGCGTTGCGAGCGTGGCACGAAATCGAGGCCGTAGAAGGCGGTGTCGCCGATGACAGTCGGCTCGTCGTTGAGCCGCGTCGCCAGGCCGAGTGACTCGTACAGGTCGAGCCACTGGGCGTCCCGCTTGGCCTCGTGGTTTCCTACGACAGCAAGGAAGGGGATACTGGCTTCAGAGAGTTCTTCGAGGACGCTCAGCGTGCCCATGATGTCGGCCAAAGCCGGACGGCGGTCGTGGAACAGGTCACCGGCGTGGACGACAGCGTCAGCGTCGTCCCCGATGGCGTCTCGGACCACCTGCCGGAACGCATCAAGGAAGTCGTCCCGTCGGTCAGGGACGTTGTACTGCTGATATCCGACGTGGGTATCGCCGGTGTGTATCACCCGTGTCATTTGCCCACCTGTAAGCCAGCGCCACCTAAAGGGGTATCGTGAGCGGAGTGAAAGTGGTCGACAGGACTGTAATTGACCCGGTGACTACGACCCATCGTTTGGCCCCGCCGCGGCGTCCCGGTACCGCCGGAACGCTCGCAAAGCCGCCCGCCCCTCATCTGCCAGCCCGCTCACTTCGTGTTCGGCCTGTTCGACGGCCGCTTGGAGTTGGCCGACGCCGAACGTCCCGACGAAGGCGACTGCTCTGTCTAAATCGTCGGTTGCCCGAGACGCTCGCTCGATGACCGTCTGGTAGCCGGCGTCACCGCCCGTCTCATCGGTCGCCATCCGGGCTGTGGTACTATCGCCCTCTCGGTCGGCTGCTCGGGTCGCTTGGCCCCTGTCGTCGCTGTTGCCCTCACCGGCAGCGAGCGCCGAGAGTGCCGCTTTCACCTGGTCGCTATCGGCCATAGCGTGGCGTGGCCACGGCATCCTATATAAATGTTCACCGGTACCGAGGCAGATAATGACGCTGTGGAGACAATCGCCCAACCGAACTGATCGAGAACGCGTACAAGATAGTGAGGTGATTCGTTCGATAGAACTAACGGTCCTGCGATAGTGCTAGCTGACAACGAAATAATAGTATTTTATCATGCCGCTGTGCAAATTTCGCTCCGACGACACGGCGCTTTCGTCAATCACAGTCGTCGCGCTGCTGATTCTGGCAACCCTGCTCATCTCCGTCATCCTCGCGCTGTTCATCCTCGGCGGGTAGGGCGGGGCGAACGTTTTCTGGCAGCGACCGGTGCGTTTCCCGCAGGACCCCGTCCAAGCGTTCAAATAATAGCACGGGACCAGCGCCGAGCATGACAGATATCGAGACGCTGGCCGAACGGCTCCGTACGGTCGAACGCGCTGTCACAGACGGAACGACGGAGTTCCCGGAAGTGACGGAACTCGCTGAGTTGGAGAAGCGCGTGGACGCCCTTGAGCAGCGTATCGCCGACATCGACGAGCGGACGACGGAACTCGAAGCCGCTACACAGGCCCTCCGCGGCTACGTGGGGAATGTTCGCACGGTCAACGAGGATATCGAGCAGCGCGCCGATGCGGCGCTGGCGGCCACTGACCGACTGGAGGAGCAACTCAACGACGCACTGTCGTCGCCGTCGGCATCTAGTCTACAGGCGGCTGAGAGCGATCAGAATCGAACCGAGGGAGTACAGACTGCTCCACGTTCGTCGGACGGCACCCATGCAGCGCCCGACACCGCGACCGACTTCTCCGCGATCACTGACAGCAGCACCCACGACAGGGACGAGACGCCTGATTCGGGCGTCGTCAGCCGCATTCGCGCGCTGCTGTGATATACCGGCTGGTCCTTGCCGTCGTGGTCATGACCGCACTCCTCGGTGTAACAGCCCCGGCACTGTCGACAGCCCGAGCGGACGCAGCCAGCGGCACGATGGAGCGTCAAGTAGACGGGCTGAGGACCGAATTGACGAGGCTAGCCGAGACCGACGCCGCGACAGTGAACGGCGACGCACGGCGAACAGTGTCGATACGAATTCCCGTAGGGACCTACACGAATGCCGGCGTCAGTCAGCTACAGTTCGTGGATCGGGGCGGTGTCGGCGTCGCGACTTGGACGGTCGAGTCCCGGAAACAGACCGAACGGCTGGTCAGCATTCCGATCCGAACGACAGCCGCGACCGACAGACTCGACGAACCCGGCACACATCGGCTCGTATTCGTGCTGACGCGGTCAAACGGCCAGCGGATGCTGCGGGTCCATCGGTTTAAGTTCGAAGCCGCGGCGAGGCGTAGTCATGCGTGAGTGGCTCTTCGGGTCATCGACAGCGGCCGACTGTCGCTGTGAAACGACTATCGAGAGTGGGCGGCTGGTGGTGACGGCCGACGAGTGTCCAGGCGGCGGCGACCTCGCCGCGTCGGCTGACTGCCGGGCGACAGTCGTCGATTCGCTCTCGTCGGCCGGTATCGAGACAGTCGTCACAGCGCAAGCTGGACAGGCGCGAGTGTACGCCGAGCGGGCGGCGGCAGTACTCACTGCGGCTGGCCGGTTCGCGACCAGAGTCGCCGCGCTGGACGACCGCCTCGCAGCCCGTGCCCGACGGGACCCCGTCGCTGCCGCGACAGAGGCAGTCGGCCGAGCGGGGCCGGTCGCCGACCTAGCGGCAGAGACCGGATTGGTTGTCGCCACCGAGGGCTTCGACACCAGTGAACAGGTGCTTACTGCCTACACCGGGCCAACGATTAGCGACGCCCGTGTCGGGACAGCGCCGCCGGCGGATGCGACGCTCCGGGGCCAGCAGGCGCTCCCGACAGATGCCATCGTTCGGAGATACGACGCGCACGGCGACCAACTGCCGGTGTATCATATCGAGCCTTGCGAACAGCGGTTCGACCCAGACACGATGGAGACGCTTGTCGAAGCGTACAGGCGAGTCGCGACCGCTGCCACCGACGGCAGCTGTCACCCGTACGATGCAGCTGCCGCGGTGGCCGGTGACAGTACGACGGCAACCGCGGTCGGTGCCGTGCTCGAAAAGCACACGGGTGGGCTCGGGATCTTGGAAGATATCTTCGCCGATAAGCGGGTGTCCGACGTGTTCGCCACAGCCCCAGTGAGTGACATCCGGCTCCGAGTGCGTTGTAACGGTGAAACGATGCGAACGAACGTCCGGCTGACGCCTTCAGGTGCGGACACGCTTGCATCGACATTCAGGCGGTCGAGCGGCCGGGCGTTCTCGCGAGCGAACCCGACGCTCGATGCAACGGCGACGGTGGCTGACCGGCAGATTCGCGTCGCCGGTGTGAATGAACCGGTCAGTGACGGCCTCGCCTTCGCCTTTCGCGCCCACAACAGCGACGTGTGGCGGTTGGCCGACTTCGTCGACAATGGGACGATGCCGGCCGCCGTCGCCGGACTGCTCTCCGTCGCCGTGGAGCGCAGCAGGGCCTGCCTCGTCGCCGGTCCCCGCGGTGCGGGCAAGACGACAACGCTCGGGGCGTTGCTCTGGGAACTTCCCCACGAGGTCCGGACAATCCTGATCGAGGACACGCCCGAACTTCCGGCGTCGTCGTTGCAGTCCGACGGCCGGGACGTGCAGGCGCTTCGGACCACCAGCGGAGACGGACCATCAGTAGATGCTACAGAGGCCCTGCGGACCGCGCTCCGACTCGGCGAAGGCGCGCTCGCCGTTGGAGAGGTCCGCGGCGAGGAGGCCGGCGTTCTCTACGAGGCGATGCGTGTCGGTGGCGGCGACGGGGCCGTCCTCGGGACGATTCACGGCAACGGCCCCGAAGCCGTTCGGGAACGGTTGGTGTCGGACCTCGACGTCCCGGTCCAGTCGTTCGCCGCGACAGACCTCGTGATAACGCTGGCTCCGCCCGCGTCGGCGCACGGCCGCGGTATCGAATCTGTCGCGGAAATCGTCTCTCATGGCGATTGTGTATCTTTCGAGACACTCTACGAACGCGACGGACCGACAGCGACAGCTACCGGTCGCCTGACGCGGGGTAACAGCCGTCTGGTGGAGTCCATCGCCGCGCCCGACGAGTCCTACGCCGAGGTACTCGACACTATCGAGGCGCGAACCAAACGATTCGAGGAGTCGGTGGCTGTCGAGACACGCGGGAACGAGCCGCCCACAGACGAGGCCCAGCCGTGAGCTACGCCAGCGGTTCAGACGACTCCGGCGACAGCGCGAGCACGGCACCAGCCGCACCGCTCACAACCGCGGTCGTTGCGGCCTACCCGGGCACTGTCGAGGTACCAGACGACTACCGGCGAGCGTGTCAGTTGCTCTCGGTTACGGCTCCCCCAGAGGCACTGCTGGCGGCGAGTTACGTCGTTGCGGTGTGTGGCCCCCTGCTCGCACTGCTCGTCGCTGTGACGGTGACCGGACTGCTGGCGACGGCTGTCAGCCTCGGACTCCTCGCCCTGTCCCTGAGCGTTGCGGCGCTGGGACGGTACGGCGTGCCGTTCGCCGCGGAAGCAAAGCGGATTCGAACGCTGGGGGCCGCACCCTCGCTTGTCACGACGCTGGTGCTCGGCGTGACACTGTGGCCAAGCGCCGAACGGGCGGCGGCGTTCGCCGGACGGGCCGGACACGGGCTGCTCGCCACACGGCTGGAACACCATCGGCAGCGAGCCGCGGGCACGCCACGGAGCGGTCTGGGAACGTTCGCGGCGGCCTGGAGCGACCGGTTCCAGGCGCTCGAACGCGCAGTCGGATTGGTCGAGAACGCGACGGCGGCCCCGGCCGAGGAGCGGCCCGAGATCCTCGAACGCGCACGGCGATGCATCCTCGACGGGACGCGCGACGAGATGGCGGCGTTTGCGGCCTCGATTCGCGGACCGGCGACCGGCCTGTACGCGTTCGGTGTGCTCTTGCCGCTGGCGATGGCGTCACTGCTGCCCGCCGCCGCTGCCGCAGGTGTGCCAGTGACAGCTCCCGTGTTGGCTGGGACCTACGGCGTCGTCATGCCCGCCGCGCTGCTGGTCGCCTGTTGCTGGCTTTTACGACGGCGACCGGTCGCGTTCCCGCCGGCGACAATCCCGCGAAGCCACCCGGACGTGCCGGCGTCGGCACTCCCGTCAGTTATGATCGGAATCGCCGCCGGAATCGGGGGGTGGCTCTTCGCCAGCGTGCTCGTCGCCGCGTGGGCGTCTCCCATCGGCGCACTCGGGGCTGGTGTCGGGAGCGCACTCATCAGCTACTACAGACCCGTCGCCGAGGTCCGGGACTATGTCACCGACGTCGAAGCAGGCCTGCCGGACGTGCTATCGGCTGTCGGTCGACGGCTAGGCCGCGGCGAGTCAGTCGAAGCCGCGCTTGTCGAGGCCGTCGATGAGACGCCCACACCGACAAGTGCCGTCATCGGAGCCGCCGTCGCGCGTCAGGAATGCCTCGGGACCAGCGTCGAGGGAGCGTTTCTGGGTCCCGGCGGGGCGCTCGCTGACGTTCCGAGCCGTCGCACCCATCGAGCGGCAATCCTGCTGGATACGGCCGCGACAATCGGGCCACCGGCGGGAACATCCGTGACGGCGATGGGCGAGCATCTCGACGCGCTCCGGGCCATTGAGCGCGAGACGCGCCGAGACCTCGCACAAATAACCGAAACGCTGTCAAACACCGCTGCGCTGTTCGGTCCGCTTATTGGCGGTGCGACCGTCGCGCTGGCCGGGTCGATGGGCGGCGGCGAGCAGTTCGCTACCGTTTCGAGTGCGCTGCTGGGGCCGGTTGTCGGCTGGTACGTGCTCGTTCTGGCTGTGTTGCTGACGATGCTATCGACGGGGTTGCATCGGGGCCTCGACCGCGCGCTCGTCGGGTACCGAACCGGTCTGGCGCTCCTCTCGGCCACGGCCACCTTCCTCGCCGCCGTCGTCGCGACCGGGCTGCTGGTCTAAGTGTTTAAACCGGAGAACGCGGCCAAGACGGTCCATGTTCGAGACGCACGTCGACACGCTGTCTCTCTGGGTCGGCCTAGGAACAGTGAGCGTGGCCGTCCTTGGTGTCGTCGTCGGCCTCCCGACGACCGCAGCGCCGGACGCGACGGCGGCAGCGGCGACTATCGATGAAGTCACGACCAGCCCGCCCGGGTCCGTCGCACATCGACGACTCGTCGCTACAGAGTGGGCGTTCGATGGCAGCGAAATCCGTCTCCGCAACGACGGCGGGTCAGCCACCGCGCGACTGACTCGAACGGCCGTCCCGGCACAGACCGACCGGCTACAGAATGTGGTGAACGGCGAGCGCCCGGAGGCCGTGTACGAATCACCGGTCGCGTTCAGTCGAGCGACCCGACAGGCACGGACCGCGAACGACGGGTGGCGACCGGCTCCGGACCGGGTGACTGTCAGGCACGTCGCCTGGGGAGGAACCGATGTCACGGTCGTCGGATAGAGCGACGACGGAACCGCTGGTCGCGCTTGTCGCTGTCTTCGCCATTACGTTTGGCGTGTCCCTGTATGCCGGTGTGGTAGACGACGCGTTCAGCACACTTGACGACGACCGAAATATCGCCACGCCGACCGCCGATACTGTGGAACAGCGGCTCTCGTCAGCTGGCGTCGTTCGGCCCGAAAAACTCGACGGTGCGCTCAAGGGCGTGCCAGAAAACTACCACGGAAACGCGACCATCACAGCGACGACCGGCGCGCGATGGAGCGGTGGCCAAAAGCCACCGACCAGCGCTGACATCGAAGCCAGAACAGTGAGCGTGCGAGTCGGAGCGGGGGCAGTCCGTCGCGGAACGCTCACGGTTCGGGTGTGGCGATGAACAGGGCGATGAGTGCCGTCGCCGACGTGACAGTATTCCTCCTGCTCGTTGGTGCGGCCGCAGGGACTCTCGTGAGCGGCGTCAGCGTCGAGAAGCCGGCGGCGACCACAAGCCCTGCAGCTGACCACGCGTCGACGCTGGCGACGAGTACCGCAAGCGTCGAGTACGATTTGCTCGTCCCACCGTCAGAGTACGGCAGGCCGCCCGACCACGCGACACGGCGGCAACGGACGAGTCACGGGACCGTCGCAGGACTACTCGGTGAGGCTGCGATGAGCGGTGTCACCGTGGACGGCGAACGGGTATCGAGCGCCGGCACAGACTTCGAGTCACGAGTCGCTGCGGTGACGCGTGATAGACTCCACAGCCGCGGCCATCGAACGTCCGTCTGTGTCACCTGGACACCGTATCCCGGTGCGCCAGTCAGAGGCGAGTACCGCGTCGGCGACCGGCCGCCGGATACTGTCGACGTTCGGGCGGCGACAGTGACCGTCCCGAGCGGGATGGAGAACGTCTCGGAGCCAGCCCGCGAAGCGGCGGAGACAGGCGGCTACGATGGCGTGTCGACGGTCGTGGCTCGAAGCGTCGTCGACGGACTGTTCCCGCCGGCGCAGTCACGCTACGCCCTCCGTGGCGACTACCCGTCGGCCGTGCTGATGGCCGCGCGATACGAGCGGATGGCTGGTCTGACGGGGACGAGCGTTGCCGTTGAGCGACAGTCGACGGTCGAAATGAACCGCGACCTGACCCCGGCGCTTGCCACGCGGCTTCGAACCGATATGCGGTCGCGGTACGACTCACCGGCAGACGCCGCCCGCGCCGTTCGGGTGAGCCGTGTCCGCGTAACTGTCAGGACGTGGTCGCCGTGAGAGACGACAGCCGCGGCCGAGTGCCGTTCGCGTTGCTCGGCGTTCTCCTGCTGGTGAGCAGCCTCACGCTGGCCCCGACGTTCGTCACCGAGCCAGCCCCGAGCGAGACGGGGGCCGAACGGGCGCTGAATCAGGCCATAGCGGAGACCCAGGTCGCCGTGCGGGACGGCGTTTCGACGGCTGGCCAACAGGCGGCCGCGAGCCCGGTTGTCACACCCGCTGACACACCTGCTGGTCGGGTTCTGAACGATTCGACTGCGTTCCGGGACTCGCTCAGAATCCGTGCCTATTTCCGGGTTGCGGACCGACTAGAGCGTGTCTCCGGCCGAAGCGGTGACGTGACCGTGACTGCCAGTCTGCCGGCGGTTGCTAACGCGAGCGGTCTCCGAGCGGCGAAACACCGCATCTCGGTCGAACGCGCCGGGCCGAACAAGACCGCGATGCGGGCGACGGTTGAGAATATCGTTCTGACAGTTCGGCGCAACGGAGCGGTGGTCTCGACGCGGCGCGTTTCGCCGACCGTCGTCGTCCCGACGCAGGCGCTCATGCTCCACGATCAGGTGTCGACCTACCAAACGCGTCTGAACAACGGTCTGGGCAGGCCGGGGCTGAGCCAGCGAATGACAGCCCGGCTGTACCCGATAGCATGGGCAAGAGGGTATGCCCAGTACGGCGGCGCTGGCATCGAAAACGTCGTGGCAAACCGGCACGTCTCGCTGGCGACGAACGGCGCACTGCTCGGCGTCTAGCGGTCGACCTTCGGCCGGAGCGACCCTGCCGGTCGCCGTGCCCTAGCAGAAGCGACAGCGATGACGGGAATCGAAGACATCGTTCGGGGTAGCAAGGGAACGGCCCACTCAAGTGCGGTGCTCGACCAAGCCCAGTACAAGCCGGTCAGCGAGACGCCACTGCGTCCGAAGTCCACGACGGGACCGAGCCCGACCGAATCGATGACTGTCGGCGTCAACGAGACAGCAGACACCACGTTCCGGGCTGTCACTGACCCGTCGACGCTCAACGAGACGCTTGAGGACGCATACACCGTCGAGGTGGCGCTGGAAACCGACAAGCATCGATTGGGCGGAGGCCCGCCGGAGATGCCGCCGTCGCCGGGCACCGGGTGGACACTGGTCGCCGACCGGACGACCACCGCTACGGAGGCAGTCGGGAAGGCTAGCGGTCGCGTCGCAACGCCGGACAGCTGGCATACCTTGGAGACGTTCAGTCGAACTGTCGAGCGCCAGTACACCCGGACAGCTGTCTGGCAGAACGGGTCAGTACGTCGGCGCACAACAAGGTCAAGCACCGTGCGCTATCGCGTGACTGCCGCCGTCGTCGGCCGCCATCACGGCCGTTCACGGGCACCGAACCGCTCGATTCGGACCGCACACGACGCCAGCGCAAGTCCGTTGAACGGGTCGAACTTCGCCGACGTGGAGCCGAAGGCGATAGGCTCGCTCGTCAACCACGCCGGGGGCCGGGACGGAGTGGCCGAACGAGTCGTCGACGATAGCCTGAGCCGGACGGAGGCGACAGTGGCGGCCGACCGACCGCCAGAACTGCACGACTGGGTGTATCGGGACCTGATGGAGCTCCGGGCGTCAGTCCGCAACACGACCGTTACCGTCGAGCGCGGACGCGTCGGGACCTTCGAGACGAGTCCCCCGGAGGAACTCCGGGAGCGGGTCGAGAAACGTCGTGCCACTCTGGCGGCCGTGCCGGAAACCTACGACAGCGCGGCACAGAAGGCACGCGTCGCGGCCCGGCTGACATATCTGAATGCGGTGTCGGCAGAGTTGGACAGGCAGGCCTCGGCGCGGAACGGTCACCGGAAGCGAGTAAATACACAGCTATCGAAACGCACCGAAGGATCGCTGCGTGCCCTCCGAAAAGGATTAACTGCGAGTGAGACGCCCGTTCCGCGGTCACGGCCAGTGCCGGTCGGGCCGGCCGGTCCCGTCAGAACACGGGTCGATACGCAGACACCGTATCTGACGCTGACCGAACTAGACGAGAGTCGGTATCGCGCGCTGGATGGGGGCGAACATCCGCTGGTGGCGCGGAACGCAAACGTGTTCACAGTCCCATACGGTGACGCCGCCGATGCCGTCGTTGGTGGTGCGTTCGAGGGCGGTGACAGGGTACGCCTCGCAATGGCGGCGAACACACTCGCGGCCGCGAACGAGACCCTCAAATCGGAGTCGAACGCGACGCTCGCTTCAGAGCGTGACGCACTCCAGCGGGAGGTCGGGGCGGCCAACACGGAAATGATGACGGCACTCTGGCTGGCGGTCTCCCAACACACTGAGGCTGAACAGGACGAGAGCAAGGCCATCGTCGCTGACGCGATGGCGCAGTGGGACACATCGGCGGCCCGAGCGCTGGCTCTGACCAACGGCTCCGCACAGGAACGGGTCGCCCGTGTCGCCAGTGCGCGACTGACCCTCACACGGGTCGAACGCGACCGCCTCCGCCTGCAGCTGCTCTCGGTCGATGCACCGGCAACCAAACCGACGCTGGGGTCGACAAACGGGACGGCCTCGGCGGTGCGCTCCGTTGCGAAAACCGAACTGAGTAGCGCTCTGGCGAACGCTGGCGAGCGGAAGGTCCAGCAGTTCGCACAGCAGCGGCTCGGGACGGACAGGCTCCCGGCTGGCCTCCCGCTGGCACCGCCAGTTGTCCCTTGGTACGCGACAGCGAACATCTGGTGGGTGACTGTCGAGGGCGAGTACGCACGGTTCGCCGTCTCTGCAAGTCACGGCCCGCCGAGCGAGCCTGGGGCACAGACCACCTATGCGCGTGACGGGCACAACGTCACGCTCGACGTGGACGACGACGGATCGACAGAGCGATTGGGTACCGCCGACCGCGTCTCGTTCCGAGCCGAGACGGGCGTTGTCGTCGTCGTGCCACCCAAACCGCGCGGAGTCGGTGACAAGGACGGCAACGCCGTGGAGGAATCCAGCGGGTGGCCGGACGCAGGCTCCTAACCACAGGCCGCATAACCGAAGTAAAATACCCCGGGACCATACCGATTCCCATGCTTCGAGGCGAGTTTCCGGACGCGGGCGAGCAGTCCCCCGAGGAGTTACTGGCGGCCTACGGCACCGTGCTGGCCGAGACAGTCGAGGCAGTCGGGGTCGAGGAGATTGTCGCCGAGACCAGTCTCGATCAGGCGACGGTGACAGCGTTCGCCGACGGCGATATCGCCGACCGGACGCTCGGTGAGGCGGTCACCGTACTGGCGACCGGGCCGAACCGGCCGGACGCCGACGCGCTGCAAGCCGAGGCCCAGGATATCCTCCTGATGGGGATGACGACAGCCGTAATGGACGTGGAATCGCTGGCCTCCGGCATCGACGACGAACTGGAGCCAAAGGAAATCCAGCAGAAAATCGAAGGCCGCTACCCGGTGACACTGGCGGAGTACGCACTCCTGCACAGTCACATCGAGGGGGAACAGCGGTGACGGAGCGCGTTGCCGTTCTGGGCTGTGGCTACGTCGGCCTCGAACTCGGTCGACAACTGCGCGACGACTACGAGGTCGTGGGCGTTCGCCGGTCCGATAGCGGCATCTCGGCTATCGAAGACGCCGGTTTCGAGGGGGTCCGGGCCGACGTAACTGACGCCGAGTCGCTGTCTGCGGTGCCGGACGCCGACTGGCTTGTCTTCGCCGCAAGCTCCGGCGGGCGGGGAGCCGAGGCGGCCCGCGAGGTATACGTCGAGGGGCTCCGGACAGCTATCGACCACTTCTGGTCGCGGGCCGACCCGCCCGAGCGACTGGTGTACACCTCCAGTACCGGTGTCTACGGCGACCACGACGGCGCGTGGGTCGACGAGGACACACCACTGGACCCACAGACCGAGAAGACCGAAGTACTGGCCGAGGCGGAGCGGGTCGCTCGTGAGCGCCCAGTAGAACACGATGGCCACGGAACCGTCGCCCGCTTCGCCGGCCTGTACGGTCCAGACCGCTACCGACTGGAGCGGTATCTGGAGGGACCAGTGACGGCGGGCTACCTGAACATGATCCACCGGGCCGACGCGGCCGGTGCAGTGCGCCACCTGCTGACAGAGGGGCACCGCGAGGAAGTTGTACTGGTCGTCGACGACGAACCCGTCGAGAAGTGGGCTTTTGCCGACTGGCTGGCCGAGCAGTGCGACGTCCCGTTCCCGCCGAAACAGACGACCGAGGAACGACTGGCTGACGAGAGCCTCTCGGAGACCGCAAAGCGCCGTATTCAGACGAGCAAGCGGTGCTCGAACGAGCGGCTACGGGAACTGGGCTACGACCTAAAGTACCCGACGTTCCGGGAGGGATACCGCGACGCTATCCGAGAATACCGGCAATATTAGCTGTATCAGGGGCGAACTTTATTACTGATAGGCTGGCGAAAGTCGTGGTATGACACGCGTTGCCGCCGGCGGACTCCAGATTGACGCCGCCGCGGCGTTCGCTAGCGAGAACCCTTTGTTGATCGCTGGTGTCGCTGTGGTCCTTCTCGCCCTCCTCGGTACCGGTATCTGGGTACGCCAGTATCTCAACCGAACGCCCGGCGAACGACTGCGTCGAACGTTGACCCACTACGACCGGATTACGGTGTTGATGCACCCGAATCCCGATCCAGACGCGATGGCCTCTGCTCTGGCTGTCAACCAACTCATCGCCGGCACCGAGACATCCGCGTCGCTACAGTACCCGGGGGAGATACGCCGTCCGGAGAACCGGGCCTTCCAGACGGTGTTGGATCTGGACTTCGACCACATCGAGACTGTCAACGACATCAACGGGGAGGCAGTCGTCCTCGTCGACCACAACACGGCACGCGGCTTCCCCGGGGCCGAGGAGGTCGAGCCGGTTGCCGTCATCGACCATCATCCCGGCAACGGGAGTGGCAACGAGTTCACCGACATCCGGTCCGACTACGGGGCCTGTGCGACTATCTTCGCGAGCTACTTCAATCAGTTAGAGTTCGAGTTCAGCGACACGGGGGAGAGTATCGATATCGACGCGGCACCGGCAGAAACCATCCCCTGTGCGCTGGCAACGGGGCTGATGTACGGCATCCAGTCAGATACCCGGTCGCTGACAAACGGGTGTGAGTCCGAGGACTTCGCGGCCGCTGCGTTCCTCTACGATGGGATGGACAGCGATTTGCTCAACCGTATCGCAAACCCCCAAGTCGACGCGGAAGTGCTCGACGTGAAATCCCGGGCCATCGGGAAACGAGAGGTGCGCGCGCCGTACGCGTTCAGCGACGTTGGCGAGGTGTCGAACACGGACGCGATTCCACAGGCAGCCGACGAGCTGGAGACGTTAGAGGGTGTCTCTGCAGTCGTCGTCGTCGGCGAGAAGGAAGGGACCATGCGCATCGCCGGGCGCTCGCGGGACGACCGCGTCCACATCGGCCGGGCGATAGAGTCCGTCGTCGACAATATCCCGATGGCCGAGGGAGGCGGCCACGCGCGGATGGGCGGCGGGAAAGTCCCGATCAAGCACATGGCCGGTCTCGGACCCAGCGATGGAGTCTCCCGTGAAGACTTCCGCGAACGAGTGTTCGACGCTATGAGTGGCGACCTGTAACGGGCGACAGAAACATACCCGCCGGTTCCAGTGAATCTCTGTCCTTTTGTCACTGCCCGACCAACGACTGGTATGGCTACACGGGAGGCGACCTGGGCGTACCGGGACGACCACGACGAGTTCGCGCGTACTTTCTATCGGCGGTTCGGCGACGGCGTCGTCTCCAGCATCGGCATCGGCACGTATCTGGGCGACGCGACCGACGAGCGGGATGCGAGCTACCACGACGCTATCGTCACGGCGCTCGAATCCGGCATCAATGTCGTCGACACGGCGATAAACTACCGCCACCAACGCTCCGAGCGTGTCGTCGGCGACGCCGTCGCGGACGCCGACGTGGACCGTGAGGCCGTCGCCGTCGCAACCAAGGGCGGCTTCGTCCCGTTCGACGGGGCTCGGCCGGACGACCCCGGCGCGTTCGTCCGGTCGGAGTACCTCGACACCGGCATCGTCGACCGCGACGACCTCGTTGCCGGCCAGCACTGCATTGCGCCTGACTACATCGACGACCAGGTCGACCGGTCGCTGACGAATCTTGGACTGGATACAATCGATCTCTACTACGTTCACAATCCGGAGACGCAACTAAAGTCGAAATCCCGAAAGGCAGTGTATGACCAGCTAGAAGCAACCTTCGAGCAACTGGAGGAACGAGCGGCGGCCGGCGACATCAGACACTACGGCGTCGCGACGTGGGAAGCGTTCCGCGTACCCACCGACCACGACAGCTATCTCTCGCTCCCCGAGGTCGTTGAGCGTGCACGCGCGGCGGCAGAGACAGTCGGCAACGCGGCGACGCACCTCCGCGCGATTCAGTTGCCGTTCAACGTTGCGATGGCCGACGCGTTCACCGTTGAGTCCCACAACGGCGCGGAAGGGCTGCAGTCGGCGCTGTGGTTCGCTCACGAGGCCGGGCTGGACGTGTTCACCAGCGCATCCATCATGCAGGGCAAGCTGGCCGCGGAGCTCCCGGACGACGTCGCGGCGAAACTCGCAGGCGAAACAAGCGCACAGCGCGCTGTCAACTTCGCACGCAGCGCGCCGGGCGTGACCTGCTCGCTGGTCGGCACGGGATCGGTCGAACACGCCCGGGAGAACGTCGATGCCGGTCGGTACGAGCCGCTCGGTGCTGACGCGTTCGACGCGGTCTTCGAGTAGCTAACTGAGCTCTTTCCACTTGCTATCACACTCGGGACAGACCCGCACCTTCCCGACTTCGTCCGGGTCGTTCTCTGTCGCAAGCGGCTCGTCACAACTGGTACAGGAGAGTCGCCCGTAGTTGTCCTTCTCGACATCGCCGGCCCGGAGGGCCTTCCTCACTGAGTCCATACCTGCCAGTGTGCTACCCGCGTGTAAAAACCCCGTGGCGGCGTTCCGGAACGTTGTTCAGGTGTTCCGGTCTATCACCGGTCGTGTCTCGTCGCCGCGTCTTCGGCTCGCTGCTGGGGATGGTGTTCTGCATCAACCTCGCGAGAGTCGTCTTCGCACCACTCATCGAACCGATTCGGGCGACGACAGGCGCTTCTGATGCGACACTCGGACTGCTCGCAACGATGGTCTGGGCCGGGAGTGCCCTCCCACGGCTCCCCACCGGCGTCCTGCTGACTCGGATATCGCGGGCGAAGGTCATCTTCGGTTCCGGTGTCGTGTTGACCATCGGAACGACGTTCACCGCCCTCGCGTTTGACCCGACGCTGTTGCTCGTCGGGGCGTTCACCATGGGGATTGCGAGCGGCGTCTACCTGACCGCGGCAAACACGCTGGTCAGTGAGCTGTTTCCGGAGCGGCCCGGCCGCGCGCTCGGGCAACACGGCGTCGCCGCCCAGCTCGCCGCTGTCGGAGCGCCGGCGCTGATATCGTTTGTTCTCATCGTCGGGACGTGGCGGACCGCGCTACAAGGGATTGCCGTCGCCGCGGGGCTGGTGACCGTCGCTTTCACTATCATCGCAAGACGCTCCCGACTCCCTGACGCTGGGAGCGAAGACCGCGACCTCCTTGGCGCGGCGCGTGCTCAGTGGCATATCATCGTCACCAGCGTCGCGACCATCGGCGTCGCGGGGCTGGTCTGGAACGGGCTGTTCAACTTCTACGTCACCTACGCCACGAGCGTCGGTCTCACGCCCGGTCGGGGACGGACGCTCCTATTGCTCGCGTTCGGAGCGGGGGTGCCGGCCTTCTACGTCAGCGGTCGGCTGGCCGACCGGCTCCCGTCGATTCCGTACCTCCTGACGATGCTTGCGGCCTTTACCGGCTGTGTGCTGGTGCTCCCGTCGCTGACCGGGTTCTGGTCGCTGGCCGCGTTCAGCGTCGTCGTCGGCTACGTCATCCACAGCATCTTCCCGGCGGTGGACGCGTACCTGCTCGGCTCGCTCCCGGACCGCCACCGCGCGAGCGCCTACGCCACCTACGGCGCGGGGATGATGCTGCTACAGGCGCCCGGAAGCGCGCTCGTCGGCCGACTGCTTGATGCCGGCGTCACGTTTCCGACGCTGCTTCGGGGCATGGGCATCGCGTTGCTCGTCGTCCTCGTGGCAATGGTGTCGCTGCACCGCAACGGCCGACTGCCGAGCGCCGCCCGAGCCTAAAGGCTGAAGCCGCTCGGTACCGCGTCACCTGTATGGACCTGCAACCGGACGAGCTGGCTGGCGTCGTCGACCTCTTTGGCTCGCTCACAAGAGCGGAGCTCGTCGACGCCTGCGGCGAACTCGCGTTCAAGCAGGGCGTCGACGCCGACCCGGACGCAGTAGCGGCAGCCATCGACGACGCCGTCGACTCGTACCACCTCGTCGCCGTCGACGACCACGCCGCCGGCACCGACGAGACGGTGCTGGTCGTCGGCCCGGTCGCGTTCCCAACCCTGCCCGACGGTGCGGCTGACCTCCCGCACATCATGGATGTGCCGGCCCGCGACCTCGCGCGTGACGCTGTTATCGAGGCTGTCAAGTCCCGCTTCCGAGAGGACGCGGTGATGGCCGTCAAGAACGACGACGGGGACCGCGTCGAGACGCTGCTGGACGTGAGCTACGACATCGAAGCCTGGGAGAACGTCGAGATGGACGGCCTCCGCGACCGCCTCGACGACGTGTGAAGCCAGCGCTCCGAAATCCCGAACGATTAAATCAGATGTTTCGAGCGAGTGAGCCACCCGAATTAAGACGGTCGGTCACCTACCGTATGCTATGCAGTTCGACCGGGTTGCGGCCCACGAGCCAGTCGTCGTGGACGATGAGCCACAGGAGGCCGCCGTCATCGCTCCGGTCGTCACGCGACCTGCGGGCGAGGCGATACTGTTCACGAAGCGCGCCGACCACCTGTCGGACCACCCCGGGCAGATGTCGTTCCCCGGCGGCGGCCGCGAACCCGAAGACGATGACCTGCTGCGGACTGCGCTTCGAGAGGCAAACGAGGAGATCGGGCTCGACCCGCTGGCGGTCAACGTCGTCGGTCGGCTGGACGACATCAGGACCATCACGCGCTACTCCGTGCGCCCGTTCGTCGGACGAATCCCAGACCGTGACTACCTGCCCTCGGACGAAGAAGTCGCGGAGATCGTCACGCTTCCGGTGTCGGAACTGACTGACTTAGACAACTACGAGTCAGAGCACCGCGACCACCCCCACTACGGGGAGATTCGCCTCCATTTCTTTTACGTCGACGGCTACACTGTCTGGGGCGCGACGGCGCGGATGCTCGTCCAGTTGCTCGAACTCGCGACCGACTGGCGGATGCCGCCCGAACCTGACCGATACATGGAGCCCGACGACGAGCTGCCGCCGAGCGTGCGCGACGAAGCTGAGTGAAGCAGGGCCGACTGTGCCGGGGCCGAGAGCGACAGGATTTTCCAGCCCCGTGACGTTGACCGCGTACTGGATGACCACGCTTACCGGTGCGACACTGGCGGCCGCCGGCATCGACGCGGTGGCGCTCAAGCCGACGGAAGTGGACGTGTCGCAGGCAACGGCCCTCGATGTTGAGACGCTTGCAATCGATTACGAGGGTGCGGCCCACGTCCCAGACACAGAGGCCATCGAGCGACTGGCGTCGGCCGCTGACGTGCGCGTCACTACGCCAGTCCGGGCCGACGGCTTCGACCCACTGGGCGACGATAGCGGGTTCGACGCGCTGCCGGCGGATGCGGGCCGTGTTCTGGTCGCCGGCCACAGCGCGTATCTCTCCGAAGACGAGGGTGAACGAGCCGTCGCACCGCGGCTTCGGGCGGCCGTCGACGACGCCAGCGATCCATGGGTCGGCACGGAGGGCATCGAGCGCCTCGCGCTGGCAGTCGGCGGGACACAGTACGAACTCCTCTCGCGGACGACGGCCCGCGACGTTCGGACGCTCCGCACGGCGGGCTTCGACGGTTCGATTGCCGTTTACGCCCCCTTGGTGCTCTCGAACAGCGAGGACGCGATGCTGGACGCCGTCGGCGACTACGCGGCCCGGCGCGGCCCGGTCCGGAACGCACTGCCCGATGGCGCACCGACGGACAGCCGAGCGACGGGGCGGGCCAGAGATGTACTCAAACAGGCCATCCGCGATTACGCGCTCGTCGGCTCCGTCGAGACAGTCGCCGAGCGAACCGAGCGGCTCCGCGACATCGGTGTCGACACGATTGTCGGCTATCCGGCGCGTGGACTCGACCCCTTCCTCTCGTAGATGACCGTCGCCGTTGTCGGCGGCGGGGCCGTCGGTCTCTCGACCGCGCTGGCACTGTGTCGCCGCGGCGCATCGGTCACGGTGTTCGAACGCGACGCCCTCGGGAGCGGTGCGACCGGCCGCGCGGCGGGCCTGTGTTACGACGCCTTCGCCGACGGCGTGGACGCGGGCGTCGCTGCGGACGCGCTCGGTCGCTACCGCGACCTTGACCTGTTCGAGCCACGGCCCTACGTCTGGGTTGCACGCGACGAAAGCGACGCCACAGCCGTCCGCGAGCAGATCGCGGGGATGCAGCGCAACGGTGTCGCCGTCAAGGCGCTCACGCCGACGGCACTCGGCGACCGCTACCCCGCACTCGATACCAGCGGCATCGAGGTGGCCGGTCTCGCCCGCGACGCTGGCGTACTCGACCCGGACAGGGTGGTGGCGACGCTCGCTGAGCGGGCCGAGGAAAACGGCGCGGCTATCGAGACGCACACACCAGTCTCGCTCGGCTCGCCGACCGGCGTCGAAACAGCGGACCAAACCCGGGCGTTCGACGCGGTGGTCGTCGCGGCTGGCCCGCGAACGAAATCGCTCGTCGCCACTGTTGGCGTCTCGCTCGCACTGAAAACCTATCGAGCACAGGCCCTCGTGACCGAGCCAGTCGATGCCACGCTACCGTCGTTTTACGACGCGACGCGGGAGTTCTACTGGCGGCCGAAAGCCGACGCACTACTGGTCGGTGACGGCGCACACGAGACCGACCTGACGGACTGGAACCTGGACGCGGACGCCGAGTTCGTCACTCGGACTCTCGACCGCGTCGAGCAAGCGTCGGCGCTCACGCCGGCCTGTGACAGAGCCTGGGCTGGCCTGTGTACGGCGACGCCCGACGGCGCGCCGTTGGCCGGACAGGTCGCCGACGGGCTCTGGGTGGCGACTGGCTGGCAGGGCCACGGACTCATGCGGGCTCCTGCGCTGGGGAACTATCTCGCCGCAGACGTTCTCAATCGCCCGAACCCGCTTTCGGAACACCTGCCTGATCGCGTCGACCCGACACGGTTCGACGGTTCCGAAGAGTTCGCTGCGCTGGACGACCCGACGCGTGACTGGGGCGGCTGAATTCGCTGTGAGAATCTGTATGCAGATCGATCAGGCGTCGTCTTCGCTTTCGTCGGCCGAGTCGGTCACGTCTTCGACATCGGCGTCTGCATCTGCGTCGGCCCCTTCGTGGCTCTCGCTGTCGTCGGTTGCAACGCCGACATCCGTTGCCTCGTCCTCATCGTGGTCCGCCTCGGCCTTCGGAACACGGACGTGGAGCGTTCCGTTGCTCTTGAGCGTGGCTTGGGCCGCCTCCGGGTCGACAGCGGCGTCGCTCGGCAGGGTGACGCTTCCGTCGAGTGCGAGCCCGCGGCCGGGGTAGCGCATCTCGAAGCCCTCGTAGAAATCACGGAACCGGTCGATACGGACCTCCACGCGGTCATCGACGTACCGGACCTGAATGTCCGACGCGGTCGTTCCGGGCGCGTCGAAGACGACGAGATAGGCGTCTTCCGACTCCAGCAGGTCCGAGGCCAGCGGCTTGTTCTCCTGAACTCGACCGGCGGCCCGACCGATGTTCTCGAATATCGCGTCGCTGATAGAGGAGCCGATGTCCCGCATCATAGTTCCACTTCGTCAAGGCAGTCCGTCCCGCCACAGTACGGGCAGGAGAACGCCGCGAGTTCGACATCGTCCGGCATATCGTACGTGTAGTGCATCTCGAACATGTCGAGTTCGCAGCTGTCGTCCGTGCAGACGACCTCCATAGTGGCTGGCATACTATTCCGTTGGTCCGTCGGGGACAAACCCCTTACGGACGGGGCCGTGGTTACCCCGTCCTGCCAGTCCCAACATTGATGCCGTCACCGGCGTACTCGGGCGTATGAGTGAACGCGTCCTCGGGGCGGATTTCAGCGGCGCAGCAGCCGCTGGCGACGCGCTCTGGGTCACCGAGGCAATATCGACGGACGACGGGCTCGAAATTCAACGGTGCTACCGCGGAACCGATGAGTGGGGTCGTGACCGTGAAGCGGCCCATGCAGGCCTCGTCGACCGCATTACCGACGACGATGTGAGCACGGTCGGGCTGGATTTCCCGTTCAGCCTGCCACAGGCGCTACTTGATGCGCAGTGTGGCGGGACCTGGACCGGTTTCGTGGACTGGCTCGCGAGCGGGAGCGGCCCGACCGACCCGGGGTCGCTCTCCGAGGCCTGCCGCCACACCGCCGAGATGGCGACCGGAAGCCGTGACCTGCGCCGGGAGACTGACTTCCGACGCGGTGCACTGTGTCCGTACACGAATCGGACCCGTAGCATGACCTTCTACGGCGTCCGGGACGTACTCGGGAAACTGCGAGCCGACGACGACACGGCCGTCGTACCGATGCAGGGCTGGGACGCCGACACGCTCGTCGCCGAGGTGTACCCCGCTGCAACCTTTGGCTGGTTGGGCTGTTACCGTGAGGGATACAAGAACGTCGACGACCCCCGACAGCGCCGGGAAGCAAACGTTGCGGCGGTCGAAGCCTGTAGCGTCACCGTCGGCGATCACCGCGATACCTACCTCGGGAACCACGACGCGCTGGACTCGCTGGCCGCTGTCGTCTCCGCAAGCCGACTGGCTGACGGTGCCAGACCGCCCGCAGCAGGCCCACAGAGTGAAGGCTGTATCTACGTCTGACGGCGCAGTGGCGTCGATGTCCCAGATCGAAGCCCGGCATATATCAGTTTCCGGACCAACTACCGTCTATGTCTGACGACCGGGGCGGCTTCGAAGGCGTCCGTGAGAACGTCGACGGCCACCCGATGATCAATCTCGTCGGCTACGCCACGTCCTACTGGCTCCGGCTGTTCGTCGGTATTCTGGCGGCGTTCTGTACCCGATTCGCCCGCCTCGTGCCGCCGATAATCGTAGCTGCAGCCATCGACCGCGTCATCCTCACCAGCGGCGAACCGGGGCTGCTGACCGACGCTGGGCTGTTGCCGCCCGGCGAAATCACGGGCGAAGCCGCCCGGATCGCCTTCCTCCAGCGGCTCGTCGTCATCGCGGCCATCGCGTATCTCATCCGCTCGGCGGCGCGTTTCGGCTCGCGGTATCTCCTGCAGTCCAGCGCCCAGAAGATACAGCGGGACCTCCGGAACGACACCTACGACCACCTCCAGCACCTCTCGCTGTCGTTCTTTGCGAACCACCAGACCGGCGGGATGATGTCGATACTCAACAGCGATATCAACCGCCTGGAGTCGTTTCTCAACACGGAGTTCCGCCAGCTAATCCGGGTGGTGGCGACCGTCGGCGGCATCGCCGTTATCCTCTACACATACTCCCCGAAGCTGGCGCTCATCGCGCTCGCGCCGGTCCCGATTATCGGCGTCGCCAGCGGCTTTTTTCTCACGTGGATCGAGCCGCGGTACCGCTCGATTCGCCAGACGGTCTCGCGACTCAACACCCGGCTAGAGAACAACCTTAGCGGCGCGCCGGTCATCAAAGCGTTCGACCGCTACGACTTCGAGCGCAAGCGGGTGACCGACCAGAGCCAGACGTACCACGACGAGAAAGTCGCAGCCCTTCGAATCCGCCGGGCCTTCTTCGCCGGCCTGCGACTGCTGACCGGCATCGTGTTCGTCCTGATTCTGTACGTCGCCGGGATGGACTTCATCACGAACCCACAGGGTGAGGCGGCGCTGTCAGCGGGGGCCTTTACCGCCTTCTTCCTCTACATCCGCCGGCTGTACTCGCCGATGCGCCGCGTGGGCAAGTCGGCAAACAAGTACCAACTCGCGAAGTCCAGCGCAGAGCGCGTGTTCGGCCTACTGGGGCAGGAACCCGAAGTCACCGACCCCGCGGACCCGTACGAACCCGATAGCATCGACGGGTCGGTCGAGTTCGACGACGTGACCTTCGGCTACGGCGACGAGCCGCCGGTCGTTCGTGACGTGTCGCTGGACGTGCCCGCCGGCGCGACCATCGGGCTGGCTGGTGCGACCGGAGCCGGCAAATCAACCTTGCTGAAACTGGTGCCGCGGTTCCACGACGTGGATGCTGGTGCGGTCCGGGTTGACGGCGTCGACGTGCGCGAGTACGGCCTCCAGAGCCTCAGGAGCGAAATCGCCGTCGTCGAACAGCAGCCGTACCTGTTCTCGGGGACGGTCGCCGAGAACATCGCTTACGGCGACCGCGAGGTGCTTGATGCCGAGCAGGCGGACAGCGAGGCGCGAGAGACTGGCTGGGAGACAGCCCGCGACCGCGTCCGCGACGCGGCGGAAGCCGCCCAAGCCCACGAGTTCATCGAGGACCTGCCGGATGGGTACGACACGCAGATCGGCGAGCGCGGCATCAAGCTCTCCGGCGGCCAGCGACAGCGCGTCGCCATCGCCCGTGCCCTGCTGAACGACCCCGAAATTATCATCTTCGACGAGGCGACCAGCGACGTAGACACGGAGACGGAGGACCGCATTCAGGAGAGTATCGAACAGCTGGTCGCGGACCGCACCGCCTTCGTCATCGCTCACCGCCTCTCGACGATTCAGGACGCGGACCGCATCGTTGTGATGGACGACGGCGAAATCGTCGAACGCGGTAGCCACACCGACCTGCTCGCGGCCGACGGCGATTACGCTGATCTCTGGCACGCCCAGGCCGACGACCGAACGGTCAGCGCCGACGACTGAGACTGCTGCTGTCCGACCACCGCCAAGTCCTCGATTGGGTCTACTGGAACTTACCGCGCCGCCGAAGACGTGATTCCACCGTTCAAGTCCACAGCACCCAGCGTGGCTCGCCAAGAGGACGCCAGTCGAGTGCATCTTAGTCGCGACTTCGCGTCTGCTACACTGGCGCGTGCCAACAACACCCCTGAAAGAGATACTTTCTCATATGCACTACAGAGATATTATCGCTCTTTTTAATACATATCAGTTATTAGGTCGGCGTAAGCGTGACATCACTCACTCTCGAACCGCTGACGTACGAGGACATCCCGTCGGAGCGCCGGCCGGGGGTCCTTCAGGCGCTAGTCCCTGTACTCGGTGTCGTCCTGTTCCTCGGCATCGGATCGGGATATCTGAAGCTGGCCCCACACGGGCCGCTGCTCTGGAGCATTGTACTGACTGGTGCAGTCGGCAAATACTGGCTTGGCTACTCGTGGGACGACCTCTACGAGGGGCTCGCGGACAGTCTGCTGATGGGACTGCAGGCGATTCTCATCTTATTCATCATCTACGGCCTCATCGCGACGTGGGTGAGCGCGGGGACCATCCCCGGGCTGATGTACTACGGCCTCTCGATACTGACACCGGACGTGTTCCTGCCGGCGACAGCGCTGCTTGCGATGGTCGTCGCGTTTTCCATCGGGTCGTCGTGGACGACGGCCGGCACCCTCGGCGTGGCCTTCATCGGCATCGGCTCCGGCCTCGGTGTGCCGACCCCGATGACCGCTGGTGCCATCCTCTCGGGTGCCTACGCGGGCGACAAACAGTCTCCCCTCTCGGACACGACGAACCTCGCGGCCGCCGTGACGAACACCGACCTCTATGACCACATCCGGGCGATGCGCAACGGGACTGTGCTGGCGTTTGGCCTCTCAGTCCTGCTCTACGCTGTTCTGGGACTGCGTGCCGTCGGTGAAATCCCGACCGGGCGTGTCGCCGAGATACAGGGCGCACTCGCTGGGAGCTACGACCTCTCAGTGCTGGTACTCATCCCGCTCGTTGTCACCTTCGGGCTGGCGCTGTACGGAATCCCGGCACTCCCGACGCTCGTCGCCGGGGTCTTTGCCGGGGCTTTCACGACCATCTTCGTGCAGGGCCGGTCGTTCACTGCCGCCTGGACTGTCTTTCTCGATGGGACGGCCCCTGAGACGGGGACGGCACTCGTGAACGATCTGCTGGCCAGCGGTGGTATCTCGGGGTCGGCCTGGACGATTGCCGTCGTCGTCGCGGCCCTCAGTCTTGGCGGACTCCTCGAACGGACCGGTGTCCTCGCTGTGCTCGCACACCACCTCGCAACCGCTGTCCGCGGCCAGCGCAGCCTAGTCGTCGGGACCGGCATTTCGGCCATCTTTGTCAACGCCTTCTCGGCCCAGCAGTACATGAGCATCGTCGTGCCCGGGCTCACGCTCCGGAACCTCTACGACGAGTACGGCCTGACAAGCGACGATCTCTCGCAGGCTATCGAATCCGCCGGGACCCCGACCGGCGCACTCTTCCCGTGGCACGCCGGTGCCGTCTACATGTCTGCGGTCTTCGGGGTTGGAACGCTTGCCTACGCCCCGTATTACTTCTTCGCGTTTCTCTCGCCGTTGCTCCTGTTTGCGACAACGCTGTTCGGTAGACGATATGACGGGTCCGAGCAGGCTGATTCGGTCGCGTCGTCCGCTGTCGCCGACGACTGAGTTCGTCTACCTCTGGGTGATTCTGTCACTGCATCACCCCCTCCGGCAATGCTGCTGGCCTACATCCGTTCGACAGTGAGGTCACGATCCTCACAGAACGTTTCGAGCCGCCGCCTGATCTTTCGAGCCTCCTCGGATTCACGGCCACCCGTATCGGCCGTCAATCCGTATCCGCCGCCGCCAGCGATGATCGTCACCTCGCAAGTCGTCTCATCTATTAGCTCCAGCACGGTCGTCGCCTGTACCTCAGTGAGTTCCATGCGGTAGTGGTTCTCCGTAACCGCCACAGCGAACCCGTTGCCGTCATACAGTTCGCGGTTCTCCTCATCAATGTCATGGAACGCCCTGGGCAGCGTGCTCGCGTCCGCGCCACGGACAGTAAATTCGACCCGTTCCATACGAGGCCATGGCGCGGGCTGGGAGAAAGTGATTTGCAACCGGGAGTAGCGATAGTACTGACTACGTTTTCTTGAGCCCGCACCTGGCCGTGTATGTCGCCACGGCTGACCAGACACGGTTTTGAGTGTCGAGCGTCAAGCGGCGGGTATGACTGACCCCGAGACGCTCGACGTGACCATCGTCGACGGCTACGTCGACGAGCCCGCACACTTCGGGGTGCCGCCGTACATCTCGACGTACCCGCGGTACGCCGCCGGCGCGCTGGTCGACGCCGGCGTCCCCCGCGAGCAGATAACGTATCACACTATCGACGAACTCCGGGAGGATAACGCAGTCTGGCGAGACGTGGAGGCCGCCGACCTCATGGTGTACGTCGGCGGCATGACCGTCCCCGGCAAGTACGTCGGCGGGACGCCGGCGGAACCCGACGAAGTGCGCGAACTCGCCTGGACGGCCGACGGCACCTCGCTGATGGGCGGCCCGGTCCGCTTCGGCGTCGGCGAGGCCAACGAGGGCGCGAGCGAGACGGCCCGCGACGACCTCGATTTCGACTTCCTGGCGATGGCCGACGTGGAGGCCGCGGTGTACGACCTCGTCGACTCCGGGCTGGAGGGGTTCAACGACCGCTACCGCTCGGTCGAGGAGGAGACCCGCTGGGCCCGGGCCGGCGCGTTCGTCGTCGAACAGCACCCGAACCACCCCGACTACCTCATCTGCGAGATGGAGACCTCACGGGGCTGTCCGTACCGCTGCTCGTTCTGCACGGAACCGATGTACGGCGACCCGGACTTCCGGCCGCCCGAGAGCGTCGTCGACGAGGTCGACGCCCTCTCGGACCGCGGCGTGAAGCACTTCCGACTCGGGCGGCAGGCCGACATCCTCGCCTACGGCGGCGACGGCGAGGCACCCAATCCCGACGCCCTGCGGCGGCTCTACGGCGGCATCCGCGAGGTCGCGCCGGACCTGGAGACGCTGCACCTCGACAACATGAACCCCATCACGGTCGTCAAGTGGCCGGAGAAAGCCCGCGAGGGCATCCGCATCATCGCCGAGCACAACACGCCCGGCGACACCGCCGCGTTCGGCCTGGAGTCGGCCGACCCGAACGTGATGGGCGACAACAACCTCAACGTCACCGCCGACCAGTGCTTCGAGGCGGTGAAAATCGTCAACGAGGTAGCCGGCTGGCGGCCGGGAGGTGACAGAGACACTGCTCCCAACTTCGGCGACGACGCTGCACGCCGGCTCCCGAAGCTCCTGCCGGGGATCAATCTCGTCCACGGGCTGAAAGGCGAGACGAAGGAGACGTTCGAGCACAACAAACGGTTCCTCCAGCGCGTCTACGACGAGGGGCTGATGCTCCGGCGGGTGAACATCCGCCAGGTGATGGCCTTCGAGGGGACCGACATGGCCGACACCGGCGCGGACATCGCGAAGGACCACAAGCAACTGTTCAAACAGTACAAGCGCGAGGTCCGAGAGACCATCGACAACCCGATGCTCCAGCGGGTCGCGCCGCCGGGGACCGTCCTGCCCGACGTACACCTGGAGTACCACCAGGACGGCAAGACCTTCGGCCGGCAACTGGGGACCTACCCGCTTCTCGTGGGCATCCCGGGCGAGCGCGAACTCGGCAGCGTCGTCGACATCGCGGTCACGGACCACGGCTACCGATCGGTCACCGGGGTCCCCTACCCGCTGGACCTCAACAGCGCGTCGATGGACGAACTCACCGCGATTCCCGGCATCGGCCGCAGCACCGCCGGCGACGTGGTGGTAAACAGACCCTACGAGTCGGTCGGAGACATCGACGTCGCGTCCATCGAGCGGTTCGCGACTACCCAGTCTGGGGAAGGCGCTGACTAACTGCCGTTCCCGTCCCGGGAGCGTAACGAACGGAAAGTACTTTTCATTCCGGGGATGACCAAGAGCGTATGACTGCGGTCGAGGTGAGCGTCGTTCTCCCCGCCTACAACGAGGAAGACACCATCGAGAGCACAGTCTCGACGACGGTCGGGACGCTCGCCTCGTTTCTCCCCGAAGACGCGTTCGAGGTCATCGTCGCGGAGGACGGGTGCTCGGACCGCACGCCGGAGATAGCGGCGCGGCTCGCAGACGAGGACAGCCGGGTCCGACACGTCCACAGCGACGAGCGGCTCGGCCGCGGGGGCGCGTTGGAGTACGCCTTCGAGCGGGCCGACGGCGACACGCTGGTGTATTTCGACACCGACCTGGCGACGGACATGGGGTACCTCCAAGAACTCGTCGACGCCGTCCACGTCGACGGCTACGACGTGGCGACGGGGTCGCGCTGGATGCCCGAGAACCGCGCCGACAGACCTGCCAAGCGGGGGGTTCCGAGCTTCGGCTACAACACGCTCGTCCGGACGCTCCTCCGGTCGGACATCAGGGACCACCAGTGTGGCTTCAAGGCCTTCGACCGGGGGGCGCTGGAGACGCTGTTGCCCCTCGTCCAAGACGAACACTGGTTCTGGGACACGGAACTGCTCGTGAAGGCCCAGCGCAACGGCTACCGGGTGAAGGAGTTCCCCGTCGACTGGACGCCCAAGGGCGACTCGAAGGTCGACATCGTCCGGGACGTGTTCGGCATGGGCAGCCAGATTCTCCGGACGTTCTGGGAGCTGTCGGTCAGCCCCCGGATTACCCGTGAGGTGTCGCTGGGCGCGGGGACGCTGCTCGTCGTCGTCGCCCTCCTGTTGATGACGCAGTACCTCGACCCCGACCGCGTCCTCGCGGAGATGGCCGGGGCAGCGCCCGAAATCGTCGCGCTGAGCGCCGTCGTCTACGCCGTCTCGTGGCCGCTCCGGGGCATCCGCTACCGGGACATCCTCGCCTCGATGGGGTATCGGGAGCGGTGGCGCTTCCTGACGGGGGCGGTATTCATCAGCCAGACCGGGAACCTTGTGTTCCCGGCGCGAGCCGGCGACGCGGTCCGAGCGTATGTTATCAAAGCGCGTCGTTCGATTCCGTACCCGTCCGGGTTCGCGTCGCTGGCCGTCGAGCGGGTGTTTGATCTGCTGACGATAACGTTACTTGCTGGTGTCGTCATGATCGGGCTGGCTGTAACGGGGTCGGCCGAACAGTTGCTGACGGCGCTGACGGGCGATACAGTCGGCGGCGACGCAGCCAGCAGCGGACGGACTGCCGTGGCCGTAGCTGGTGGTGTTGGCCTTGTAGCAATCGGAGCCGTGGTGGCTATTGTCGCCAGTGCGCGGAGCGACCGCAACCTCGTTCGGGCCGTCATCGAGCGACTGAGCGGTGACTCCTATGCTGATTACGTTGCCGGCATTATCGAGGGGTTCGTCGGTGACGTACAGACGGTGGCCGCTGATGGGTCGGCGTTCACTCGTGTCGGCATCGGAAGTCTCCTGATCTGGACGTTCGACGTGATAACGGCTCTAATCGTTTTTGCGGCCTTCGGCTACAGCCTGACGCCGTCACTGGTTGCCGTTGGCTTCTTCGCGGTCAGCGTTGGGAACCTCGCCAAGGTTCTGCCGCTGACGCCCGGCGGGGTCGGTCTTTACGAGGGTGCGTTCACCGTCATCGTCGCGTCGCTAACACCGGTCGGCGTCGCCGCGGCCATCGGTGTCGCTATCGTCGACCACGCGGTCAAGAACATCGTCACCATCATCGGCGGCGTCGTGTCTATGGCCTGGCTCAACGTCTCGTTGACCACAGCCGTCGAGGAGTCCCAGTCGACGGACGCTATCGAACCGGAAACGAACGACTGATCGCAGTGCCGCCGCGTCCTGCAACAGCACCCCACTCTACTGGGATTGCGCTGGCAACACTCGGGCCGATACAACAACGCCCCACTGAGACTTCGCGTCCAGCTAGCAGTCCTCAGGCGGTTCCTTTCTTTATTAATATTACAAATAAGGGAGCCTTTACTAACAATGTTAATTATAATAGTTAATGTTATATAAAGTGGAAAGCTACGCGATTTTGCTATGCTTCAACGTAGCATACAATCGAGCGAACTGGACGGGCAAACGCGACGCAGTTTCCTCAGAGCCTCGACTGGTGCCGTGGCATCGATGGCAGCACTCGGTACGAGTGGCTCTGTGCGAGGGGGCAAGCTCGGCGGTGATGACGGAGAGTACACGGCTCCAGCGGAGTTCCCGCTCGTTTCGACACGTGAGCAGTTCACTGACGACGGTAAACTGAAGGCCGAATATACAGAGACAGAGTACGAAACAGTCGGGGACTGGCAGTCTAACCGGACTAACGACGATACGGAACTCGTCATCTTCGTCCACGGCTGGAGCCTTGGGGAGACGGATGCCAGAGACGCCGCCTACACCTGTCAGATCGGGCTTGAAGCGAACGAGTACGACCAGTTCACCGTGGGGTTCACCTGGGATGCCGATATGGGCGACGGCATTGGCTGGAGCGAAGGGGTCGCCATCGCCGAACAGAACGGTCCGAAGCTCGCGCAGTGGGTTGTCGACCACAACGACAGCGGTGGGCTACCAGTCCGGATACTCGGCCATTCACTCGGTGCGAAAGTGGCTGTGGAAACGATGGCGTCGCTCCACGAGCGTGAACGCGAAGATGCAGTCGAGTCGATAGCTCTACTGGGGGGCGCTATCGGTGACTCCGTCGTTGAGGTCGATGAGACATACGGCGAGTCCATCAAGTACGCCACCGCGTCTTTCGACAACTTCCACAAGGACGACGACGTGGTGCTGGGGACTGCATTCAGTGCTGCGGAGTGGACGGAAGCAGTCGGTGAAAAGGGTGTCCAGAGTCCCGAAGACGCTCCCGGGAATTACGCCGATTACGATGTCACGGCGGCCGTTGCCGACCACAATTCCTATTACGAGCCCGGGGAGGGGTGTCTGCCCGCTGTCGTCGAAACATTTCAGTAGGCAGTGACAACGAAGGGGTGGCGCTACTTATTGTACGCAATTATAACCGGGTTGTGGGAACTGACCCCGAAAATACCCGACAGCTATTATATGAATGGTCATGCGACTGATGCACAAACGTGGGTTTCGTGACGTGTATCGGTGGTCTCGATGACAATACCGGAATGTTTTAATGACTTTCGTTCGAATACAGTGTTACCGACTGCCTCCGGGTTCTGTGATGTCTCCCACCCGGTGAGCACCCGCCTTCGCAACCAATGAGTGAACACACACGAACACGACAGCAACGTGAAGAACAGACGACGGAGTCGACGGAATCAGAGAGCACGGCGTGCCCGGAGTGCAGTGGCTCGCTCGTTATCGACGACGAACACGGCGAAACAGTCTGTGAGGATTGTGGCCTTGTCGTCGAGTCCGACGAGATCGACCGCGGCCCCGAGTGGCGCGCGTTCGACTCCAGCGAGAAAGACGAGAAGTCCCGCGTCGGCGCACCGACGACGAACATGATGCACGACAAGGGCCTCTCGACCAACATCGACTGGCGCGACAAGGACGCTTACGGTAACTCTCTGTCGGGTAAACAGCGCCAGAAGATGCAGCGCCTGCGCAAGTGGAACGAGCGCTTTAGAACGCGGGACTCCAAGGAACGCAACCTCAAGCAGGCCCTCGGTGAGATTGACCGGATGGCTTCGGCACTCGGACTCCCGGAAAACGTCCGCGAGACGGCCAGCGTCATCTACCGCCGCGCGCTGGACGAGGACCTCCTGCCCGGCCGCTCCATCGAAGGTGTCTCGACGGCGTCCGTCTACGCCGCCGCGCGCCAGGCCGGTGTCCCGCGCTCGCTCGACGAGATCACGGAGGTCTCCCGGGTCGAGAAAAGCGAAATCGCGCGGACCTACCGCTACGTCGTCCGCGAACTCTCGCTCGAAGTCCGTCCTGCCGACCCCGAGAGCTACGTCCCGCGCTTTGCCTCCTCGCTGGAACTGTCCGACGAGGCCGAACACCGCGCCCGTCAGCTCCTCCAGAACGCCAAGGAACAGGGCGTCCACTCCGGGAAGTCGCCGGTCGGCCTCGCCGCCGCCGCCGTCTACGCCGCCGCACTGCTGACCAACGAGAAGACGACGCAAGCCGCCGTCTCCGAGGTCGCCGACATCTCCGAGGTCACCATCCGCAACCGCTACCACGAGCTGCTGGAAGCCGAGCAGGACCTGCCCGTCGCGTAAGCTGGGTATTTGCGTTGCATCGCTGTGAGAACCGTTTTTGTCACCGACTGTCACACGGAAAGCGTGCCCGCCGTCGACCGATAACCGCAAGACTAGAGTCGGCCCGCCCGCTGGGACCGGTATGGAGACGACACACCGGGTTCGAACCGGTGACGCTCGCACGCTCGCGTGTCCCGACAACAGCGTCGAACTGGTGGTCACGTCCCCCCCGTACCCGATGATCGAGATGTGGGACGACATCTTCGCCGAACTGGACCCTGACATCGGAGCGGCGCTGGACGACGGGGACGGCGACCGGGCGTTCACCCTGATGCACGACGTGCTCGATGCGGTGTGGGCTGAGATAGAGCGCGTGCTGGTCCCCGGCGGCATCGCCTGCATCAACGTCGGGGACGCGACGCGATCAATGGCGGACGGCTTTCGCTCCTACCCGAACCACGCGGAGATAACCGACCGACTGACCGACCACGGCCTGCGGGCGCTGCCCGATATTCTGTGGCGGAAACCAACCAACAGCGGCGCGAAGTTCATGGGTTCGGGAATGGTGCCGCCGAACGCGTATCCGACGCTCGAACACGAACACATCCTCGTGTTCCGCAACGGGGAGCGCCGCCGCCTCGAACCGGGCGCAGACCGCCGCTACGAGAGCGCCTACTTCTGGGAGGAGCGCAACGAGTGGTTCTCCGACCTTTGGGAGTTACCCGGCGAGACCCAGGACCTCGACGACGGGCTTCGGGACCGCTCGGGTGCCTTCCCGCTGACAGTGCCCTATCGGCTCATCTCGATGTTCTCTGTGTACGACGACACCGTACTCGATCCGTTTCTCGGGACCGGGACGACGACGCTTGCAGCGATGCTCGCCCGCCGGAACTCTGTGGGTGTGGACCGCGATCCGGACCTGCTGTCGACGCTGGAAGATCGAGTTGCCACCGCTCCGGAGCGCTCCCGAACCATCGCTCAGGAGCGCCTCGCCGACCACCGCTCGTGGGTAGAGCAACGGCGCAGCGACGGCAAGGAACCGGGCTACGAGGCCGAGCAGTACGACTTCGTCGTCAACACGAAACAGGAAAAACGGATCCAGTTCTACGCGGTTGACTCAGTCACAGCGACCGATGACGGCTTTCGGGCTGTCCACGAGCGGGTCGAGTAAGCACGCCTTTTTGTGTGACTCCGTCCAAGCCGACCCATGGACTTCGAGTCGTTCACCCTGCTCGCTGCCACCGACGACCTCGGGGTGGAGCCGGCCGCTCGCGCCGACGCCGACGGGCTGGAGTTACGGATGGATTTCGCCGACGAGCCGCTGGCACAGTTGGACGCCTACGACGGCGATCTCCCGATACTCGTCACGAACCGACCGACGTGGGAGGGTGGCGAGGCCGCTGATACCGCAGGCCGCCTCGATACACTCGAAGCTGCGCTCGAACACGACGCTGTGAGGGCCGTCGACCTCGAACTCGCAGCGCTGGAGGGAGCCGGCGACCACAACGCTGGCCGCGTCGCCGACGCTGCCCGCGACCGCGATGCGTCCGTGGTCGTCTCGACGCACAACTTCGAGTCCACACCTGCCCGTGAGGCGATTGTAAGTCGGCTCGAACGGGCCTGCGCTCAGGGCGACGTGGGGAAGATGGCCAGCACAGCCCAGTCGCCCGACGACGTGTTGGCGATGCTCGGGGCGACCCGAGCGCTGACCACCGCGGGCAAACAGGTCGCCACGATGTGCATGGGGTCGGCCGGTCGCCACTCCCGGGCCGTTGCCCCGCTGTACGGCTCCCGCATCGGCTATGCACCGCTTGATCCCGCTGACGCGACCGCGCCGGGTCAGTACGACCTCGCAACGCTCCGGACGCTGGTCAGACAGCTACAGAGCGAAGGCTGATGGGGGAACCGCCTGTACGGGGCTTTCGTCCGGACAGGGATCCTTCGGAAGATATAGGCGTATGCGAGATAGACTCGCTGAGTATGACTGGCAAAGGACGCAAGCGGCCGTTGCTGGCCGTGGTGCTTGCGTTCATTTTCCCCGGGTTGGGACATTTCTACCTCCGTAAGTGGGTGCGGGGACTGCTGTGGCTCGGGTTACTGTTCATGCTGTCGGTGGTGTTCGTCGTCACTGGCGCTATCGACCCTGTCACCCAGCTAAGCGTAGAGGCTATCTCGTCGTCGTATCAGTCCAGACCCACCGAAGTGACAATCGGCTCGGTTGTGATTACGACGCTCAACGTCGTCGACGCCTACTGGGTCGCGGTCAACGAAAATCAGGCCACGGAAGTCGAAGCCGGCACAACGTGCCCGAACTGCGGCAAGGAACTCGACGAAGACATCGACTTCTGTCACTGGTGTACGACGCAACTGGACCCGCTCGAGGCGGACCAGCAGTAGCCCGACGGCTGCGGTCAGCCCCGAATGGGGTCGGCTTACTTTTCGATGATGCTCTCTTCGATCCGTTCGCCGAAGTGCGTCGCCGTATCCTCGTGGTGAATGAGAATTTCGTCGCCGGGTTCGAGGTCCGTGACGGCGGTTCGGCCGTTCTGGGTGTGGACCTTTATTGTCTCGGCGTTCTGGAGCAGCGTCTCGATACGGTCACCGTCCTTGGTTTCGGCCTGCACGCGGAACATCGGGCGCTTCTCGATTTTCGCGCGGCCGACGATAGCCTCGCGGGTCCGACCGTTCGCGTCGACTATCTGGACCTCATCGCCGGACTGGAGTTCCGAGAGATATTTCGTCCCGCCGTCAGGCGTCCGGACGTAGGCGTGGACCGCGCCGGCGTTGACCCGGAACGGCCGGGAAGCGACGTACGGTGATTCTGCCGTCTCTGCGTGAACGAAGAAGAGTCCGCGAGCCATCGACCCGACGAGCATCCCCTCGTCGTGTTCCATCAGGCTGCCCGTGTCGATACAGACGCGGTCAGCGGAGCCGGTCTGCTCGATGGCGGTGACCTCGGCGTACTCTAGGTCGAGCGATTCCCGTCCCATCTCGTCGCGGACCTCCACCGTCTTGCGGATTTCGTCGACGTCGTCGGTATCTAGCAGGACGCCGTCGGCACCCAGTTCCAGCGTCTCGTAGGCCGTTCGGGCGTCTTCGGCGGTCCGGACGCCGGCGATGAGGTCCGTCTCCTCGCCGACGCGGGCGATGAGGTTTTCGAGTGGAATAATCTGCCAGTTCTCGCCGATGACAATGGTGAAGTCGGCTTCGGCGGCGACCGCCTCGGCGAAGGCCTCGTAGTCCTCGTCGAAGATGCGGACGTAGCCGCCGTCGGGAGCGGCTCCGTTCTGCCGGAGCGTCGAGAGGTCCGCGGACCCGGAGAAGTCGGACGGGAGGTCGACCGTGCCGTCGCCCTCTCCGTCTTTCCCGACGATGGTGGCGTCGGCCTTTGAGTCCGCTGCCTCGGCCTCCATTACGTGGACATCGCCGTTGGTGAACGCAGCGATGTTTATTTCGCCGAGTTCCGAGACGCGTTCGACATCGTCCTCGTCGACCAGTACCCAGTCGACGCCGGCCTCGATACCAGCGGTTATCCGGCGTTTCCGTGTCTCCCAGTCGCCGACCTCGCTGTCGGCTTTGAGCCAGACGCTTCGAGTCATACGCCCACGTCCGCAACGGCGAGGCTTGAACGTGGCGGAACCCGGGTGGGTCTGTCGAGTGGTGAACAGAGAAGAGAAATAGGTACGACAGGCGATTCGGGTGGGTTCCTGGAATTAGAACCAGAAGAAATACGACACTTGTTATTTATCTACATCCGATTATCGTAATTAATTGTTAGCCAGTAAACTTATCAATGAGATTTACTAATAAAGTAACTACAAAATACGGTCCAGCTACAGATGGTTACTAACCACGTCTACACGATTGCCGGGGCGAAAGGGGGGGTCGGAAAGACGACGTCCAGCATCAACCTCGGTACACTGCTGGCGAGGGCCGGCTACTCGACCGTTGTCGTGGAGATGGACCTGGCGATGGCGAACCTCGTCGATTTTCTCGATGTCGGCATCGACACTGACAAGCACGCGACGTTTCACGACGTGCTCGCCGGCGACGCGTCGGTCACGGACGCGATGTACGAAACCGACGTGAACCTGTCAATCGTGCCGAGCGGGACCACGCTTGAAGGGTACGCGGACACCGACCTCGACCGGCTGCCCGGTATCGTCGAAACCCTCAGGTGGCACCACGACATCGTCCTGTTGGACACCCCGGCGGGACTGAGCGAAGAGACGATTCAGCCGCTCAAACTCGCCGACGACGTGTTGCTCGTGTCGACACCGCGGGTGGCATCAATACGGAACGTCTCGAACACCAAAGAACTCGCAGAGCGGGTCGATGCGCCGGTTCGAGGCCTGATCCTCACGAAGTCTGGGACAGGCGCGTCGCCGGGTGCCGATGAAATCGCGACGTTTCTCAACGTCGAACTGCTCGGCCACGTGCCGGAAGACGACGCCGTCCCACATTCACAGGACAGTGGCACGCCCGTCGTCAGGAACGCGCCCAACAGCGGTGCCGCGATTGCCTACGAGCGGATATCCGAACAGCTCGTCGACACCGAGAAGGCGTCGACCGACACCACAAACGCAGGCGCTCTGAAGGAGTCCACTGACTCGGACGACCTAGAACCGAAGGCCCGGCCAACGGAGCAGCCACCACAGAGCCACAGCCTCGGGACAACCGACGGCGGCAAGACAGTCCCCCCATCGGACGCAATCAGGGACGACAGCTGTCTGATCGGTCCAGCGCCAGCCGAGCAGTACAGAGAGGACGAGCCAGCGGCAGACGACGGGGCCGAGCTGAGCGACCTCGATAACCCAGCCGCTTCGGAGACGGACACCGAAAACGAAGCCGAAACCCCGTCGGTAATCGACGGGACTGAGCTGGTGGAGAGCGAACCAGCACCGATGGACGGGCCAGAACAGGATGCTGACGAGGTAGAGCGAGACGGCGGTGTGTCACGAGGTGCCGACACACCGGAAGAAGAACCCAGTGACTCGCCGTCGGACACGCCAAGCGAGCGCGACGCGGATGCCAGCGACGGAGACGGTCTCGGTTCGCGAATGCGGTCGCTGTTTGGCTTTTAGGCCTCGACGGCCAGTCCGGCCTCGCGGAGCGCCTCTTCGGTGGTGGCGTCGTCGTGAACGACAGCGGAGACGGCGCTAGCGATTTTCTCCGGTTCGTCGTGCTGGAAAATAGAGCGGCCCATCGAGACGCCGGCGGCCCCGGCGTCCATCGTTCCCCGGACCATCCGGACGGTCTCCTCGTCGGTGCCCTTCGAGCCGCCGGCGATGACCACCGGCAGTGACGTGGACTCGACGACGTGCTGGAACGTCTCGGCAGAGCCGGTGTAGCCGGTCTTGACGATGTCCGCGCCGAGTTCCTCGGCCAGTCGGACGGCGTGGCCAACGGACTGGTTGTAGTCCTCGTTCTCGGCGTCGATGTCAGGGCCACGGGCGTAGGCCATCGCCAGTACCGGCAGGCCGTACTGGCTGGCTTCGGTCGTCAGTTCGGAGAGTTCCTCGATCTGTTCGGGTTCGTACTGGCTGCCGACGTTGATGTGGAACGAGACGGCGTCGGCCCCGGCGCGGATGGCGTCTTCCACCGTTCCCGTGGTCCGCTTGTCCTGCTCGTCCGGGCCGATAGTAGTAGAGCCGTTGAGATGGGTGATATAGCCCGCGTCGTTCTTGTTGGGGTGGACCCGTCCGGCGATGCCACGCTGGGTAAGGACGGCGTCTGCGCCGCCGCTGGTAACCGCGTCAATCGTCGATTCGATGTCTTTGAGGCCCTTTACCGCCCCCATCGTGATGCCGTGGTCCATCGGGATGATGACGTATGTGTCGTCTGTCCCGATGCGTTCGAGTCGTGCGCGTTTTCCTGCAGTCATGATATGAGACAGTGTGGCAAGTACGATTATGTGCGTTCCGGTTGCGGTTGTTCTGGTCCGCCCCGGAGCGCACCTTCTTTGAGTTCGCGAGCCTTCGCCTCAAGCCGGTCGGCTACCGCACCGACAGCATCGCCGTTTTCGTGGCCCTCGGCGACAATATCCACCAGCGCGGAGCCGACGATGACGCCGTCAGCGCCGGCAGACACGATTCGCTCGGCGTGGTCGCCGGTCTTGATGCCGAACCCGACGGCCTTTGGCACGTTCCAGTCTGAGAGGCGAGCCAGCGACTCCTCGGTGGCATCGTCCACGTTCTCTCGTGCGCCAGTGACGCCCAGACGTGCCTGGACGTAGACGTAGCCCGACACCTGTTCGAGCATCCGTTCGAGCCGGTCGCCTCTCGTCGTCGGCGCGACGATGAACACCAGATCGAGTCCGAACTCGTCGCAGGCCGTCCGGAGCGGGCCGGCTTCCTCCCCAGGGAGGTCCGGGACGACGAGCCCCTCAATGCCCACCGCGGCGGCCTTCTCGACGAAGGGGCGCGGCCCCTCGCTCTCGCCATACTGATAGATGAGGTTATAGTAGGTCATACAGACGAGCGGTACGTCCACATCGAGGTCTTCGACGAACTCGAAGAAGCGGTCGGGCGTCATCCCGGCTTCCAGCGCGCGGACGATAGCGTTCTGGATGGTCTTGCCCTCCGCGATGGGCTCGGAGAACGGCAGGCCGAGTTCGATGACGTCTGCCCCGCCGCGAGCCAGCGCCTCGACGTACGCTAGCGACGCCTCGTAACTCGGGTCGCCGGCCGCGAGGTAGGGAACGAAGGCGGGCTCGTCGGCGAAGGCGCGTTCAAGACCCATCAGAGGCCACCTCCGCCGACGCGCTCGAAGATAGACATGTCCGGCGCGATATCGAGGTCGCGCTTCGCGGTCTCTTCGATGGCTATTTCGAGGTCCTTGTCGCCACGGCCGGAGACGTTGATGATGACAGAGTCACCGACTTCGTCGTGGTGCTCTTCAAGATAGCCGAAGGCGTGGGCCGTCTCCAGAGCCGGGATGATACCCTCGTCCTGGGAGAGGCGGTGGAACGCCTCTAGCGCGATGTCATCGTCGACGTTGACCGGCGTGACGCGGTCTTCGTCGACGAGGTGGGCCAGTTCCGGGCCGACACCGGCGTAGTCGAGCCCCGACGAAACGGAGTGAGACTCCATGATCTGGCCGTCAGAGTCCTGCAGGAGCTTCGTGCGCGCGCCATGGAGGACGCCCTCGTCGCCGGTCGAGAGGGTGGCGGAGTTGGGCGCAACGCCCTCTTCCTCATCGACCTGCAGTGAGGAGCCGCCGGCTTCGACGGCGTAGAGGTCGACGTCGGTATCATCAACAAAGTGGGCGAAGGTGCCCATGGTGTTCGAGCCGCCGCCAGCGCAGGCGAGGACCGAATCGGGCAGCCCGCCGGTCTTCTCGATAACCTGCTCGCGGGCCTCCTCAGAGATGACCGCCTGAAAGTCCCGGACCATCTTCGGGAACGGGTGCGGGCCGACGATACTCCCGATGACGTAGTGGGTGTTCTCGACGGTGGTCGCCCAGTCGCGCATCGTCTCGGAGATGGCCTCTTTCAGCGTGCCGCGGCCGACCGTGACAGGGTTGACCTCGGAGCCGTTGATGCGCATGCGGAAGACGTTGGGACGCTGGCGCGCGATGTCAGTCTCGCCCATGTAGATTTCGCAGGGCATGTCGAGGTGGGCCGCCGCCATCGCCGTCGCCGTGCCGTGCTGGCCCGCGCCGGTCTCGGCAATGATGCGCTCCTTGCCCATGTACTTCGCCAGCAGGACCTGCCCGAGCGCGTTGTTGAGCTTGTGTGCGCCGCCGTGGAGCAGGTCCTCGCGCTTGAGATACACGTCGGTATCGTACCGGGCAGAAAGCTGGTCCGCGTACTGGAGCGGCGTCGGTCGGCCGCCGAAGTCGGCCAGCCGCTCCCGGAACTCGTCCATGAAGCCGTCCTCGTTTTCCAGCACGTACCGCTGGTAGGCGTCGGTCAGCTCTTCGATAGCTGGCATCAGTGCCTCGGGCACGTACTGTCCACCGTACTCACCGAACTTGGGGTCGTATGCGTCGTCAGTGCTCATGTGTCTGTAGGTGTCGTCTCAACTGCATCAGTGTCCGCGCGTGTCAGTCGCCGCGTGTTCGCTTCCACGTCCGTCGCCGCGTCGTGGTCCATGATCGCCGAGCCGATTAGCAGGGCGTCCGCACCGGCATCGCACATCCGTGTGACGTCGTCTGCTGTCTGTATGCCACTTTCAGCAATGAGTGTGACGCCCTCCGGGACGTCTGGCGCGACGGACTCGAACGTTCCGAGGTCCACGTCGAGTTCGGCGAGGTCGCGGTTGTTGACGCCGATGATGTCCGCGCCCGCTTCCAGCGCCGTCTCGACCTCCGCCGCGGTGTGGGCCTCCACGAGGACTTTGAAGCCCCGCTCGCGTGCGGCCGTGAGGAGGTCCGCGAGGTCGTCCGTCCCGTCGGCTTCGAGAAAGCGGACGATGAGCAGGACGACATCCGCCTCGACGACGTCCAGCTGGTCCTCGTGGAGAATGAAATCCTTTCGCAGGACGGGCACGTCGACGGCATCGCGAACCCGTTCGAGCGTCGCCGCCGACCCGCCGAAGTGGTCCGGCTCCGTCAGCACCGAGAGCGCCGCCGCGCCGCCCTCGACCATCTGCCGGGCGAGGTCGACCGGGTCGTCGGTCCGCTCGCCGTCCGCGGTCGGACTCGTGGGCTTGATTTCGGCGATGACCGGCGTCCGTCCGTCGGCCGCCACCGCGTCGAAGGCGTCCGACAGCGACCGGGGCGACACCGACACCCTGTCGCCGCCGCCACCGCGCTCCCGCGCCGCGTCGAGAATCGACTGAACCGCTGGGTCTATCTCCTCACTGTCGTCCATTACTGAACACTAACGTACAGAAGTGTACATAAGAGTTGCCCTATTATCTCAGGCGAAGCGGACCACGGCGGATACCGTACGGTGTCAGCCAGACCACAGTTCTATGAGGGTTCACGTTGGATGTTTACATATGTCGTTCCAGACAGCCATCCGACCGGCCGAATCGGTGGATATCGCAGATATCCGTCGGGTCGCACGGGCCGCGTGGCACGCGGTGTACGACGATATCCTCGGGGCGGAGACGGTAAACGACCACCTCAGGGAGGGGTACGCGCCGCCGGTACTAGAACGGATGATAGAACTCGACGAGGTCGGACTGTTCGTCTCGACGGCCGACGACGACGTAGTGGCGTACATGAGCTGTGGGATGACAGACGCGACCGGGTTCGGCGACCTCGACCTGTACGTCCACCCGGACTACTGGGGCGAGGGTATCGGGACCGAACTGCTTCGCCGGGGCGAGGGCCACTTGCGGGACCTCTCCGTGCGGAAGATACGCGACGAGGTGCTGGCCGAGAACGAAGTCGGCAACGGGTTCTACCGGACCCACTTCGAGAAGATCGGCGAGCGGACGGCCGAGTTCGGCGGCCAGGAACACCCCGTGAACGTGTACGAGCGGACAGTGTAATTTCCCACCCGTTGCGTGTGACTCACACGCTCTCGTCGCTCGTGTAACAGCGTTTAAGCCGCTGAAACCGCTTCGTCGGTGCAATGAGCTACAAGATCGGACTCGTCGGCAAGCCCTCCGTCGGCAAGTCCACGTTCTTCAATGCGGCGACGATGAACGACGTGCCCGAGGGCGCGTACCCGTTCACGACAATCGACCCGTCGATGGGCGAAGCCTACGTCCGCGTCAACTGTGCGGCCCCGGAGTTCGACCACACCTGCACGCCCAACCACGGCCACTGCACCGACGGCGTCCGGTTCGTCCCGACGAAGCTTGTCGACGTGGCCGGCCTCGTTCCCGGCGCACACGAAGGGAAGGGACTGGGGAATCAGTTCCTCACAGACCTCAACGAGGCCGACGTGCTCGTCCACGTCGTCGATTTCACCGGCGAGACGGACCTGGAGGGTGAACCCACTGAGGACCACGACCCGCGCGAGGACATTGACTTCCTCGAAGACGAGCTGGACATGTGGTATCTCGATATTCTTGAGAAAGGCATCGAGCGCTACCGCTCGGGCTACCACGGCGAGGACAAGGCCATCGAGGACGACCTCGCCGAGCAGATGTCGGCGTTCAAAATCAACGCCGACGAAATAAAGCAGGTCGTGCTCGCGCTGGACCTAGAACTGGACCCCGACACCTGGGATGACGCGGACAAGGAGGCTCTGGCCCGCGAGATTCGTATCCGAACGAAGCCGATGCTCATCGCGGCAAACAAGATGGACACCGAGGCGGCCCAGGACAACTGGGAGACCGTCACCGAGGACCCGGAGTACGAGCATCTCATGTTCGTGCCCGTCTCGGCCCACGCCGAGAAGGCACTGAAAAACGGCAACGAGCAGGGCGTACTCGACTACCGGCCGGGCGACGAGGAGTTTACCGTGACGGCGGACCTGCCAGATGAGAAGGCTGCAGGCCTCGAACAGATCCGGGAGTTCGTCACCGAGTTCGGCGGGACGGGCGTCCAGCAGGCCCTCGAAACCGCGCTGTTCGAGGAACTGGGAGCTATCGCGGTGTTCCCCGGCGCTCGCAAGCCCCAAGAGGACGGGACCTTCCTGCAGGACTGTTTCGTCCTCCCAGACGGGTCGACTGCCGAGGACTTCGCGTACTTCCTGCACACCGACATCGGCGACGGGTTCCTCCATGCGCACGACGTGCGCACCGAACGCCAGATCGGCGCTGACACCGAACTCGACCACCGCGACGTGGTCGAAATCACGACAACAAACTAACACTGGGAAATTCACCGCTGATACTCTGAGGGTGCGACTTTTTATAGATCGGAGAGAACGTAACACATGCACCCGAAAAGGCCTATTTTTGTCGTTTACTCGTCATCTGTTTTGAGGTGGTTTCGATGACGACGGATGATTCGACGGGCGTGCTTGGCCGACTCATGCTTGCGGTCGGCACTGTTCCCATGACAATCGAACCGTCCCTGCCGACGCCGCTCCGTCGGACGTTCAGCGCCCGTGTCTTCCTGCTGGCAGCGATGTCGATTGTGGGCGCACCGGCACTAGCTATCGTGCTGTTTTCCTCTGTGACAGCCGCCGCAGTGTTCATCGGGTTCGTCGTCGCTGTGACCGGATTTCTGGGCTACTGTGAGATGTACCGCGCGATAATCGAGATTAATCGAAAGGCGACGGCAGTCGACAACGGCCAGTACGACATCGACTTCGGCGTCGACCGGATTGACGAGGTCGGAGACGCATACACGAAACTCGAACGGGCGGCGGCCTCACTCGGCCGGAACATTCAGGAAGCAAACGAAGCTCAGGAGCGTGCCGAGGAGGCCCGCGAAGCGGCCGAAGAAGCCCGTGAAACCGCAGAAGCCGAGCGAAGCGAGATGGAGGCGCTGAGCAGCCACCTCGAACTGAAAGCGACACAGTACCGGACGGCGCTCGACGACGCGGCCGCCGGCGACCTGACTGCCCGTGTTGACACCGACAGCATGAGCGACGCCATGGCCGCCGTCGGGACCGCGATCAATGAGACTCTGAGTGATCTGGAGACTGCTATCGGCAGCGGCCAGTCGACCTCGACACGTATCGCCACCGGAAGTGAAACTGTCCTGGCCGACGGGCAGCAGGTCCGTGCTGAGACACAGTCCGTGGCCGACACCGCATCCGACATCGCCGACGGGGCAGAAACCCAGCGCCAGCAACTAGACGACGCAGCGAGCGAACTCAGCGACCTCTCGGCGACCGTCGAGGAAATGGCGTCGTCCGTGGCCGAAATCGCCGACCAGAGCAACACTGCTGCGAATCTCGGCCGAGACGCCCAGCGGTCCTCGTCGGAAGCCCAGAGTGCCGTCGACGAGATCCGCCATCACTCGACGAACGCCGCAAGCGAGGTCCAGCAACTAGACGACATCGCCGAGGACATGGCCGAGATCGTCGAAGTCATCGACGGCATCGCCGAGGAAACGAATATGCTCGCGCTGAACGCGTCCATCGAAGCCGCTCGTGCCGGCCAAGCGGGTTCGGGCTTTGCCGTCGTCGCGGACGAAATCAAACAGCTTGCGACCGAGACACAGAACGCCACCGGCGACGTGGAAGACCTCATCGGCTCGCTGCGGTCCCAAGTCGGCACGTCCGTCGACGCCATGGAGACGATGGAAGATGCTGTCGACCGCGGCAGCAACACCATCTCCGAGACTATTACCACGCTCGAAGATGTGGTCGACGCCACCGTCGATGTCAACGGCGGCATTCAGGAAATCGACCGAGCGACCGACCAGCAGGCGACCAGCGCACAGGAAGTCGTGCGGATAATTGACGACATCAACGACATCGCCGGGGAGACCGCAACCGACGCCCGTGAAATGGCCACGACGGTCGAGCAGCAGGGCCAGACCGTTGCCGGGATGGTCGACTCGGTGGAGCAGTTCGCCGACGACGCCACCACTCTTAACGACGAACTCTCACAGTTCGAGACCGCCAGGACCGACCGCGTGGACACGCCTGCTGACTCCGGACCCGCGATGAGTGACTGAGGCGAGTCAAGAACTGACTTCCACACTGCAGGCCGGCAGGCGTCCGGCTACAGCAGAAGGTGAGCGAGCAAAGCAATGATGGCGACTTTTTTAACGAGGATGATGCCAATAATCAGTTGCGTCGTCGACAGTTCCCGGACGCGTTCGATGCCTCGCCGGACGAACGCGGGCGACTGCGCCAGCTCAGCCACCAGCAACCGACACTCCGCGCGGAACGTCTCGACCGCCGATCCTTCACCGTCTGTGTAGGCAGCCTCTGGCCGCGGCAGCCACTGGGAACCGGTGTATTCGAGTTCGACCAGCGACCCCTGTAGATGACTGACCTGCTCGAACTGCAGGCCGTTGGCTTCACAGAGTCGCTCGACCTTGGCGATGTCGCGGTCGCTGTTCAGGTCGTAGCGCCGCTGTATCGGGTCGGTCGCCCAGTCGAACTGGAACCGACAGACGAGTTCGCTCTCACCAACCCACACATCGACGACTTCGGCCAGTTCGACTGTCCCGACTGTCTCTTTCCGCTTCCGGTGGAGGTGCTCGTACTCGGCGGGGGACTCCGTCGAAACCGTCACCTGAGACTCCGTCTCGGACATACCTTCTCAGTATGGGTGTTCGGCTGACGATACTATACGTTTTCTCTCGCTGACACGGATATCTCTTCGAGAGAGCCGGACGGATGACTGCACGGCGACACAGTCAGATGTCGACCGGACACCCGTTGATTTCGCCGCCGCGCATCCCCTCTGCGAGCCAGTAAATGGAGAGGGTCAACACCACGAGCGCAAGCAGCGCGAACTCCAGCCCGTCCAGCGGCAGAAACAGCAGCGAGGTCGAAACGCCGAGTAGCGACAGCAGTCCCAGCAAAACCGCCGACCCACAGGCCGCACAGCCAGCGCCGAGTGTGCCGAGAACAACGCCCGCGACACCCGCGCCACCCTGCTGGAGGTCGAGCCCGTGCTCGCGGAAGTGGTACGCCACCAGACCGATGTCGACGCCCGTGAGGACGGCGACGACGAGCAGCAGGGTACCCTGGGCAGGGTTGAACGACGTGCCGATAAACGGGTACAGTTCAGCGAGCACGCGCAGCCGGCTGGCAAGCGGGAGCGACCCACCGATAACGAGGTCAAGCACTAGCGGGACGTTCAGCGAGACGACGAATACCGTCAGCGAGACGACGGCAGCGACCACGGCGACCGCCGCATAGACCGGCAGCGTGAGTACGAGCCTGACCGTTCGGCCCATGAGCCGCCAGTCACCGCGTGTGGTTGGCAGGCGGAGGCCGCGTGCGATGCTCATCCGTCGCGCTCTCCCAGCGCCTCGGCGATGAGGTCGTAGCTGACGCTCCCGTTGACCTTCGTCACGAACTCTCCGTCCTCAAACAGCAGAATTATCGGCGTCGTTTCACCCAACCCGGCGTTCTCGGCCGCCTGGATATCAGCCTGTACAGCGTCGTCGTGCGCTCGCTCCCGCGCATCGCGTGCGACCGCCTCGCCGTCAACCGCTGTCTCCTCGGTGAGAAACGTCGCCGTCCGGTCCAGAACGTTGTCCGTATCGAACGACGACTGTTCGGCGAAGTAGTGCTTGAACAGCGCCCAGTACGCCTCGCTGTCGCGGGCAAACGTCGACTCCAGCGCCTGTGTCGCCGGCTCACCCCAGGGATAGATGACCGGGTACGTCCGGACGACGTATGCGCCCTTGCCCGTCCCCACGATGTTCTCCCGGATAGCCGGCACCGTGTTCTCGTGGAAGCGGCGGCAGGTCGGACAGGAGGGGTCTTCGAACGCCAGGACGACGTGGCCGCCCAGTTCGCCGCGGCGGGGCTGGGCTTCGAGGTCGGCGGCCGCCGGGTGGCTGTCAATGGTTTCGGCGTTGTCTGCTTCACCACTGCACCCCGCGATGGCGCCGACGACACCCGTCCCGAAAAGTGTGAGAAAGCGTCGTCTGTTCATATACGACTGGTTGACCCGCGTGGGTTTAGCGTTTGTTCCACTGTGTGGCCACGATGAGTAACCGTCTTGTCGCCGGCGGCGGTACCATCTGGCGGCCGATGACGACAACTCACAGGGCCGAACCGGGGTGACTCCCCGCTGGTGACGAGCCCTATGAGTGCCGAGGCCGCTAGCTCTGAGGGTAGATCACAACTCTGGCTATATTTTTCTATGGCCATAGTTGGCATGGGTCTTGGTCAGATGTGGAGGGGGCAACATGTGACCGAGGCGGCCGTGGAGTGGAGTAGCCGAGTGTTAAACAACCAGTTGCTGCTCGAACAGTCCAGTACACGCGGCCTTCTGTCCCGTTTCGATACGTATCCCGACCGCAACGCGGCCGGGACGATCAGTAACGCAATCCAGTTCGCGTCTGCTGGAGGGATATCGCACGTGTTCGTCGAGCGGCTCCAATACCACTGGTCGGTTTCGATGCGTGAGAATTCCCAGTATGCCTTTATTTCGGTCGGCTGAATAATACACATGAGCGTCATCTGTGAATTCGAGTTGCAGTCCGCGGATATGCCGCTCTGTGCGGTCGCCGCTGAGCTGAACACCCGATTGATCGTCGACAACGTCGTTTCCGGGACGACCGACGAGCCGGCACTCGTGTTCTCTGCGACGGGCGTCGAACCGGACGCGCTCGAATCGGCATTGCTCGGCGACGAGTCGGTCGTGGAGTTTGTCGCCATGGACTCGGCTATCGTCGAGTCGCGGTATCGGGTCGTCCTCGATACGGATTACGTCAAGATGTACACCCAGCTCGTCGACCGGCAGACGTATCCGATGGGTGCGCTCGTGACCGAGCACGGGTGGAAGGTGAGCACACAGTTCGCCGACCGAGCGGACCTCGAAGCGTTCCGTGACGCCTGTCAGTCAAGCAGTGTCACGTTCCGCCCGCACCGGCTCTGTGAGACGGAACACGGCGGCGACGACTACGGACTCACCGCCCCGCAACGAGAAGCACTACTGGCAGCCAACCGACAGGGATACTTCGCCGTCCCCCGCGAGGCAGACCTGTCGGAACTCGCGAGGGAACTCGACGCGACCACGTCCGCCATCTCGGAGCGCCTCCGTCGTGGAACGGACCAGTTGATCGACCACACGATTGCCAGTTCCGAATAGTGACAGCAGCCCGGTCAGAGCGGAGCTGTTCCGGTGAGATACCCCCTCTTATAAATTGCTGTACATATGTTGGCAACCGTTAGGGCTGGGACTTGTGTAGGACTACATGACGGTGATTCAATATGACTGGCCACCAGCACCCACACGTCACTGACCGCGACGCACACTTCGTCGGCGGCGGTATCGCCTCTCTCGCCGGCGCGGCGTTCCTAGTACGGGACGGCAACATGCCCGGCGAAAACATCCATGTCTACGAAAAGCTGGACGTCGTCGGTGGCGCGATGGACGGTGCCGGCGACCCGGAGGAGGCGTACCTGATCCGGGGCGGCAGGATGTTCAACTATCCGACGTACGAATGTACGTGGGACCTCTTCGAGACGATTCCGTCACTCGAAGACGACTCGCGGTCGGTCAAAGACGTGATGGACGAGTTCAACGAAGCGCACCCCTCGTACGCGAAAACGCGGCTGATGCACGAGGGCGAGCGGATCGACGCGGGCGAGTACGGACTGACGAGCCAGCATCGACAGTCGATAGCTCGGTTGCTCCTCACGCCCGAACCGCGACTCGGTGACACGCGCATCGAGGAGTGGTTCGACGAGTCGTTCCTGGAGACGAACTTCTGGTACGTCTGGGCGACCATCTTCGCGTTCCAGCCGTGGCACAGCGTCGCCGAAGTTCGGCGGTACATGTACCGGTTCCTCCACGAGTTCCCGCGCTTGCACACCATGGAGGGCATCGACCGGACGAAGTACAACCAGTACGACTCGATGATTCTCCCACTCCGGCGCTGGCTCGAAGACAGGGGCGTCTCCTTCGAGTACGGCCACGAGGTGACCGATATGGACATCGTCCCGTCGCGGACGGGGCGCACTGTCGAGCGGCTCTACTGTGAGACCAACAGCGGCACCGAGTCGGTCCCCGTCGAGCCGTCCGACCTCGTGTTCGTGACGAACGGGTCGATGACCGACGGTTCGTCTATTGGCGGGATGGACGAGGCCCCAGAGCTGAACGAGACCGGGGCGTCGTGGGAGCTGTGGAAGTCCATCGCCGAGGACAATCCACAGTTCGGCAATCCGTCAGTGTTCGCCGATAACGTCACGGAGACGAAATGGGAGTCGTTCACCGTTACCCTGCACAACACCGACTTGTTCGACCACATCGTCGATTTCACCAGCGAGGAACCGGGCAACGGGCTCGTCACCTACCTCGGGTCGAACTGGCTGTTGTCGACGGTCGTCGCCGCACAGCCCCACTTCGCGAACCAGCCGGACGACGTGAAGGTCTTCTGGGGCTACGCGCTGTTCCCGGACCGCGAGGGGAACTACGTGGAGAAACCGATGTCCGAATGCACCGGTCACGAGATTCTCCGGGAGCTGTGTTACCACCTGCAGTGCGAGGACCGGCTCCCGGAGCTACTCGACGACGTGACCTGTATCCCGGCGATGATGCCGTTCATCACGGCGCACTTCCAGCCCCGGGAGCCCGGTGACCGGCCCGAGGTCGTCCCGGACGGGTCGAACAATCTGGCGTTCCTCGGACAGTACGCCGAACAGCCGCGGGACGTGGTGTTCACCGTCGAGTACTCGGTCCGGTCGGCGATGACCGCCGTCTACGAGATGCTCGATCTCGACCGGGAGGTGCCTCCGGTGACCAAACACTACCGGAAGCCGGGTGTCATCGCAGACACTGTCCGTGCCGCGTACCGCTGAGGGAGTCGACGGCGGTATGGACGCGAATATTCCAGTATTTTATTGCGGTGACGGAGATGGGTGTGTATGTACATATCGACGCGCCCCGCCTGGAGGGTTCGATAGTAAACCTCGCGCTTTCTGCGGCGCAACTCTTCGTAGCGCTGGTGCTTGTAGGACTGAACGGCTTCTTCGTCGCGGCGGAGTTCGCGTTCGTTCGCGTTCGCGGCACGTCTGTCGAACAGCTCGCTGACGAGGGCAAAGCCGGCGCAGGCTCGCTTCAGGCAGTGATGGCAGACCTGGACAACTACCTCGCAGTGACCCAGCTCGGCATTACGCTTGCTTCGCTGGGGCTGGGATGGGTCGGTGAGCCCGCCGTCGCGGCGCTGCTGGAACCTGTGCTGGCTCCGCTACTGCCGGAGAGCCTCCTCCACCTCGTGGCGTTCGCAGTCGGATTCAGTATCATCACGTTCCTCCACGTCGTCTTCGGGGAACTCGCGCCGAAGACGTTCGCAATTGCCCGGACTGAGCGGCTCTCGCTGCTGCTCGCACCGCCGATGAAGCTGTTTTACTACCTGTTCTACCCCGGTATCGTCGTGTTCAACGGCTCGGCCAACGCCTTTACGCAGTTGCTGGGTGTCCCGGCGGCCTCGGAAACGGACGAGACGCTCGGCGAGCGTGAGATACGACGGGTGCTGGCTCGGTCTGGCGAGGAAGGGAATATCGACGCGGCGGAGGTCGATATGATAGAGCGCGTGTTCGACCTCGACGATACTGTCGTCCGGGAAGTCATGGTCCCGCGGCCCGACGTTGTGAGCGTGCCGGCCGACGCCACACTGTCGGATATCCGGGCGGTCGTTCTCGACGAAGGACACACCCGCTATCCGGTGGTCGAAGCCGACGATAGCGATCAGATCGTCGGGTTCATCGACGTCAAGGACGTGCTGCGAGCCGGCGAGGAAGGCACCGAGAACGCGACTGCCGGCGACATCGCCCGCGAGATACCGGTCGTCCCGGAGACGACAGCTATCAACGACCTCCTGTTGCAGTTCAGGCAGGACCGCCGGCAGATGGCCGCGGTCATCGACGAATGGGGGTCGCTCGAAGGCATCGCGACCATCGAGGACGTGGTCGAGGCCGTCCTCGGCGACCTTCGCGACGAATTCGACGTCGACGGACGCGAGCACGCCATCCGCAAGCAAAGCGACGGGAGCTACGACGCCGACGGCGGCGTCCCGCTGTCAACAATTAGTGAGGCTCTCGGTGTCGACCTCGACAGGGACGCGGTCGAAACCGTCGGCGGGTTGGTGCTCAGTCAACTCGACCGCGCCCCGGAGGTCGGCGACACCGCCGAAGCGGGCGGATACGTGTTCGAGGTAACGAGCGTCGACGGCACCCGCATCTCGACGGTTGCTATCAGTAACGGCGCTGACGACTCACCGTCGGCCGGGTAAGCGACCGCTCAGAAGAACTCGCCTAGGTAGACGGATTCGGACTCGAAGACGTCCGCGAGCGGATCGCGAGCGGACGCGTCCCGTATCTCCAGCCCGGCCAGGCGTTCAGCGGCAGCGACCCCGTGTGTTCCGACCGCCAGTTGGGAGAGCGTCCCGATGTCGACGGTCACGTCGGCTGGCGAGTCGGCAGGTGAGAGCGGGTCGACCGTCGCGGTCCCACCGCTCACAGACAGTCGGAACAGGCCGTCGTTGCGGTCCAGCAGCGGGTCGCTGACCGAGAGCGTACAGTCGAGGTCGCCCCCGGGCCAGTCGAGACGTTCGAGGTACCCAACGTCGGTAAGCCGAACCATCGGCCCGGCCTCGACCGTGCAGTCGACCGCGCCGGGGTCGTCGACGCGATGGAGAAGGTCGGCGTCGGGAGGCAACTGGAGCGTGACGCGCTCGACCTGCGCGCCGTGATTCCCGAGGAACGCAAGCAGTGCGCGGCGGGCCTCCTCGTCGACGGCCGCGAAGTTCGAAACCGAGAGCGTGTGGGCAGCATCGTCCGCGACGGTGTACACGAGATAGCCACGGAGGTCGCCGTCGCGTTCGTAGCCGTAGCAGTACGGGACGCCGTCGCCGTCCCAGTCGGCGAGCGTCCGCTCGCGCCACCACGCCTCCGAGCGGCGGAGCGAAAGCGCCGTCCCGGCGGCTGCAACAGACTCGACCCGACGGAGCCGCTCCCAGTCGTCGGCGTCGAGGCGGACCAGCTGCCCGGCAATGGAGTGGTCCGGGAGCGCCGACGGCGGCAGGTCGAAGCGGCGGTAGGTGTTCGCCGTCCCCCAGCCCAGACGGCGGTAGAACGGGGTCGAGAACGGCCAGAGGGTGACGAAGCCGACATCCGCCTCGCGGTACTCACGCAATGCGTGCCGACAGAGGTCGGCGGCGTATCCCTGCCCGCGGTGCTCGGGCGGCGTCGCGACCGCGCCGAGGCCACCGACCGTCGCCGCTTCGCCGCGAACGGTCGTGTCGAGATAGTACAGTTTGCAGACTGCTCGAAGCGTGTCGCCGTCGTAGAGGCCTCGCTGGTCGAACAGCGATGGCGGCCAGTCGCCGTCCGGGTCCGGCGTCACCGGACCTGTTTCGGGCGTGAACGCGTACTGGAGTATCCACTGACAGGCCTCGCGGTCGGTCGTCGGGATGGGGCGGAACTCGGACATACTGTCCCGGGTGTCCGCCAGCTACAGAAATCTAGTCATCTGCGGGTCGGTGTCGCAGTCCTTCGCGGGAGTGGGCCGTCACGGCACGTACCAGATACCTCGGCCCCGATCGAGGAGTGACCCGACAACGATGTGCGGAAGCGCGACGATACTGATGAACATACTCCAGAACGCTACCGCGCCGGGAAGCGCGTTGCCCGTCCCCAGCGGGTTCGGGAACGCCCAGTAGACGGCGACAAGGACGCCGAAAGTGGCAAGCGCCCCGACGACGAGGACGAGCCAGGCGCGCAGTGCGACGGTCGAGGCATCCGCGCCGCCGAGCAGGTCCCAGCGCTCGTCCCCGACCGGTTCTGTCTCGACGGACGCCGTCCGCGCCACCTGCCGGGCGGAGTACCAGAACGGGAAGTACAGGCCGACGGCGACGAGGACCGGCACGAACGCGAAGTACGCCGCCAGCAGGACCGACTCTCCGGCGTCGACGAGCCAGGAGCGGCCGCCGCCGCGCACGTAGCCCAGCACGATATGCGCCGTCAGGGCGAGTCCGTACCCCGACCCGATGACGAGCCGAGTTGTGTCGAATGACCCTGCGTACGACGAGAGGGCACCAGGTTCGACGAGGCCGACCATCAACGAACTGAACGCGTGGAACGTCTCCGGCCAGAACACGATCGGGACGAGCATCACTGCGCCACCCCGGACGGCCGCTGCCAGACCACGCTGGAACCGGGTCTGGAGATGGGCGGTACCGCTCGTGGCCTCCAGCACCTGCAGGCCGCCGAGGCCACCCTTCGCCATGGCGACGGTCAGCGCCAGCGCGAGGCCGGCGACTGGCGCGGCGAGGAACAGGCCGACGAACCCGCCGATAGCCGCCAGATACACCGCGACGTAGCGCCATCGAAACGATGGGCGACGGCGGCGGAGGTTCTCGAAGTGCTCGTAGCCGCCGTGGGGGAGATTGAGCGCGACCATCCCGACGAGGTACACCACCATCTGGGCCCGGAGCGGAACTCTGACCTCGGCAGCGCCGAGGAGCCCGAACGTGACAGCGAGTACCAGCAGGCTCGCCCGAGAGAGCAGGAGCGACGGATGGCGGTCGGTATCCCGATGCCGCTGCCAGAGGGACTCCAGGCCGGTCGTTGCCATATCGCGAGCTAGGGAAATATTCACAATAAACGAAACAAGCGATTCCAGAGAACTGGGAACGGCCCAGTGGATTAATGATGACAGTGTCTGTTGTGAGGTCCTGAGAATCCAGACAACCCTTTTTCAGCAATAGTCGCTAGCGCTTGTTATGCGTGATGCCCTCTCACAGGACCGGACGGTGACCGTCGTCGGCGGCGGCTTCGGCGGCCTCTCGGCGGCGTGCTACCTCGCCGACGCCGGGGCCGACGTGCGACTGCTCGAACGCCACGACCGTCTCGGCGGCCACGCGGGCGTCCTCGAACGCGACGGCTTCCGGTTCGACACCGGCCCGTCGTGGTACCTGATGCCCGACGTGTTCGAGCGCTTCTTCGGCCACTTCGACCGCGAGCCGAGCGACTACTACGAACTGGAGCGGCTGGACCCCCAGTACCGGGTGTTCTGGAAGGACGGGGACCGCGTGACGATTCGGCCCAACAGAGAGAACGCCCGTGAGGTGTTCGAGTCCTACGAGGACGGGGCCGGCGACGCGCTGGCCGAGTATCTCGAACGGGCCGAACAGAACTACGACCTCGCGATGGACCGGGTCGTCTACGAGGGCCGCGAGCGACTGCGGGACTACGTCGACACCGACCTCCTCCCGCTCGCGCCGCGGGCGCGGCTGTTCGGCTCGATGGACGACTACGTCAGCCGCTACATCGACCACCCAAAGCTCCGGCAGTTGCTCGAATACACGCTGGTGTTTCTCGGCGGGGCCCCGTACAACACGCCGGCGCTGTACAGCATCATGAGCCACGTCGACCTGAACATGAACGTGTTCTACCCGGAGGGCGGTATCGCCGGCGTCGTCGACAGCCTCGGGTCGCTCGCCCGCGAACTCGGTGTCGATATTCAGACTGGGACCGAGGTCCAGCACATCGCCGGCGAGGCGGGGGCGTTCGAACTGACTACCGAGAACGGCGTCGTCACCGCCGACCTCGTGGTCAGCAACGCCAACCCGGCCTACACCGAGCAGAATCTGCTCGACGCCGCCGCACGCGACCACGACCCCGAATACTGGGACGACCAGACCTACGCGCCGTCGGCGTTCATGCTGTATCTCGGCGTCGAGGGGAGCGTGGAGCCGCTGGCCCACCACTCACTGGTCCTGCCGACGGACTGGGACGACCACTTCGAGCAGATATTCGACCGGCCAGCGTGGCCCGACGAGCCCGCGTACTATCTCTCTGTCGCGTCGCAGACCGACGAGACGGTCGCTCCCGATGGCCACCACGCCGTCGTCGTCCTCGTCCCCATCGCGCCGGGGCTGGACGACGGTCCCGAGGTCCGCGAAGAATACCGGGAGTTCATTCTTGACGACCTCGCCGAACAGACCGGCGTGGACCTCCGCGACCGCATCGTCGTTGAGGAGACGGCGTGTGTCAGCGAATTCGCAGACCGCTTTGGCGACCCGCAGGGGACGGCGCTCGGGCTGGCCCACACCCTGTTCCAGACCGGACCGCTCCGCCCCGGCCACCGCGCCGGCCTGGACGGGCTCTACTACACCGGGGCCTACACGACCCCCGGCATCGGGATGCCGATGTGCCTCATCAGCGGCGAACACACCGCCCGGGACGTCATCGAGGACAGCCCCTTCGAGACGGCGGGGGACCGCTCGGCCTCGACGGCCGACTGACGCCGCGACCGAGTGGCAGTTCGTGGGCCGGCTCACAGTGCGCTATCGCGGCACACACCACGCCGGAGCCTCGAACGGTTTATTGTCCCCCTTCGGGAAACGGAGGCATGGAGAAGCTTCGCGAGTCGCTGCACGAGGCCCCGATAATCGACAAGGACGGGTACTCCTACCTGGTCCACCCGCTCAGCAACGGCGTGCCGATGCTGGAACCGGAACTCCTCCGCGAGGTCGTCGTCGGCGTGACGCGGGCAGCCGACCTCGACGTGGACAAAATCGTCGCGCCGGAGGCGATGGGCATCCACATCGCGACCGCGCTCTCGCTACAGACCGATATCCCGCTGGTGGTCATCCGCAAGCGCTCCTACGGCCTCGACGACGAGGTCCCGCTGCACAAGACCACCGGCTACTCCGAGTCGGAGATGTTCATCAACGACATTGAGGCGGGCGACGACCTGCTCATCGTCGACGACCTGCTCTCGACCGGCGGGACGATGGCCGCCATCTGCGAGGCGCTGGACGGCATCGGCGCGAACATCTCCGATATCGTCGTCGTCTTCCGGAAACAGGGCGAGTCCGCGCTGGACGACACCGACTACGAGGTGACCAGCCTGGTCGACATCTCGGTCGACCAAGACGGCGTCACAATCCACGACTGAGACGCCGGGCGGCTACCTACCCCTGTTCGACGGCGGCCATGTGCTCCCGAGCCTCCTCGGGGGTCATCCCGCGGACCCCGCACGCACAGGAGAGCAGTTCGGGGTCGGTCAGGTCGTCGACCTCCTCGGCGCTGGCCCGTTCGAGCGCGTCCTCGGCGGCGTCGTAGTCGAAGGTCACCCGATACGTGACCTGTGCCACGCCCTCGATGCGGTGGGTCTCGTCGGGGTCCGGGTTCGCGATGGCCTCGGCGTGTTCTTCCTGCATCGCCGATTTCCACTGTTCGAGGTTCGCCTCGGGGTCCGAATCGTCGGGCATACGCTGGCTGTCGGCGGCAGGAGTGAAAAAGCGAGCGCTGGCGCTCCGACCAAGCGGGAGCCGAGAAAGGCTCTCGGAACGCTTTTTTCGGCGGCCGCCGCCGGCTTTGCTGTGGCCGACCCGCGCTCCGCCTTCGACCGACCTCGGCTCCTGCTGGCCGCGGCGACAGCCGTCGCTGCCGTCGCGACGGCCGGCAGCCTCTATCTCTCGCTGGGACTGGGACTGACGCCCTGCCGGCTCTGCTGGTACCAGCGGATCCTGATGTACCCGCTGGTGGTCGTCCTCGGCGTCGCCGCCGTCGAGAACCGCCCCGGCGTCGTCCGGACGGCGCTGCCGCTCGCGGTGCCGGGGGCCGCCGTCGCGGCCTTCCACTCCTGGCTGCAGGTGAGCCAGACGACCTGCGGCCTCGGGGCGGTTAGCTGCGCCCAGATACAGTACCGGGTACTCGGCCTGACCGTGCCGAACCTCGCGCTGACGGCGTTTCTGCTGGTGACCGGCCTGGTCGTCGCGGCGTCCGTGCGGTCGTAGGGGTACCGGACGGCCCTCGCCGGGACCGCGCCCCTTTTTCGGGTCGCCCGACGTGGCCCCGATATGGAGTACACCAGACTCGGTTCGACCGGGACGACGGTTTCACAGCTGTGTTTCGGCACCTGGCGCTTCGGGCGGGAGACCGGCGGCGTGGTCGAGACCGACCGCGAGCAGGCCCACGACCTGCTGGACGCGGCCTGGGAGCGGGGCATCAACTTCATTGACACCGCCAACGTCTACGGCAACCCCAACGGGACCAGCGAGGAGTACATCGGGGAGTGGCTGGAGGACTACGACCGGGAGGACTTCGTCATCGCGTCGAAGGTGTACTTCCCCTTCGACGGCCGCGGCGAGCCCGGCCCCAACGACTCCGGCCTCGGTCGCAAGCACATCCGCGCCCAGATACAGGGCACGCTTGACCGCCTCGACACGGACTATCTGGACCTCTATTACATCCACCGCTGGGACGAGCACAGCGACATCGAGGAGACGCTGTCGACCCTCGACGACCTCGTTCGCTCGGGCAAGGTCCACCACCTCGGCGCGTCGACGATGGCCGCCTGGCAGCTGACCAAGGCCCTCTGGAAGAGCGACGTGGAGGACTACGAGCGCTTCGAGGTGACACAGCCGCTCTTTCACGCCGGCTACCGCGATGACGTGAAAGACTACCTCGACGTGTGCGCCGACCAGGACATCGCGGTCTGCCCGTACTCGCCGCTCGCGGGCGGCTTCCTCACCGGCAAGTACGAGCGCACTGACGACGACGACCCGACGGCCTTCGAGGGGCCGGAGGGCGCTCGCGGCTCGCTGTCCGACCGCTTCGAGGACTTCTACCTCTCGGAGCGTGGCTGGCACGTCCTCGACGAACTCCGCGCGGTCGCGGACGAACTCGACGCCACGCCCGCCCAGGTCGCGCTCCGCTGGCTCATCGAACAGCCGGACATCACCTGCGTCCCCATCGTCGGCGCTCGCACCGCCGACCAGCTCGACGAGAACGTCGGCGCGACCGACATCTCGCTGTCCGACGAGCAGTTCAACCGCATCGTGAGCGCCCGCTACGCCGAGGACGGCGAGCGCTGGGGCCACCGCGAATGACTGCTAGGGAGTGTATTCTTAGTCCGGTTCTCTTAGATCGTCCCTTCTAACGGCCAGAAAGCCCCCGCGCTATCGGGCTTCCGCGACTCGCTGCGCGCTTCACTCGCTACGCTCGTTCCAGTGCTTGCTTCGTCGGGGTTCGCCGATAGCGCGGCCCCTTTCAGTCCCACCCGTATCCGGGTGGCTAAATCACTCCGCTTCGGCAGGGTCAACGACCTCACCAGAGGCAGGATACACGCCGACCTGGTCGCAGTGGCCCGCCAGCGGGCAGGCGTCGGGGTCGTCCAGACAGGCCGGCTTGCGGGCGCTACAGTACTCCCGGCCGAACTGAATCATCGCGGTGTGGCCAAAGCCGCACTTCTCGGCGGGCACGTCCCGCTCCAGGTACTCGCGGACGGTCTCGTGGTCGGCGTCGGCCGGGGCCAGCCCCATCCGGCGGGCGATGCGGTGGACGTGCGTGTCGACGGGGAACACGCCGCCGCGGCCGCCGGCGAACAGCAGAACGCAGTCGGCGGTCTTCGGGCCGACGCCGTTCATGTCCAGCAGCGCCGACCGCACCGTCTCGGGGTCGCCCTCCCTGACGAACTCGTCGAAGCCGTCCTCGCCGCCGTACTCCTCGCAGATACGCTGGGCGAGGGCGACGATGCGCTCGGACTTCTGGTTGTAGAGTCCGGCCGAGGAGATGGTCTCGACGAGTTCGGGCTGGTCGGCGTCGGCCAGCGCGCGGGCGAGGTCCCCGTCGCCCGACTCGTCCCTGTACCGCGCCATCAGCTCGTCGTGAGCGGGCTGACTTGCCTTGTCGGAGGTGTTCTGGCTGAGTATCGTTCGGACGAGACATTCGAAGGCGTCTTGGCCACCGTATGTCTTCTGCCAGTACAGGTCGCCGAGGCGGTCCACGACGGCTTCGGTCCGCGTGCCCGCCGTCTCCGGGTCGAACGTGGCCGACTGACCGCCGCCAGCGGCACCACCGCTGATGTTCTCCGCCGGTTCCTCGTCGCTCATAGTCGATGTCAGGGCTGGCGAACCAAAAACGCCTGTCCCGAAATTCCGGGACCAGTTCAGATTCGTCGGACACCGGTCGCTAGGAAGAATCGGTGTTCCAGCGTGGTCCACAGTAAAGGACCTGAAATGGGGCGTCCTTGGGGCGAGACGCCCACGGGACAGACACGAAAAGCTCGTGGCGCGCGGCGACGGGCTATGCCCACGGTGGTCGTCGCCGCGAAAGATGGTCGAGACTGACAGGTCAGTCTGCGGGCACGGCCTGGGCTCTCACCTCCCGTCGGGCGGCGTTTGCGCGGACGACAGGGACGGCAGTACCCGACTCGCTACGGCGACAGATATCCCGCCTCGATGTGGCCTGTTCGTCCGGCATACAATTATTTAGGCTACCCTAAAACACAAAAAGCCATCGGTTTCTAGGCGGACCAAAAAAAGAGGTGTCAGTTATTCCTCGACGACGACGGTGCCAACCATCCCCGCGGCCTCGTGTGGCACACAGAAGTAGCCGTGCTCGCCGGCCGTTTCGAACGTGTGAACGTAGCTCTGGCCGGACTGAACAGCCCCCTTACCGTTCTCCCAGCCCTCGCGTGCGGCCGACTCGCTTTCGAACCCGCCGGAGGCCCAGTAGGTCGCATCCTCCGGGAGTTCCTCTTCGTATGCGACGACGTTGTGTGCCTCGCCACCGGCGTGTTTCCAGGCGACCTTGTCGCCGACGCTGACGGTGAGTTCCTCTGGATTGAACGCCACGGCCTGCATGTCAACGACGTGGTCGGCATCCTCTGGAACGCCTTCAACGACGTTCGGGCCGCCGGACAGTGACGATTCGGTTTCCTCGGACTCGCCGCTGTGGCCGCCGGACCCGCTCGGGGCGCTGTCGACAGCGCCGACGACGGCGAAGGCCGCGGTCCGGGCGGCGTCTGCGAACGCGGTCGCGCCGTCGGTCGACCCGCTCTCCAGGCCGGCGACATAGTCGTTCAGCGCGGCCTCGTAGCCTTCGTACGCCGCCGCGTCCGCGTTCTCGAGTTTGTCGTGTACCGCGGCGTTCTCGAAGGTCGCGAACACGTCACTGACGATGCTCGCGGCCGCGGCACCGGTCTCGCCGCTGCTCGACCCGACGACGGCCGTCACCGATTCGATGGCTGCGCCGTAGAACGTCTTCGCAGCCGCGTACACGTCGCCGCCATCGTTCGCAGCGGAGATGACGCCCCCGAGCGCTTCGTCCTCAAAGCGGTGATACAGGTCCTCGTTCGCATCTTCGAGTGCCTCGTGGTAGCCGGCGGCCCCGGATTCGAAGAACGCAAGCGCCTCCTGAGCAGTCGACGCCGCGCGGTCGGCGTTCCCGAGCGTGCTTGTCGCCGCCGCGTCGAATGTCAGGCCGGCCATGTATGTCGCGCCGGACCCGCTGGCAACGGCGGCGCTGTGAGCCGACTCGAACTCCAGCAGCGCCGCGAGGACACCGTCGTGGTGGGTGCCGACCGCGTCGTCCTCGCCGTTCTCGTAGGCCGACTGGAGCCCCGCCAGGTGCTCCTCCTCGAAGCGGTGATAGAGGTCCTCGCTGGTCTCCTCCAGCGTCTCGTGGAAGTCCAGCTGGTTCTTCTCGAACCGGCCGAAGAGGTCCGAAACGAGCGTCGCCGCCCGGCTCGCCTTGCCCTGGCGGTACAGTTCGCGTGCGTCGGCGAAGCGGGCTCTGAAGAAGCCCGACTGGAGGACCGGCGCGTTGCCCCCGGCCAGCGCCTCGATGCCGGCGACGAGGTTGGTGTCGACGGTCTCGACAGCCGACGCGACGCCCTCGGTGTTCTCATTCTCGATGGCCGACGAGAGGTCCGACAGACCGGACTCGAACGCTTCGTAGGCCTCGCCGTCCGCCTCTTCGAGGGCGTCGTGGGCGGCCGCACTTTCGAAGTGAGCGAACACGTCCTCGACCATCGTCGCCGCGGTGTCCAGCTCCCCGGCACGGGCCAGCCACCCAGCGTCGTGGACACGAGCCCGGTACGTGTTCAGCGTCGTCGCGTGGGCGTAGTCAGCCCCGGCACCACCGCCTGCGGCGAGCGCGGCCGCGTCCCAGCCGCGGGCCTGCATCGTTGCGAGGTGGCCCGCGCCGGCGACTGACTCCTCCTGAACCAGCGCATACGCGCCCGAAACGGTCGCATCGAGCGCGGCGCGGGCCTGTTCGGTGACACCGCTCGCGTCTTCACTACCCGCAGCGGAACTGATGCCAGCCAGTGCGCTCTCGAAGGCTTCGTACGACTCCGCGTCCGCCTCCTCAATCTGACTGTAGACTAGTGCGTCCTCGAACGCGGTCATCGTCTCCTCCGCGATAGTGGCGGCCCCCTCGAAAGCGCCCAGGGTCCCGGCCATGGCGGCATTGCTCGCCCGGCTGCCCAGCAAGAGCAGGTCCAGCACTCTGGTAGCCCGCTGTCCGGCAGCGGCCTGCTGGGCCGTCTGGAGGTGGCCTGACGCCTCGTTGGCGGCCGACGCGGCTCCGGACACGTCGCCCTCAGACAGCGACGACTGGACCGCGCCGAGTGCCTCTTCGAACCCCTCGTATGCTGCCTTGGACGTAGATTCAAGCTGTTCGTGGGCACCGTACTCACCGGACGCACCCTCGAAGCGGGCGAAGATGTTCTGTGCGACGGTCGCCCCGGCACCGGGCGCACCGGCCCGGCCCAGCGCGACAGCATCGTACAGCCGCGCCCGATAGACATTCCACTCAGTCGCGACAGCGGTCATCGGCCCGACCGAAACGCCGCTTTCGCCGCTACTGTCTGTGCCTGCGGTCGCTTCCTGTGCTGTCGTTTCGGTGTTCGCCGCCGTGTTCGATTCTGACGACCCCTGGCTGGGACACCCGGCAAGCAGTCCCGTCGCAGCGATCCCCACTGTCTTCAGCAAGTCACGTCTCTGTGGCATACAGATGATTAGGGTGACCTAAAAGACTTAACACCACCGATATTTTGGCGTCCCTAAACCACGAGCAGTAATGCGCTCTTACAGCGAGAGGTCCACACTATCCCCGGTACTGACACCGAACGCTTCGTCGCCGCGACCGCGGTTGACGGCAAGTTCGACGTTCCCGTGGCTGCCGACGGTGACGAGTCGCTGCCCACGGTCGACGGCGGCGTAGGCTCGGCGGACAGGAGCCTCACCGCCGTCGACTGCGGCCGTCCCGCCGAACCGCTTTGCGAGGAGCTCGCCGGGAATGTTCGTCACGGCGTTCCCGAAGTCATCGACGACGAGCACCTCGCCGGTCGCCCCGTCGCTCTCGACAGCGGCCTCCGGAAACCGGAGGTCGACGTAGTCGTCAGTCGGGGCAGTTTCTGGCCGCGCTTCGAGGTTGTCGACGCCGGTGTCGTGGACGGACGCCGCGGCAGGCGCGAACACGTCCCGCCCGTGGAATGTCGTACTCGCCGGGTCGTCGTAGTCCCAGGTGAACACCTCCAAGTCGTCCGTCCCGTCGGTCTTGTCGTCGGCCAGTTCACGGGCGACCGGCAGGAGAACGCCGTTATCCGGACCGACAAGCGCGTGCTCGCCTGTGCGAGCGACGAGTGCGTCCCGGTCGGTCCCGACACCCGGGTCAACGACGACACAATGGACTGCCGGCGGGAAGTACGGGAGCGTCTGCGTGAGCCAGAAAGCCGCCGCCCTGACATCCTGCCGTGGAAAATCGTGGGCAATGTCCTCGATACGGGCGTCGGTGGCCCGGCAAATGACTCCTCTCATCGCTGCGGGGTACGGCGAGCCGAAGTCGGAACTCAGCGTAATCATCAGTCGTCGAAGTCCTCGATGGACTTCTCGACCGACTCGTCGGCGGCGGCGTACCGTTCGAGCGAGTCGGTGTCGGAGACGTGCTGGAGGCGCTTGATGCCGTGAATCTCCTCGATGACCTCGACGACCGACGGCGGGACGCGGTCGCGCCATGACTCGTCGTCTATCATGCGCTGGCGGATTTCGCTGCCCTCCAGCCGGTCGCGGTCGAACATAGGTGACTGGCGGACCTCGATACCGGCCTCCTCGAACAGGCGGACGACAAGCGGGTTGTTCGAGTAGGCCACGTCGAAGTCCGGACACATGCTCTCGACGTGGCTCACCCAGACGGCGTTGCGGTTGATATCCTCAAGTGGGACAACGTAGGTCGTCAGGTCGTACTCCGCGACGGCCTTTGTGATCATCATGATCCGCTCACCGGCCGTAAAGGGGTCGTGTGTGGTGTGTGAATCGTCGGCGCTTCCGATACCCAAAACGAGTTCGTCGACCTCCTCCGAGATCCGCTCAACCATCGAGTGATGGCCGTTGTGGTAGGGCTGGAAGCGACCGATGTAGAACCCACGCATATTCCTCAGTGGGTGTGGTGGTTTGATAAACCCGACGACGCGGTACTGCCGGAATACAGCCCCGCCCAATTCGGGCGCTGTACTGCGTTTTCAGGGGTGTTGCGACAACCGACACGGGGAGAAAGTATATCAGTCGACAGGCCTTCCGTGAGTATGTTAGCAACGTTTGTATGAGCGACAACACCGACACCGACGCGACTCCCGACCCTGATCGGGAGGCATCCGACGCTGGGGAGGAAGAGGCGTCGACTAACGGGGCCAAACAGGACCCCGACGAACCTGCATCTGACCCCTCAGCCGACGAGCCATCCGACCCGTCCGAGGACCGATGGGGCGGCGAGGGAGAAACGTCCGAAACGACACTCGGAAGCGATGTCCAAGTTGACGGCGAGTCCGATCTGGAGGGAGACGAGGAGAACCTCCTCGGCGGTCTCGACATCGAGTCGACCGCCGACATCGAAGTCCCGGACCGACTCGTCGACCAGGTCATCGGGCAGGACCACGCCCGTGACGTGATCAAGAAGGCGGCCAAACAGCGCCGCCACGTGATGATGATCGGCTCCCCCGGGACGGGGAAGTCGATGCTGGCAAAGGCGATGTCCCAACTGCTTCCGCGGGAGGAACTGCAGGACGTTCTTGTCTACCACAATCCCGACGACGGCAACGAGCCGAAAGTTCGCACCGTCCCCGGCGGCAAAGGGGAACAGATTGTTGAGGCCCACAAGGAGGAGGCCCGCAAGCGCAATCAGATGCGGACCTTCCTCATGTGGATCATCATCGCTATCGTCATCGGCTACGCCCTGATCCTCGTCCAGCAAGTCCTGCTGGGGATTCTCGCGGCCGGTGTCATCTATCTCGCGTTCCGCTACGGTTCGCGTGGCAGCGACGCGATGATTCCGAACCTGCTGGTCAACAACGCCAACCAGAAGACCGCGCCCTTCGAGGACGCGACCGGTGCCCACGCTGGCGCACTGCTTGGCGACGTGCGTCACGACCCGTTCCAGTCCGGTGGGATGGAGACGCCGAGCCACGACCGCGTCGAACCCGGCGCGATCCACCAGGCCAACAAAGGCGTGCTGTTCGTCGACGAGATCAACACGCTCGACATCCGCAGCCAGCAGAAGCTGATGACGGCCATTCAGGAAGGCGAGTTCTCCATCACGGGCCAGTCCGAGCGCTCCTCTGGCGCGATGGTCCAGACCGAACCCGTTCCCTGTGACTTCATCATGATCGCCGCGGGGAACCTCGACGCGATGGAGAACATGCACCCCGCGCTTCGCTCTCGTATCAAGGGATACGGGTACGAAGTGTACATGGACGACACCATCGAGGACGACCCCGAAATGCGACGGAAGTACGCACGCTTCGTCGCCCAGGAGGTCGAAAACGACGGGCGGCTCCCGCACTTCACCGAGGAGGCCGTTCAGGAGGTCATTCTGGAGGCTCGGCGTCGTGCCGGCCGTAAAGGCCACCTCAGTCTGAAGTTCCGTGATCTGGGCGGACTGGTCCGCGTCGCCGGCGACATCGCCCGTGCCGAGGACCGCGAACGCACCGAGCGTGCCGATGTCCTGCAGGCCAAACGACGCTCCCGGTCCATCGAGCAACAGCTCGCGGACAACTACATCGAGCGCCGCAAGGACTACGAACTCACCGTCAACCAGGGCGACGTTGTCGGGCGCGTCAACGGACTCGCCGTCATGGGCGAGGACAGCGGTATCGTCCTCCCCGTGATGGCCGAGGTCAGCCCGTCACAGGGCCCCGGCCAGGTCATCGCCACCGGACAGCTCAAGGAGATGGCCGAAGAGGCCGTCCAGAACGTCTCCGCGATTATCAAGAAGTTCTCCGACGAGGACATCTCCGAAAAGGACGTTCACATCCAGTTCGTGCAGGCCGGTGAAGGCGGCGTCGACGGCGACTCCGCCTCTATCACCGTCGCAACCGCGGTTATCTCCGCGATAGAGGACGTTCCGATCAAGCAGAACCTCGCCATGACCGGCTCGCTGTCGGTCCGGGGCGACGTGCTCCCGGTCGGCGGTGTCACGCACAAGATCGAGGCGGCCGCGAAGTCTGGCCTCGATACGGTCATCATCCCCGAGGCGAACACGCAGGACGTGATGATCGAAGACGAGTACGAGGACATGATCGAAATCATCCCCGTCTCGCACATCTCCGAGGTGCTGGAGGTCGCACTGGCCGGCGAAGCGGAGAAGGACTCACTGGTCGACCGCCTCAAGTCCATCACGGGCAAGGCGCTCGATCACGAGGTCGGCCGGCAGAGCGGCAGTCCAAGTCCCCAATAAATGCCCGAGTGGGCCGCGTTCGTCGGCCTGACGGGGTTTCTTTTAACCGCACTGCTCGGTCTCGCACGGCTCTCACAGGGAGCCGTACGGCCCGACGGCGGCGTCTCGTCCACAGTCGACAGCGTTTCGATGCCCGACGGAGATCCGACCATCCCACGCTTCGAAACCCAGCGGGCCGCGGCCCAGCGGCGGCAGATGCGCGACACGCTCGCGCCGAGTGACCTCTCGACCGGGGCGTTGCTCGCCAACGTCGCATTCACGCAGGGGCTGTTCGGTGTCCTGCTAGTCGCCGGGGCGTTCTACTTCGAAATCCCGGCCAGTGCGTTCGGTATTACTGCGGACGCGCTCTCGACTGGACTGCCGGCGCTAGCTGTCGGTATCGGCGCGGGAGTCGGGTTCTGGCTGGGCAACGAACTCGCCGCCGCGCTCGCCGACGGCTTCGGGGTCGCCTTCGACGAGTCGCTGCGAGAACTGCTCGCCCCGGACTCGGCCGGCGGCTGGATTGTACTGCTGGGCGGTGTCCTGCCGGTCATCGCTATCGTCGAGGAACTGCTGTTCCGGGCGGCGGCTATCGGCGTCCCCGTAGCCGGCCTCAACGCACCGGCGTGGGCGATGGCTATCGTCGCCTCCGTCGCCTTCGCGCTGGGCCACGGCGCACAGGGTCGTGTGGGAATCGTCGTCACCGGCACGCTGGGGCTGGGACTCGCCGGCCTGTTTATCGCGACAAACAGCTTCCTCGCAGTCGTCCTCGCCCACTATCTCGTCAATGCCCTCGAACTGATTGTCCACGAGGGGCTTGGCGTCGACCGGCTCTGGGTCTAGAGCCCCTCGATAGCGCGGAGCTTCTGCTCGACGGGCGGCGGCGCGGCACTCGGCCCGTCGCGAACCCGATGGTCCGGAATCAGCAGTGGCACGGGGTTCGCGGCCAGTGCCTCCCGTACCTGTGTGAGGTCGGCCTCGTCGTCAGCGTCCAGATCCGGTGTCATGCGAGCGACCTGTGCGACGGAGGCGTCCTCGCCGTAAGGAATCTCTCGAACGGCTTCGAGCACTGTGCGCTGGTCCGTCGGGACCGTGAGGCCGACGGTGACATCTGCGAAGTCGTCTTCGGTCCCCTGAAGATACTCGTCGATACGGTCGAGCAGGGCGTGGTCCTTGCCAGCGTCGGCCTCCGGCTGCGACGGAAACGACAGCGAGATGATCCGGTCACCGGCTTCTCCGAGCTGGACGTACCGGTCGAGATACGACGACTCGCGGGCGTAGATTCCTGCGTCCCCGGTCGGTGCTTCCATACTAGCGATGTCGGCCGGTCGCCTCTTCAACATTCGGCATCGGCGTTCGTCAGTCCTGAACCGAGAGCACGCTGGGGTAGTCAGAGATGAGCCCGTCCACGCCGGCCCGCACCAGCTCCCGGGCCTGATACCACGTACTAACTGTCCAGACGTTCAGGTCCCGGTCTTCGTCGGCAGCGATGTCGACGAGGTCGATGTCGCCTAAGTCGGATTCGATGTAGCTGTCGTCGTTGAAGGAAGGCGTGCCCTGAACCATGTTCCGGGGGACGTTCATCGCGTCGCAGTCGTAGCGGCGGGTGACCTCAAGCCCCTCCTCGATGCTATCCCAGAACAGGAAGGCGACGGGGACCGAGTCATCGTAGTCGCGGACAGTCGCAACTGCGGCCTCGTAAAACGACGAGACGAGGATATCGTTGTCGTACTCGCTGGCGAGGTCAAGCGCGCGCTCGGTGTAGGGTCGCCACAGCTCTTTCTGTGTCGACAGCGTCTGGTCCGGCAACGACTCGGCAAAGCGGAGGTCACTGCTGCCGGGGTTCTTGAACTCCAGATTGACGGCAACACTCGGCGGAATCGAGTCCATGACGGTTTCGAGCGTCGGAACCGTCTCCCCAGTGCCGAGAACGGTCGCGCTGGTCACGGTATCGGTGTCGGTCCTGAAGACGAGTCCCTCAGTGTCTGTCAGACCGCGTTCGCCGCCGTCGCGTTCGGCAAGCCCGTTGTCGTGGAAGGTGACCAGCGTGCCGTCGGCCGTTGGCACGACATCAACCTCAATCATGTCGGCGCGCCGGTGGGCCGTCTGCGTTCCCGGCCCGCCGAACGAGGCCGCCTCGACCGCCAGTTTCGTGTTCTCCGGGTAAACACCGGCAAACCCGCGGTGGGCGATGAGAGTCGGCTCGTCAGTCATCGCTTCGTGCTCGCTGTCGTCCGCGTCACTGGTGGCTGTTTCAGTACCATCCGATTCCTGAGACGTTGCGCTCCCCACGAGCCCCGCGCTTGCCAGTGTCGCTGCTGTCCCGCCAACAAACGTCCGCCGACCGATGTACTGTGACATGGTACGTACGGTTGGCGACCGGTTGTGAAAGACCGTTTATATGAGATATATATGTTTCTCAGTAGACGTATCCAGCGGCAATCAGGGCTGTAGCCGCCTCTGTCATAGCGATCACGCGTCCGTACTGTGGCGCTCACGGGCCGCGGCCACGACCAGTGGAAGTGTAATCGTCGCGTCAGCATACACCGAGACATTCCGGGCGTCCTTTTCAAGTTTCCCCCACGAGCGGGCCTCATCGAGTGTGGCACCGGAGAGACCGCCGGTGTTCGAGGGGTCCATCGTCAGCTGGACGGCGTAGTCGTAAGCGTCGGGCGAGACGAGCATCGTCTGGAGGACGTAGTTCTTCGGGACACCGCCGCCGACGACCATCGCTCCCGCGCTATCGGCTTCGTATGCGATATCCGTAATCTGTGTCATGTCCGCGAGTGCGTCGACCGTAAACTCGCTGGTCTGGGAGTACATCCACGCTTGCAGGCCCAGCACTGAGTCCTGAAACGCCGGGCAGTACACCGGCACGTCGTTCTCGTAGGCCGCCGCCAGCACGCCAGCGTCCTCGGGCACGTCCTCGCGCTCGTTGACCTCGCTGTTGGCCCGGCCGAGCTCCTCGGTCATGCGCTGGATCGAGACCGCACCTTCGTCTTCCAGCGTCGAGAACACCTCGTCTCGGAGGTGGTTCTCGAACAGGGCGAAATGCTCCTGTGGGAGGTAGACGTTGTAGATGCGGTCGACACCTTCGTCCCGGAGCGTCTCGTCGTGTTCGCGCTCAGTTCGGCCCTCAGGCGTGACCTCGCCGTGATGGTGCTTGCCGCCGATGGCCTCGATGGTGTCGTGGGTGCAGTTCGCGCCCGTCGTGACCAGCACGTCGATGTGCCCGTCGCGGATGAGTTCGCTGACGATGGCCCGCATTCCGGTGGGGACCATCGCGCCGGCCAGTCCGAAAAAGGTCGTCACGTCATCGTTGAGCATCTTGCTGTAGATGTCGACGGCCTCGTGGATGTCGCTCGCGCCGATGCCGGCTTCGCCGTAGCTGTCAGCCAGTTCGCCGACGGTCATTCCGGCCCGGGCCTCTGCGTGCCCGATGGGGTCGTGATGGAACGTCTCTCGCTCGTCGGTGTGGTCGCTCATTGCTGTGCAGTCGAGTGCGGGTGGGTTTCAACGTCGTGGTTCGTCACGGTGAGTGCGGATTATGTGTTGATTTATCGTCACATGCCGCAGCTGAAACGGAGGGCTTAGACACCCCTGCGTTGGATAGCACGCTATGGATACTGCTGCGTTCAGGCGCGGTGTTCGGGATGTTGCGCCGCTTCTACTGGGTATTATTCCGTTTGGTCTCGTTGCCGGCATCGCGACGGTCAACACCGGACTCGGACTGCCAGCCGCAGTCGGGCTGTCAGTGGTCGTCTTTGCCGGCGCATCACAGCTCGCGGCGCTTGAACTGCTGGGACAGAACGCGCCGCTGACGGTTGTTGTCGCGACGGCCGTCGTTATCAACCTCCGATTGCTGATGTACTCGGCATCCATCGCGCCGTACTTTCGCGATTTCACCAGCCGGTGGAAAGCGGTGCTCGCCTACGTGCTGACCGACCAAGCGTACGCGCTGTCGGTTGCCAGCTACCGGTCCGACAGGGAGACGGACCGGAAGTGGTACTACCTCGGCGTCGCCGTGACGCTCTGGGCCGTATGGCAAGTCACGACCATTGCGGGGGCGCTGCTCGGCACTGGCGTCCCCGACGCCTGGGGCCTCGAATTCGCGATCCCGCTTGTCTTCCTTGCGATACTGGTTCCGGCAATCGAAGACGCGGCGACCGGCATCGCCGCTGTCGTCGGTGGCGTCGTCGCCGTCGTAGGCGCTGGGCTCCCACTCAACCTCGGACTGCTCGTCGCGTCCGGCGTTGGTATCACTGCTGGCGTACTCACAGAATCCGTCACGGGAGGAACCGATGGCGACTAACTACGGCCCGGTTGAGATCGCTGGCGTAATCGCCGTCATCGGCGTACTGACGTACGCCTGTCGGCTCTCCTTTATCGCGCTGTTCGGTCGGCTCGACGAGATTCCGCCAGCTGTCGAGCGAGTGTTACGGTTCGTCCCCGCTGCCGTTCTCGCGGCACTTGTCCTCCCGTCGTTCGTGACCCTCGATGCCAGCAGTTTCGCCGCGGACAAGTTCGTCGCCGGCGCGCTCGCGGCCGGTGTCGCCTGGCAGACCGAGGACGTGTTCGCGACAATGGTGACCGGAATGGGCGTTCTCTGGGCCATCAGGTTCCTGCTGTAATCAGCCCAATTTCAGCGAGGCCCCACAGCAGTCAGAGCGGTACTGCTGGCGTTGCTCGACAAGCTTGCAGTCTTGATAGCGGCGGGCGACGAGGCCGCCACACGCCCCGCAGGAGAGGACGTACTTCGGGTCGGTGAAGACTGGACAGTGGACATCAGCAGCAAGCCGGTCAGCGCGCTCTCGAAAGGCTCGGCTGTGGTCAGTCGTCCCGTCGCGCTGGTACTGCTCGACGTGGATGAGTTCGTGGCGCAGCGTCATCTCCCAGGTGTCCCTGTCAAAGGTCGAGAACGCGTCCCGGGTCAGCGACACCGTACACCGGAGCGGGCGGCCGTCGCTCCCGTCGATACTGCTCCAGTCGTATCGCTCGCCAACGACGGCGTCGTCTAGCTTTGGCCGCTTGACCGCAGCGGCTCGGCGCTTGGCCCGGTGTGACACCTCCCAGTCAACGAGGTCGAACCGAACGGAAACACCATACTCACTGCGGACTCGCTGACAGTACCCCCGTGACCAGGCGATAAGGTCCGAATCGGATTTGATACCTTCGTACGAAACAGTCTCGGCCATCGCCTCAGAGGCCAGTCGGGCAGTCGATATAGGTTGTCTCAAGCCCCCAGTCCTCGGCGACAGTCTGGAGCGACTGGACGCCGAACGTCTCCGTCGCGTAATGGCCGGCGAGAATGACGTGGATTCCCTGCTCGCGCGCCTCGTGGAAGGCCTTCTGTTTCCCCTCGCCAGTGATGAGCACGTCAGCGTCCGTCTCGACTGCCTCCTGCAGCCAGTCGACGCCGCTGCCGGTGACGATGGCGACATCCTCGACAGTCGACGGCCCGAAGTCCAGTACCTGCACTGATTGCCCGCCGGTATCGACATTTCCTTCGAGGGTTTCGGCGAGTTCGGAGATCGTCTGTGGTTCTTGCAGGGAGCCACGCTGGCCGATGTGCTCGCCGCCCATCGACCCGAACGGCGCGCGGTTGTCGAGGTCCAGCAGGTCCGCGACGCCGGCGGCGTTGCCGAGCGACTGATGGCCGTCCAGCGGGAGATGTGCGACGTACAGCGCGAGGTCGTTGTCGACCAGCGGTGCGACCCGGCGGTAGTTGGTGTCCGTCACGCGCTCCATCCCGCCCCAGACGATGCCGTGGTGGGTCACGAGCAGGTCAGCACCCGCGTCGGCGGCGCGGTCGATGGTCTCGACGGCCGCATCGACTGCGAAGGCGACGTGCTCGACCGGCTGGCTCGCCGGCCCGACCTGCAGGCCGTTCGGACTGGCGTCGATGTCGGCGTAAGCCTCGGTGTCGAGTCGGTCGTCGAGACGCGTCGCGATGTTGCCTGCGTTCATACCGCCGGCTTCGAGATGGCCGGTGGTATGCTTTTCTCTACCGGTGTCTGGCTATCCGTCCGATTCGACCAACCGGCCCTTGTCCTGCCCGATGAGGTCCCGGTCAACCGCGGCATCGATGATGGCGTCGAACTGCTCACCGTCGATGTCGTAGGCGTTGACCGCGACTTCTCGGATTTCCCCTCTGTCGACCGGCATCTCACGGTTCTGGAGCAAGCGCATCACTTTGTTGTACTCCAGTTTCGTCAGCGAGGGGCTGTCGTCGCTGTCCGCATCGCGATCAGTGTCTCTGGTTTCAGTGGTAGCCGGTGCGTCATCGGTCTCAGCCGACTCCGCCGTTTGCGTGTCCGTGGTGTTCGGCGCGACCGTGTCCGTCGCATCCGACTTCGTCGCCGTGTCCGCCGTCTCAGCCGACTGCGCCGACTGTTCCTGTGCCGGACTCGCGCTGTCGGCACCCAGCAGCGAGCCGTCATCGGTCGGCTCGACCACGCCGTCAGTGGGCTTCGGTTCGTCGGTCGTCGGTGTTCCAGACTCGTCCAGCAGTCCCGGCTGCTCGTCGGTCCCAGCATCGCCAGCCGGTTCCGCTGTCTCGCGGGCATCTGCCTTCGCTGCCTCGACGGCCGGTTCGACGATAGTTGCGAGCTTCTCCCGGCAAGTCGAACAGAGAACGACAGTGCCCTGCTCCTCAGTGCCCGGGTCCAGCGATTTCGGGATAATCGGATATTCGGAGAGCGAAACGTCGAGGGCACCGCCACAGAAGTAACACGACGATAGCTGGTCCATGCTCGCAAAAGAGATGGCCTGTTTACTAAAAGACTCCTTGGTGTATCGGCACCCGGGTAACTAGAGACCGATATAACAATCGAAACAAGACTGGGGCTGGGCGGTTGTTTACATTGTATTATCCTGCACACTCTTGTCCATCGAAGAACGCGCGAACCAGTTCTGCGACTTCGGAACCGGGCTCCAGCCACGGCGTATGGCCGTGTCCCGGAAGTTCGTGGAACGCGGCGTTTGCCATCTTTTCGGCGACGGGACGGCCGACAGTTGGTGACCAGAAAGCATCCTCCGTTCCCCAGACGAACTGCGTCGGACGGTCTATTCGCCTGATTTCGTTCCGGATGTCAAAGAGGGGGTGTGCGCGGCCGTACGACCCCTGTGCAGTCGCCAGCGACCGCTGGCTTTCCTGCCGCCCGGGTAGGTCTTGGCCGGCGGCAAGCAGTTCGTAGAACACGCCGGGTATCGCTACGGTGTCGACAACGTTGACTCGCTTCATCGACTGCCTCGCGTTTTCCACCGGGTCGCCGCGGGTAAGCAGCCACAGCAGGACTCTGTTGAGACCGCGAACCGTCAGCAGTCGAAACAGGAGCGGAAAGGCCCGCGAGACGCCGCCCGGTGCGCCGACCAACTGCAGGCGGTCCACGCGGTCGTGGTCGATAGCCAGCAGGAACGCCTGGAGGCCGCCGTGGGAGTTGCCGACTACGTGTGGTCGGTCGATAGCGAGCGCATCGAGCAGCTCCAGCAGGTACGCCACAAGAAACGACCGGAGGTTCCGGTTCCGGTAGCTCGGAGCGGCCGAAAGGCCGAGCCCGGGTCGGTCGGGAGCGTACACGCGGTACTCGTCAGTGAGCGAAGGGAACAGCGGCAGCCACGTCGCCGCCGGCGTTCCGACGCCGTGAAGGAGCAGCACGGAATCGCCGTCCGGGTCCCCGCCGACGAGATAGTGAACGCGACCCGCCGCCTCCGTCTCGGTTATTCTGGACTCGACGCCGAGGTCGTAGTGATCGGTGAGGCGGGCCTGGGCGTCCGCGTAGCGTCGCTCGGCCGGATGAGGCCAGTCGTCTGGCGACAGCGCACGGCCCTCGGGAACTGTGGTACCACCACTCATACTCGAACTGTCCGGCGCCGTCCGCATCAGTCTACCGCGGCCAGTGCTACATGGCAAGATTGCGCCTCCATGAGACACATATAGCTCCGCCACTTCGCTATCGCATGGAGCGAATCGAAGGCACCATCCTTGCCGGGCGGTCGTTCGAACCGGTCCACGGCAGCGTTGTCGTCGAAGAAGGCTACATAACAGCCGTCGAGGAGACGCCGGCCCGCGAAAGCGACCACGACCGCATTGTCCTGCCAGCATTCGTAAACGCCCACACCCACGTTGGCGACTCCGTTGCGAAGGAGGCAGCTGTCGGTCTTGGACTGGAGGAGGCAGTAGTACCGCCCGACAGCCTGAAACACCAGCAGATCGCAGCGGCCGACGACGAGACGCTGATTGCCGCGATGCACCGCACACTTCGATTTATGCAGCGAACCGGTACCGCAGCGTTTCTCGACTTCCGGGAGTTCGGCGTCGACGGGGCACGTGCGCTCCGCAAGGCCGCCGAGGGACTCGATATCGAGCCGTTCATCTTCGGGAGCGACGACTCCGCGGTGCTGGATTTGGCCGACGGATTCGGTGCCAGTGGCGCGAACGACGACGATTTCACCGCTCACCGGGCTGCTGCTTCGGAGCGGTCAGTCCCGTTCGCGATCCACGCCGGCGAACCGGACGCGACCGATATCCACCCGGCGCTAGACCTAGAGCCGGACCTGCTGGTCCACATGGTCCATGCCGAGACGGAGCACCTCGAACGTGTGGCCGACCAGAGCGCCCCCATCGCGGTCTGTCCCCGTGCGAACCGCGTCCTCGGAGTCGGCCGACCCCCGATTGAGACGCTGCTGGAGTACACAGACGTTGCGCTCGGGACGGATAATGTGATGCTGAATGCCCCATCCATGTTCCGTGAGATGGAGTACACCGCGAAGACGTTCGACCTCCCCTCGCAGACGGTGCTCCGGATGGCGACGACCGCCGGAGCCGAAGCAGTCGGCCTCGACTGCGGTGTCATCGAACCCGGCCGCCGGGCCGCGCTACTGGTCCTCGATAGCGACTCGGACAATCTCTCGGCCGTCGCCGACCCAGTTGACGCAGTTGTCCGGCGGGCGTCTCCGCTAGATATCGACCGAGTTATCTGCTGAATGGACAGCGGGCATGGAGCCGGGTATACTCCGGGTTAGCGCTGGTCTGCGTGAGCAAACACGAACGCCCGAAGGAGTTTCGCGGCCAGCGTCGCTGTCTGGCCGTCGTCGCGGTCGTTGACCTCAACCACGTCGAAGCCGACGGCCTGCGGTGCGACGGCCCGGACCACGCCGTGCATCTCGCGTGGTTCGAGGCCGAACGGCTCCGGCGTCCCGGTTCCGGGTGCGAACCCGGGGTCGGCGGCGTCGATGTCGACGGAGAGATACACCCGCTCGTCGTCGAATGCAGGCGACCAGTTGGCCACGTCTTCCGGCGGCACCACGGTCACATCGTCTTCGTTCGCGCGCTCCCATTCGGCTTCCGAGCCAGTGCGTGCGCCCAGCACAATTGCCTCGTCGGCCACCGAGAGCGCGTGGCGGGTCACCGTCGCGTGGGAGTGCTCGTCACCGGCGTAGGACTCGCGCAGGTCCAGATGCGCATCCAGACAGACGAACACGTCCGGATCGAGCGCACGCACACCGGCGACTGAGACGGTGTGTTCGCCGCCGATGACGAGCGGGACGTCCCCCTCGCTGTCGAAATCCGAGAGGGTTCCCTGGAGGAAGGTGAGGTACTCGGCGATGTCGGCCGTGGGACCGATGTCGCCGTGGTCGTAGACGGAACAGTCAGTGAAGTGCTGGTCGGTGTGGTGGTCGTAATCGTCGAACCCCTGGCAGAACTGGCGGACGCGGCGCGGGCCGAAGCGCGCCCCGGGGCGAAACGAGGTCGAGGCGTCGAGCGGCGCACCCACGAGCGCGTAGTCGGCCGCCTCGCGGTCGGCCCCCGCACCGGGTAGCATCGTTACGAGCGTGTGATCTTGCGCTGCTCTTCGTACTGGAGGTACTCGATTTCGTCGTCAGGCTGGAGGTCGATGTCTTCGGGGACGCGCATCGTGAACGTGTCGTAGGTGTCGAGGTCCATTACCTGCGCGTCGTTGCCGTCGGTCGAGACGACCTGGCCCTGCTTCCGGTTGACAATTGGGACCCAGACTTTCGCGTCGACGGGCTGAGACAGCGAGCGCTTCTTGCCGTCGAAGACGCCCTTGGCGTCGATTCGGGCCTTTGCGCTGCCGTGCTTGCCCGGCTTGGCCGTGCTGTAGGAGTTGATCTTACACGGCGTGTCCTCGATCATTACGTAGCTTCCTTCGTCGAGCTCTCGAACTTCGGTCTGCTCTCTTGCCATACCGCCGGATTACCCCTGTTTCGGTATAAACGGTTTGGAATGGCGCAAGCCAGACCGTCGCGGCTTCCGCGCTAGCTGGGTTCGCGTATCGCGTAGGTCAACGGCCGGCCAGAACCCCCCGACAGCAACACTACGTCCTGTGACCGTTTCCATCCGACCCCACCGTTCAAGTGAGCTTGCACTAACCACACAAGTGTGGCACTCTCGTTCGACCTGTTCGGGACACTCGTTACGGCAGACCGGCCGTCGGAGCCGTGGGACGCCGTCTCCGCGGCGCTCTCCGCCCGGTCGGTTCGGGTGCCGGACGACTGGGAGGCGGCCTACCGCTCGGCCCACCGCGAGTACGACCGCGGCCGGGAAGCGCCGCTTGACGAGCACGTTCGGCTGGCGCTTGCCAGCCGCGGAATCGAGGTCACCGAGGAGACGGCGACGGCGGCCGTCCTCGACGCGTTCGACAGCCCGGTGACGGTCCGCGACGGGGCCATCGAGGCGATGGCCGCCGCCGCCCAGCGCGGGCCGGTCGCCGTCTGCTCGAACTGCAGCGTCCCGGGGCTGGTCGAGCGAACGCTCGCGCGGGCAGACATCGAACCGCGGAGCGGGCACTCGTTCGATGCTGTCGTCACCAGCGTCGGCTGTGGGTGGCGGAAACCGCATCAGCGAATCTTCGAGGCGACGGCCGACGCGCTCGGCGTGACGCTCGCGGCCCTCGTCCACGTCGGCGACGACGCCCGGACGGACGGCGGCGCGGACCGTGCGGGCGCGGAGTCGGTGCTGCTGGACGAACATCCGCTGCCGGCGATAGCCGAGCAACTCCGGGAGGGAGAGCTGTGCTGAGCGCGCTGGCCGTGGCCGTCGCCGGCGGGCTGGAACTCGCAATCGGCGAGCCGCCGACCCGGGTCCACCCCGTCGCGTGGTTCGGACGGGTCGTCGGGACCGTCGACCGCGAGTGGAACCACCCGCTCGCGGTCGGGGGGCTGGCCGCGGCGCTGTTGCCGCTCGGAGCCGCCGCGGTCGTCGGCGCTGCCGTCGCGCTCGCCGCGAGCATCGGGCCGCTGGCAGCCGTCGCGCTCGCCGGCCTCGCGCTGTTTCTGACCACGAGCCTCTGCAATCTGCTTTCGACCGCGCGGGTGATCGTCGCCGACAGCGAGGCAGACCTCCCGACCGCCAGGGACGGCCTGCTCGCGCTCGCTGGCCGAGACGCTTCCGGCCTCTCCGCGGGCGAGGTCCGCAGCGCCGCCGTCGAGAGCGCGTCCGAGAACCTCGCCGACGGGCTCGTCGCGTCGCTTGCCGCGTTCGTCCTGGGCGGGTTCGTCGCCGCGGGCCTCAGCCTGCCGGCGCTCCCGGTCGCCGCCGGCGCGGCGGCGTGGGTCAAGGCCGTCAACACGATGGACTCGATGCTGGGTTACCGCTCGAAACGAGTCGGTACGCCCGCGGCGCGCCTCGACGACGCCGTGATGTGGCTGCCGGCGCGGCTGAGCGCTCTCTTGCTCGCCGTCGCCTGCGGGTCGCCCCGGTCGGTGGCCCGCGCCCGGGCCTGGCTGGACGGCGTCCCCTCGCCGAACTCCGGGTGGCCGATGGGGACGGCCGCCGCGGCGCTCGACGTTCGACTCGAAAAGCCGGGCGTGTACGTGCTGAACCCCGCGGGGAAGCTCCCCGACGCGGCGACGGCCCAGCGGAGCGTGACCCGGGTCGGCGTCGCCGGGGCGGCGGCGTACCTGCTTTCCGGGCTGGGGGTGTACGCGTGGTTCTGACCGCGGTCCGGGGGGCGCTGGGGTTCCTCTCGCGGCTCCCGGTCGGGCACAGCGAGCGGGCCTGGGAGGCCTTCGTTGGGACGCCGGCAGCGTTCCCGCTGGCCGGCTACGTCGTCGGCGGCCTCGTCGCCGTTCCCTTCCTCGCTGCGGGTCTGCTTCCGGCCCCGGTCGTCGCCGCGGCGTACCTCGGGAGCGTCGTCCTCGTCACCGGCGTCAACCACGCCGACGGGCTCGCGGACCTGGGGGACGCCGCCGTCGTCCACGGCGACCCCGCCGAGCGCCGCGACGTGATGCGGGACACGACTGTCGGCGTCGGGGCCGTCCTCGCGCTGGGGACGGTCCTCGTCGCGCTGGCGCTGGCCGCGCTGGCAGTCGCCGGGCTCCCGCCGCTGGTCGCCGTCGCGCTGGTCCTCGCCGCCGAAGTGGGGGCGAAGCTCTCGATGGCGACACTGGCCTGCGTCGGCCGCCCGAGCCACGAGGGGTTCGGGTCGACGGTCATCGACGGGAACGGCTCACGCCACCTCGTCGGCTCACTCGCCGTCGCGGTGCCGGCCGCCGTCGTCGCCGCTCCGGCGACCGCGGTCACGGTCCTCGCCGGCCCGCTGCTGGCGCTTGGCCTCTCGGGGTGGGCCGACCGCCGGCTGGGCGGCGTCGGCGGCGACGCCTTCGGCGCGACTAACGAACTCACGCGCGCCGTGGCGCTCCACGCTGGCGTCGCCGTGTGGTCGCTGTTCGGAACGCCGCTCGGCGGCTGGGAGGTGTTCGCGTGGACGCTCTCGTGATGTGTGGCGGGCGCGGGACGCGGCTGGCCACCGACGCCGAGAAGCCGCTCTTCCGCGTCGGCGGCGTCCCGATGGTCGACCGGGTCGTCGGCGCGCTCCGGGACAGCGCCGTCGACCGTATCGTCGCCGCGCCGTCGCCGAACGCGCCGAACACGCGGTCCCATCTGGACGTGCCCTGCATCGAGACGCCGGGCGAAGGGTACGTCGCGGACCTCGACGCGGCGCTGGCCGACGACCGGCTCTCGCGGCCGGTCTTGACCGTCGCCGCCGACCTGCCGCTGCTCAACGGCGAGGTCGTTGACCGCGTGCTCGACTCACACGAGGGGGGCTCGCTGACGGTCCTGGTCCCGGCCTCACTGAAACGCGGACTCGGCGTGAGCGACGACACGACGTTCGAAGACGGCGGCCGAGTAGTCGCGCCGACGGGCGTCAACGTCGTCGGCGACGGCCCCGACGACGCCTGGCTCACGCGGGACCGGCGCGTCGCGGTCAACGTCAACACGATCGCCGATGCCCGCGTCGCGGAACAGTGGCTGTGAATGGCGGCGAGATGGGCCACCCGCGGCGTCGTGTTGGCAAGCAAATATGACGGCGGGGAACATTGTGTGTGGTGATGGCCGACAACATCCGTGTACTCCACGTCGACGACGCACAGGGGTTCGCAGAGATGACGGCCGAGTATCTCGAACGGATCGCCGACGACCTGACGGTCGTGACGGCAACGAGCCCCGACGACGGTCTGGACCGTCTTGACGGGGGCATCGACTGCGTCGTCAGCGATTACGAGATGCCCGGACAGAACGGCCTAGAGCTTTTTGACGCCGTCCGGGACCGCTATCCCGACCTCCCGTTCATTCTCTTCACCGGGAAAGGGAACGAGGCCGTTGCCAGCGAGGCCATCACGGCGGGTGTCACGGACTACCTGCAGAAAGACGGGGGCACGGACCAGTACACGATTCTGGCGAACCGCGTCCGGAACGCCGTCGAGCGCCGACGCGCCCGCCGGGAGCGCGAGCGGAGCGAGCGGCGGTTCGAGGCGGTCTTCGAGGACCCGCAGACGCTGGTCGGCGTCCTCAACCCCGACGGGACGGTCCGCAAGGCCAACCAGACAGCCTTAGAAGCGGTCGGCGCACCGCTTGAAGAGGTCGTCGGACAGCCCTTCTGGGAGCTGTCGTGGTGGCCCGAGGGCCACGCGGCCGAAGTCGAGGAGTGGGTCGAGCGCGCCGCCGACGGCGAATACGTCGAGGTCGACATCGACCACACCACCGCCGGGTCGGCGCAGTTCAGCTACCACGGCTACATCCGACCGGTCAGAGACGACGACGGCGACATCGTCTCACTCATCGCGTCCGGCCACGACGTGACGGAGAAACGAGAGCGCGCCGAAACCCTCGAACGGACGCGCGACCTGCTCGCACAGACCGAACAACTCGCGTCCGTCGGCGGCTGGGAAATCGACGTCTCCGACGGTCCGCCCTACGAGGGGAACCCGACCGAGGGGTTCTACCGCCTCCACGGCCTCGACCCCGACGAACACGTCCCCGTCGAGCAGACGGGGGAGTTGCTCCACCCGGCGGACCGCGAGCGCGTCGAGGATGCCCTGTCGACGCTGTTGACGGAGGGCGAGCCGTTCGACCTCGAAGCCAGAATCGTCACGCCGGATGGCGAGACGCGGTGGGTTCGCTCCATCGGCGTCCCCGTCGAGGAGGACGGCGAGTTCGACAAGTGCCGCGGCGCAATAGTCGACATCACCGACCTGAAACGACAGGAAGCGGAGCTCGAACGGAAGGCGGACCTGCTCCGGCACGCCCAGCAGATCGCGGACGTGGGCGGGTGGGAACTCGACATCGCGGAGCCGCCCTACGAGGCGACGTGGACCGACCAGCTCTTCGAGATATTCGGGATACCGCCCCGGGACGCCGTGACGCCGGACGAGGTGCTCAGTTTCGTCCACCCGGACGACCACGACCGCGTCGCCGCCGAGACGGAACGGCTCATCGAGGAGGGCGAGGGCCTTACACAGGAGTACCGCATCGTGACCGGGGAGGGCGAGGAGCGCTGGCTCCGCGTCATTTCGGAACAGCCCGACGACCGAGCGGACATCATCCGTGGGGCGACGCTGGACATCACCGAGCAGAAGCAGACGACGCAGGCGCTCAGAGAGCGGGAGCGAACGCTCAGTCAGTACAAGGAGTTCACCGACGACATCTTCGACGCCGTCGACGACGTGTTCTTCCTGCTGGACGAGCACGGCCGGGTCCGGCGCTGGAACGAGTCGCTCGAACGGGTGACCGGCCACGACGGCGACGACCTGGCCTCGATGGACGGCGTCGCGTTCTTCAGGCCCGAGGACCGCGAGACCGTCAGGGAAGCGTGCCGGGCGGGCGACACCACGATAGAGCTGCCGCTGGTGGCCGACGACGGGGAGCCGGTCCCCTACGAGTTCGTCTTCGATCGGGTCGAAACGCCCGAAGGGGAGCGACGGACGGCCGCCATCGGCCGGGACATCTCCGCCCGCAAGGAGCGCGAGGAGGCTCTGGCGAGGACGAACCGACAGCTCCAGACGATTCTGGAGACCACGACCGCGCTCGTGTTCCTGAAAGACAGCGACGGTCGGTACCAGCGGATAAACGACCGGTTCCGCGAGGTGCTCGTCGACGGGCCGATGGACGTGGTCGGGAAGACCGACGCGGAGCTGTTTCCGGACGAAATCGCCCAGCAGATACGCGCCGACGACCGGCAGGTAATCGAGACCGGTGAGTCCATCGAGCGGGAGGAGGAGGTCCCGACGCCCCACGGGACACGGACCTTCCTCACGCTCAAGAACCCGATATACGACGCCGAGGGGAACGTCGCCGGCATCTGTGGCGTCGCCACCGACATCACCGAACGCGCCGAGTACAAGGCCCACGTCGAGCGCCAGAAGGAGCGCCTCGACGAGTTCGCCAGCATCGTCTCCCACGACCTCCGGAACCCACTCGACGTGGCGCGGGGGCGGCTACAGCTCGCGGAGGCGGACCCGTCGGCAGAGCACCTTGCGGCCATCGAGCGGTCGCTGGACCGCATGCAGGAGCTTATCGACGACCTCCTGGCGCTGGCCCGGCAGGGCGAGGCCGTTACCGACATCCAACCGGTCGCCGTCGAGAACGCGGTCGAGCAGGCCTGGCGGAGCGTCCGGACCGGGGCGGCGACGCTCGAAACCGACATCGAGGGGACGGTCATGGCGGACCCGACCCGCCTCCAGCAACTGTTCGAGAACCTCGTCCGGAACAGTGTGGAGCATGGCTCTGCGAGCAGTCGGACAGAGTCCGACACCAGCGTCGAGCGCGGGTCGACGGCCCCGCCGCCGGAGCCGGGGGACGGCGACGTGACGCCGGACTCGAACGGATCGATGGTCTCCGACACCTCCCAAACCGCCGCGGGTGGAATCACTGTAACGGTCGGGGCGCTCGACGACGGGACGGGGTTCTATGTCGAAGACGACGGGGAGGGAATCCCCGACGACGAGCGGGAGAAGGTGTTCCGGAGCGGCTACTCGACCTCCGAGAGCGGGACCGGGTTCGGCCTCGCTATCGTCCGGGAGATCGCCGAGGCCCACGACTGGGCGGTCGCCGTGGCCGAAAGCGCGAGCGGGGGCGCGCGGTTCGAGTTCCGCGGCGTCGACGGCCCGGACTGACCGGGGTGGCACCGCGAAACTTTCTCCACACCGCCTGCCGTAACCTCTGTCAATGGACCCTGACTCGGTTGAGGGCGTGCGGACGAGTGGCGGGGACGGACCCGAGGATGCCATCGGTCCGGACGGGCGCGTGCCACACGGCAGCAGCGACGACCCGGACGTGCTGGATTTCAGCGCGAACACGAACCCCCAGGTCCCACCGGGCGCAGAGAAGGCGTACCTGGCGGCGTTCGAGACGGCCCGCTCGTACCCAGCTGACGGCTACCCGGAGTTTCGCGAGGCCGCGGCGGCGTTCGTCGGCTGCGAACCGTCGCAGGTGATACCGACGGCCGGCGGCCTTGAGGCTATTCGCCTATCGATCCAGACGACGATTCAGACGGACGATAGCGTCCTGCTCCCGTATCCGAGCTTCGGCGAGTACGCCCGGGAAGTGCGGCTCCAGGGCGGAACTCCGGAGTTCATCCCGCACGACCAACTGCTTGCCGCCGACCCGGCGGGCCACGCGCTCGTCGTCGTCTGCAATCCGAACAATCCGACCGGCGAGACCGCCGAACCCGGGGCGCTCCGGGACTTCGCCGACCGCTGTCGAGCGGCCGGGACGACGCTGCTCGTCGACGAGGCGTTCCTCGGATTCACCGGCGAGCCGTCGCTGGCCGGTCGCGAGGGCGTCATCGTCGCGCGGTCGCTGACGAAACTGTTCGGCCTGCCCGGGATTCGGATGGGCTACGCCGTCGGGACCGGACAGGAGCGCGACCGCCTCGCGACGGCCCGGCGCGCCTGGTCGATGAGCGCTGCGGCAGCCGCGGTCGGGGCACACTGCTACGGGCAAACGGGGTTCGTCACGGAGACGAAAGCCCGCGTCGCTGAGGAACGAGCGCGGATGCGGGAGCGGCTCGCGACGCGGTTCGACGTGTTCCGTTCTGATGCGCCGTTCCTGCTGCTGTCGGTCAGTGACGCCGACACGTCCGTCGATGGTATCCTTGCCTCGGCCCGTGAGGCTGGCATCGCACTCCGGGACGCCCGGACGTTTCGCGGGCTGGACTCGCACATTCGGGTCGCTGTCAGAGCGCCCGAAGAAAACGACCGGCTGCTGGATGCGCTGGATGTTTGAAACGACCGTTCGGGATGGCGTCTGTCAGATTCGCCGCAAGGGTGCCCGCTGGCTTTCGACAGCGTGGGACGGCGGCTACCGGACCGCAGACGCCGTCTACAACGTCACCGTCCCCGAGGGGTTCGAGCGGACCGACCTCGCCGCCTACCGCGCCGAGCGGCTGTCGGGGGCTGGCTTCGCCATCGGCCCGACACTGCTCACCGGCGTCCACATGGAGCACGCCCGCTGTGCCCGGAGCGGGCCGGTGTCGGTGCTGGCGACAGCGGGCCTCTCGAACCCCGCCGCGTTGCCGATGTCGGCAGCGGGGCCAGCGGACGGCTTCGACGGGCGCGCGTCCGATCCGGCGGACCGCCCCGACTGGCGGCCCGGGACGGTGAATCTCGTCGTCGGGGTTGAGCGCGAACTGGACGATGGCGCGCTGGCGACGCTGCTCGCCAGCGCTGTCGAGGCGAAGGCCGCGACGCTGCTGGACGCGGCAGATGCGCCCGGAACCACATCGGACGCGGCCATCGTCGGCTGTGTCCCGAGCGCCGAGCGCGCGTCGTTCGCCGGGAGTGCGACCGAAATCGGGGCCGCTGCCCGTGTCTGTGTCCGCGACGCTATCAGGGCGAGTCTGGCCACCCGCTACGGGGGCGACGCCCTGCCGACCGTCGACGGCGCGGAGTACGGCGTCGTTACCGACCGGGGCACCGAGGTCTTCGAGCCGTGAAAGCGGAGTGTATCACACGACGGTCCTTCATTCCAAACGGCTAAACAGAATCCCGTCGAACAGGCAGGCATGACCAACAACACGGCCGGCCCGACCGCCGAACCAATCGAGCCGAGCGCGCCCGAGGAGTTCGGGCTGGTGCAGGTCTGGTGGGGCGACGGCAAGGGCAAGACGACAGCGGCGCTGGGGATGGCGACCCGCGCCGTCGGTCACGGCTACCGCGTCCACCTCCTGCAGTTCATGAAAGGCGGGACCAGCACCGTCGAGGACGTGCGCGGCGAGTACAACGCCATTGCCGCGCTGCCGGGCTTCTCATACGAGAACGCGGGCCACTACGGCTGGCACGGCTTCCTCGACGGCAGCGAGGACGACGAGCACGAGGCCCGTGCGAAAGGCGCACTCGACCGGGCACGGGACCTCGTTCAGGCCAGCGCCGACACCGACCTCTCGGAGCCGCTGGACGCCGACGGGCCGCCAGAAGAGGGCGTCAACATGCTCGTCCTCGACGAAATACTATACGCTGCAAACCGCGCCCTCGTCGACCCCGAAGACGTGATTGGGCTCATCGAAGCAAAGCCGGACGACCTCGAACTTGTCCTCACAGGCGGCCACGAGCGGCCGGAGTTCCTGTCTGACCACGCGGACCTCGTTACCGAAGTCAGCAAGGAGAAACACCCAATCGACGCCGGTCAGGGCGCGCGGAAGGGCACGGAGTTCTGAGTACGTTCTCCTCGGACGGAGTTACAGTTCGTCCAGCATGGTATCGACGATCTCGCGAGCCGCGTCGACGTGGTCGTCGGCAACGGCATCGGCAGTGCTCTCGATGTGTGACAGAATGTGGTCGACGGTTATCAGCCGCTCAGCTAGCACGTCTTCGGAGAGTTCACCCGCAGCGATGTCGGCGGCGACGGCCTCCGCCTCTCCGAGCCAGCGGCTGGCCGTGCGTTCGACCGGCCGCTCCCCGGTTTCCGCGAGGTGTCTATGCAGCGCCTGAAGGCGTTCGTCAGTCATAGATAGAACTCGGCGGGTCGGGACAAAGAACCCCTGCCGAATCACTGATGTTCGCGGCGGCCTCAGCACTGCCCGATGGCTCACACGCTGCTGGTCGCCGGGACGGCCAGCCACGTCGGCAAGTCGACCGTCGCGGCCGGACTCTGTCGCTATCTGGCCGACCGTGCTGTTTCGGTCGCGCCGTTCAAGGCCCAGAACATGAGCAACAACGCCCGGGCGACACCGGGCGGCGAAGTCGGGGTCTCCCAGTACGTTCAGGCCCGCGCGGCCGGCGTCGCGCCGTCGACTGACCACAATCCGGTACTCCTGAAACCGCGAGGGGACGGCGAATCCCAGCTCATTCTGGACGGCGAGGCGGTCGGGCATTTCGAGGCCCGTGGATACTACGACGAGCACTGGGAGGACGCGGTTGACACGGCTCGCACAGCCCACGACCGACTCGCCCGGTCCCACGACGTGATTGTCGCCGAAGGGGCGGGGTCGATTGCCGAAATCAATCTGCACGACCGCGACCTGGCGAACGTCGAGACGGCGCGCTTCGCCGACGCCGATATCCTGCTCGTCGCCGACATTGAGCGTGGCGGCGTCTTCGCCTCGCTCGTCGGGACGCTCGAACTCGTCCCCGAGGACGTGCGCGAACGGGTGGCCGGCGCGGTCATCACGAAGTTCCGCGGCGACCGCTCGCTGCTCGACCCGGGCATCGAAGAGTTCGAGGACCGGACCGGCGTCCCCGTCCTCGGCGTGGTTCCCTACGACGACCCGGGCCTCCCCGAGGAAGACAGCGTCGCGCTGCCGCCGGTCGGCGAGCGAGCCGTCGTCGGTGACGGTGACGGCGTTGCCGACGACGAGAGCGTTACCGTCGCGGTCCCGCGGCTCCCGCGTATCTCGAATTTCACCGACCTCCAGCCGCTCGCCCGCGAACCCGGCGTCAGAGTCGCGTACGTGCCACCCGGTGCCACCCTCGACGACGCCGACGCGGTGGTCCTGCCGGGGAGTAAGAACACGGTCGATGATCTGCGAGCGCTTACCGACGCTGGATTCGGGGACCGACTACGGGCGTTCGACGGCCCTGTCGTCGGCCTCTGTGGCGGCTACCAGATGCTCGGTGAGGCGATCACGAACGCCGCGGTTGAGGGGACTGGCGACGCGGACCACATCGAGGGGCTTGGGTTGCTCCCGGTGACGACAGCATTCAGCGAGGCGAAGACGGTCGAACACGTCGAGCGGACACTCAATGGTGTCGGCCCGCTCTCCGGAGCGAGCGGGACCGTCGAGGGTTACGAGATTCATATGGGCGACTCAAAACTGACAGGCGGGGCCGCCCGTCCCTTCGACAGTGACGGGGCGGCGACCGACAGTGTTCTGGGAACATACCTCCACGACCTCTTCGTCAACGACACTGCCAGAGATGCCTTTGTGCGAAACACCTTCGAAAGTGCTGGTATCGCCCTGCCAGAGGCACCCGAACGAGCCGACAGCGACCCGTACGAACGCGCGGCTGGGCTCATCCGCGACCACGTTGACCTGGGACCGCTCGGACTACCCGACCGATGAGTGTTTGATACTTCGTTAACTTCCGGAAATTTATATACAGCTAGCTCGCAATATTCCCTTAATGGTCGAAGTGTTCGCGGTCGCCAGTGGGAAGGGCGGGACTGGCAAGACGACGAGCACCGTCGCCCTCGGGATGGCGCTGTCCGACCGCTACGACGTGACGGTGGTCGACGCCGACACAGGAATGGCGAATCTCCTCTTTCACGCCGGGCTCTCCGACGCCGAGACGACGCTGCACGACGTACTAGCTGCTGACGCGCCGGTCGAGGCAGCCACCTACAACCGGTTCGGGCTGACGGTCGTTCCCTGCGGCACGAGCCTCGACGGCTTCAGGGACGCCGACCCGGCCCGGCTTCGAGACGTGGTTGCGACACTCGCAGCAGACACAGACATCATCCTGCTGGACTCGCCGCCGGCACTCGACAGTCGAACCGCCGTCCTTCCAGTCGTGCTGGCCGACCGTATCGTGGTCGTCCTCCAGCCGACGATTCCCGCTATTTCGGACGGGCTAAAGGTCCAGGAGTACGCGACGACCTACGACACGGACGTAGCGGGGCTCCTGTTCAACAAGGTTCGTGAGTCCGAGTCTATCGAGCAGGTCTCGGAGAAGACTGAGCGGTACTTCGACGGGCCGACGCTCGCATCGGTTCCCGAAAGCGAGCGAGCCCGCGAAGCACGTCGCGCTGGACGGCCGCTCCTTGCACACGCTCCCGAGTGCGAGGCCGCAACGGCCTATCGAGCGGCCGCCGAGGCGCTCACAGTACAGAACGGGACAGCCACCGACGCCGCCGACCGGTTCCAGAGCGCCGTCATCCCTGAGTCGCTATGAAACTCCCCTGCGGCCGACTCGACAAGTCCCGCGTCGTCACGGACCCGCGAGACACGCTCGCTGACGTGCTCAACCGCGAACTGACCGGCTACGCCGTCTTTGAATCTCAGGAGACACTCTTGCTTGACGGCAAGGGGCGGGGTGTCATCACGTTTACCGACGGTGTCCCCGTGCTGGTCTACCACACCGGGACAGACCGCGGTGGCCCGCCGGCGCTTGCTGACCTCGCTATCCCCGGGCCGTACCACGTCTCGTTATACGCACTCGACGCCGCCGACCTCGAATCGGCCCACGAGGCGGCCGACCTCCGAGTCCCACCCGGGATGCCCGCCGAACGGTTGGGCGGCGACCCGGCGCTGGCCGACAGTACCCGACGGGCGGCCCCCGACGAGCGACTGTCGGTAACGGACGACGATGCGACAGCAGTCGAGGACGAAGTCGCCGAGCAGAGTGCCGTCGAAGCGTTCCTTGACGATACCGAGAAAATCGAGGCGATCAAGCAGCAGGCACGTTCAGAGGCCCGCGAGCGCGCCCAACAATGGGATTTCTGACAGTCTCGCGTAAATAGGCTCGCTACAGCACCGGCGCTATCGGTCTGTATCATGACAGGTCTGCAGTACGTACGTCGCGACGCGGCCCCGGCGTCACTCCGAAACCGAACCGGTATGACGGTCCTTCCCTTTCGTAGCCGGTGCACCGGTGCGTGTCGACTCCGAGGCCGATACTGTCCGGCCACAACCGACACCAGTCGATATCAGTCTGCCCGAACCGGGATCCACCACACTCGCGACCGTCCCCCGACTTTCTTGCTCGTGATATCCGTCTCTGATTCGAGGTCGTGGAGTTTGTTCAGTGCTGTCCGGCGCGAACAGCCGAGTCTGTCCGCTACCTCTGACGCCGTGAGTGGCTCCGCGTAATCGTTTCGGTGTTTGAACACCTCGATAACGTCCGATTCAGTGTACTGGATTTCCCGTCCAGGCGGAGACATACTTCTGTCAACGATTGCCACACACTTATACTGTCGGCTATTATTTCATTCTGCGTGAAAATATAGAAACGCAGGCGGTCGTTGTCGCAAAACGGTCCCGGGCGCCGGATCAGAACGGCATGAGCTTTCACGGGTGTTACATACCCTGTAACATGTATTGGGTCCCAAAACAGTTACAGCGAATAAGTATAGACACCTACCGACCAAACTCTGTGTCGGGGGATATGCTATCCCGCCCTCCAGTGAGTGCTGGAACGCCGACCAGTGCTCCCTTCGGCCCTCATACAGCCCGTCACGGATTGTTTTCCTGTACAGGCAGGACTGCTGCGAGCGGCTGTGATCGCTCTTTATACTGGTCGAACACCGTCTCGGCCCAGCAATACACCGCTGTCGCGTCGGACTCCGCTATCGCCCGGACGTTGTTCCGGTCGTCGTAGGCCGCCAGACAGACTCGCGACCGGTCCAGCGCGAGGCCGATATCAAGCGCGGTGTCGTGGACATACGTGTTGATGTTCTCGTGTTCGAGGCCGCGCTCTAGTGCGTCTGAGAAATCGGACACGGACCGTTCGAGCACGCTGTGGTCGATGATGAACTCGATATGTGTCCCTGTTTCGAGGAGTTCCACTGCGGCGTCGTTGAACACTGACGTTACGATCGGTGAGATGGCCCGAACGTCACCCTCGACTTCGTGCATCCAGTCTGTGAACCGGTTGATAGCGGCGAGGGGGTTCTGCTCTGAGGTCGTCGTGAGACAGGCTGGGTCCAGCAGATCCGCCGGGAGTTCACCGGCGATGGAGCCGAGGTGTGCGGCCAGCGGCCCGGCCGCCCGCGCCCGCTCAACCTCGTCGACGAGCGCCCTGTACCGGTCGAACACCCGCTGTCCTGTCACAGTAAGTCGATACTCACCGTCCCGTTTGACGACCCATTGGCGCTCGGAGAAGCCCGCGAGTATCCGCTGAATCGTAGTCCGCGTCGCATCCACCGAGTCACACAGGTCAGTGGGCCGTGCCGGACGCTCCCGGAGCTGGGCCAGCACCGCGAACCGCTGTGGTGACCCAGTAAGGTACCTGCAATCTTCGAAGACGGTGTCAGCCGGACCTTCCGCCATTGGCCATGTCTGAGTGGGCGACCGTCTTAGCCTCTTTGGCCTTTGGCAACACTAGACAGGTCTATAACCTATTCGTCACCGAACGAGTCGAGGCTTGTCTGGGTCCCGTCGTTTCCGGTGCCGTTCGATGCATCCGTTCCGTGTTCGGCGGCGATACGTGCAGCGGCCTCGCGGCCCCCGGAGAACGATGCGCGGCGTGCGATAGTCGAGTCGCTCAGGGCATCGGCCGCATCGGCACGTACTGCCTCGTATCGCCTTTGGAACGCCTGTCGGGCCGCGTCGTAGTCGACGACCGGGTGTGGGTAGTCCTCGCCGATATCGACGCCACAGGACGCCTGCACGTGGACCGGCGTTTGCTCGGGCCGGTCGAGATACTCGTCGGGGAGCGCGTCGAGTTCGGGCACCCACCGACGGATGAACTCGCCGTCCGGGTCCTGGTCGCGGACCTGCTTGCGCGGGTTATACAGCCGGAGAGCCGGCTTGCCAACCAGTCCGCACTGGGACTGCCACTGGGTGTAGTTGATGGCCGCCGAGGCGTCGATGAGGTGGTGGTAGAACCAGTCCGCGCCGAGCCGCCAGGGCTGCTGGAGCAGATGGTAATACACCGATACACACATTGCCCGCATCCGGAAGTTGAGCCAGCCCGTCTGTTTGAGACACCGCATCGACGCGTCGACCATCGGGAACCCGGTCTGGCCGTGCTTCCAGGCGGCAACCAGCTCGGGATCGTACCGCTCCGCGTTGAACCCCACCAACACCGGATTCACCGCCGCATCGAGCCAGCCGGGCCAGTCTTCGAGCTTCTGCTCGTAGTGTTTGTTCCAGAACAGCCGCGAAATGAACATCTCTTTCCCGCGGCCGTCGGGCGCGTGTTCGTCGACGTACTGGAAGACCTGCCGCACGGAGAGACAGCCAAACGCGAGATACGGCGAGAGTCCGCTGGTCCCGTTTCGTGCGTCTGTCGGCGCAGAGATGTTCCCCGGATAGTCGTCGATCCGCTCGATGAACGCCGACAGCCGCTCACGCGCCGGGCCGGTCCCACCGCGAGGCACGTCGGATTTCGACGGTGTGACTGCGTAGTGTTCTTCGACCGCGTCGATGTCGATCCCGCTGTCGAAGCTCCGTGAGGTGACCGTGCTCGGGTCCCAGTTGTACTGGTCGGCGGAGAACCACGCCGATACGTCGTCCTGCCATCCATCGCGAGTCTCCGCTCGGTCACGGACCAAGCCGTCGCCGTCAATGCATGTTACATCACACTGTTCCTGCACGCGGCGGTCCCGTTTCCGACCGTAGCGTCCGGTCGGAACGGCCTTCGTCACGATGTCCCAGCCGGCCCCGCGGAACCGCCCCAGCACGTCCACCGGGTCCCCGTGGGCGTAGGTGAGTCCGCGGCCAGTCGCAGTGTGGTACTGGTCCGAGAGGTCGGCCAGGCAGTCGTGCAGGAACCGAACCCGGCTGTCACAGGCGAGGCCGTCCGCGCCGTAGAACGCCGGGTCGAACACGAACAGCGGGAGCACGTACTCGGACGTCCCAGCCCTCGCGACTGCAGCCTGGTCACGGATCCGAAGGTGTTCACGATGCCAGACGACCGTCCCTGATTCGTCGTCGGCGAGCGTCGGAATCGCGTCCCGCTCCGGCGTGTCCCCTGAGTCCAGTCTTGGCATCCCGTCGTTGGGTCATCGTTGGCCCGCAGCTACCACTGTCTTTCGACTCTCGAAGCTCCGGCCGAACCAGGAGTCCCCGGTGGCCGAGTGGTGTCCGCAGTCGTATCAGAAGGGTTACCCCTCGGGACCCGCGCTAGCCGACAATGGAATTCGAGTCCACGCGCCGCCGCTTCATGCAACTCGCCGGAACGAGCGCGACAGTCTCCCTCGCTGGCTGTAACGCCCTCCAGGGAGGCACCAGCGACGGAATGAACACGGGGACAGAGCCGCAAAACCAGAGCGCGGGCGGGGAGCCTGCAACGGTAACGGTCGGAGTCGAACCTGACCAGACGCAGTTGCGGGACCGACAGCAGGAGATCCAGTCGGAGCTTCAGGCGGGGAACCTCACACAGAGCGAGGCACAGGCAGAGTACCGCACCGCACAGGAGAACCTTGCAGAAGGCGCAATCAGTTCCTTCGAGGAGCGTGCCACATCTGAGCTTGGCCTCACTATCGACGATTCCGTTTCACAGGCGGGTGCGCTGCTGGTCACTGGCCCGCCGACCGGCCTCATCGCTACCCTCTCAGTCGACAGTGTTACTGGACTCTTCCCGCAATCGACGTTCGAACAGATCCGGTCGCAGGTTCGAACTGAAACGCCGGGCGCAGCGGAGTAACTCACACGCCACTGGCCGACTGCCGGCTCGCGCCGAGCGACGGTGTGTGATTTGCACTCACCGGGAGGACTTCCCACTGGTTTCCAGGACCACGGTGACGGTGGTTTCGCCACGCTCGGTTGTTGTCGTCACATCGAAGCTGACGGCGAGAACATGTGTGCGACCCACGCGGTCCTGTCCGACGACGCCGCGGTCGGCGGTACAGTCCCCGAACTGGCGGGCCGGTCCCGACGGACAGTTTTCGTCTTTCCACTGCTGTGCGGCAGTACCGTTGTAGGTTATATTGTAATGGACACCGTCCTCAATGCGGGATGTCTGGAGGCGGTCAAGCCGAGGACCCAGTCCGGTTCGAACGGCCGTCACCGCCGACTCGTTCGCGGTCCAGGCGTATTGGCTCGGGATGGACGTGCTCTCAGTTGCCACGGCTCGCTCAAGGACTCGAAGCGCGTCAGCAGACGAGTCGTCATCGTAGTCGGCCGTCGCCCGAACGTCATCGTGATAGCTCAGTTGGAGCGAGGCGAGCACAATTGGGACGAGCGCTACGGCGATGACCGTGGCCGCAACGAGCACGAGCTGTCCGCGCCGGGTCACGCGTACCACACGGTGATCCGGACACTCCCGTGTTCCGTCGGCACAGTTGCAGTCCCGGTGCTGACGCCCTGTGGCGTCGGTGTTCCGACCGCACCGTGCGGTGTTTCGACCCGGAAGAGCACGTTGTCGGGCAGGATGCGTGTGACCCGGTTCGAAAGCGCGCTCCGTTCGCGGTCGAACGCAGTCGGACTAGACACGACCTCCTGCAGTCGCGTCGCACCGCCGTGTCGCGGCGGGTCAGTAGCGAGAATGGCCGCCGTGTCCGAAGCGTACGCATCAAGTTGCGGCCCCTGTCGGTCCGGCGCTGGCGTCCCCAGGGCGAACCCGAGCGCGACGCTGAGAATCAACACTGTGCCGAGGGCAACTTCCACGAGCGACAGCGGCAGTTGCGCTCTAGACATCGACGGTCACCACCAGCGTCTCTTTCGTCGACCGCGGGGCGTCGTACTCTATGGTCACGTTGCCTGGTTCGAGCTGGCCGGCCCGCTGGAAGCGCAGCGCCGTCGTCTCGTAGGGCACCAGCGGGACCGCGTAGCTGCCGTCCAGCCCGCTCCGGTTGTGCAGGACGACCCGGTCGTTAGCGCGGACCGTCCAGACAGTCGTGCCCGCCGGCGGGTCGATAGTTACGGTGGCCTGTGCGCTCCGGCGAGGGAGCGTCACCGCGTCGGTCGTCGCCAAGTCGGGTGAGAGTGTCCGTGGTTCCCGAGACTCGACCACGACGAGACGGGTGATTTGTGTCCCGCTGTAAACTGTGCCACTGCGTGCGATTTCCTCGTCAGCCAACTCGACGCTGACCGCATACTCACTGGCCGGCGGTGCGCTCCGCTCCAGCGCCGCCTGGTCGAAGTCGTCTACCCGAGATTGATTGAGGACGTTGCTCCGGGCGGTCAGCGGCCCGTCCACCGCGACGAGTCGGTCAGCAATTGCGGCAGCGACCCGTCGCTCGTCGGGGGTCCTATCCGCACCGGTAATCGCGGTGTCGGCCATCGCGACACCCAGACCAGTGACAACAGTCAGGAGCACGAGCGCGATGCCAAGCGCTGGGAGCGACGTCTGGGCACGCATGGTGGCGTCAGAACGATGGTTCGACACGGTCATCGCTCCGCCTCCAGTGTCACCGTCACGCTCCCCGTGGTTCCAGAGACAACGACCACAGTCGGACTGCCCGCCTGCCATTCACCTTCGAGGGTATCGACTCTGTCGGGCAACACCGGCTGTGCTCGGCCGCCGATTTCGGGGTTAGGATGGTCGAGGACGAGAGCATCCCCATCAGTCCGAATACTGTATCCTGCCCCGTCGATAGTCTCCGGGAGCGATACCCGAACAGTCGCCGAGACGGCCGGGGCCTCCGGCGGAATGGCCTGCTCGACGCGGGCCGTCGCTTCGGCGAGCGTTCGGTCGCCGAGTTCCGCCCCGACGGCGGATTGATACGCCGGGACAGTGCCGCCGTACAGCGTGGTCGTCACTACTCCGATGTACAGCAGCACAATCCCCATGCTCAGCAGTTTCTCGACGACCGTGCTGAGCGCGCGGTTATCCATGGCTCACCTCCGTCCGCATATCGTGGCGGACAAGATACAGCGTCCGGCGGCCTGGGAACGTCGCTACGACGCTCTGGACGCCATCGCCGTCGATGTCCCTGACTCGCGTGGTTGCACCGACACGCTGGAAGTAGTCGGTGAACGGCCGTGGAGTCGCCGTCTCGATAGCCACGCTGTAGTTGTCAGGCGGGAGTTGTTCGCGTTCGTGGCTGACGTTCTGGCGGATACCAGCGGACACACCGCCGGTGCCAGACACCGTGCCACCGCTGGCGTTGACAATCGGTGCGCCGACGATGACCGCTGTGTCGTCCCGCGTCGCCGTCACCGGCGGGTCCGTTTCGAGCCACGCGTTCCCCGCGGTCCCGCGGACAACACTCCCGGCGAGAAAACGGACACGGTCGTCGCTGGAATCGTAGATCACTGCGTTGACGGGGACCGTTCGCTGGACGCCGGAGTCGTTGCGGACTCGGAGCTCTCGTTCGACTGTAGTCAGCCGCCCTTCAGTAAACCGAACACGGGCCGTCTGGTGCCCCGTCTGCTCCACTGGTCGGAACGACGTCTCGAACGTGTTAGCGACGCGGGCCTCGTTGGCGGTTGCGGTGTGGCCGTCGACGACAGTCCCGACGACGGCCGTCAGCCCACCGAGCGCGACGACGGTCAGCCCCAGCAGCAACACCACGCCGACAACGTGTGACTGGGCGACGGTATCGCGCTTCAAATCAGACCAGCCCCCGCGAAGACAACGTATGCGACGAGCACCAGCCCCGAGGAGTGCAACAGCGCTTCGTAGGCGCCGCGGCTCGCCGTGCCGGCGAACCAACCACAGGCCAGCATCGTCGCCTGCGTGACGACGTAGAACCGGTGTTGCTCCCGGACGGGTTTGATCGCGCTCGGGTCGAAGGCGATGTTCGCACCGCCAGAGACCGACGACAGTTGTGCGAAGCTATCGAGGACGTAGACGTTGACAGCGACGGTAATGCCGATGACGAGCAGCGCCGTCGTCCAACCGACCGCAACGTAGACGAGCAGGGCTGATCGGATGGATTTCCGCAGATGGTAGAGTTGACCTATCTCTGTCTGGAGCGTCTCGAACACGTCCTCCGCATCGCTCCCCGTATCCAGCGCGCCGACCACAAGCCCGATGGTCTGTTCGGCCATCGGCGTACCGACGCGATCGACGAAGTGGTCCAGCGCCGCGGCCCGGCGGTCGGCCGCGGCGTCGCCGGGGCTATCACCCAGCGACAGTGTGAACGCGAGCGACTGGACATCGCTGGCGAGCGCGCCGAGTTTCACGTCGTCGGCGACACGTCGGACCGCCTCTGGGAACGGGCGGCCCAGCGCGACGTGGCCGGCGACGGCGTGAACAAAGTCCTGTATCTCCCGGTCCTTCGCGTCGTCCGCTCTGGCCCGACGGACCGTTACCAAACCGACGGGGACGCCGACGGTGGTATACGAAAGGAGCGCGACGTTGACCGGACGGTAGCCCAGTGACCAGAGACCCGCGGCGACGACCACGCCCAACGGCACGCAGGCGAGGAGTGCACTTGCTGGGTTCGAGGGAATCGTCATGAGGATTGCGACAGGGCCATTCGGCAGGCCATAGCTCGGAGCGGCCGTGTTCCGCGGACGGAGCGTCGTAACGACAAACGCCGCCAGCAACCCGGCAGCCATCACGAACGCCGCGCTCCCGTAGACGACGATCGCGCGAACGGTCGTTTCGCCCAGCGGCGTCGCAACAGGCTCGGAGAGGCCGGGCGCGAGAATACCCATCACAGTGACGATGAGCACCACGAGCGCAGGCAACACCAGCAACACTACGAACAGTTCCGCGAGCAGTTCGAGATAACCAGTCGCCCGCTCGTGTTGTCGGCTCTGCTCGTGCGAGAGCAAGCGCCCCTCCATCTCCAGATATCCCTCCAGCGCCTCGGCGCTCTGATTCGCATGTTCGCGGAATTTGAGCAGAAACGGGGCCAGCAGGTCTCGCGAAGGTGTCTCGCTGGCGACCCGCTCAATACCAGTGTCGAGACTCCCGGTGAGGATCCCTTGGTTAAGCGCACGTCGGAAGGCGACCGCTGTCTCGCCGTAGGCGTCCTGTTCGGCAACGGCGCGGAGCATCTCTCGCCGGTCGTGGGTTCCGGACGCGAGAACTCTGAGGTAGCGGACGGCACCGGGCAGCGTGGCTGCGATGTCCGCGCGCCGCGCGCTTGCGACCCACGAGAGATACCGGTTGCCGGCGACGAACACGCCACGTTTGAGCGTGAGTCCGGCGACCGCTCCGAGGATAGTGGCCACGAGAAGCCGAGGGACTTCTGGTAGCGCCAGCCGGTTGATCACCGGGAGGCTCTGCTGGAGCACCGCGACGAACGAATCGAAAGTCCCCGGCGGCACGAGCATCGCTATCGTGGCAGTTCCGACAACGCCGACACAGAGCGCTACCCACGAGAGTCCGTACACTCTGGCGACATAGACGCCGAAGCCGGCGCTTGGATAAGCGGCCCGGTAGCGGTCACGCGTGCTTGCGTGGCTGTCATCCTCGGCGTGGTGGGCGAACAGGGCGTACAGACCCCGGTCGAGCAAACCGAGCGTCCCGCCGCTCTCAGTCGTCACCCGTACCGACCTCCAGTTGGGGATTATCGGGGGTACCAGTCTGTCGCCGCAGTCGCTCGACGGTCGCTGCCTCGTTCGTCTCTAGGTCGGCTAGCACGCTGAACAGGTCGTCGAAGTCAGTCAGGCCCTCCTGAACGAGGTACTGTACGTACCGGTGACGACGGTGAAACGCGTCCTCAACGGCTGAGACCGGTTCGTCACGGAGGTCCGAGAGCCGGTCGAAGATACCAGTGTCGACCTGCCGCCGGTCATCGCCGAATTGCGGGTGGTCATAGCCGAATTCGAAGGTCCCGTCAGGCCGCCGCCAGCAGACGCTGTTCCAGTGGATTGTCGTCCCGTCCTTGTGTATCGTCCCACTCCGGTCGTTCCCACCTTCGGCGACGGACGGGTCGTCAACGAACTCGACGACGTCACCGACGTAGCGCTCCCCATCGACGTGCCGAGGGAATACGACGAGATCTATCTCTTCGAGCAGATAGGTCGGCACGCCCTTCTCGATAACGCGGTTGACCAGCGACTCAATGTCGTCAGCGTGGGTCGTCCCGATAACGCCGTGACCCGTGTTGAGCGTCTCAGCGAAGGTCTCGAACGACGCGGCCGTGTTGATTTCGGCGATGACCTCGATATCTGGGTTCAGATAATTGCACTGTGTCATCAGATCGGCCATCGTCACGCGGCGGTGGTCCCGCTCGTGGTCCCGAGTGGTGAGCGAAACGCCTGTCTCGTGGGGAATCCGGACCTCACGCGACCCTTCGTCGATACTGATGGGGCGGTCCCGATACGGGATAAAGGGCATATGGGCGTTCATGAGGGTCGTTTTGCCGGCCCCGGTTGGCCCCGAGAAGAGGACGACGCCGTGAGATTCATACAGGAGCCACAGCAGCGCGACCAGTTCCGTCGGCAGCGAATCACGCTGGACCAGATCGACCGGGGTCATCGCATCGCCCGACTGTTTTCGAATAGAGATGTGGGGACCGCCTTCGCTGATAGTCGGCAGAGCCACGGCACAGCGGATGGTGTCGTCGGTGTCGTGGAGACCGTCCCCATCGGGGTCGATATTGACTTTCGCGCTCGGGTTCGAGGCGTTGAGTTCAACGCCATCATCGGCGGCCAGTTGCGTGACGACATTGACGAATGCGGCCTCCGACTCGAAGGCGAGGTTGGTCGGTACACGGCCGTCGTGACCGAGGTCAGCGCGCGGGAGGACCTTCACGCGTTCGTCGACCCGGTTCGCCTCAATGTCTTCGAGCGTGTGGTCCCGAGTCGGGACAGTGAGTTTCCCGTAGCCGACTAGATCCCGAAGTACGTAGTACAGCAGGTCGTCGAGGCGGTCGTCGGCGAACCGGTGGTCGACCGGCGGGACAGCCAGATCGAGTTCGGCCAGCGCCGACCGGAGTCGGTAGCGGGCGGCGTCGACCCACTCGGTCGTGTTACGGACGGTTAGCTGCCGAGCCAGTAACGAGCGAGCGCGTTCCCGGACGAACTCGACGCGGTCTTCGACGACGCCGTTGACGCCGGTCTCCCAGACACGCTCCTTGCATACCTCGATGAGTTGTTCGTCGCCGGGGAGCAGGTCCGGCTTTCGAACCGCGTACTTCGTCGTGAACGGGTCGGCACCGAGGAGATGCTCGCGGTAGACGACGACCGGAATCTCGAACCCCTGAAACCGGACAGTGTGGCGCTCGACACGCTCGCTCGCGAACCGATTGAGATACGCCGGGTCCGCTCCGAGGTCGGTCTCGGCCGGGGCGTAATCATCGGTATGGACGACGACACCGTCGTCAGTCACGTCGGCGACGTCAATGCGCGAATCCAGCGCGTACGGAGTCAGGTCGTCGAAACACGCCAGCGACGAGAGTGCGTGGTACTCGATTCGGCGGCGGCTCGCCGGCGACGCGTCGATCAATCGGTCGATGACCCGGCGGTGTTTCGCATCGAACCCCCCGTTCATTCGCTCTACCGCCCCCTCACGCGTCCGTGGCCGCTCGATATTCGCACCTGCGAAGTGCGCCTCAACAGTCGACAGTGCGTTAGCTTCTGACGCTGAGAGCACGGGATCACGGACATCGTACCGGAACCTATTTGCACCTCGTCGAACGGTCACGACGACGCCCGGATACACCTCGTCTTGCTCACGAACGTCCGGCGCGTACCAGGCGTCGGCGTCATCCGGTGGCGTCGGTGCGGGGACCTCCGTCGCGGTCTCCGCGGCAGCCTGTGCGGTCATACGCAGTTTTAGTCCAGCAACTGTACTTAAAGTTGTAGACTTACTCTTCCGTAATTTAATTAAAATATAAAGGCTAGGAAAGAGTATATGAGGGGTAGCGGAGACCCGATGAGAGTGGTTTCTCAACATCACATAATCCCGACAGGGTAGGGCCGTCTGATACTGTCGAATAATCGTTGGTGTTGGGTGATAGACGCAGTCTTGCAGGCGTGCTGTCGATTTGAATGTGTATTTTCGTGATATGCACCAGAATTATCATAACCGTGCCCGCGGATCAGGTCATTTGTATGAAACAAACGCAGCCGGCACCGAACGGTGATAGCACAGAGTCGACAACCGCCACACGACGACGGATACTCAAGGGCGCACTTTGTGCGGGGGCGACCGCAGCAGCGGTTCCGAGCCTGAGCGGCGTCGCGGCGGCCCATTTTCCGGTCGAGATCGCAATCGAGATTCAGCCCGGGAACGCGGAGAACTTCATCGACCTATCGGACCACGAAACCGTCACCGTCGCGGTCAAGCAGTCGGAGTTTATCAACAGCGATGGAGACAGTGAGACGTTCGATCCCACTGAGCGGGCTGTGCGCTATCGGTTCGGCTCGCGTCTCGCACTGGAAGACGGCGAGGGCGCTCGGCCCGTCGATGATGGCGAGATCACGGAACCAGAAGACGAGGCTACGGATGACCAGTCGTCCCTCGTTCTCACGTTCCCGGTCGATGAGATGGGGCTCGACGGCGGGGAGGAGACAGCGTGGTTGTACTGGGAGCGGGACGAATCCGGGCACCACGGCTACGCCGGCTTCGATTCCGTGCGGGTATACCGCGGATACTCCAGGGGCAGCGGCCTGATCGAACAGCTACGGCAGTTGCTGGGAGGTGAGGCGGCATCCAGTTCTGACTGAGGGCCTGTGAACCCGGAGCAGTGCTGGCAGCGCGTGCCTGTACTCGCGATGCTGGCGACTATATACGTCGAATCCGATGGGACGCTATGGCTATCGTTGCTGAAATCCTCCTCGCCGACGAAACCCTTCCGCTGGTCGGCGTGGCGGACTCGGTTCCGAGCGGCGAACTTTCGATTTCGAACGCCGTCGGCCTCGAAGACGGAAAGCTGCTGCTGACGGTTAGCGTCGACGCTGACTCCCGCGACGCGTTTGAACGAGAACTGGACGCCCAGCCACAGATCACTGATGCGGCGGAGATTGGACAGACGGCCAACGGCTGGTTCTACAAGATTGTCGTCGACAACGCGTCGAGTCTTATTGCATCTCACGACCCGGCGGAGTTCGAGGGCGTTGCGATGGACGCGACGGTCACCGGCGAGGGGATACGTGAACAGAAAGTCTTCTCCGACTACGACGCGTTCAGTGCGCTACAGGACCGGTGTGCGGTCAACGACATCCCGCTCGAACTGCTGAACATCGCTTCAGACCCCGAGAACCCTGGCGAGCGCGACCAGTTTGGACTCACTGACAGGCAGTATCGAGCGATATCCGTCGCCCTCTCCGCGGGGTATTACGATTCGCCACGTCGGTGCTCGACGGCGGAACTCGCCGACAAACTCGATGTGTCAGCCGCCGCGGCGTCTGATCTCTTGCGCCGAGCCGAAAAACAGCTCATCAGTTCGACGGTCGGCCCCGACCAGTTCCGGAACGCGCTCACGCAGTAGCCGTTCCCCTGTTCGACCGCACCGCCCCTGTCGCCACATAAACGGGCTTATCAGTAAGCGAAGCACGCTCGTGGCCGTCGCACCTACGGGACGACGATGACAGATAAATCTGAGACAGACGACCAGAACACACAGCGACTTGCAGGCGACGTTGCGATTGTCACCGGGGCTTCATCGGGAATCGGTGAGGCAACTGCCGAGGCGCTCGCTGATGCGGGCGCGAGTGTCGCACTCGCCGCTCGACGCGCTGACGAACTGGAAGCACTCGCGGACCGGATCGAGTCATCTGGTGGGGAGGCGCTTGTTGTACCGACGGACGTTGCCGAGGAAGACGACATCGACTCGCTGGTCGAGGCGACGACCGACGAGTACGGTCGCATCGACATCCTCGTCAACAACGCCGGCGTGATGCTGCTCGAACCGCTGGAACGGGCAGACCGGTCGAACCTCAGGCAGATGGTCGAGGTGAACCTGCTCGGGCTGATGAACCTCACCCACGCGGTGCTCCCGGTCATGCAAGAGCAGGAAAGCGGCCACATCGTCAACGTCTCCTCCGTCGCGGGACGCCGTGCGTCGGCCGATTCGAGCGGCTACAACGCGACGAAGTTCGGGGTGAACGCGTTCACTGAGGCAGTCCGGCAGGAAGTGACGACACAGGGCATCCGGACGACGGTTATCGAACCGGGTGCCGTCGATACGGAACTCGCGACGCACGTCCCGGACGAGCAGGTGCTGGAGCGGTTCGCGGAGATGGACCTCCCGATGCTCCACCCCGACGATATCGCTCGCGGCATTGTGTACGCGACGAGCCAGCCCGCCCGCGTGGACGTGAACGAACTCCTGATCAGGCCGACCGGCCAGGATATCTGAGACGGCCACCGCACTTGTCGAACGATGTCGCGACGGTCGGATCGAAACGCCGCCTCCGGTGTAGTTGACACACGCAGTACTGGCCGCCGAAGCCAGCTGTCAGGTGCTAACTGACCGCACTACCACATCGCGTTCGTTGCCGTCGTCTGTGCGATTTCCGCGTGCTGAAACGGGACGTACAGTCGCCGAAACGCCCGGTGTCGGAGGAACCTTACGTCGCCCTCCCTAACCACACACATGGCAATTGAGACGGATGTCCTCGTCGTCGGTGGTGGCGCGACCGGCGCTGGCGTCGCTCGTGACCTCGCACTTCGTGGCGTCGACGTGACGCTCGTCGAGCGCAACGGGCTGACAAGCGGTACCTCCGGGCGCTCGCACGGACTGTTACACAGCGGAGCCCGCTACGCCGAGGCCGACCGGGTCGGTGCCGAGGAGTGCATCGCCGAAAACCGGATACTCAAGGAGATCGCCGGAGCCTGCATCCGTGACACCGGCGGGTTGTTCGTCCAGCTCGCCGCGGACGACCCCGACTACTTCGAGGCCAAGCGGGCGGCCTGTGCGGAGGTCGGTATCCCCGTCGAGACGCTGGACGCCGATGCGGCCCGCGAGCGGGTGCCTGACATCGCCGCAGACGTTGAGCGCGCGTTCGAAGTCCCGGACGCCGTCATCTACCCGTCCCGGCTCGTCGCCGCGAACGCCGCAGACGCTCGCGACCACGGCGCGGACATTCACCCACACGCGCCCGTCGAGGACGTACTTGTCGAGGACGAGCAAGTGGCCCGCGTGCAGGTCGGCGGGACAGTCGAGGATACCATCGAAGCAGACTACGTCGTCAATGCGACCGGGGCCTGGGCTGGCGAGTTTGCCGCGATGGCCGGCCTCAACGTCGAGATGCAACCGACGCGAGGGGTGATGGTCTCAGTCGAGTACGACGCCCTCGGGCCGGTACTCAACCGCTGTCGTGACCCCGACGACGGCGACATCGTCGTGCCACACGAGAACGAGGCCGTCCTCGGAACGACGAGCGTGCCCGTCCGCGACCCGGACGAGTACGAGACGGAGCAGTGGGAGATCGAGGAGAGCATCGAGGAGTGTGCGGCGATGCTGCCGCCAGTTGCAGACGCACCCGAGGTCCGGACCTGGTGGGGCGTCCGACCGCTGTACGCGCCAGACGAGGCGGAGCGCGGCCGCGGTATCTCGCGGGGCTTCTTCCTGCTCGACCATGCCGACGACGGCGTCGACAACATGGCGAGTATCGTCGGCGGCAAGCTGACCACCTATCGGCAGATGGCCGAGGCGACCGCCGACCGCGTCTGTGACAACCTCGGCGTTGACGCTGCCTGTCGGACCGCGGACCAGACGCTCCCGGGCGTCGACGACCCGAAACAACTGGACGCGCTCGTGGCCGAGTTCGACGGTCAGGGCCCGACTGGCCAAGACGTGGTCGGGTCGACGTAACCGTCCATCATGCCCTGATTCAAACCGGAAGCGAGGGGTGTCAGCCGACTGTACCGTTATAAGGGTGGCAGCCGCACGTGCACTCATGATAAACGAGACCGTGCGGCAGATCAAGGAGATGGAGACACAGAGCTCCTCGATTGCCGCCGTGAAAGCTGCCAACGCGCTCCGGGAACTGACAGACCGCGAGTGCCACACGGTCGAGGACTTTCTCCGTGTCGTCGAGCGCAACAGCAGCGCACTCCAGCGGGCGAACCGCTCGCATGCGCCGCTGTACACGACACAGCAACGCATCGTGACGGATCTGAAAGACGCCGACCTCGACTCGGTCCCGGCGGCCAAGGAACGACTGCGTGACACAATCGACGATGTCGTCACGGAAATCGAGACCAGCAAGGATCGCGCAGCGGAGCGAGCGGCGACGCTCATCGACGACGGCGACGTGCTGGTGACACACGAGAACTCCTCGACGGTGATGGCGACGCTCATGGCGGCGCTTGACGACGGCAAGGAGTTCCACCTGTACGCGGGCGAGTCCCGGCCGCATTTCCTGGGCCGTCGAACCGCCCGTCAGCTGGCCGACCGGGACGGGGCCGACGTGACGCTTATTGTCGACGGTGCGACGGGCCACTACCTCTCGGAGGCCGACCGCGTCTTCGTCGGCATGAACTGCCTCATCGACGACGTGGTGTACAACCGTATCGGGACGTTGCCGCTGGCCGCGACGGCCAACGAGCTTGACGTTCCCGTGACCGTCGTCGGGACATCGTCGAAGTTCATCGGGAGCGGCTTCAGCTTCCGGAACACGTTCCGGCAGGGGTCGGACGTGATGCTCGAACCGCCGGAGGGGTTCGATATCGGCAATCCGGGCTACGACGCGACGCCGACCCGCCTGCTCGATACGGTCGTCACTGAAGACGGTATCCTGCAGTTCTGAAGCTGTTCAACGGATCGTCCTGTCGGTGACCCTGCGAAGTCGCTCAGCAACATCAGCGTCGAGCGCCGCATCGGTCACCCGCCACTGCCAGTTCCCGGTTGCCGTGCCGGGGACGTTGAATCGGGCGTCACTACCGAGACCGAGCAGGTCCTGCATGGTCGTCATCGCGACAACCGCGTTCGAGTTCCACACCGCCTCGATGAGATCCCAGTTGATTTCGTCTCCATCAGTGCCGAGGTTGTAGTGGAGGCAGTCGCGCTGGCGGTCGGAAAGCCCGCGGTAGTAGCCGACGATAGTGTCGGTGTCGTGGGTCGACGTGTAGCCGACGGCCGACTCCGGGTAGTGCATCGGCTGGTACATATGCCCCTCCTCGCACCAGTCGGCGTACTGCGGCACGCGCATCCCGGGGAAGCCGAACTGGTCCCGGAGCGCGACGATGCTCTCGTCGAGAAAGCCCAGGTCCTCGACGAAAAACGGGAGTTCGCCGAGTCGGTCTCTGACCGTCTCGAAGAAGTGCGCCCCGGGGCCGTCGCGCCACTGGCCGGCGGCCGGGTCGTCCGCCTCGGCCGGAATCGACCAGAACTCGTCGAAGCCTTTGAAGTGGTCGATGCGGGCGATGTCGACAAGATCGAACAGCCGCTCGAACCGGTCAACCCACCAGCCGTAGTCGTTCGCACGGAGTGTCTCCCAGTCGTACACCGGGTTCCCCCACCGCTGGCCGTCGTCGCCGGGATTGGGCGGGACACCGGCCACCTCCGCGGGGTAGTGGTCGTCGTCGAGTCGGAACACCTCGGGGTATGCCCAGACATCCGCCGAGTCGAGGCCCACGTAGATGGGGAGGTCGCCAACGAGACCGATGTCCCGCTCGGCCGCGTACTCGGCCAGCGCCTCCCATTGGCTGTCGAAGCACCACTGAACGAACTTGTGGTAGCGGATGTCATCGGCCAGTTCCTCCTGATATCGCTCCATGGCCGCTGGCTCGCGCGTTCTGATGTCGTCCGGCCAGTCCATCCAGCCGGCGTCATCGAACTCGGTTTTCAGCGCCGTAAACAGCGCATAGTCGTCGACCCAGCCGGCCTCGCGCTCACAGAACTCGGCGAAAGCGTTCCGGTCCGAGTCGCTTGCGCTCTCGTCGAAGCTCTCGTAAGCGGCCCGGAGCCGGCGCTCCGTGAACTCGGTCACGCGGTCGTAGTTGACGTGCTGTTGCGAGAAGTCACCCGGCGGTTCGACCTCGTCTGCGGTGAGATAGCCGCGGTCGACGAGGTCACGGAGGTCGATGAGCAGCGGGTTGCCGGCGAAGGCGGACGACGACTGGTACGGGGAGTTCCCGTGGATGCTCACCGTGGGACCGAGGGGGCAGAACTGCCACAGCGACTGGTCCGCCCGGTCGAGGAAGTCGACGAACGCCCGCGCGCCGGAACCGAGGTCACCGATACCGTGTGGCCCCGGGAGCGACGTCAGATGGAGAAACACGCCACTCTGCCGTTGGAATTGCATACGCACCTGTTGCCCTGACAGGCATTTCAATGGGCGGGGTTGTTGACTGCCAGCGTGTCTGCTTACAGACGCGGAAACGGGGCGCACGCAAACATATATATTGTATCCATTTGATGCTATGACGAGAGAGTCAGTTACAGAGATGCCACCGAACGTTCTGATGCTTGGCTGGGGGTTCCCACCCAACATCACCGGCGGGCTTGATACCGCTATCGGGGAGCTGTTCGAACAGCTCGAACCGAGAGACGACATCGAGTTCGAGCTGGTGTTGCCCGCGGAGTACGCGCCGCCGGACCGCGACGGCATCCACGGCGTGCCGACAGGCAGCGGCGACATCATCACCCGTATTGGCCGGCTAGCTGGAGAGTTCGCCGACGAAGCGGCCGACGCGGACATCATCCACACGAACGACTGGTTCGGTTACAATCCCGGGTCGCGGGCCAAATCGGCCCACGATGTCGAGTGGATCTCGACGTTCCACTCGCTGTCAGCGGACCGTAACGTGACGCCGCCACAGCGGGAAGTCGAGACGGAACAGCGGGTCGCGAACCGAACGGACCACCTACTCGCGGTGAGTAAGTTCACGCAGCGCCGGATCCGTGAGCAGTACGACGCCGACTCGACAGTTATCTACAACGGGTTCTCGTCGGTAGAGCCGACGGGCCGGGACATCAAGGCGGAACTCGGTATCGACGGGAAGATGCTGTTTTTCGTCGGGCGACACACCGACCAGAAGGGGCTGTCGTACCTGCTGTACGCGCTCTCGAAGCTCGGTCGGGACGACGTGAGCCTCGTACTCGGCGGCTCAGGGCACCTCACCGAACAGCTCGAACGGTTCGCGGAGCTACTGGGAATCGAAGACCGTGTCTACTTCCCGGGGTATCTCCCACAGTCAGAGCTCGGGGACTACTACAACAGCGCGGACCTGTTCGTCTCACCGTCACTTGCAGAGCCGTTCGGGATCACCATCGTCGAAGCGCTGTCGGTCGGGACGCGCGTCGTCGCCTGCGAGAGCGGAGCCGCAGAACTCCTCAACGAGGACTGTGTCATCGAGGTCGAACCCGATTCGGACTCCATCGCCGAGGGGATCGAACACGCCCTATCGCTGTCGACGCCCATCGAGTACGACGTCCGAACCTGGGGCGAAGTCGCTGACGAACACGTCGAGTTCTACCACGAGGTTCTAAACGAGGCCTGACCGGCCGCGCTCACCGGAGAAAGCGAACGTCCGTGACCGGTTCCGGGTGGACGATCAGGTAGCCGTCGGCGGTCGGCTCCAACCCTGTCACGGACGTTGTGTCCGTTTGCGTCCGGTACGGGCTATCGGCGGTCCCGTCAGCCGACTGGTAGGGACTGTCGTACGGTGTCTGCCTGTCCTCCGGGGGGCGGTCGAAATCCTCCGGCGGCAGGTATATTTTTTCGCCCGATTTCGAGCGGACCACGACGGCCGTGTCGCGGTCGCCCGAGACGTCGATTCTGGTCCGGCCATCGTCGATTGTCATCTCAAACGAGACTGGCTCCGTTTCTGTTTGTGCCATGTTATCAGATAGCTCGCCTACCGCGGGTAGATGATGCTCTGTCACTTAGTCCTTCGCCAGCGGTACAGTGACTGGCGGTGGCCCGTCGTGAGTCCTGCATTCGAACAGTGGACCCGTCGTCGCGAGCCATCAGCGGTTGATGATGAGCGACCCCGACATGTTGTACCCCTCAACGGTGACATCCTCACCGAGAATCGTCTCGTCGAGGTCGCAGTCGTTGACCTCGGCGTCGGGGAAGACGATGGTCCGGTCGAGGCTGCTGTCAGTCACTTCCGCCCCAGCCATCACGTGGACAGTGGTCCCAATCTCAGAGTTCTCGACGGTCGCGTCGGGGTGGATGAGCGACCCGCCGTCGAGTTTCCACTCGACGGTCTCGAAATACGACTCAGGTGTCCCGATGTCGAACCAGACATCGTCGAACGTGAACGCGGACACCGGTTCCTGCTGTTGCAGCCAGTCGATGTACCAGCCCGGTTCGTCGGGGTTGTTGTCGCCAGAGAGGTACTCCTCGAAGCGGAGCGAGTCGGCCGGGAAGGCGTAGCAGGCAATCGATACAAGCGTGCTCTTGGGGTTGTCAGGCTTCTCCTGGAAGTCGACGACGCGTTCGCCGTCGAGTTCGACGAGCCCGTATGACTTGGCTTTCTCCCGCGAACCCACGTCGTAAGCAGCGAGTGCCGGCCCGTCGCGGTCCTCGAAGAAGTCGAGGAACTCCGAGGGGTCGAAGCCGATGAGGTTGTCGCCGCCGATGATGAACAGGTCGTCGTCGATGCCCTCGCGCTCGATCAGTTGCGCGAGCGCGCCGACGACGCCGAACTTCTCGTCTTCGTCTTCCGTGCTCTCGACGGAGAGTTGGACCTTTTCGTAGCCCCTCTCGTCGATGTGGGCTTCGAACTCGTCGGCGAAGGCCTCATTCGTACTCAGATACGTCGTCCCGATACGGTCGTCAGCTTCGAGCGACTGCAAGACACCGTCGATGACGGTCGTCTCACCAACCGGGAGTAGCATCTTCGGTCGACGCCGCGTGATCGGCCACAGCCGTGTGGCGTAGCCGCCAGCTAGAACAATCGCGTCCATATCCCACAGTCAGAGGCGAATTATAAAGTGGTTCTCACTTATGAGGGATTCTACAGGTTAAGCTGCCAGACAGTTGTCCCGGCAGTGACCAAGTCTTCGTCGTCTGCGGCGGCAACAATCACTTGATTCTCACCGGGGTCGACATCGACTGCAACCTCGAATTCGCGGTCATCGACGGAGATGTACGTGATGTCGGCGGGCGTTTTGACGACGACACAGACACCAGTGGTCTCGCCGGAGACGACCAGTTCGTTCCCGCGGAACTGCGTATCGACGCGGAGCGCGGGGCTGCGATCAGGAGTGTGGGCCCGTCGCTCCCGGTAGCGGTCGTCAACGAACGCGGGCGTCTCGACCGGTTTACCGGCGCTGATGCCGTGGGCTAACCGCACGTACTGGGCCATCGACCACGCCAACGGCGTCGCCGAGCCGGTCCCTTCGGCGAACTCCCAGTCGTACTCGGTCGCGTGGCCACGGTCCCATATCTGCTCGGCGATCATCCGGCCCGAGTTCGCCACGTCCTGCATCATCCGAAGACAGTTCTCGGGCGGGATGTCCGGGTCGTCGCGGTGGAGTTCGTACTCGGCGCGCTCGCCGGTGAGCAGCGGCCAGAGGCGGCCCTTCCCCTTGTGTTCGACCGTCCACGGTGCGCCCTGGTCGTCCCGACCACGCTCGCCGTAGCCGTCGCCGTTGTACCGGTAGAACCCGGGTGCGTGCTCCGTGTCGACGCTGATGGTGTCGTCGACCTCGACGAGCGAGTTCCGGATGGTCTCGTCGTCGTCGGGCTTGATACCCAGCCGGACGAGTTCGAGGAAGCCACCGTCGATGATGTTGCGTTCGTCCAGCGTCGGACCGTCGTTGGCGAGCGTGCGGAGGTGCCCCATCTCGGGGTTGCCATCGAGCGTTATTCGCGTGTAGTAGGGCGTGTTGGTGTGGCGCTCGGTCCCGGTCTCGGTCGCGGTCCAGGCCTCGACGTTGTTCGCCCACTGGTCGGCCAGCGCCAGCCAGACGAGCGCGTCGGCCTCGTGGCCGGTGTCGAGCGCGAGCTTCGCCGCACACGCAAGCCCCGCGATTTCGGCCGCAATCGAGGACGGCGAGAAGCCGGCCTCCTCCTCCCAGCGCTCCTGTGCGGTCTCGGGGCCGTGGCGGACGACGTACTCAGCCGACCGCCGGACGTTCTCGTAGCTGTACTCAACGTCCTCGAAGTCGACGCCGCTCTCGGCGAGCCGATAGGCCATCACCTGCGGGAACGAGATGTTGTCCATCTGCTCGCCGCCCCAGCGGGTCGTCCCGTTGACGTAGGTGTTCTGCGGGATGAAGCCAGCCTCGTCCTGCTGGTACTCGTAGATGTACTCCAGTTGGTCGGTGGCGATGTCCAGCGACCCGATGGCGTCGAAGACGCTGAACACCTGATAGAGGTCCCGCGACCAGACGAAGTTGTAGCCGTAGCCCTTGGGCTCCTCGGCGTGGACGGCCTCGCCCCACGGCACGGACGGCGAGGCGATAGAGGCCCCGTGGTAGGTCTTGTCCTCGACGGCCAGCAGCGTCATCAGCGCGGTTCTGTACTGGTTCGCCAGCGCTTCGTCGTCAGCAACCGAGTCCGGGAGTTGCTTGTCCGAGAGGAAATCGGCCCAGCTGTCGGCATACTCGGCACGGACCGTCTCGTAGCCGCGGTCGAGCGCGCCGTCGGCTTCGCCCAGCGCGGCAGCGGTGTCAGCCTGTCGCGCGAAGCCGAGCGCGACCGTGTCGCTGACTCTCGTTCCCGAATCCAGCCGACCGATGAGGACGAGGTTCGTCCCGTCGATCGACTCGACCGGGTCCGGGAGATCGCCGTCCGAGTACAGCCCGTCGAGACGGTCGCTGCCGGCCGCACCGACGGTGGCCCAGTCGAAGCGTCCGGCCGCAGCCATCGCCACGGCGATAGAGTAGGCGTCGCCGTTCTCGTCGACGAGCAGGTCGTTGTCCGTCTGGTCGGTGTATGCGCGGGGGTTCCGGCCGACGAGGTGGTAGCTCCCGGGCTGGCCGTATCTGATAGCGCGGTCCTCGGTGACCGTGCTGGTGAGCGCGATGTCCGCGACCGAGAACACGTCGTATGATTTGCCGTCCTCGGCGCTGAAGGACACGTCGGCGACGATGGCGTCGTGCTCGGGGTCAGTCGCGTAGTCGACGGTCAGCGTCCACTCGTGGCCCCGGCCGTCACCGGTCTCGGTGAAGACGTGGCGATAGAGGAGCGCCTCGTCGTCGACGGGCTCGACGCGCCGCCTGACGCTGTCGTCGGTCCGGCGGTTCTCCCGGTGGGTCCGGACGGCGTAGTCCGTCTCGTCCGTACACCGAACCAGGAAATCGAGCGTCCGCAGATTCATGAGGTCGACCTGCGGGTAGCGGGCCTCCGTCAGCGCGCCCTCGGTGAGCGTGAACCAGACGCGCGAGGGGTCCTGCTCGTCGTGGTCGGCGACGGTGCCGACGCCGTACTTCTCCCCGGTCGTCCAGGTCGGTCGCTCGCTCGGCCCCTCAGTTCCGGCTGAGGTCGTCGGGAGTGCGTTCAGTTCACCCAGGCGTGCAGTCGCATGAAGCCGCAACGCATGCGACCAGCCAAGCGGCGTCGCGCTGTCGAGGTCGCCGTCGTCGAAGGCCTGTTCGGCGAGGTAACCGGCGTCGGTCGCAAGCGGTCCGTCGTCCTCAAGCAGTTCGTACAGGTCGCTCGCGCGGTCGAGATAGGCGTCGCCGCTCTCGTCGCGGTCGTTCAGCATGTCGCCGACGCGGGCGGCGGCGAGGGCTCCCATCGCCGTCGTAACCGTCCAGATCTTCTCGCTGTCCTGATGGCCGGTCCGCCAGCGGTCACCCTCGTAGCGGGCCAGTCCCGCGACCCGGCTCTCGGTGGGGTTCCGAAAGAGCGTGTCGAGCGTCGTGCTCACGTGGTCGGCCAGACGGGTGAGGTGCTGGTCGGAGAGCGTCGTCGACTCGACGTTGTCGTACTCCTGCAGCGCGTCCGCGAGGTGGAGTCCCGCAGCGTCGATACGGTGGTCCGGCGTCCCGTTTGTCAGCCCGATCACGTACACGCCCAGATCACTGTCCCAGAGCGTATCGAGCCCATCCAGCAGCCTGTCGGCTGCCGCCAAGCTCCGCTCGCAAACCGACTCGGGCATCGGAGCGCGGCCCACCGCGGCGAAGGCCTCGATGAACGTCGCAGTAGTATGTGTGAACTGGCCGATGGAGTCCTCCCAGACGTTCTGACACGGCTCGGGGAGGCCGTTGGCCGCGATGTCTTCGATGAGCGTGTCAACGGCTGCCTCGATAGTCCCTCGAACTGTCGCTGTCAACTCGGCGTCCATCTTGCTGCGATGCGTTCGCAGCAACGTCGCGAGGAAGGCGGTGACGGTCGCGGTCTGGTCGGCCTGATACTCCGGCGATTCGGCGTTGTGTTCGACCCGAGCGTTGGCCCAGCCCGGGGCGATATCCCCCGTGTCGGCCCAGACGCGGTGGGGCCACCGGCCGTCCGGAAGCTGACTGTCACAGAGGAACTCCGCGCTCTCGGTCAACATTTCGACGGTGTCGATATCGAGTCGGGACCCGGCTTCGAGCAGATGCCGGGAGACGGAGGCGTCGTCGCGGAACCAGACGTAGCCGTAGCCGCCGGAGTTCGAGTAGAAGGGGTCGAACTCCGGGGCGGCGATGCGACCGCCGGTCGGCGAGGACAGCAGGTCGAGCACCCGCAGGTCCATGCGTATCGAGTCTGAGCGTGTCATTGATTCGGACACGTCGATGCGTGTTCGCTCCCGCCCGGCCTGCCGGAGGTCGTCGGAGGTCGTGTGCGCTGTCACGCAGTCGGCGAGGTCCAGAAGCGCCGTTTCCCGGTCGACCTCGTCGTGGTTCGAGAGCTGACTGACGAGCGTCGTGTCCTTGCTGCGCCCGGACCGGTCAAGCGGCGCGGTCACGAGGAAATCGCCGGTGAGCCGGGTCTGGTCGCGCCGTTCGACCGGCTCCGACCGCGGGAACTCGACCGGGCTATCCGAAAGTATCTCTGCGAGCCGTTCCGGTCGCTGTCCGGCGACGGCGTCTAGCCCGGTCGACGAAGCAAGGTAATCGTGCTCCCGCCGGTGGTACACTTCCAGTACCCGCGAGTTGTCGGGCCCGGTGTCTTCGTGAATCAGCGAGCCGACGCCGCCGTCGCTGTTTTCGGGGGCCAGTGTGACGAACGCCACGAGCTTGGCGTTCTGTGGAACCGCCCCGCGCATCGCGACGTGTGTGACGTGTGCCCGTCCAAGCGTCAGGTCGTACTGGTGGACGGTGAACGACCCCGCGTCGTACTCGGTCTCGACGAGCCGCGTCTCGCGGTAGTAGTGCTGTCTGATGGTCTCTAGGTCGCTGAACCACCGTGTTTCGTCTCCAAGCATAACCCCGAGTCGGGAGCGATCGATGCCGGAGAGCCCGGAGAGCGAATCGGAGTAGTCCTGCAGTGTCCCGTCTTCGCCGACGTGTACGAGTCGATCACCGTGCCCTGAGAAAGAGCCTGAAACAGTCCTGCGCTCCTCTGGAAAGCGCTCGTGACGAGTCCGCTTGTATTCGTTGAGCGCTGTCGAAAGCCGCATACACATCAAAGCAGACCAATCTGTATAAACTCCTGTGGTTCGGACAAATTAGTGATACTTCGAGGCCACGACCGCATATCCCGGGAGGGCGGAGCCGCTATCGTTGAACGGACCCGACCGCGCGAATTACTGGCGCAGGTCGCTCCCGGCGGCCGGGAACACACCCACGCTATCGACTGTAACGGTCGCGTTCCCGTCACCAGCACCGCCGCGGTGCTCCCCGGACACAAGGTCGGTGTCGGCGGTCACGGCCGGCAGCTCAACCGTCGTCGGCTCGCTGCTGAAGTTGAGTACCACAACGGCTGCGTCCTCGGCAGTCGCCCGTGCGTACGCGACGACGCGGTCAGACGGCCCGTCTCGGACCTCGTACGGGATGCGGAGCAGGTCCGCGTCGGCCGACAGTGCTGGCTGGTCGTGTCTGGCTGCCGCAAGGTCGCTGACGAACGACTGGAGCGCCTCGTCGGCGTGGTCCCACGCGAGGTCGTCGCGACGGCCGCGCTGGCCGAACTCCTGACCGGCGTATAGTAGCGGCGCGCCCGGAAGCGTGAACAGCGCGCCCGCGGCGGCCTCGGCGGCGTCGCGCCCGTAGTCGACGACGTAGCGAGTCTCGTCGTGGTTCTCAGCGTACAGCATGAACGACGCGTGCTCCGGGAAGCCGATCTCCGCCCGCCCCTCGATGGCACCGAGGACGGCCTCGGCGTCGCCGCCGCCCCCGACTTGCCGGAGCGCGGCGTATGTCGTCGAGTCGAAATGCATATCGAACAGCCCGGCCTGGAAGTCGGGGATGTACGGGATCGTCTCGTCCAGTAGCAGGAACTCGCTGTCGCGGTCCTTGCAGTAGTCGTGGATCTCGCGCCAGAAACTGTTCGGGACGGCCCAGGCCATGTCACACCGGAACCCGTCGACCAGTTCGGCCCACCGCGCGACCGCATCGAGCAGGTGCCGGCGGACCGGCAGGTGATCGAAGTTGAAGTTCGCGATGTGTTCCCATTCGAAGTACGTCTCCGGTTCGGTGTCGGTGCGCCACTCGTACCAGTCGCGGTACTCGCTGTCCGGGTCGTCGCGGGCGGCCTCGAAGTAGGGATGAGTCCGCGCCGAGTGGTTACAGACGAGGTCGAACAGTACCTTGAACCCGCGGTCGTGGGCCGCCTCGATGAACCGCTCGTAGTCCGCCCGGGTGCCCAGGTCCGACGCGATAGCGAAGAAGTCCGTGATGTTGTAGCCGTGGGGCGCGTGGTCGTTCTGCAGGACCGGCGTGAGCCAGAGCACGTCGACGCCCAGGGAGTCGAGGTAGTCCAGTCGGTCGACGATGGCATCGAACGGCGAGTCGTCGCTGTCCCCGGCGAACGTGCGGACGTAAATCTCGTAGATGACCGCGTCCTCGGCCCACTCGGGCGCGTCGTACGGGCGGGTGGCGGCGACGCCGGCCCCGCTGGCCACCGTCTCGACGCCGTCAGCGGTGCGCGTGAACTCGACGGCGTCGGGCACGCTGTAGCCGTGGTCGCCGACCGCGACGGCGTGGATGCGGGCACGCTCCGGGAGCGCGTCCAGCGGGATCCGGAGGGCTGTCCCGTCCCGGGTCACCGCGTCGGCGTCGATGTCGTCGCGGTCGTCGAACAGATACTCGACGGCGAGGTCGGCGGCCGCCTCGCTCCCCTCCGGGTGGGGGCTTCGGTCCGCGCGGACGACGGCCTCGTCGCCCTCGATGGCCGGCTGCAGGGTCAGGCGCGGGCGGCCGCCGCCACCGCCGCCGTCGCTGCTGTCATCTGCCAGCGTGTACTCGTCGTCGCCGCCGGAGCCGCTTTGCCCGCCGGAGACGCCACCGCTTCGACCGCCTGCGCTACCGGAACGTCCAGAGGTGTGTGCCCCGCTCGATTCGAGGGTCCCCGGGAACGCGCGGACGGTGAGGTCGTGCTTGCCGTCCGGTGCGTTAAGACGGATGATGTATCGGCCCGGCGTGTCGGGGACGAAGTGTTCGACCGGGTCGTCTCCGAGTGTGGCAGTGGACTGTACTGGTGCGCGCGCGACGTGCCAACTGTACGTCGCTGTCGGGTCCGGGTCCCGGGGTGCGAGCTCGATCTCGTCACCCGTCGCCACGAACCGCGGCGGTCCAGGATGGTGCATAGGTTCACTGCGATTGTCAGTGTCTTTGTACTTGGGGTCGCCGAGAGCTTCCCACCGCCGGCAGCACCGCTTTCTGGCCGCGGCGTGTACCACCCCTGTGCCCGACTACCGACGCGACGCGGGGTTTGCCCTGCTCTGTGGACTGGCACTCGTCGCGTATCTGCGCCGGGCCGGCGTACTCGACACGCTCTGGTCAGAACCCGCCGTCGCCATCGGCGTGACCGGCGCGCTGGGTGTCGAGGCGCTCTTCGTTCTTGACACACCCGTCACGTCGCTGTGGGAGCGCCGTGGTGTGCGCACGGCTTCGGCAGTCACGCTCCTGGCTTGCGCTGGCGGACTCGCGGTCCGCCTGGGCCCGGTCGTCGTCGCCGCGGCGTGCTGGGGGCTCATAACGTACTTCGTCATCCTCGCTGTGAGCCTGTGTTACCGGTGACCGCCGGCCCCTCAGCGACAGTTCAGTGAACGGTATCGACGGATAGACCGGCGTCGGGTGGTTTTCGGAAGGTGCTCATCTCAATCAGACATCTGCATCTAACGCTCCCACATGTAACTATACGCGTTTACTGGCTGTTTCTATGTCTCTTGATCGGGTTTTCAAACATACACCCGCTCTACTCTGTCTATAACAGCTCATACGTGTATAGATAGGGATATTGTATTCTTCGTTCGCGGTATTTAGACTCTTTTTGAGAATATAAGGATGTAGTCAGCCATTTTTGCCCATACAGAAGCCTGGATTCCGTGAAAGAACGAGGATAGTTGAAACTGTAGTCGTGTGGAACCGTCAGGCAATGATAAGATGTCAGAGGCAGCTCTGCCTCACACCGGAACCCGTTACTCACTCCGGACCCGGAAAACGGGCTGTTAGCACGCCCTCGTCGCCCAGTAACTGTCCTCACGTCGCACCCCCGATGTCCCACAGACTACAGTGTCTTCTCGCCTCGCTTCGGATAACAGTCGTACGGCTATTATTCACTCCGATTACGAGATCCCTGCGGTCGATGTCTGGCCATCGAGCCGTTCTTCCGGGGCTCCGGCATCAAAAACTATAATGAACCAACAATTAGTTTGCGATAGTTCAGTAATCTCGGTGGTTACGCCCGCGTTTCAGACCATTGTCGGACCAAATCAGTCGATTTTCCGCTATCCACCCATATTACATGATTAATCATTTCTATCTTTGGGATATTTGTCGCTCTCTGACAAGAGCCGGGACGGAATCTCCCACGAGAGCAATCAGTAAAGAAACGGTTGTTCACGACGGTTCTCCGTAACATCGCCCTCTCAGTCAGCCGTCCGTTTCAGTCGCCGCCCCGCTAGTATGCGTGCCGGACCCGAAGACGAGATCACAGTCGCGGGTGTGCCTCGACGGCGCGCATGTGTCGACAGGACTGCGGATCGAACGGCCGCTGCGCGACGTGGCAGTTGCAGTCGACGGCCGTTCCACCGTTGACGATGACTGTGTGGGTCACTTCCTGCTCGACAACAGACTCCGTCGTGTCTGTCTCGTCGGCTGGCGAGAGCAACACCGTCCCGTCGTCCACGACTGTGAAGGAGAACCGCTCGCGGTAGTCCGCCCAGTCACGGTCCCGGTTGCGGTCGACCGTCTCCCTGAGCACCTCGATGTGTTCCTGGCCCCGGTCGGGGTCTGCGCCTGTATCGGTCATACGCTGCAGTACGCGAATCCGGAGCTTAGATGTTTTCCCACCGCTATCAGAACGGCTCAACGTCTTTCGTCAGACCGAGCACGCAGCTATACCGACGACTGGGCTAGTAGGTACTACTGCACCGAGGTAGGGTGTCCGAGCGGAAACCGACGCGGGACTGACTCAGTCGTCGCTCGGTGCCGCTGCACCGCCGGAGCTGACGCCGGTTCCCGGGCCGACCTCGATTCCGAGTTCGTCGAGTTTCTCGTCGGTGACGACGCCGTCCGCCCAGCCGCGAACCTCGTAGTACTCCTCTTTCAGTTCGTCAAGCTCGGCAAGGTCACCCTCGGAGCCGCCCTGCGCCGGGACAGCGTGCTCGTTGCCCTCGACGAAGCGTGACGGGAGGTCGTCGTCGGCTCCGTCGAAGCCCGCGAGGTTGTTGTAGTACCGCTCGAGGTTGTAGACGCGTTCGCCGGCTTCCATCAGCTCCTCCTCGCTCACGTCCAGCCCGGTCATGCCGTTGTACTGCAGGACGTACTCCTCGATGCCCTCGGCGAAGGCGTTGAACTTGCAGATGTCGAAGGAGTCGCTGATGGCGTGGAGGTCTTGGAAGGTGGCGCACAGCTCACCTTTGCCCTCCCACTCTCGCGGGTCGACCTTCTCCGGGATGCCCAGAATCTCCGCAGCTGGCGTGTAGCCGCGTAGGTGACACGCCCCGCGGTTCGAGGTCGCGTACCCGATTGCCATCCCCTTCATACACCGCGGGTCGTACGCGGGGATGGACTGGTTTTTGACCGTCAGCGTGTCCGTCGTCACGTCGCCGAACTCCTCGGCGAGGTGTTCCTGCCCTTCGGCCATGTGGTCTGCGAGTTCCGTCTCGCGGTGGGCGACCCTGCCGAGCATGTCGATCATCTCGTCGGCGTCGCCCCACGCAATTCCGTCGTCCAGCTCGTCGAGCTTGCCTTCCTCGGTTAGTTCCATCGCCTGGGCCATCATGTTGCCCGCCTCGATGGTGTCTATCCCGTAGTCGTTACAGCGGTCGATCATCACGGCGATTTTGTCCCGCTCGTCGGTCGCGGAGTTCGGGCCGAGCGCCCACGCGGACTCATACTCGTAGGACTCCATCCGGACGTTCAGCTCCTCGCCCTTGTGCATCGTCTGGACCTCAACCTCCTTCTTGCAGGCGACCGGGCAGGAGTGACAGGTCGGCTCGTCGACCAGGATGTTCTCTCGGACGTTCTCGCCCGAGACGTTCTCCGAGTCGATGATGCGCTCGCCGTCGCCTTCGGCGTCCGAATACGACCGCGTCGAGGAGTACCGACCGTTTTTCGTCGGGAGGCCGTCCATCTCCTCGGTGACGTTCATCAGGACGTTGGTGCCGTACATCGAGAGTCCGCCTTCGTTGGGCGCGGTCACGTCGGACTCCTGGATGACCTGCATCGCCTGCTTGTGGCCCTCCTGGAACGTCTCCTGGTCCTTCGGCTTGGGCATATTGGTGGCCGCTTTTACCACAACGGCCTTGAGGTTCTTGTTGCCCATCACGCAGCCGGTCCCGCCCCGGCCCGACGCGCGGTCGTCCTCGTTGACGACACAGGCGTACTTGACTTCGTTTTCACCGCCGGGCCCGATGGCCATCACCGAGAGGTTCTTGCCCAGCGAACCGCCCTCGATCTCGCCTTCGAGGTCGTCGACCGTATCGTGGACGCCCTGGCCCCAGAGGTGCGAGGCGTCGCGCAGTTCCACTTCGCCATCCTCGACGTACGCATACACTGGCTCGTCTGCCTGGCCCTCGAAGAGGAGTCCGTCGAAGCCCGACCACTTCAGCCGCGCACCCGACCAGCCGCCGTGGTGGGAATCAGTGACCGTCCCTGTCAGCGGCGATTTCGTGCAAATGGCGATACGGCCGCTCATCGTCACCTGCGTTCCGGTCAGCGGCCCGTTCATGAACGCCAGCAGGTTCTCCGGTCCCAGCGGGTCCACGTCGGGTCCCTGGTCGAAGACGTACTTCACGCCGAGTCCGCGTGCGCCGATGTACTTTTTCGCGTCTTCCTCGTCGATGCCCTCGTAGGCTACAGCCCCGTCATCGAGGTCGATACGTGCCACGTGATCGTGGAATCCACCCAGATTAGTCATGATTGTATATTACGTTTCGACGTTATAGCTGAACCCTCTTAGAGATTACCGCTACGACACCGCACCGATGAGTGTATCGGCTGCAGACGGACTGTCGTGTCAGTACCGGTGTGGCCGAGCCGAGGTCGCCGAACACCGGGAGACAGCGACACACCCCGTATCAGACGAGACCTCGCGCCTCGTACACTTCGGCGGCTTCGCGGACGTGCTCGGCGTTGATCTCCGCACCGTACTCGTTTTCCAGTTCGTCGGCGATCTCCTGCAGCGTCTCCTTGTCGGCCCCGCTCGGTCGCAGTGCGTTGTATATCTCGAGAATGCGGTCGTCCGGGACTTCGGTCAGTTCGGCCGCCCGCCGGAAGTTCCGCGCGACCTGGGGTCGCCCCTCCTGTTCAGCGATCTGTGCCTGTTTCTCCAGCGTCTCCGGCGAGATGACGAGCTCTTCGCCGTCGATCTCACCTTCGACGACCTTCTCCAGTGTGATCTCCGAAAGTTTCGTTCCCTCGGGCGTTTCGACGTCGTCCGGATTGTCTGCCAGTGGGTAGTGAATGTCGTCGCTCATTGTTACTCGAAGGCGACCTCCATCTCCATCGGGTCTTTGTCTTCGTTCTTGTACCCCATCTCCTTGATATGCCACAGCGCCGCGAGCGCCTGGTATTTCGGTCGGGCCATTGGGTCGTTGGCGACTGGGACCGGTTCGGGCGTCTCGCCTTTGGCGTACAGCGCCGCGTTCTTGCCGATTGCGCGGTACGTTTTGAGGTCGATCAGCGGGGCCTGGGGGAACAGCTCTAGGTTGCTGAGCGGGACGAGGTCCTCCTGATGGATGAGCGTCGTCCCGCGCGTCTGAATGCCGATAGAGATGCCCGACCCGGAGAGCTTCGCGCCCCTGAGGCCGATGACACCGAGGTCGAGGTTGTCAGTGAAGCGTACCACACGGGCCGTGAGCCCCTCTTCTTCGATGCCGGCCATCATCTCTCGGAGGATCTCGGCGAGTTTGACGCCCGCCAGCGTCTCGTCTTTCATCTCGTTGAACCCCGCGCTGATCGAGATGACGACCTCGTCCGTGTCCGTGCCCTCCTCGGCGACGCCTTTCTCTGACAGGACCAGTGTCCGCTCCTGCTGTTGTGCTTGTGCCATCGTCAGATGTCCTCCGGGTTGACCGCGAACCGAACCTGTTTCTTTTCCTCCCAGTCCTCACCTTCGAGGCGGTGACCCGTCCCGGGACCCTGGTAATCATTGGGGTCGTTGACGGCGCTGACGACGTCGAAGTCGCCGTCGCCCTCGAAGATGCCCGAGGTCTGGATGTAGTCGCCAGCGACGCGGCCCTTGAGGATGCCGAGCAGGTTCTCGGCGATCTCCTCGAAGCCGTTGTCGGCCAGTATCTTCACCAGTTCCGCCCCGTTGAGGCCTTCCTCCATCATCTCCTCGGCGGCTTTGATGTCCTCGGCCGTGCTGCGCTCGGGCATGTCCTTGCTGCCGTCGGCGTAGACGGCGGCCTCGACCTCCTCGTCGGAGATGGGCGGGAACCCGAGTTCCTCGAAGACGGACTGGACGGCCTTGGCGGCCCGCTCGCGGTACTCAAGAACCGTGTCCTCGTCGACGGGTTTCGTGCCGCCCTCGACCTGCAGGTCCCGCTGCATGATGTTGTACTCGTCGAAGTCGTATGAGTCGAACGTCGACCCGGCGAACATGTTGTCGTAGTTTGGGACGGCGCTGTAGCCCGAGAAGATGAAGTCCGTGCCGGCGAGGAACTGCGGCATCATCCGGGCGGTGCGGCGCTTGTCCGAGTGGGTGAACGTCTGGTCGTTCCCGGAGGCGACTTCGAGGTCGGCCATCATCGTGATGAGGTTCTCGGCGGCGACCTCCTTGACGCCGGCCGGGACGGACGTCGGGATGGCGATACAGCTGATACCGCCGTTCTGGAGGCCCTGGACGCCACAACCTTTCGTGACGAGGATACACCGGCTCTCCAGATACAGCATCGACTTGCCTTCCGCCTGGCCCATGTTGAGTTCCGACCCGGCCCCCGACGTGTACCGCATCTTCAGGCCGCGGGAGGCGTACCCGGAGGCGAGGAACGCCTTGGACCACGGCGTGTCGTCGCCGTCCTTGAACACATCTTCGGTGCCATAGACGGAGACGGTCTCCGCGTAGCCGGTCATCCCGCGCATCCCGAGTTCGAGTTCGGTCGCCTCCTCAACGGCACACTGCGTGATGACGCCGCCGCGACCGCACTGGGCCCCGATCTGCTGGGCGAGGGCGGTCAGCGGGGCCATCCGGGCGACCCCGACCGTGTTCTCGATCTCGTAGAACCCCCGGAGCGCGGCCTCCGCGGCGTCCGCGGCGATCTGTGCCACGTTGTCCTCGACGCTGGTGACGTGGCACTGGTTGCCCGGTGTCTGGCGCGTCCGCATCTTCTTCATCGCCATGATGATCTCGGCGGTGTCGAGGTGGTTGACGACCGCCGACAACTTGGCCGGCGTCATCGCGGTCGTCAGTTCGACGATGTCCTCGCGCGGTACGTTGATGTCGACGAGGTCGCGGGCGACCTGTTCGGAATCAGTCGACATCGCCTCCTCGGCCTTGTCGACGTTGATCGCGTAATCGGCGATGAACCGGTCGATGAAGTCGAACTCCTCGCGGTCTTTCCCGTCCATCTCGACGATTTTCCCGTCCTCGACAGTTACGCTCGGATCGGGGTCGTTCGGACTCTCCATCGCGACGAATCCGACCTCCGGCCACTCGTTCACGAACCCGTCTTCTGTGACAGCCCGTTCGTCCAGCGCCTCGAAGCGTTTCGACCGCTTCGGCGCTGTCTCCTCGAGTTCGCCTGAGCCATCGGCTACAGGCTTGTCATCATCTGTCATACACATACCTCATTGGAGTGTCAGGTTATATAATTTTGCGTTTTTATTATTCTCGAATATAAAGAAAATATAAATAAGGCAATTATAGTTGTATTACAGGTCTGGGACGAAGCTATCCGTCAGTACCAGTAAAAAATAGCTATCCGCGCTGGAAAGCTGCCAAGTCGCCGACCGGGCTTGTAGGCATGTCGGGAGGCCGTATTGTTTCTGTCGCCGACGACGCACAGCCGGTCTCAGCCTTCGAAGGCGTCGACACCGGCCTGTGCGACCTCCATGTCCTCCTCGGCACTGCCGCCCGAGACACCGACGCCGCCGACGACGGTGCCATCGGCGTCCTCCAGCGGGTAACCACCCCCGAAGGTGACGATGCGGCCGTCGTTTGTCGTTCCCAGTCCATACAGCGATTCGCCGGGCTGTGAGACTTCGTGAATTGTCTTCGTATCCAGTTTCAGCGACACCGACGAGTAGGCCTTGTTCTGCGCGATGTCGATGCTTGCCAGGAGCGCGCCGTCCATCCGGTGGAAGCCGACGAGGTTCGCCCCGTCGTCCATCACCGCAATGCACATCGGAACGTCTATCTCCTCGGCTTTCTCCTCTGCCGCTGCGATAATCGTCTTTGCAACGTCGAGTGTTACCGCTGTCATAGTGAAGTCCGTCCGCACCGTCGTCGTGACAGAAAATAAAACTATCCCCCCAGTTAGGAGTTCTTCCTTCGAGCGGAGCTTTTCGCTGCCCACGCGCACTCACCCCGAGATGACCTCGTGCTCGACCGAGACCGGGAAGTTGACGGACTGGAGGATGAAACAGTGCTCCCGGGTCCGCTCCAGCAGCACCTCGGCTTTCCTGTCAGGCGACTCGACCTGTAGTTCAACCGTGAGGTCGAATGAGTCAACGGCGGTCGAACCGTCGTCGGGCCGCAGGCGGAGCGTCCCGTCGGCGTTCACCTCCTGAAACGAGAAATCGGAGTTGTCGGCCATAACGGTGAACGTGGCGACGTAGCAGTTCGTGAGCGCGATGGCGTAGTAGTTCTCGGGAGCCGGCCCGTCGAATGTCCCGCCGAACTCCTGCGGGATGCCAACCTCGAACTGCCCACGGGACTCGGTCGTCCAGCGGTCGGTGTCGTCCGTCGCAGTGGCCTGTGCGTGGTAGTCTTCCGAGTACTCGACCATACAGTGACTGATGACTGGACGGAAAAAAGCGTATGCACGGCAGGGCGACCATCTCCCCAGTTCGAGTGTCGGCCCTCAGGCCACTGCCGCCAACGGTATATAGAAGCGGTGTGTTATTGTCACCCAGTGACATACAACCGGGTGCTCGTTCTGATCGGGGACGAGGCAGTCGCAGCGCGAAACGCCGAGGTCGGCATCGCGCTCGCGGAGCGGCTGGACGCCGCCGTCCACCTCCTGCGTGTCGTCGAAACACAGTCGTCCCGCCTCTCGCTAGGTTCGGACGCACCGACCGTCGCGACCAAGCAGGCAGTTCCGCCGGAGGTCGAGAAATTGATCACGGAGGCAGCGGTGGACGGCAGGATACACACCGCCGAGGGACCCCGACAGGAGCAGGTCCTGCGCTACGCGACCGAACAGGACATCGACCTCGTCCTGATCCGGCCACAGGCGAGCACCAGGGCGTTCGACAGCCTCGTCGACGGCGTGGGGCGGGCGGCCGATATCCCGATTCTCGCAGTTCCCGACGACAAGACGCAGATACAGTTCGAGCAGTTGGTCGTGCCCAACCTGGAGACGGTCCCGAGCGAAGCAGCGACCGAGCACGCTGTGGCGGTCGCCGAGGCGCACGGAACAACAGTGCGCGTCGTCACCGTCATCGACCTCCAGCGGGCGGCCGGGCCGTTCAACGCCGGCGGTGTCTCCGAGGAGTTCATCGAGCGCAAGGAACGGGAACTGCGGTCCCCAGTCGAAGCCGTGGGCGACCCGGGCGGCGACCTGACGTTCGAAACGCTCACCGCACTCAGCCGGCCAGAGGAGACACTCGACGAGTACGTCGCCGATGCCGGCGCGGACGCCCTGGTCGTCGGCCACGACAAGACCCCCCCGCTGGTCGGGCGACTCCGTCCGACTGGGGTCACTCGCATTCGGCAGACGGTCGACGTGCCGGTACTGGTCGTTCCGTAGAGACGACCCGACACTGGCACGGGACCCGGACTCAGTCCGATGGTCCCCTGCCGTCAGTCACGACCGGACGGGCCGGAACCGCAGGGGGACGGCTGACGCGGTCCGCACTGTGCTCGTCCGATAGCTGTTCGAGGGCACGGTGTCTCACTACTTCGGCGTGAATCGCGTCGGTGAGGGCTTCGTGTGCGCCGATAGGTGCAGCGTAGTCGATGCCATCGCGGTCGATATCGAGTTTCTCCGGGACGGTTTCCGCCGTGACGGGCGACGGTGCGACGAACACCGGCACCGCGACCACCGCCTCGTTCGAGACGTTGTACCGCGCACACTCGACGACAGGGTCCTGAAGGACGTAACACGACCGCACCTCGTCGTAGGCCGTCCGGTCCCGCAGTCGTTGTTCGTGGTATTCGACCGTCCGCCGCTGGTCCGACAGGGACCCGCTACCGAGGCCGACGAGGAGCAGCGAGGTCTCCGACGGACGGTCGGCGTGTTCGTCCGCGCGCTCCGTGATGATGTCGGTGAGTGCCGGACTGTGGCCGATGGGGTCACAGAGTGACACCGCAGCGCCCCACCGCCGAGCAATCGTGGAGATCACGTGCCTCGTCTCGTTCGTGTACGCAACCGTGAGTGGCACCACCAGCACCGGTCCGTCCGCGCGCTCGGGTGTGGTGTCCGCGACAGTTTCGTCCCACGTCTCGTCGTACGTCTCGACCCGCACCGTGGCTGCGGCGTTCCGGTCGCGCAGACGCGCCGCGTGTGTCTGAATCGGCTGTGGCGATTCCGCCGTCTGCCGACCGACGAGTAGCAGTGTTCCGGGTGTCATGGTGTGGCTCGCTGTGTAAATTCTTTTGTGTTACTACAAGCTCGGTTGTCTTCGTGTCGTGCGTGAGCAAGTGTCAAATAGATTTCGGTCAGCGAGCCGGTTCCCCGTCGGCGACCGGCGACCGGAATTACGACATACCGCGGGACAGCGGGCCGCAGACGCCTCTCCGCGTGTCGCCGTCAGCGCTGGGGAAAGCTATTTGATATTTCCCTCGATAGCAGGGGTATGGCGTATCTCGCAGGTGTCGATATCGGTAATTCCAGTACGGAGGTCGCGCTGTTGCGCCAGCGGGACGGGCATCGCCCGGAGTTCTGTGCCAGTGCCCTCTACAGGACGACCGGGCTGAAAGGGACGAAAAAGAACGTCCCGGGCGTGGTAAGTGCGCTCTCCCGGGCCGCGACTGACGCGGACATCGACGTGGACGATATCGAGACGGTGCTTCTCAACGAAGCCGCACCTGTCATCGGCGACGTGGCGATGGAGACGATCACCGAGACCGTCATCACGGAGTCGACGATGATCGGCCACGACCCGTCGACGCCGGGCGGCGTCGGTCTCGGGAAAGGGACGGGCATCGAAATAACGGCGGCGATGGACGATCACGACCCCGGCGAGCCCGTCGTTTTCCTGGTGCCCGAAACGGTCGATTTCGCCGTCGCCGCCGAAATCATCAACGAATGGTCGGCGGCGGGTTATGAAGTCGCCGGCGCTATCGTCCAGCGGGACGACGCCGTTCTCATTCACAATCGGATCGACATCGACATTCCGATTATCGACGAGGTGTCTGATCTGGGGAAGGTCCCGCGGGGTCAGCCCACAGCCGTGGAGGTCGCGCCCGAAGCGACGGGACGAACCATCGACGAACTGTCGAACCCCTACGGCATCGCGACTGTGTTCGACCTCTCCTCCGAGGAGACCCAGAAGATAATCCCTGTCGCTCGTGCCCTCGTGGGGAATAAATCTGCAGTGGTGATCAAGACGCCGGCAGGCGACGTCGAGGAGCGGACGATACCCGCCGGCGAACTCCGTATTATCGACGAGCGCGGGAACACGACCGAGGTGCCGGTCGACGAAGGAGCGGACGTCATCATGGACGCGGTGATGGACAGCTGGCCGGTGTCAGACGTTCAGGGGGAGAGCGGGTCGAACATCGGCGGCATGCTGAACCGGGCGCGGAGCCAGATGGCCGAAGTCACCGGCCAGCCGGTCGACGCCATCGAGATCCGGGACATCATGGCGGTCGACACGCTCGTCCCGCAGAAGGTCGAGGGCGGCGTGGCCGACGAACACAGCATGGAGAGCGCCGTCGCCCTGGCCGCGATGGTGAAGACCCAGCAGCTCCCGATGCAACAGATCGCGGACGGCATCGAGGACGAAATCGGCGCAGAGGTCGTCATCCAGGGCGTCGAGGCGAACATGGCGGTGCTGGGCTCGCTCACGACACCGGGGACGGACCACCCGCTCGCGATCCTCGACATGGGCGGCGGGTCGACCGACGCGGCGTACATGGACGAGGACAAGGAAATCGATTCGATCCACCTCTCGGGTGCCGGCGACCTGGTCACGATGCTCATCGACTCCGAACTCGGACTGGACGACCGCGACCTGGCGGAGGCGATCAAGAAGTACCCCTCGGCGAAGGTCCAGTCCCTCTACAGCATCCGCGAGGAAGACGGAACGGTCAACTTCTTCGACGATCCCGTCGACCCGAGCCTCTACGGCCGGACGGTCGTCCTCGAAGACGGCGGGAGCATGCGGCCGGTGCCGGTCGACAAATCCCCGGAGGAGATACGCCGCGTCCGGCGGCGGGCCAAACGGAACGTGTTCGTCGAGAACGCCGAGCGCGCGCTCAACATCATCACACCGACGGAGAGCATCCGACGGCTGCCGTTCGTCGTTATGACCGGCCGCTCCGCGCTCGATTTCGAAATTCCGGAGATGATCTCCGACGCGATGGCCGAGTACGGCATCGTCTGTGGCCGGGCGAACGTCCGCGGTGAGATGGGGCCGCGGAACGCCGTCGCGACCGGACTCGTGCTGTCACACGTCGGCGGCGAGGGCTATCTGGACCTAGAGATCCCGTCCGGGCTCTCGACGTCGCTGGAACGGTCCACGGTCTGACACCGCGGCCGTCGTGGGGCCGACACAGCGACACGAACTGTGGCGGGACAGCGTTCGCAAATACGAAACTGCGCCACCCGATTTTATAGTTGTGAGTGTAGAACAGAGACGTATGAGTGGCTGCCGCGGCCCAGTCGACCAGAACGACCAGATCCCGCGCGTGTTCGTGTGGTGCATCGGCGAGGAGCTACCGGACCCAGTGGGGTACATCGAGTACGGCCTAGAAGAGGAGGGCGTCTCGTGGGCGGTCCAATCGGGCTTCGACGGCGACGGTGTCCCGGTCGCCTACGACGCCTCGGTCAGTTCGCCGCTGAAGATCGGTGTGAGCGTAACGCCAGACCGGCGGATCGTCGTCCACCACAGGCAACTGCCCGACGACGACCCGATGTTCGACATTCCCCACGTGACCACTGAGACCGCCCGGAAACTCGGCTCGAACGCCGCCCGGCTCGCGAAGGGGACGCCGCTCAAAACGGTCGCCTGACGGGCCGGGACGGAGACAGTATTTTTTGTCAGGGGGTCGCAACCGGGAGCGTGTATGGCACCGGAACACACGGCCTACATCGAGACGTTAGCACACGTGAACTGCGGCGCGTGTGACGGCTACTGGGGGCTGAGCGACATCACCAGAACAGACCTGACAGACCGTGACTGGACCTGCCCGCACTGCGGGACGGAGAACCGAATCGGCGAGCTCGTCGAGGAGTGACCTGAGTATGAAAATCTACACCCGACGCGGCGACGAAGGACAGACCGACCTGCGGGACATGAGCCGAGTCTCGAAGGGGAGTCCCCGTATCGAGGCGTACGGCAACGCGGACGAACTGAACTCGCTCATCGGGACGATCCGGCCGACGGGCTACGAGGAGATCGACGAGGACCTGGCAGCGGTGCAGAACCACCTCCACATCGTCCAGGCAGACTTCGCCAACCCGGATCCCGACCCCGACGATCCGGTCATCGAGGAGCGACACGTCGACCAGCTGGAGACGTGGATCGACGAGGCCTCGGCGGAGCTCGACCCGCTCGAATCGTTCGTCCTCCCCGGCGGGAGCGACGCCGGGGCGGCGCTCCATCACGCGCGCTCGGTCTGTCGGCGCGCCGAGCGGCGAGCAGTCGCGTTCCAGGCCGAGGCCGACGGGGTCAACGAGCAGGCGGTCGCCTATCTGAACCGGCTCTCGGACCTGCTGTTCACGCTGGCCCGGCTGGTCAACGAGCGAGAGAGCGTCGGCGAGGCGCACCCGACGTACTGACCGGCGATTCGTCACTCAGTTTCCGGGCAGCGACGAGCCGGCCGCTCGCCCCGTCCGGAGATAGAACTATACGTTCGTGCCGAGATAGCGTGGAACAGACCGATGGCGTCGACACTCGATCCGCAAGTGCAGGAGTACCTCCACGGGCTCTCGGAGCAGGGACTGCCGCCGCTGTACCGGTTGCCTCTGGCCGAGGCCCGCAAGACCTACCGCGACCTGAGCGTGCCCGACGAGCCGCCGGAGCCAGTCGACTCGGTCACGGACAGGACCATCCCCGGCCCGGACGGCGAGGTTCCGATCCGCATCTACCGGCCGACGACTGACGGACCGCGACCGGCTATCGCGTTCTTCCACGGCGGCGGCTGGATGCTCGGGGGCATCGAAACCCACGACGCGCTGTGTCGGGCTCTCACCAACGCGGCTGACTGCGTCGTCGTCGCTGTCGACTACCGGCTGGCTCCGGAACACCGGTTCCCCGACGGGCTGGAGGACTGCTACGCCGCGACGCAGTGGCTCGCAGCCAACGCCGAGGAGATCGGTGCGACGCCTGGCGCGCTGGCCGTCGCCGGGGACAGCGCCGGCGCGACGCTCGCACTCGGGGTCAGCCTCCTCGCCCGCGACAGGGGCGGCCCGTCCATCGACTACCAGGTGCTCGCGTATCCGCCCGCGGAGTTCTCCTTCGAGACGGACTCCTACGAAGAGAACGCACAGGGATACTTCCTGACGCGGAAGGACATGGAGCGGTTCTGGAACGGCTACGTCCGGAGCGAACTGGACGGCGATCATCCGTATGCCGCCCCGCTGCAGGCCGACCGACTGGACGGACTGCCGCCAACGTTCCTGCTCACCTGCGGATTCGACCCGCTCCGCGACGACGGCCGCGCGCTCGCGGACCGTCTCGACGCCGCGGGCGTCCCGACCCGCCACGTCCAGTACGACGACATGATCCACGGGTTCCTGACGATGCTTGCCGACCCGGAACTCGACCGTGCGCGGGAGGCCATCGACGAGATCGGCGACGCGGTTCGGTCGGAACTGGGGTGAGACGATCCGGAGTGTAACCCCGGCAGCAGTCGATACGCTGTCGTAGGCAGTCACGCCGCGAGTGCGTCACTATGTTTTATTGTAATAGTTGATAGACATTTTTGTGGGATGGTTGAACAAACCACACTAGACGGAGCTGTATCGATTGTGACGGGCGGGGCCGGCGACATCGGGGGCGGTATCGCCGCCGAGCTCGCGGCCGCGGGCAGCGACGTCGTCATCGCCGACGTGGACGTGATGGAATCGGCGTACAACCAGCGGTCGTCTACCGAGATGGCCGGTACCGAGCGCGCCCAGGATGTCGTCGACCGCGTCGAGTCCGAGGGCCAGCGCGCTCACGTCATCGACTGCGACGTGACGAAGGCAGACCAGGTCGAGGCGATGGTTGAGGAGGTCCTCGACGAGTTCGGCCGCATCGACGTCCTCGCGAACAACGCGGGCGTCATCACCGTCGCCCCGGTCGAGGAAATGGCCGAGGAGGAGTGGGACACGGTCATGGGCGTGAACATGAAGGGGATGTTCCTCACGGCCCGGGCCGCGGCCCCGCATCTCAGGGAAACGGAGGGTTCGATCGTCAACACCGCCTCAATCGCGGGGTCTATCGGGGCCGCCGGCCTCACCCACTACTGCGCGTCGAAACACGCCGTCCTCGGGTTTACCAAGTCGCTGTGTCTCGAACTCGCGCCGGACGTGACGGTCAACGCCATCTGTCCGGGCATCGTCGAGACGCCGATGTGGGAGGACGTGCTGACGCCAGAACTCGACGAATCCTACGAGGAGACCATCGACCGCACCATCCCGATGGGCCGGGACCAGACTCCCGAGGACATGGGTCGGACCGTCGTCTTCCTCGCGGAGAACCGGAACATCACCGGGCAGGCGGTGGTCGTCGACGGCGGCATCTTGCAGAACGTCATCTAGCGAACCGGCCCGCAGCGAACCCGACGGGGGCCGGCCGCTACGACGACCGGTCCCGCCACATGTTTTTTAGTAACCGCGCGGCGATAGGTAGCGTACCGTGTCATACATTGTCAAGATGCCGAAGCTCGGGCTGGAGATGGAACAGGGAACCGTGCTCGAATGGACCGTCAGGCAAGGCGATGAGGTCTCGGAGGGCGAGATGATCGCCGAAGTCGAGTCCGAGAAGAGCATCGGCGAAGTCGAGGCACGCGAGGACGGGACGCTCCGGCGCGTCTACGCCGAGGAGGGGGACGCTGTGCCGCCGGGAACGCCGATCGGCATCTTCGCAGCGCCGGACGCCGACATCGCCGACCTAGAGGCGGAAGCCGAGGCCGAACTGGAAGACGACGCCGAGACGGCTGAGAGCGAGGGCGAAACAGCCGCGACAAAGACGGCAGAAGCATCGGGAGCGGTCGCCGCGACTCCCGAAACGGCAGGGGGCGGCGGTGACGACGGGAGCCAGACGGGCGACACTGGAGGGAGCAGTGACGACGTGAAAGCCTCGCCGCGTGCCCAGAAGCGGGCCGAAGAACTGGGTGTGGATCTGACGACCGTCGAGGGGACCGGGTTCGACAGTGCGGTCACGGAAGACGACGTCGAAGCGGCCGCCGACGCGGCCGAGAGCGAACCGGCGGGCGAAGGCGACACAGAGGAAGTGAAAGCTTCACCGCGTGCGCAGAAGCGGGCCGAGGAGTTAGGCGTCGACCTGACCACCGTCGACGGGACCGGCTTTGAGGGTGCGATTACCGAAAGTGACGTCGAGGCCGCCGCCGAGGCGGAACCGCCCGTCAAGAGGGCCGAGCGACAGCGCGGTGGCGTGGAGTGGCTCTCGGCCGAACGGCCGGAACTGGACCGGTACGAACGGGTCACAGCCACCGCGGACCCTCCCGCCGGTGAGGCGCTGTTCGAGACGATGGAAGCGGTCCGGACGGCCTTCGAGCAACGCGTGACGATGACCGACGTGGCGCTCGTCCTCGCCTCGGCGACGCTCAGCGAACACGCCGTCATGAACGGCACGTTCACCGAGTCGACCCACCAGGTCGCGGAGCCACAGCACATCGCCCTCGTCGCCGACATCAACGGCTCGGTTTCGGGAGTCATCTCCGACGCGGCGAACAAGTCCCTCACCGAGATCGTCGACATCCGCCAGTCGGTCGACGGCGAGAGCGAGCCGTCCCACCAGGCCACCTTCACTGTCACGAACGCCGCCGAGACCGCCGGTAGCGGCCGGCTGATCAATCCGCCGGCCGTCGCGGCGCTGGAGATCGACCCGACCGGCGAGCGGGCCGTCCCGGGCGGGAACGGCGTTACTATCCAGCCGCTCGTGACTGCTAGCCTGACGTATGACACGCGCGCGATTGGTGCCGGGGAGGCGCAGGCGTTCCTCGACGGGTTCTTCGAGCGGGCGGCACGAGCGTCGGAACTCATTCTCGGGTCGTATCGCGGGCGGGAGTGAGTTCGTGGCGTGCGTCGCTGTCTCGGCGCTTCTACCGCAGACCGTCGGCGCCGATCACGCCGTGGCCGATCTATAAAAAGCTAGATATTCATATATAATGAAAAGAAATTGTAGAAAGCTATGCAAGCAGCAACCTATCACGGTCCGAAAGACATTCGGATCGAAGAGGTAGCCGAAGGGAGTGTAGACGCGGGAGAGGTTCGGATCGATATCGACTCGTGCGGGATCTGTGGATCGGATCTCCACGAGTACACCGCCGGCCCCATCTTCGTGCCGGAGGGAGAGCCACACCCAGTATCGGGAGAGAAAGCGCCGATCCGGATGGGACACGAGTACAGTGGCACAATCACTGAAGTGGGTGACGCAGTGACAGACCTGTCCGTCGGGGATGCCGTGGCTATCAATCCCATCCTCTACTGCGGCGAGTGCCGGCAGTGTCACGAGGGGAACTACCACATCTGCGACTCAATCGGTTTCATCGGTCTCTCCGGTGGGGACGGTGGGTTCGCCGAGAGCGCCGTCGTCGACGCTGAGCGGGCTGTCCCGCTGGGCGACGACGTGCCCGTCGAACACGGTGCGTTGGTCGAGCCGCTGAGCGTCGGCCTGCACGCGGTTCGCCGGTCGGAACTACAGGCCGGTGACGCGGTTGCCGTGTTCGGGAGCGGGCCGATCGGTCTCTCGGTGATCCAGTGCGCTCGCGCGGCCGGTGCGGGACGGATTTTCGTCTCCGAACCGCGCGACGCCAGGCGGAACCGGGCCGATGACTGCGGAGCGGATGAACTCATCGATCCGACGACGACTGACCCGGTCGAGTACATCCAGTCGCACACGGACGGCGGAGCCGACGTTACGTTCGAGGTCGCCGGCGTCGAACCCTCGTTCAACGCAGCAGTCGAGAGCACGGCCCCGAGTGGCCGGACGACTATCGTCAGTATCTGGGAGGAAGAGGTGAACACACATCCGAACACCCTCGTCCTCGGTGAGCGGACGGTGACTGGAACGCTCGCTTACCTCGGCGGACCGCGGTCGGGCGAGGAGTACGGAATGGTGATCGACATGCTCGCTGACGGCCGCCTGGACCCCGAACCGTTCATCACTGGCCGAATCGGCCTGGAAGAGATCGTCGAGGAAGGGTTCGACCGGCTCATTGACCCCGAGAGCGACCACGTCAAAATCCTGGTCAAACCCGACATGACGTAGCGGCTCCGACCACACCAAGGGGGAGATTTGGTCCCCTCAGGGGTTCTCGACTGTCGTCGCGTCCTGCAGCAGCGCTCCCGCGTCAGCCGCAGCACCCAGCGCGGCGTCGACGTCCACTAGTCGCGGCCCGTTGGCGACGGGCCGTATCTCCACCGTGGCGTCCACCAGTTCGAGTTCGCGCTCACCGTCCGCGCCGACGACGCCGTCTGTGACTTCGAACGTCGCCGGGTCGTCCCAGCCCAGTCGGTCGTGGCTTGCGACGCCGACTTCCGTGGTCATCCCCGGAGCGAGGATCGCCCGGACCGTCCGGGACGTGTCCGCGGGGTCACTCAGACGAAGCGCCGCGCCGCCCGGCTCGTCGGGGGCCAGCGACTCTAGGCACCCGGCGACGCAGCTGAGGCCGATTTCGGACGGGTGCGCCCGCGAGACGACGCCGCCCAGCAGTTCCGAGGGGTCGATGACGGCGCGGGTCCCCACGAACGGACGGTCCGTGATTTCGACGGCGGCCAGCCCGGTGAGCCGCTTCGTGCCGTTGACGTCGTCGGCCACTACTTCGATTTTCCCGTGTCGATAGGTGACGGAGTCGTCGGCGATGACGTCGCTCGCGACGACGGCCGCGGCCGCGCCGGCGGTCGTCCCGTCGACCGGCGTCGGAACGACGTTGTTCGTCCCGGTCGAAACGGAGACGAGCGGCACGTCGCCGAGTTCCATCGCCGCGTCGCGGGTCGTCCCGTCGCCGCCCAGCACGACCACCGCGTCGGCGTGCTCGCGGAAGTGGGCCGCCGCGCGCCGCGTGTCGGCCGCCGACTTCTCGACGGGCATGTCCACCTGTTCGATAGTGACGCCGTCGGGAGCCTCCGAAACCGCGTGGGCCGCGATACCGGCGTTGTCCGGCATGACCGCGACGCTCGGGGTGTCGGGAACGATGGTCAGGCCCGCCAGGACGCACTCGGCGACGCGGCGCTTGGCGTAGTTGTCGACGACGCTCGCGCCGCCGGTGAGGCGGCGGATGTCGCGACCGGCGGCCGGATTGACGACCAGGCCTACGCGAGCCACGTGTTCAGGTTATCCGCTCGATGGCGTGCTGGACCTCGTCCCCGTCGGGCAGGACCTCCTGTTCGAGCGGCGGGCTGAACGGCATGTGCGTGTCCGGCGTGCCGACCCGCTGGATCGGCGCGTCGAGGCTGAAGAAGGCCTCTTCCTGCGCTCTAGCGGCGACTTCGGCGTGGATGCCGTAGGAGAGCGGGCTCTCGTCGGCGACGACGAGGCGGCCCGTCTTCTCGACGCTCTCGACGATGGTGTCCGTGTCGAGCGGGTACAGCGACCGGGCGTCGATGACCTCGACGTCGACGTCGCCGTCCAGGGTCTCGGCCACGTCCAGCGACTCGCCGACGAGGCGCTGGGTTGCGACGACGGTTACGTCGTCGCCCTCCTGTTCGATGCTCGCCTCACCGATGGGGACGGTAAAGTCCTCGTCGGTCGGGACCGACCCCTTCTGCTCGTAGATCATCTTGTTCTCGAAGACGAACACGGGGTCGTCCGAGCGGATGGCGGCTTTGGTGAGCCCCTTCGCGCTGGCCGCCGTCCCGGGTGCGACCGCTTTCAGGCCGGGGAAGTGGGCGATCCAGGCGTGGACCGTGCCGGAGTGCTGGCTGGCGGCCCCCATGCCGCCGCCCTCGGTCGTCCGGACGGTGACGGGCATCTCCGTCTTCCCGCCGAACATGTAGCGCATCTTCGCCATCTGGTTCATGATCTGCTCCATCGAGACGCCCATGAAGTCGCTGAACATGAGTTCCACGACCGGTCGCGTGCCGGTCGCGGCCGCGCCCGTCGCAGCGCCCATGAACCCGGCCTCGGCGATGGGGGTGTCCCGAACGCGTTCCTCGCCGAACTCCTCGAAGAGGTCGCCGGTCACTTCGAGGACGCCACCGAACAGGCCGACGTCTTCGCCCATGATGTACACGTCCTCGTCGCGCTCCATCTCCTCACGGAGGGCCTGTCTGATGGCCTCCCGAACGGTCATCGTCTCAGTCTGTTCCGGATCGAGTTGCGCCTGTGCAGTCATCGTGTGTCACCTCCGCGCGTCCCCCCGTCGGCACGCGGGCGGGCCGCGAACTGTTCGATTTCGGGGACCGGTTCGCCGAACATGTCCTCGTAGGCCTCGGAGGGATCGGGCATGTCCGCGTCCTGTGCGTAGTCGACGGCGTCGGCGATGGCTTCCTCAACCTCGGACTGGAGCTCTTCGAACTCGGACTCGGTGAGTTCGCCACGGTCGATGAGCCGCTGTTTGAACGACTCGATGGCGTCGCGCTCCTGCCACTGCTCGATTTCATCTTTCGTGCGGTACGGCTGCTCGTCGCCCTCGTAGTGACCGCGGTAGCGATACGTCTCAGCCTCGATCAGCGTCGGCCCGTCGCCCGCCCGAGCGCGCTTCCGGGCCTCCTCGACGGCCTCGGCGACAGCGGTGACGTCCATACCGTCGACGGTGACGCCCGGAATGTCGTAGGCCTGGGCCGTGTCGCTGAGGTTCTCGACGTTGTGCTGTTTGTCGACCGGCGTGGCCTCGCCGTACTGGTTGTTCTCGACCAGGAAGACCGCCGGGAGGTCCCATGTCGAGGCCATGTTGATCGCCTCGTGGACCTGCCCCTGCGCGACGGCCCCGTCGCCGAGGAAGCCAAGGGCGACCTTGTCCAGGTCCTTGTAGTCGATGGTGAGCGCCGCACCGGTCGCCATGGGCGGGCCGGCACCGACGATGCCGTTCGCGCCGAGCATCCCCGAATCGACGTCGGCGATGTGCATCGAGCCCCCCTTGCCGTTGCAGTAGCCGTCCTGTTTGCCGAACAACTCGGCCATCATCAGCTCAGGGTCGAGCCCCTTCGCGATGCAGTGGCCGTGCCCCCGGTGCGTGCTGGCGATGTAGTCGTCCGGATCGAGCGCTGCACAGGCACCGACGCCGACCGCCTCCTCACCGATGTACAGGTGGACGAACCCCGGGATTTCCCCGTCTGCGAAGTACTCGCCTGCTGTCGTGTCGAACTCCCGTATCAGGAGCATCCGACGCAGGGCTTCGAGCCGTCCGTCGTCCGTGGCTAGTGTATAGTCTGCCATACTACGTTAACTGATGACAGTTAACACGATATTAGTAGTATCGATTATTATTTGGTAGTATCAGAAGTTAATATCCCTCGAAGGCGAATATGTAATGCTATCTGATAGAAACCGAGAGTAGTTCCTCGGGTGTCGGGTCCCGAAACCGGTACCGCGTCGGTGACCGTCGGACCGCGAACAGCTCCAAAACGACGACCAGTCGCCGGCCATCGCTGAGCGTTCCGCGACAGAGCGGACCCCGACTCGTGATGACAAGGTACGGCGGGGCTGGGATCGGTCTGCCCTGCACTGTGTCGTTTATCGCTGCCGTCCCAGTCTGTAGCATCCCAAGGAGGTCCGCGGTCAGCCCCTGCTCTCGAAGGAGGCGCTCCAGCGGCTCCGTCACTGCACCGGATTCCTGCACGTCGTCGGTCGGCCAGGCGGTGGCCACCGAGTGGCCGGCGTCGATAACCGACTGCAGGGTCTCGCGATGCGATTCGAGGAGCCGCGTTCGAATTGTCGACTCCAACTGTGTCACAGGCATGTATTGGGAGGGTGCATTCAAAAAGTACACCGTTCTGTCAGGAGTTGTCGACGCAAGCGAAATTTCGGCGTAGTATTATTTAATCCAGTGATATTATCTCCCTTTCCAGAGAGATATCGAAACGATACTCTCTCAACTGTCATCGATACCTGACAGAGCAGAGTATTTAATGAACTATAATCCACTATTTGTCGGCAGATATCAGGTATATGTGAAGAGATGGGCGCTGAAAAAACGGCTGCCCGTTCGAAGCCAGCAGGGGATACCACCACAGGTGGCGGGGTCTCGGCTATCGAATAACAACTGTACTGCTATTAGATTTAACCGGAGAACGGAGAGCCGTCCGGGATTGCTATCAGTTGATCTATCGATAAAACAACCAGTGCTGTCATTCGTGGGCCAGGTTGACCTCGATGACGTTGGCAGCCTGTTGTACCGTGTCGATGAGGTGCGCTTTGCGGCCCGGCGATTGCAACCGATTGATGGGTGCGGTGATACTGATAGCGGCCTCGCGTCGGTCGCCGGTATCGATGGGAACCCCGACACAGCCGGTTCCGTCGACCCGCTCCTCGGTGTCGTCGGCGACCCCCCGCTCTCGGATCGTCTCGAGCTCCGCGAACAGTGCCTCGCGGTCTGTGATGGTATTCTCCGTCTCGGCTGGCAGCCCGCGAGTCTCGATGATTTCCGCGACCCGGTCGTCGTCGAAACTCGACAGGAGCGCCTTGCCGATAGCGGTCTTGTGGAGGTGAATACGCTTCCCGAGGCGCGTATCGAGCGCGACCGCCTGGTCGCCGCTGGTCGTATGGATGTAGATGCCGTAGCCCTGCTCTTCTATCATCAGGTTCGCCAGTTCGCCGGTCTCGACGGCCATCCGCCTGACCTCGGGCTTTGCCACCTCGTAGATGCCGTCGTAACGCTGTGCGATGCCGCCAAACTCCAGCCACCGGAGCCCGATGCGGTACTCGCCGTCCCGTTCCACCACCAGGCCCTCGTCTTCCAGCGTCAGCAGGTGCTTGTATATCGTGCTCTTGGCCGACTCCAGCGAATCGGCGAGCTCCACCAGCGTGGCACTCCCGCCGAGTTCCTTGATACCCGAGAGTACCGCCAGCGAGGTCTGCGTCGCCCGGACCGAGTCCGTTTTTGCCCGTGTCATTAGTCACCAGTTCTTGGGCCGCTCGAATAAAATTGCCGTATCGGCTGTGAAAACCGCTCTGCGCTAGCTTCCGGGGCGACATATCTGGCGAGAGAGGCTCACCGCGTGTTTCGACCGGCAGAGTGATTCGAAAAGACGAAACGGAAAGTCGGGCGCGATGGCGCGATTCCAGCGGCCGAAGTTGCCAGGACTCCGCGACGTGGAGACCGAACGGCCACGAGATACCGACAGATCAGTGTGTGCCGCCGACTGTTGTGTCGTCCGGGCAGACAGCGCACCAATAGTTACCAGAAATATATATTTCGTAAATTCGAATACGGCGGAAGACGGTGGAATAACTGCGCTCGTTGATGTCTCGGTCGACAACGGACGGTAGATTTAACACGGTCCGTTTGGTTCTTTGAGACGAGTTATGAGTGTGACCCGACACTACGAGCGCGAGTTCGTCAGAACGTTCTTTACCTCGCCGACAGCGGTGGACGGCGAGAGCGATTCAGCCAAGATGCTCCGAAGCGCGGGCCAGCTCCGTGGCCTGCAGGCCCCGGATGTCTGGGTCCCGGACAACGAGGACGCGACGGCCCCGAACATGCGAGAAGAGGGCGTCGAGAACATCATCGACGTGGTCTCCGAACAGGGAGCCGACTTCCCCGGCGAGATACACCCGCGCGTCGTCTGGCACCGCGAGTCCCCGACGACCCGCTATCAGGGCTTCCAGCAGATGCTGGAGATAACAGACCCCGACAACGGTGCCGTCGAGCACATCGACGGCTTCGTCATTCCGGAGGTCGGCGATATCGACGACTGGAAGAAGGCCGACGAGTTCTTCACCATCATCGAGAACGAGCACGGGCTCGAAGAGGGGAGTCTCTCGATGTCGGTCATCGTCGAGAGCGGCGAGGCCGAGTTGGCGATGGGCGACCTACGGGACGAGATGGGCAAGCCCTCGAACAACCTCGAACGCATGTTCCTGCTGGTCGACGGCGAGGTCGACTACACGAAGGACATGCGCGCGATGACGCCCACCGGCGAACTGCCGCCGTGGCCGGAACTGCGCCACAACACCTCCCGGGGTGCCAGTGCCGCGGGCCTCATCGCCGTCGACGGTCCCTACGACGACATCCGCGACGTCGAAGGCTACCGCGAGCGAATGAAGGACAACCGCGCGAAGGGGATGACCGGCATCTGGTCGCTGACGCCGGGTCAAGTCGTGGAGGCGAACACGGCCCCGCTCCCGCCCAAGACCGGCAGCTGGCTGCTCGAAGCCGGCGGTCAGGAGGTCGAACTCGAACATGAGGACGGCAGGCAGGTGTACGACGGCGACGACCTCTCGCTGGAGCCGGACGGCGACGGCGGCTACGTCCTTCGGGCAGGCGGTGAGCGGCTGGAACTGGACGAGGATGAACTCACCGAGGAACTGCTCGACCGGACCGCATACATCCCCAGCATGAACGACATCGTCGACTCTATGGAGGAGTTCGAGGCCGCAAAGGAAGCCGGCAAGGGGGCCATCGCGATGACACAGGCCGCGACACTGGTCATCGACGGCGTCGAAGTCGAGGTCAGCAAGGACCGGATGTGGGACGAAGCGACCTATCAGGCCGCCCAGACGCCCATCACGCTGTTTCAAGATGTCTACGAGCACCGGCCGGACCAACACGAAGAACTAGAGGAGATGTACGGAGCCGACGTGGTCGAGCGGGCGACCGCCGTCGGGAACTGACGGGGCCGTTCCGTTTCGCCATTCGAAACGCCGCGGGCGCGGTTCAGTCTTCTAGCGGTTCGATGAGTTCGACGCGATGGCCGTCGGGGTCGGCCACGAAGGCCGTGTACGCGCCGGCTTCCGGCTGTGGCCCCGGCTCCTTGACGACTCCGTGGTGGTCAATGCGCTCGACCGTCGCGTCGACGTCGTCGACGCCGAGCGCGAGGTGGTCCCAGCCGTCTCCCATCTCGAAGCTCGTCTCGCCGTCCGTCTCCGAGAGCTGTAGTTCGACGCCGCTGTCGTCGGCCACGTAGTAGTTCGTCGTCTCGCCGTCCGGCGTCGTGAACTGCCAAGACTCCTCGAAGCCGAACTGTTCGTAGAAGGCAATCGATTCCGCCGCGTCGGCGACGTTCAGGCACATATGGAGCACGCTTGCACTGACCATACACCGCATCCGACGCCCCGGGGCAAATAGCTGGCGGGCTCCCCAGAATGAATTGTGACCGCATGCCACAGACTTTAATGATTATTACCCCTGAATGCTCGTATGGCGATTGAAAACGTCGAGGACACCTGGTCAGCACAGGAACTGGACCTGGATAGACCGGATGTCGACGCGTATCGAGACCTTACGGAAGCGCTCCGTTCGCGGGTCTCAGGTGGGGTTGAGTTCGACGAATACGCCCGGATTCTGTACGCAACGGACGGGAGCATCTACCGCGCCGAACCGGCCGGAGTCGTGTATCCGACGGGTATCGACGACGTGCGAGCGGCCGTCGACGTGGCGACGGCCCACGGCGTGCCGATACTCCCTCGCGGAACCGGGTCGTCGCTTGCCGGGCAAACCGTCGGCCCGGGCTGTGTCGTGCTGGACATGTCCCGGCACATGGACGAGATCATCGAGATTCGGCCTGGCGAGCAGACGGCGCGCATCCAGCCCGGTGTGGTGCAGGACGATCTGGACGACACGCTGGCCGAGTACGGCCTGAAGTTCGCCCCTGACCCGGCGTCGTCGAACCGGGCATCGGTCGGCGGCGGTATCGGGAACAACTCCACCGGCGCGCACTCCGTCAGATACGGCATCACCGACGCCTACACCGACGCGGTGAAGGCCGTTCTCTCGGACGGGTCGCTCATCCACGCCCGCGAGGTGGTCATCGACTCGCCGGAGTGGGACGACATCGTGAGCAAAGACGACCGTGAGGCCGACATCTACCGGACGGTCCGGAAAATCGTCGAAGAGAACACCGAGGAGATTGAAGAACGCTACCCAGATCTGAAACGGCGGGTGTCGGGCTACAACCTCGACCGCGTCATCTACGAGAACGACGACGGGGAGCTGGTCCTGAACCTCGCAAAGCTGTTCGTCGGGAGCGAGGGGACGCTGGGCGTCATCGTCGAGGCCGAACTCTCGCTGGTGACGGTCCCCGAGGAGACGGCGCTGGCGCTGTACTGCTTCGACACGCTCGGGGACGCGATGCGGGCCGTCCCGGTCGCGCTCGACTACGATGTCAGCGCGGTCGAGCTGATGGACGACGAGATGTTCAGGCTCGCAGCGGGGTCCGACGGCTACGCCGAGTACGTCGAGCCAATTCCCGACCGGGCGGCGGCCGCACTGATGCTCGAATACGACTCGGAACTGCACGACGACTTCGAGGCGGCCATCGCGCGGACCAACGAGCGGTTCCTCGATACCGGCGCGGCCTTCGACGTGGTCGAGGCCTACACCGACGAAGACCAGGCCGACCTCTGGAAGCTCCGGAAGGCGGCGATTCCGCTCCTGATGTCCATGGACGGCGACCCCAAGCCGTACCCGTTCATCGAGGACGCGACGGTCCCGCCAGCCGAACTGGCCGAGTACGTCGAGAAGTTCGAGGACGTGCTGGCCGACCACGACACCTCCGCCGCGTACTTCGCCCACGCCGGTTCCGGAACGCTCCATATCCGCCCGATTCTCAACCTGAAGGAGGAATCCGGCATCGAGGATATGCACTCTATCACCGACGACGTAACCGACCTCGTGCTGGAACACAAGGGGTCGTTCTCCGGCGAGCACGGCGACGGGATGGCCCGGACAGAGTTCACGCCGAAAATGTACGGCGAGACGCTCTGGGATGCGTTCAAGGAAGTCAAGACGGCGTTCGATCCACAGTGGTGGATGCACCCGGGTAACGTCGTCTACCGCGACGGGCCCGAAGACATCGGCCCCGACACCGACCGGGGCGTCGGCGCGGACATGCGCGAGAACCTCCGGTACGGCCCGGACTACCAGTCTCTGGAGCCACAGACGACGCTCGACTTCAAGGACGAGGGCGGTTTCTCACATCTGGTCGAACTGTGTAACGGCTGTGGCACCTGTCGACAGACCGACGGGGACGTGATGTGTCCCACCTACCGCGCCTCGGAGGAGGAGGTTCAGACGACGCGGGGCCGTGCGAACCTCCTCCGGTCGGCCATCAGCGGCGACCTTGACGAAGACGAGATTCACTCCGACCGGTTCCAGGAGGAAGTGCTCGACCTCTGTGTCGGCTGCAAGGGCTGCAAGAGCGACTGTCCGACCGGCGTCGACATGGCGAAACTCAAGACCGAACTGAAACACCAGCACCACCAAGAGGAGGGAACAAGCCTCCGGGAGCGCCTGTTCGCCAACATCGACACCGCCTCGAAGATCGGGTCGGCGCTGGCCCCGGTTTCGAACTGGGCGACAGACATCCCGGGGGCGCGAGTCGTCATGCAGAAACTGTTCGGCATCGCACCGGAGCGCGAACTCCCGACCTTCCGCCGGGAGACGCTGCAAGACTGGTTCGATGACCGCGGCGGCTCAACCGTCTCGCGGGCCGAGGCCGACCGGAAGGTCTTGCTGTTCCCCGACACGTACACGAACTACTCGTACCCGGCCGCCGGCAAGGCCGCCGTCGAAACCCTCGAAGCCGCGGGCGTCCACGTCGCCATCCCGGACGACACCGCGCCGTCGGGACGGGCGGCGTACTCCTCCGGGATGCTGGACCTGGCGCGGGAGCGCGCCGAGACGAACGCGAACCGGCTCGCGGAGCGCGTCGCCGATGGCTGGGACGTCGTGTTTGTTGAACCCTCTGACGCGGTGATGTTCCAGGACGAGTACCGCGACTTGCTCGACGGCCCCGATGTCTCGCAGGTGGCCGACAGCGCCTACGGCGTACTGGAGTACCTCGATACGTTCCGACTCGACGACGCGCTGCCGGTCGAGGACCGGTCGCTCGGGGCCGCCGGCGCGGTCAGCTACCACGGCCACTGCAACCAGAAGGGGACCAACAAGGACCACCACGCCGTCGGCGTCATGCGCCGGGTCGGCTACGAGGTCGACCCGCTGGACTCGACGTGCTGTGGCATGGCCGGGAGCTTCGGCTACCACGACGAGCACTACGACCTCTCGAAGACTATCGGGCGACTGCTGTTCGACAAGGTCGAGGAAAGCGACGGTGACCGCGTCGTTGCCCCGGGCGGGTCCTGTCGGTCGCAACTGGGTGACCGCGACGGCGTCAAGGAGATTCCACCCCATCCTATCGAAGTTGTCGCCGAGCGACTCCCGAACACGACGACAGCCGGACGGCCAGTGTGACAGGGTCAGCGACTGTTCGCGCCCTCTAGAAAAAAGGCCTGCTTGGCAGTGTCCGTGGCTTTCTATACACTCTGTGTCTGTCGATAATCAAGTTGCGTCTGTTGCGAAACTCCTTTTTATGCCATTGTTTGTATTCAGATTTTTATTTCTGATATTGCTTTCGGTCTTTTTAATTATATATGTCGCCAAATCACCTATAGTTTGCTGTATAAAACTATATTAGTGGCATATATGTAGACAGCCACGCAAAGGAATCGGTTCTCTCTGGGTGGAAATCAGTGCTCGTGCTTCTGCTCGCTTCCGGTTCCTGCGTCAGCTCGGATTGGCTCGTATTCCAATACGTTCATCATCCTGATACGCGGGGCCAGAGAAACGAACGTACAGTTGTTAGAAATTGTTTCAGACGCACGGCGGGACTGTCGCTACCGAAGAGTTAGTCCCGGGTAAACGACGCAGTGCCGTCGGTGAACGCGAGCGACTCACGCTCGGTGACTTCGGCGGCGGGCGGCAAGTCCTCGACGAGCGGCTCGGAAACGTGGAGCACCGAGAGCTCCTGTGTGGACTGGATCCAGACGATGCGGACCGTGTCGGGGTCGTAGCCGCCGAGCGCAGACAGCGCCGTCCGGATAGCGAACTCGTCGTCCGGCGCGACGAGCGGGAGCTTTGCCTTCGCCGTCGACCCGCTGGTGAGTGCGTTCGCGTACGTCTTCTGCAGGTCCAGCTGGTCGACAGCGGCCCGGCGGGTGATGTCGGCCAGCCCGATGCCGTTGCCGTTGCCCTTCGTCGCCTTGGTGAGTCCACGGGCGTAGAGCAGCTTGATCGACGGCTCGTCGGGGTCCGGTGCGTTGAGAACGCGGTAGCGGCCGATGACGTTCGTGTCCATTCCCGCGCCGGAGACATCCTTGCCGAGTTCGTCGACGACGAGCAGGTCGATGTCGTCGACCGGGAGCGTCGCCATCTCGTCGTACGCCCGTTCCAGCAGGGCGGGCTCGCGGTCGGCGAACGAGCCCGCGGGAATCGCCTCGACGTGGGCCGTCTCCTCGTGGAAGTTCTCGACCAGCGCGATGCCGCCGACAAGCGGCAGCGCCGACTCGACAACCGGGAGCGCGGCTTCCAGCGCCTCCACGTACCCTTCCGTGATAGCTGTCGAGTGGAACGCCTTCGCGCCGTGTTGCTTGCCCAGCCCGACGACGGTCATCTTCGTCAGACCACTCTCGATGCGACCGCTGTAATTAGTGTGGGGTTTCACTCGGTTCACGACGATCACGGCATCCGCTTCCTGTGCCGCCGTCGAAACGTGGACTGGAAACTCGGTGTCACCGACGGTGACGGTGTCGACCTGCTCGGTGTCCATCCGGGCGTCGATGTCGGCGTCGAGGCGCGATTCGGTGATCCCCAGACTCTCCAGCACTTCGCGCTGGCCCTCCGGCGTCGCCCCGCCGTGGCTCCCCATCGCCGGGACGACGACCGGCTCGAAGCTCCGGTCACGAACAGCCGCGACGACAGCCTCGGCGATGTCGTCGATACGGTGGATGCCGCGGCTGCCGACGGCGACGGCGACAGTCGCACCCGGTGCCAGCCCATCAAAGTCGAGACGGCCGAGTTCGGCGCGCGTCGCAGCCGACGGGTCGTCGACGGCGGCCGTCTCAGGCTCGTACTGGATACGAGCGAAGTCCGGCAGCGGCTGTGGGGCAATGAGATGGTCCACGTCGCCTCGGTCTGGGAAGTTCATACCAGAGGGTTCGGGGCGAATCATACAAAAACCGCGGTCACACGGCGCTACCGTGGCTCGGAACACGATTCTCGTTCCAGAAGGTCAAAAGAAGCCTGCGACGAACCGCGGATGCCGCCGTTAGCCCTGTAACAACAGTCGGACAGCGTCGGAAAGCTGGCCGACGCGGGCGGCGTGTTCGAAGGACTCCTCGCGGATACCGTTCGTGACGAGCGCGAACCCGACGTTCAGTTCGGGGTCGCCCCAGCCGAACGAACTGCCGAGGCCGGCGTGGCCGAACATGCGCTCTTTGCTGGCGGCCCCGAACATGTCGGCGGCCAGCCCACCGGTCCAGACGCCGAGTCCGTAGCGAGCCGGACGCGACAGCGTGCCGTCGGACTCGGTTTCGGCGTGGGTCGTGGTCGCCTCGTCGACGGTCGCTTCGGTCAGCAGCTCCGTCCCGTCAAGCGACCCGCCGTTTGCGAGACAGGCGTAGAACCGGGCCATGTCCCGGGCAGTGCCGACGCCGTTGGCTGCGGGAATCACCGCCCGGCGCATCGCCGCCTGATTGAACGCCGCCGCGTACTCCGCGGCAGGGTCTTCGAGCCCCTCGTCGACATCGTGACACCGGTCGAACGCCTCGTGTCCGGTCAGGGTCGCCACGTCGTCGGGCTCGTCATCCCGCAGACCGATTCCGGTATCGTCCATCCCCAGCGGCTCAAACACGTTTTCGGCGACGTAGTCTTCGACCGGCTGGCCGCTACAGCGACGGATGAGTTCGCCGAAGGGGATACCGGCGGTGTGGCTGAGCACCTGCCGGACTGTGATCGATGCCTTTTGTGTGCCGTCGTCGGCAAACTCCGGCCAGTGCTCGACGACCCGGTCGTCGTAGTCGAGCTTGCCCTGTTTGACGAGCTGGTGCAGGCCGACACCGGCGAACGGCTTCGTACAGGAGAACAGCATGTGGCGTGTCTCGGGCGTCGTTCCGTCGCCGTCGGGACCCGTGGAGCCGCCAGCGAAATCGACGACCAGGTCGCCGTCAACGTACACCGCCAGCTGTGCGCCGTGGTGGAGTCCGACATCGAGCTGTCGCTCGAACTGGGCCCGGAGCTGTTCGATATCGCTTGCGCCAAGCTGTGGCATGGTCTGTGTTGATTCCGGGCGCATACTACAAGTTAGGTTCGGTTCGACAGCGGAATCGAACGGCGGACAGCTACTCGTTGCATTCGAGCTGTCGGACCCCGGTGGTCGAGTATGCGAAACGTTGATGTCACTAAGCGGTCACGAGCCCGTATGCTCGGCAACAAGAACGGCACGTCAGAGGTGTCGACGACCCGGACGTCATTCGAGATTCTGGCGCTGATTCGGGACGCGGGAGGCGCGACAATCGCAGACATCCGGGCAGAGACGGACCTGGCCAAGAGCACGGTGTATCGACACCTCAAGACGCTGCACGACATGAACTATCTCGTCGAAGAGGGCGGGGAATACCGGCTCTCGCTGCGGTTTCTGCAACTCAGCGAACCGCCGCGGATACGGCGACCGGGCTATCTCGTCGCCAAGCAGAAAGTCATCGAGCTGGCGATAGAGACTGACGAACGGGCGCTGTTTCTGGTCGAGGAGGGTTTCGAGGGCGTGTATCTCCATCGGGCCGGCGGCCGGAATCCGCTCCAGAGCGACACGATGATCGGCAAACGCCGGCCACTACACGCGCTCGCCTCGGGGAAAGCCATTCTCGCGGAGTGGTCCGACGAACGCATCGAAGAGTTCGTCGAAACCGCAGGCCTCAACAGACTGACGGCGAACACGATTACCGACCGGGATGCACTGGTCGAGGAACTCGAACAGGTCCGCGAGCAGGGCTATGCGACCAACATGTCAGAACACATGGACGGCCTGCGCGCGGCGGGCGTGCCGGTGTACAACCACGAGGACGATCTCATCGGCGCGTTAAGCGTCTTCGGTCCGAGCGGCCGGGTACGCCGGGCAGATATCGAATCAACGTACCCCGACCTACTGGAACAGAAAGCCAGCGAGCTGAAGATCGACCTCACGTATGATTGAGAAGTGCAGATTCGTGTGGGCGACATCCCGCATTCCGGAATGTGTCGGACGGACCCTACTCGAAGGCCGGGATGCCGGTCAGGTCGTGGCCGATGATGAGCGAGTGGATGTCGTGCGTTCCCTCGTAGGTATAGACGGTTTCGAGGTTCGTCAGGTGCCGCATCGGGGAGTAATCAGCCGTGATGCCGTTGCCGCCGAGCATCTCGCGGGCCACCCGTGACTGCTCGCGGGCCATCCGTGCGTTGTTGCGCTTGGCCATCGACACCTGTTCCGGGCGGAGGTCGCCGCGTTCCTTCAGGTCGGCGAGCCGGTGGGCGAGCAACTGGCCCAGCGATATCTGGGTCGCCATCTCCGCGAGCTTCTCCTGCTGGAGCTGATAGCCGGCGATCGGCTTCCCGAACTGCTCGCGGTCGGTGGCGTACTCGTGGGCGGTCTCGAAACAGTCCATGGCGGCCCCCACCGTTCCCCAGGCGATACCGTAGCGGGCCTGTGTGAGACAGGACAGCGGTCCCTTCATCCCCTCGACGCCCGGCAGGACGTTCTCCTCGGGAACGCGGGCGTTCTGGAGGCTGATCTCACCCGTAATCGAAGCCCGCAGCGAGAGCTTCTCGTCGATCTTGTTCGTCGTCACGCCGTCGCGGTCCGTCTCGACGAGGAAGCCCCGCACTGGGTCGCCGTCGGCGGAGGTGACCTTCGCCCAGACCACTGCGAGGTCGCTAATGGGCGCGTTCGTGATCCACGTCTTCGAGCCGTTCAGGACGTAGCCGTCGGCGTCGCGCTCGGCCGTCGTCTCCATCGCCGACGGGTTCGACCCGTGTTCGGGCTCGGTCAGACCGAAACAGCCCACCCGCTCGCCGCTGCCGAGTGCCGGCAGCCATTCCTCCTTCTGTGCATCGCTGCCGTAGGCGTGAATCGGGTACATGACGAGGGCCCCCTGCACGCTGGCCATCGAGCGCAGGCCGCTGTCGCCGGCCTCCAGTTCCTGCAGGAGGAGGCCATACGCCGTCTCACTGAGTCCCGGCAGGCCGTACCCATCGAGGTTCGGGGCGTAGAACCCGAGGTCGCCCATCTCGGTGATGAGATCCGTCGGGAACGTCCCGTCGATCCAGTGTTGCCCGACGTCCGGCTTGACTTCGTTCTCGACGAACTCTCGGGCCGTATCACGGACCATCCGCTCTTCCTCGCCGAGGTCGTCTTCGAGACCGAGGTAATCGATCATATAGGATCTGTGGCCGGAGTTCAATTAAGCGTTTGCCCGCTGCCAAAGGGATAAAAGTCCGTGGCGCTGTCGACACTATAGAATGTCACAACCAGATAGCCAGACGGCGTGGAACCAACTATACATTGACGGTGAGTGGCGCGACGCCGACGCATCTGAGACGATTCCGGTGACTAACCCCGCGACAGGCGAGAAACTCGCGGCAGTACCCGCCGGGACAGAGGGGGATGTCAACGACGCCTACCGGGCCGCCGACGCGGCCCAGTCCGACTGGGCGGCGCTGTCGCGCGAGGAGCGCAACGAGTACGTCCAGTCGATGATCGGAGTGATGCAGGACCGGCTCGACGAAATCGTCGAACTACTTGCGACGGAGTCAGGCAGTGTTCAGGCCAAAGCAACTGCCGAGGCCAACTTCGCCATGGCGGACTTCCAGAGCGCACTGGAGATGGTCCCGCCGGAAGAGGAGGTCCGCGATTCGATGTATCACGAGGACAAGGACCATCACATCGTCCGCGAGCCCGCTGGCGTCGTCGGGATTATCTCCCCGTGGAACTTCCCGCTACATCTCACGACGCGGGCGCTCGGCCCCGCGCTCGCGCTGGGGAACACCGTCGTTATCAAGCCAGCGACGGATACGCCGATAACTGGCGGCCTCCTGCTGGCCGACATCGCCGAGGAGGCTGGCCTCCCGGACGGCGTCGTCAACGTCGTGACGGGCCACGGCTCCGATATCGGCGACCGGATGGCCGGCCATCCGACCGCCCGTGTGATGTCGTTCACCGGGTCGACAGCAGTCGGCAGGTCCGTGGCCAGTCAGGCCGGAGACGCGCTCGCCCTCCCGGCGCTTGAACTCGGTGGCAACGGACCGTTCGTCGTCACCGAGGACGCCGACATCGAGGCAGCCGCCAAGGCCGGCTCTGTCGGCGCGTTCGATCATCAGGGACAGGTGTGTATCTCGATCAACCGCCACCTCGTCCACGAGGCCGTCTACGACGAGTACGTCGAGAAGCTCGTCGAGCACGCGGAGTCGCTGACCATCGGGAACCCGCTCGACGAGGACGTGGAGTTCGGCCCGATCATCAACGAGAGTCAGGTCGACCAGCTCACCTCGTTCATCGAGCAGACCGTCGACGCCGGCGCGACGCTGGAAACGGGCGGCGAGGCCGAGGACCTGTTCCTCGAACCGACCGTCCTCTCGGGGTGTACCAACGATATGTCTGCGGCCTGTAACGAGCACTTCGGCCCCGTCGCTCCGGTCATCCCGTTCGAGTCCGACGAGGAAGCTGTCGAACTCGCCAACGACACCGAGTACGGCCTCGCCGCGGGCGTCTACAGCGGTGATGTCGAACACGGTCGGTCCATCGCCGACCAGATCGACGCCGGGATGGTCCATGTCAACGACCACCCGATTCAGGACGAACCCAACGCCCCGTTCGGCGGGATGAAGAACTCCGGAATCGGCCGGTACAACGGCGAGTGGATCATGGACGAACTGACCGAGACCAAGTGGATCTCCGTCCAGCACGAAGAGCGCGACTACCAGCTGCTGTAACGTCCGAGCGAAGCGGCTGGTCCGCTCAAATCGATTGCGGAGGCCACTCGGAAGCAGAACTATCAGACAGCGCGTCGTTTATGTGCTGGCCCCCGAGCGGGCAGACAGAAATAGAATGCAGAGTCCGCACAGCACCTCTGAATCGCCGGTCAGACGGGCTATATCGTCATCACGTCGCCGGGGCGTTCTCGGCGACAGTTTCGATGACCGACTCGTCAACGTACTCGTCACGGAGCGTCTGTTTGGAGAACTTCCCGGTCGCGCCCTTGGGAATCTCGTCGACCAGACGGATGGCGTCGGGGACCCACCACGACGGGTACGACTCGGCGACGAGGTCTTTGATTTCTTGCCGGAGCGCGGCTTCGTCGGACACAGCATCGCGTGTGACGACGAACGCGGCGGGACGTTCGTCCCACCGCTCGTGGGGGACCGGGACGACAGCGGCTTCGACGACCTCGTCGTGACCCATAATCGCGTTTTCGACCTCGACGCTTGCTATCCACTCGCCGCCGCTCTTGACGAGGTCGTCCATCCGGTCGACCACGTCGACGTATCCCTCCGGACTCACCCGGACGATGTCACCGGTTTTGAGCCAACCGTCGTCGGTGACGGCCTGTTCGGTCGCGTCGGGGGCGTTGTAGTACTCCTGTGTGACCCACGGGCCACGCATCCAGAGTTCGCCCAGCGACTCGCCGTCCCAGGGAACTTCCTCGCCGTCGGTGTTGACGACTTTGAACTCCAGCCCGGCAAGCGGAAGCCCCGCGGAGTGGCTCCGCAGGTCGAACAGTTCCTCTTCCGGTAGGTCCGTCATTCCGGGCTTGGGCTCGTAGGCGTGCGTGACCGGTGACGTTTCGGTCATGCCGTACCCGGAGATGAGATCCACATCGAACTCCTGCTTGTAGTCTTCCATCAGTGACCGCGGCGTCGCGGACCCGCCACTGGTGAAGTATCGGACCGACGAGAAGTCCACGTCGCTCTCGCGGGCGTACTCGAGCAGGTCCATGAAGACGGTCGGGACCGCTGCGGAGACGGTCACGTCCTCCTCCTCGATAAGCTTCGCCAGGTCCTCGGCCGACGGGTTCGGCCCGGGGAGGACCGTCTTGGCTCCTGCAGCGATAGTCGTGAACGGGCGACACCAGCCGCTGACGTGGAACATCGGGACGTACGTCAGCTCCACGTCGTCGGTCTTGATTCCGGCCTGGCTAGTCATCAGCGACATGACCTGTGTCCAGTACATTTTCTGGGTGTACTCGACACCTTTCGGCTTTCCTGTTGTCCCGGACGTGTAGCACATCCCCGCCGGCTGGTCCTCGGGCAGTTGCGGGAAGGAGTAGTCGGGGTCGCCGTCGGCGATGAACGATTCGTAGTCGACGACCGGCTCCAGCGACGTTTCGGGGACGGTGTCACCCATCACTATGTACTGCTCGACGGAGGCAAACGCCGCCTCGTCGTACGCCGCTTCGAGCTTCTCCAGCATGACGGGGTCGACGATGAGAATCTCGTCCTCAGCGTCGGCCACGATGTGCTGGATGTGCTCGTCGGGCAGGAGGAGGTTAATCATGTGGACCTGTGCGCCCATGCAGGCGACGCCGTAGTAGGCCTCTTGATGCCAGTGGTTGTTCCAGGCGAACGTCCCGACTCTGTCCCCGCGTTCGATACCCGCCTGTTCGAGGGCAGAAGCTAGCTTCCGTACCCGTTCGGCATACTCCGCTATCGTGTATCGGTGAATCCCCTGATGCGTCCGCGAAACGATCTCGCTGTCGGGGAACACGTTTTCGCCACGCCACAGGAACGACCGGAGGTTAAGTGGTGCACTGCCTGGCATACTCCATGCCAACACACACCGATATCTTAAAACTAGTCCTGCTGAGTGTGGTGGCTGTTGGTGCGCCGAATTCAGTGCGTAGCCAGTATTCGATAAAACTGTAAACTAGCGGTAAATTTATACCGGAACCCTGTGAAGTGGCCCCATGCAGCTACGACAGAGGTATATCCGATGAGCGAGTCCGTACTGCTCTCCATCGACGACGGAATCGCCACCCTGACGCTGAACGAACCGGAGACGCGGAACGCACTCACACAGCCCGTATACGACGCGCTGGAGCACCACCTCGATACCATCGAGACGGCGTCCGATGTCCGGTGTGTCGTCATCGAGGGGACCGGCGAGTCGTTCTCGGCCGGCGGTGACATCAAGGGGATGAGTGAGCGACTCTCGAACGATGACCCGGCCGATGACGCCGTCAGCGAACTGGCCCGCCGAACCCGGGACACCATCGCCAGAGTCGTCGCACTGCCGGTTCCGACCGTCGCGAAGGTCGACGGGTCGGCCGTTGGGGCCGGCGCGAACCTCGCTATCGCCTGTGACATCCAGTTGGCGAGCGAGTCGGCCAGTATCGGCTTCGTGTTCCGGCAGGTCGGACTCAGCGTCGACGCCGGCACGTCGTATCTGCTCCCCCGCATTGTCGGGACCAACGTCGCAAAGGAACTGGTGTTCACCGGGGAGATTCTGGATGCCGAGCGGGCCACGGAGCTGGGCCTGTTCAACCGCGTCTACGACGACGAGGCGTTCGAATCCGAAGTCGAGGCGACCGTCAGCCGCATTGCTAATGGACCGACCATCGCTCTCCGGCATTCCAAGCGGCTGCTTCAGGACGGGCTGGAGAAGTCCTTCGACCGCGCACAGCGCGACGAGGCGACGGCTCAGAGCATCGTCTTCGAGACCGCCGACCACGAGGAGGGTGTCGAAGCGTTTCTGACCGACCGCCGACCGGAGTTCGTCGGACGGTGACACGACCCGCAGCTTTTCATGACGCGGACCGCAATCAGCAATCATGACTGAACACAGCAGCGACTACTACCAGCGATTGGTCGACGAACGTGCGCTCAAAGAGTTTCTCGCAAAGGAGATAGGCCCGGCCGAGACGTTCGACGTTGCGCGCCACGAGCAGGGTCACTCCAACGAGACGCTGTTTGTCACCTGGGGCGACCGAGAACTGGTCGTCAGGCGGCCCCCGCCGGGCCAGACCGCTGAGACGGCCCACGACGTGTTGCGGGAGTATCGCGTCATCGACGCGCTGCAGGACACAGCCGTCCCGGTCCCACCGACGGTGACGGCCTGTGACGACCAGACGGTCATCGGGAGCGAGTTCTACGTCATGACCCGCGTCGAGGGGACCGTCATCCGAGACGAAGAACCGGAGCGCTTCGCGAACGACGACGCCCGAGAGGCCGTCGGCACCGAACTGGTGGACACCCTCGCAGCCATCCACGAGGTCGATCCGTCAGCTGTCGGCCTGTCCAACCTCGGCCGCGCAGGCGGGTATGCGAAGCGCCAGGTCACGCGCTGGGGGAAACAACTGGCGTGGGCGTTCGAACGGACGACCGAGTCCCGAACCGTCCCCGAGCTAGAGCGGGTCGGCTCGTGGTTACAGGACGAGTGCCACGACGACCACCCGGAGACACTGGTTCACGGCGATTACAAGCTCGACAACGTGATGTTCGGCCCCAGCGGCAGCCCCGAACTCGCCGCCGTCTTCGACTGGGAGATGGCGACGCTGGGCGATCCACGGGCCGACCTCGGCTGGCTGCTCTCGTACTGGCGCGACGCCAAGGACCCGGAGCCGGAGATCCCCGACCTCGCGATGGAGTTCATCGAAGCACCGGGCTACCCGACCCGGACGGACCTGGTCGACCGCTGGGAAGCCCAGACCGGCCTGACGTTCGAACACGAGCGGTTCTATCGAACGCTCGCCGTGTACAAGCTCGCCGCCCTCGGCGAGATGTTCTACCGCCGCTATCTGGAGGGCAACGCCGATGATCCGTTCTACCCGCTGATGGAGGACCGCGTCCCCGCGCTGGCTGACCGTGCGATTCGGATCATTGAGGGCGACGAACCGCTCTAACAGGCAGGGACGCCGAGGACCCCGAACACGTGGCGGCGCGGGCCTGGAACTCGCTCACGCCTGTGACATCTGGATTGCGACGACCGGCTCGGAGTGCGAGTAGCGACCGTTGCCGGTGACGGCGCTGGCTTACTCGCGGTAGCGCCGCACCGGTTTCAGTTCCTCGCTGTCCACGTCCTCGAAGGCCTTCCGGGCGATGGTCCGGAGGTGAACCTCGTCGGCCCCGTCGACGATGCGGAACGTCCTGACCAGTTCGTAGAAGTCCGCAAGCGGGAGGTCCCGGCCGATGCCGTTGCCGCCACAGAACTGGACGGCGGTGTCGATGGCGTCCTGCGTCGCCCGGGCGGCGAACACTTTGCTCATCGACACCTCGACGCGGGCTTCATTGCCGGCGGCGATGGCGTCCGCGGCGGCCCGGACCAGCGCCCGCGCGGCCTGAATCTGTGTCTCCTGTTCGGCGATTTCAAACCGGACGTGTTGCTTGTCGGCCACAGAGTCACCGAAGGCCTGCCGTTCGGTGGTGTAGGCCTTGGCGATGGACAGCGCCCGCTTGGCCATCCCCGAGAAGCGCATACAGTGGGTGAGCCGCGCCGGGCCGAGCCGCTGCTGGACGTGCTGGAAGCCGTTGCCTTCCTCGCCGAGCAGGTGCTCCTCAGGGACGCGAACGCCGTTGAACTCGATCTCGGCGTGGCCCTTCGGGTCGCCCTGACTGCCCATGTGCGGGACGTTCCGAACGATGTCCACGCCGTCGGCGTCGGCCGGGACGATGAACACCGAACACCCCTGATACGGGTGCACGTCCTCGTCCGTCCGAGCGAAGACGAGCAGGATATCGGCATCGACGCCGCCGGTAGTCCACCACTTGTGGCCGTCGATGACCCACTCGTCGCCGTCCTGCTGCGCCGTGGTGCGTATCATCTTCGGGTCGGAGCCCGCGCCCTGCATCGGTTCGGTCATCGCAAAGCCCGACTGTATCTCGCCCTCGACGAGCGGGTCGAGGTACTCCGATTTCTGGAGCGCCGTCCCCTGCATCTCCAGCAGGTGCATATTGCCCTCGTCGGGCGCGTCGACGCGCATCGCAATCGGGCCAAGGAGGCTTCGGCCCGCTTCCTCGAACGTCGGCAACACGTCCCGGAAGTCATAGCCCATGCCGCCGTGTTCCTCGGGGATTTGCGGGGCGTACACGTCGTACTCCCGTGCAGCAGCGCGGAGGTCGCGAACTGTTGCGTCGGAGATCGCTGTCCCGCCCGCGAGTTCGCGCTCCCGCGGGATGACAACCTCGTCCATCAACGCTCTGGCGCGCTCGGCAAGCGCAGTCGCGGCCTCGGAATCGGTGAACGATATCATGGCACAGTCTCGCTCTCGCACGTCGTCATGATAAGTGTTGGAGCACAGCGAACGCGTGGTCGGTCGTTTATTCCACAGCGCGGTGCCCCGGCGCACCCGCCGCGACACAGCCACGGGACTCTGGGCGTCGGCGGTAGTTTCATACCCGGACCAGTCCAAGCCGCTACCGTGAACGAGAGGTCAGACATTGAGGCCGTCTTCTGGGATATCGGGGGCGTCATCCTTCGGATGGCGTCCGTCCGGGCGGCCCACCGCGAGTTTGTCGACCGCCTGTGTTCGGAGTACCCGGCGGCTGCGGATTCCGACGCGGCTCTCGACCGATGGCGGGATGTCCTCGGAACGTACTTCGGCGAGCGCGAGGGCACAGCGTTCCGACCGGCCCGCGAGGGGTACCGGCGGGCAATCGACGAGATTCTGACAGTCAGTCCCGAGGAAACTGAGTGGGAATCACTGTTCCATAGAATCCGCGACGAACAGGTCGAACCCAACCCCGACGCCATCGCAGCCATCGAGGCCTTGGCGGACGCGCCGCTCCATCAAGGCGTCGTCAGTGACGTGGACGACGACGAGGGCGAGCAACTGTTGCGGACCTTCGGGGTCTGGGACGCGATGGATTCGTACACCGCCTCAGAGGCCGTCGGTCGGACCAAACCGGACCCGGCGATGTTCGAAACGGCGCTCAGAAAGGCTGCGGTCGAACCGGCGCGGGCCGTGATGATCGGTGACCGCTACGAGCACGATATGCACGGCGGAACACGGGCCGGGCTGTGGACAGTCGCTTACGGGGCCGAAGACGGACCCGCTGTGGATATCACGCTCGACGACCTCCGCGAGCTGCCGGATTGGCTTGGCGTCTCGGAGTGAAGCCGGATTACGACCGCCGTTACTGGGACTCCCCGCTACTCAGATGTCGGGCGTCTCTTCGAGCCGTGGGACGCCAGCGGCGGTGATCGTCTGGCCGACGATGTACGACGATGCCGGGCTGGCGAGGAACAGCGCGATGTCGGCGATCTCCTCCGAGAGGCCGATGCGGCGCTCGACGGCCTCGCGGTCGATATTGTCGGCGCTGACACCCATCTGTGACTCGACGCCCGGCGTGGCGACGAAGCCCGGGGCGATGCAGTTGATGCGGATGTCACGGTCGGCCCACTCCGCCGACAGCGTGGATGTGAGATTGCTGACGCCGGCCTTTGCGGCCCCGTAGTGACTCATATACGGTGCGCCCTGTTCCCCGGCAACGCTGGAGAGGTTGATGACCGCCCCGCCGCCGTCCGCGGCCAGCGCTTCGCCGGCCGCCTGCGTGCAGTGGTAGGTCCCGTGGAGGTTGATGTCGACGATGGTTTTCCAGCCGTTCTCGCTGATGTCGTCGAACCCGGACATGAAGCTCGCGCCGGCGTTGTTCACGAGCACATCCAGCCCACCGAACTCGTCGACGGTCGCTTCCACCAGCGCCTCGACAGCCTCGCGGTCTGTCACGTCGCATTCGATAGCGACTGCGTCACCGGGCCGGTCGCTGTCGTTGATTTCGTCGGCCACCGGGCCGACGTTGTCCTGCTCGCGCGAGCAGACAACCACGTCGGCCCCGTCAGCCGCGAACTCCTCCGCGATTGCCCGGCCGATACCGCTCGATGCACCCGTGATAATCGCCCGCTGTCCCTCCAAGCGAAACCGCTCCGTGTGTGGCTTTGACATCGCATCGGACATCTCGGCCATCTGCAATAAAGCTACGTCCTGAGTTCTCTCTGCCGGATTCAGTTGAATATCGTTGAACAGTCAGATCAGACGAGTGGTGCCGCGTCTCCCTGTGGCAGCGTCGAGAGTAACGGACGAGCCCCGGTAGCATTAACACCGACGCGAGACACGGAGGGATGTGTATGTCCAGCAATAGTAACAAACCGGGGTCTAGGGACCAGCGGGTCCCAGCGGGGCAGTGGCAACTCGACCAGAAACCGGAGCGTCGTTTCACAGTCGCTTGCGAGGACCAGTAAGATGGCCGGCGAGTTCGACACAGTCGACGTTGGCGATAGCTTCACCACGTCGGGCCGGACCATCACCGAGGCCGACGTGGTCAACTTTGCGGGTGTCAGCGGGGATTTCAATCACCTCCATACGAACGCCGAACGGATGGCCGACTCGGGCTACGGCGAGCGCATCGCACACGGTGCGCTGGTGTTTTCAGTCGTCACTGTGGGTTGGTATGGCAGGCCCGCGACGAGGCCGAAAAGCGGCACATGGTCGCGTTCTACGGCATCGACCGGCTTCGGTTCATCAAACCAGTGTTTCTGGGCGATACGATTCACGCCGAAGCCGAGGTTGTCGACACAGAGCGCCGAGACCACCCGGTTGCGACAGGCGTCGTCCGGACTGAAGTCACTACGCTGAATCAGGCCGACGAAGCTGTGTTCTCGGCCGAGTCCCTCACGCTTCGGCGGTAGCCCGCGCCGCCGTACTGCTCGGGAATTTCCGGTTTGATCTCGTTTGCGTCGAACTCACGCACTGCTTCTCGGACTGTCGTCTGTTCGGCTGTCAGGCTAAACGCCACACCCAGTGTGTGACAGCTACCCGAATATATATTTGGCCGTGCACCATCTGGGCAAGTGTTTCTTGTGGACTTGGGTTTGACCGCCAAACGTCTCTGTAATAGTCAGTGCTACAGCAGTATCGCCACACGACCACTGTCGCGACCGTCGCTCTCCCGATGGCTGTCATCTGTGAGCAGACCGTTCTGCGGCGTGGCGTTCCGTATACTGGAATAATTCCCGTAGTACGCCACAGGCGGACGCTCACGGACACTTCGACCGGTTTCGTGAGAGGCAGGCGGAAAAGGATAATACCCGTACTTTTGTTATCCGGTCGCCAGCAGTACGGGCGGCAGTTAGCCCGATTGAACAGCCAGACTGGGCCGCTCAGTCGCTGTCCGGTCAAACTGATCCCTGTAGTGCCGCGTTCGATTTCGCGTGTCTGTTGGCATCACAGCGACGCTAGCGGTATCGTTCTGTATACTGAAACAGTCAGGCGGTGGGCGACGCCCGCTGACACGGGGCAGACCGTTGTAGAATGTCATAAGTGGAAGTGCATCCGTCCACATATATTCAAATACTTACTCTTTCTACTCAGATAAGGCAGTTACAGTAACAGAATCCACAAACTCGTTTTGTATTGGGTTTTAAATTACCATCGGGCGTGTTTCTCTACCTACTCCTCCTAATGTAAAAACATATGGCGAAAGTAGATTTGCAGAGAAACAGACGAAAGATACACACGTTGTTCGGAATACAGAAACGTATTTCTATAAGTGTGCACATATCTGGTCCTATGGGAGACGAAGAAGACCTCGAAGACGAAACTGTGTCCGTATCGATGGAGATATCAGGAAATTACGACGAAGTCATGTCGAAACTGGCGACAGAGGACGATGGGTCGACGTCGCTCGTCTCGCTGCTCGACGACCTCGAACAGTTGCTTGACACAGTGGTCCGGATGGACGGTGGGACACGCAGTGCAATTGCACAGCAACTGCCCAAGGATATGACCGTCTCCTTCGATGCACAGGCGGTCGTCGATACACTCCAGGTGCTCGAACGCTACGACCTCGTTGTCCTCGAAGGCAACACCTGGAAGCCGGGTCCGAAACTCACGACCGAAGAATAAGAACCACCGCGCCGCATCCGTCGTGAGCCGACTTCTCCCACACCGGGGCGGTGTGGTTACCAACCGAAGTCCGACGGTAGCAAGCGGCTAGTTCGCTGCAACCGGTCAGTAATGGCCGAAGCCAACGCCTGTAACTCCTGCCGGAGCGTCAGCTACAGCATTCAACGGCGATGTCGTTCCAGCTGGCGTGAGCGACGTTCGGTAGCGTCCGCCTGTCGCCCAGTCTGTCGACTGTCACCATGTAAAGAGCTGTATAACAAACATTGGATAGCACGGAGAGGTAAATGCGAGCACACTTGGTGCTCGTACTCTCCCGACGCCCACCGTTCCATGCTCCCCTGTACGGGACGGTTTCACGCCGGGTTTGGCCACCCGGCATCGGTTCCTAATACGTCTGCCGATAGCCGGGGTCAGTTGCTACTGCGAGGCGCGGCACACTCGATAGTTCGTCAGACTCATTACTGGATTTTGATATCAATACCGCCGATAACTGTCTGTATTCATATGTATATCGCCACCGGATTGGTCAGTTTTACTATAATAACTCAGACACCGCAGTGACCTCTTCGGTGGAATCTTGGGCCAAGTTTTGCTGCACCAATCGTGTTCTACCGCCCCGAAAGCACATATGTAATCATACAGATCGGCGGAACGGCGACTACCAGCGATGGTGGACATCGTCGAAGACGTACTTCTCGTAGATGTCACGCACCGCGCCGTGGACCTGATTCGAGAGCGGGTCCATCTCGCTGACCGCCGCGTTCGCGCGGACGTGGGCCGGCGAGGTAGAGCCGGGGATGACAGTCGACACCGCGTCGTGGTCCAGAATCCAGCGCAACGCCATCTGGGCCATTGTCATTCGTTCGGGGACGTGTTCGCGGAGTTCCTCGACGGCGTCAAAGCCCGCGTCGACCGGGAGGCCAGCGAACGTCTCGCCGCGGTCGAAGGCCTCGCCCTCGATGTTGAAGTTCCGGTGGTCGTTCTCGGGGAACTCCGTGTCCCGGGAGAGTTTCCCGGTCAGGAGTCCGGAAGCCAGCGGAACGCGGACGATGACGCCGATATCGCGGCGCTTGGCTTCCTCGAAGAACCGCTCCGCAGGCCGCTGGCGGAACATATTGAAGATGATCTGGACCGTTTCGATTTCCGGGTACTCGATGGCTTTCAGCGCTTCCTCAACACGTTCGACGCTGACGCCGCAGTGAGCGACCTTCCCTTCGTCTTGCAGCCGCGAGAGGGCGTCGAACGTCTCGGGCTGATAGTAGGCGTCGGTCGGCGGACAGTGGAGTTGTAACAGTTCCAGCGTTTCGGTCCCGAGGTACTCACGCGAGCGGTCGACGTGCTCGGAGAGGTTGTCGTAGTTGTAGCGGTCGGCTGTATGTGGGTCGAGCCGGCGGCCGGCCTTCGTCGCGACGGTCACCTCGTCGCGGACCCCGCGTTCGTCCAGCACTTCTGCGATGCGCTGCTCGCTGAAGCCGTCACCGTACACGTCGGCGGTGTCGATGAAATCGACGCCGGCATCGAGCGCGGTCCGGAGCGTTTCCCGGCCTTCCTCTGCCGAGACATCGCCCCAATCTCCACCGATGTTCCAGGTTCCAAGTCCGACATCCGTCACGTCGTACCCTGCCGTCCCTAACTGTCGTCGGTTCACGTACGACTATACCGTCGACAGTCACTTGGTGGCTGTGATACGCGGCAACAACCTGAACAAAAAAGGGCAGTGTAGCCCGATAGCAGGCAGTCCGGTGGACGTGCCAACGTGGACGCCGGGGGCTACGTGAGCCACTTCGTCCGGCGGATGTCGTACGCACCGCAGTCCGGACACGAATGGTACTGAACGTCGAACGACGCCCGGCACACCAGACAGGTGTACCGGCGGCTCGGTTCCTCCCCAGGGGACGCAACGTTATCGAACAATCCCATCGACGACCACACGCCACCTTAGCAATACGAGATTAAAAACGGAGTAGATCGTTCACACGTTTCATACCAGTCGCGTCTGGCGATTGCGATTATGGAGTAGGGTAGTGGCAGCCAGTGACTGGTGGCACAGATGTAATAATTATCCTATATTTCTACGGCGGTCGAATTAGCCTTCCGGTGGAGGCGTGAGACCGACCTTGTCCTGACCAGAGAGTTGCGACCACGGATTTTAATGCCCAGTCTCCAGGTAACGGACGGTATGGATGAGGCACCTGCTGTCGGTGAGTTGACACCGCCGGATCGAACACTGATGGGGCCCGGCCCGAGCGACGTCCATCCGCGCGTGCTCAAGGCGATGAGCACGCCGCTGGTCGGCCACCTCGACCCCTCGTTCATTGAGGTTATGGACGAGGTCCAGGACCTCCTCCGATACACGTTCCGGACGGACAATAAGTGGACGATTCCGGTCTCCGGGACCGGCTCCGCGGCGATGGAGGCAGCCATCGGCAACGTCGTCGAGCCGGGCGATACGATGCTTGTTCCGACGAACGGCTACTTCGGCGGCCGGATGGCAAGCATGGCCGAGCGTGCGGGCGGCGAGGTCGTCACCGTCGACGCGCCGTGGGGCCGGCCGCTCGACCCGGCGGCGGTCGAAGCGGCCTTCGACGAACATAGCCCGGACGTGCTCGGGTTCGTCCACGCCGAGACCAGCACTGGCGTCCTCCAGCCGTCGGTGCCCGAACTCACTGACATCGCCCACGCAAACGACGCGCTGGTCATCGCTGACAGCGTGACCTCGCTGGGCGGCGTCGAACTCCGCGTCGACGACTGGGACATCGACGTGGCCTACGCAGGCCCGCAGAAGTGCCTCTCCTGTCCACCGGGCGCGAGCCCGCTCACGCTCAACGACGACGCGATGGACAAGGTCCTCGCCCGGGAGGAGGACCCCCGGTCGTGGTATCTCGACCTCTCCCTGCTGGAGGGGTACTGGGGCGAGGAGCGCGCCTACCACCACACGGCCCCAGTCACGAACGTGTACGCGCTCCGTGAGGCGCTTCGGCTCGTCGCCGAGGAGGGCATCGAAAAACGCTGGGACCGCCACCTGCACGTCGCTGGCGCGCTGAAAGCCGGCGTCGAAGGTATGGGACTGGAGATGAACGCCCCCGACGACTTCTGGCTCCCGAGCCTCAACACCGTCCGCGTGCCCGACGGCGTCGACGACGGCGCGGTCATCCAGCACCTGCTGGACGAGTACGACCTCGAGATCGCCAGCGGCCTGGGCGCGCTGGAGGGCGACATCTGGCGCATCGGCTGTATGGGCCATTCGGCCCGCCGGCAGAACGTCAGCTATCTGCTTGCTGCGTTGGGTAACGCGCTCGGTGAGCAGGGTTCGGCAGTGGACGTAGACGCTGGACTAGCGGCGATGAGCGAGCGGTTCTGACGCTCTCCAGAACCGGCCTCGGAGGGTTCGTTTTGCGGAACTGCTGGAACGGGATTGTCTCACGTAGCTCCGCTGTCCGAAGGCAAAGGACAACTCAACTGCTGTTCAGGTCCACTCGACACCGACTGAAAACCAAGTCCGCCCTCCCCGATTTGAACGGGGGACAAGTCGATCTACAGTCGACTGCTCTACCAGTCTGAGCTAAGGGCGGTCGACACCCGAAAATACCCCGCCGTCCGGACTTAAGGGTTGTTATTCGCGGAGGGTTCGCCGAACGGTCACACGACGCGGAGTGACACACTGATTGGTGTCAGACACGTCTGACCCACTTGCAGAGGTCTGGGAGACGGGGCAACAGAGTCTACGAACGGAATCTGAGCGGAGGGAACGGTATCGCGTCATGCCGGTAGCTGACGGGCGTCAGACATCGCGGGAAGATTAAAATACCATCATGTACAACACACGTCCGAACTCGATGAGCAAAATAACGTTCCGCGCTGACGACGACCTCATCGACCAACTCGAGGCGTTCGACGCCTCGAAGAGCGAGGTCATGCGCGAGGCGCTTCGGGAGTATCTCGGAGACGCGTCGCCGTCAGCGTCGGAACCACCGTCGTCGTCAGAGTCTGTGACCGACGCCGAGACAATCGACGAGCTCATCGAAGAACGCGTCGACAGTATCATCGCCGACCGACTGCGGATACGACGCCGCCCCTCGCAACCGCAGGATATCAACGTAAACATCTCGTTAGACGGCGTAAGCGCAGGGGCAGCGAACGCTGAAACCGAACGACGGCAGACCGCCGATCGGGGTGCAAGTGCCGAGGACGGGCGGTCTCACAGTGAAAATCAGTCGTCCGACACGAGCGGGCGTAAGACAGAGCCGGAAACGCGGGACAGGACCGACACGGAGGAACGTAAGACATGTGCGCAATGCGGTGATAATCTTGGACCTGACCACGTTTACTGCCCGAACTGTGGCGAGAAGGCGTCTCGGCGGGTGTTCTGTGATTGCGGCGATGAACTCCGGTCGGACTGGGGATTCTGCCCGGGCTGTGGGAGACGAACGCCCGCAGCGGATGTGCTCGATCAGACCTAATTCAGCGTTTACACTGGATAGAAGAGTCCAGACACCGTAAACGAGAAAATGTATGACACTGCCCGTAAGTTTTAATACATCAGGGTCAGTGGTTTATCCTGCGTAAGACGGTCGTCTTACACGGCGGCGAACGCGAGGGGATGCCGCCCTCGTACTGCGGTTTCGCTGTGTAAACACTCGTGCGGGGCGTAAACAGCCCTCGTCCGGGCCGTCTTACCCAAGGGGAACTACCAAACATGGAGCGTGTGACACTACGGATTCCGAAGCAGCAGATTGAAGAGGTCGAACAGATGGTCGAGACGGGCGAGTACCCCAATCGGAGCGAAGCGATTCGCTCGGCGGTTCGGGAGATGCTCGCCGAGGAAGGCTCCGAACAGGCCTCCGAAAAGAAGCGGTCCTGGGCCAAGGTGTAACGATGCAGGATATCGTTAACGAGGCCCTCGAACGCGACGAGCAGGAACAGAAGCGGATGTCCGACGAAGATGTCGACGGGTTCGGCGACCCGCGCATCGTCATCGTCGGCTGTGGTGGCGCCGGCAACAACACCGTCAACCGCCTGTACAACATCGGCGTCGAGGGCGCCGACACCGTGGCTATTAATACGGACAAACAACACCTCAAAATGATCGAAGCCGACACGAAGATTCTGGTCGGCAAGTCCCTCACCAATGGCCTCGGGGCCGGCGGCGACCCGTCGATGGGCGAGCGCGCCACGGAGATGGCACAGGGCACTATCAAGGAAGTGCTAGGCGACGCAGACCTCGTGTTCGTCACCGCCGGCATGGGCGGCGGCACCGGGACCGGTGCGGCCCCAGTCGTCTCGAAGATCGCTAAAGAACAGGGCGCAATCGTCGTCGGCATGGTGTCGACGCCGTTCAACGTCGAGCGAGCGCGGACGGTCAAGGCCGAGGAAGGCCTGGAGAAGCTCCGCAACGAGGCGGACTCCATCATCGTGCTGGACAACAACCGCCTGCTCGACTACGTCCCGAACCTGCCGATCGGCAAGGCGTTCTCCGTGATGGACCAGATCATCGCCGAGACCGTCAAGGGCATCTCAGAGACCATCACCCAGCCGAGCCTCATCAACCTCGACTACGCCGACATGACCTCCATCATGAACCAGGGCGGCGTCGCGGTGATGCTGGTCGGCGAGACCCAGGACAAGAACAAGACCGAAGAGGTCGTCAAGGACGCGATGAACCACCCGCTGCTCGACGTGGACTACCGTGGCGCGAGCGGCGGGCTGGTCCACATCACCGGCGGCCCGGACCTCACGCTGAAGGAGGCCGAGGGCATCGCACAGAACATCACCGAGCGGCTTGAGGCCGACGCCAACGTCATCTGGGGCGCACGGATTCAGGAAGAGTACAAGGGCAAGGTGCGGGTCATGGCCATCATGACCGGCGTCCAGTCCGCCCAGGTGCTCGGCCCGACGACCCAGAAACAGGCCAACAAGTCCCGCGAGGCGATTCAGGAAGTCGGCGACGACACCTCATTCGATGCGTCCGACAACGTCGAGAGCTTCGACAGCCCCGCCCCGAACAGCGGGAGTCAGAACAGCGGCGGTCGGAACGCCGGCTACAGCGAGACCGACGGCGGACAGGACCAGCGCGAGAAGAACAACGGACTCGACGTCATCCGGACGAACAAGTAACACCGCGGTTCTTCTTTCCGTTCTCTACGGCTGCGAGCGACGCTTTTTTCAGCGGCGTCTGACAAACGAGATGTCGGTCAGACTGCTTCCAGCGCGTCCAGCAGATTACACTTCCGACAGAGGTCCCGCGCCGTCGGCGCGCCGCAGTTCTCGCACTCGCCGTAGTCGGTGTCGCCGTTCTCGCCGCCGTAGGTGTCGGCGGCCAGCGCCGCGAGCTTCTCGTAGCCGGCCATAATCGAGTGGCGAGTCCCGGGATGGTTCTCTTCCAGTCCGAGCATGAGGTCCTGTATCTCGCCGCGGTAGGCCTCCTCGGCGTGGGGGCACTCGGTGATGTGTGCCGGGAGGTCTTGGAAGCGGGCGTACAGCGCGACTTCCTTCTCCGGGATGTCACGAAGCGGCTTGGCCCGTGGGATATGATGGTCTTGTGCCTCGCGTGTTTGTTCCGTGGGCGCGTCGGCAGACAAGTCAAACGGTCCCAGCGACGCCTCGAAGTGCTTGGCGATCTGTTCAACGTCGCCTTCGAGGAAGTTCATCAGCGCCGTCTCGGCTTCGTCGTCGAGGTTGTGGCCGGTCAGCAGTTTGTCCGCGTCGAGTTCCTCGGCGTACTTCGAGAGGAGGTCACGGCGGAACACGCCACAGTAGGCACAGGCAGCCATCCCTTCGGGGTCGTCTTCGACAACGTCGTCCATCTGGACGCCGAACTCCTCGGCGTAGGAGACGGTGATGTGTTCGATGCCGAGGTCGTCGGTCAGTTCCTCGCAGGCCTCCAGACTCGCGTCGCGGTAGCCCTCGATGCCCTCGTGGATAGAAAGCGCAACCAGTTCGATTCGGGGGTCTTCGGCGAACGTGTCGTGCAGAATCTGCGTGAGAACGACGCTGTCTTTGCCGCCCGAGAGGCCGATAACCCACGTCTCGGGGTCTTCGACAGTGGCGTCGTCGGACACGAGGCCGTCCTCGCGGATGCGACGACGAACCCGTTTCGTGACCGCTCGGCAGAGATGAGACTCACAGAGGTGCAGCCCGGAATAGGCCGCGTGTAACACCGCGTTCTCGCCGCATTTGTCGCACTCCATCGTGACGAGTAGTCGTGGCCGCAATGGTGAGAGGGTTTCGTCTCGGTTCCGGCACGGCAGTAGACAGCGATGTCGTTGGAGACGCCGTTCACAGCGCGCCGGGGCCGTGCTGTAACGCGTCGAGAACCGTCTTGACGGTCTGCTCGCGGCCGCTCGAGGAGAACAGTTCGTGGCCGCCGTCGTACAGCCGTATACGGTCGGCCGGCAGGCGCTCGCCGACGGCACGCGGGTCGACGACTGTGTCCGTGAGCGAGCAAAACGCCGCGGCGGCGTCCCGGGCCGGCGGAAGGGACCGCTGTGCCCGAAACACCGTCCGGAGGAACGCCGGCGAAACCGACGACGGAGCGTCCGCGAGCTGCTGGGCCGTCGCCAGGTCACCGATAGCGTCGGCGTCCAGCGTATCGACCGGGATGAACGGTTTCGTTATCGGGAGCGAGGCGAGAGCGTCGAGCACCGGCCCCGGAACCGGGAAGTCACTGTCCCACCATGGGCTCAGGTACACTCGGTTGCCGATACCGTCGGCGTCGAGGTGGGCCGCTGTCAGCCCGCCTGCACTGTGCCCGAGCAGGTCGAACCCGCCGAGGTCGGAAGCGTACTCCTGGACCGGGCCGACCCACTCCCGCCGGTAGTCGGTGATATGTGTCGGCAGTTCGACGGCGTGGACGCGGTACGCTGTGGCGAGCTGGTCGACGAGCCACTGGACGTTCTGGTGTCGACATCGGTTCCCCCAGCCGAGGACGAACAGGCAGTCTCGGGCAGCCCCCTCGTCGTACACGCGAATCTGCATATCCGACATTCCCGTTGTGCAGACATAAGACCGGGTGAACGCCTGACAACCACTCGTCGCGTTGTCGACGTGGAAGCCGTGCTGTGCTCAGGGCCGCCACGACAGCCACGCGCCGTGTGGCTCGTAGTCGACGAGGTGTGTGGTCTCGATGCCATCGTCGGTCTGGCGTTTCCAGTCCAGTGCCACTGACTCGCCGCCCGACAGGTCCCGCCGCCCGGTGAGCCAGTGCAGCGGGCGCTCGACCATTTGCGCTTCGAGCACCGTCGTCAGCGCCTCGTTCAGTTCCGCCGGGACCTGATACAGCACGAGCGTGGTGACGACGCAGACCGGGACATCGGACGGAATCTCGTCGAATACCGCCGGCAGGTCATCGAGCATATCGCCCTCAACGAGTCGCGGTGGCTCCTCGTGGGCGACGGTGAGCGCCCCGTCGAGGACGGCCCGGCGCGCCTCGTGTTCGGGCCAGACGAGCGCGCGGAGCCAGTCCCTGTCGGCCTCGTCGGTCACGTCGAGCGGATTGCGGTCGAGACCGACCCGAGAGCGGATAGCGGGCGGCGTCTCCGGGAGCGGCGGGTCGCCGCGTCGGACGCTGCTCTCGATGGTAATCGGCGAGTCGCTGTTACCCACTACGAGACCGTCGTAATCGTAGCGGTAGCGGTCAAACAGCATGTTCAGGCCGGCACTCGGCCCGAGTTCCACCAGCGCGAGCGGTCCGTCGGTGGCGCGGGCCACCTGTGTGATAGCCGGGTAGAGGACCGCGCTGTGCCGTACCGCGTTCGTCTGCGTGCGCCGGGTCCGCAGGAGCGGCCGGATATCGTCGGCATGGTCGAGACAGAACTCGCAGAAGGCTGGAAAGCACCTGTCATCGGGGTCGTGCGCCGTCTGGGTAATGCTCGGGTAGTACTCGGCCAGCCGATGGTCGGGGTGCCGGTCGAGCAGGTACTGCACCGCGGCCAGCAGGAGGTGCGGGGCCTGGCGACCCTCAGGAACGGCCGCTGCGATGTCGAGGATATCACTGTCTTGCGCTGCCTCGCGACAGAGGTGGCTGGACAGGGGAGAGGAGTCGTCGGTCCGTACAGCCAGGTCCCAAACTGCGTCTGAAGGTCTGACATATCGTCTCGGAGACAGCAAAGTGATATCGGTGTTCGCCTCCGGAGAGTCAGCGTTTAGGCTGCGCAAGCAGTAGGGCAGGCAATGAGTCTGGACCGTCCGGAGGCAGTCGAGCGGGTCGAAGAAATCGTCGCCACAGTCGAGGACGAGACGATGCCGGTCCCGGTCCGAGAGGTGTGGGTGTACGGCGACGTAGCGCTCGGGCTGGACCCGGTCGAGCGACTGGACGTCTACGTCACCAAGGATATCCTGTTCAAGGATGCCCCGGAGCGCGCCGAAGAGTTTCAGCGCAGTCACGGCGTCGACGGGGTCGGCAAGACCGTTCGCGCCGCGTGGGCCGACGAGCACCCCGAGTTCATCCGCGCGAACGCCAACGGCCACGCCGCGCCCGAGAAGTGCCTCGCCGCCCACCTCCTGAGCGACGACGAGCCGGTCCATCTAGAAGTGTGTAACGCCTCCTTCGAGGACAACGTCACCCAGCGGCTCAAGGGCGCGAAGATGCGAAACGACTACCAGCAGATTCTGGACCCCCGGGGAGCCTGCCTGTGGCTCGACGGCGAACGGTCGCCCGACGCGTTCCAGAAGCTCCGTGACAACGAGTTCGTCTTCCCGACGCTGACCCAGTCGCTGTCGATGCTCGGGATGGACGAGACGGAGGCCGGCGACGCCGCCGACGCGGTCAAAGAGTACCGGGCACAGCAGGAGGGCGCGACGGTTCGAGGCGACGTGGTGTAGCGCTCACCGTGCCGGCGCTGGACAGGGTGACTCACAGCAGCCAAGGCGCGTCGACCGTCGAGAACCGGTGTCCGCAGGCGGGACATTCGACGAGCCGCGAGCCGGTCCCGCCGTCCGAAACCGCGGTGAACCGGCGGCTCCAGGTCACATGACGGCACTCCGGACAGCGGCGGACGAGCGGTGGTATCATGGGGAGACGTGAGCCGGCACGTGTCGTCCGTAGCCGCTCACACAGCAAGGGCCTATCGACGGGCGACAGTACTCTGGGCGCGAACACAGGCCATGACAACTACAACGCGGTTTTGAGCGAACGGAAGGGATACACCCACACCACGGGAAGGGAATCGTATGCAACGGACGCGACGAGCGACCCTTGGACTGGTCGGTAGCGTGGCGATTGGTGCCCTGAGTGGCTGCCTCGCGCCGGGCGGGAACGGCAGTGGCGATGGCAGCACGGAAACACGCACGCATCCGTCGCCGGGAACTGATCCCGGCACCGAAACGGACGACGGAGGCACAGAGACGCCGACCGACGCTGGAGAGACGGAGACTCCCACCAACGAAACACCGACGGATGCGCTGGACGGGCTAGACAGAGTCGAGACACCGCCATACGAGGTCGAAGAGGTCGAGTGCAACGTTGCTGACTCCGGCGAGGGCGACCGCAATCCGCTGTATCTCTGTGCGAATATGCCGGCCAAGCCATCGTTGTCGTTCGAACAGGCGTCGACCCGAGGGGCGCTGTTTGCCGATGAAGGGCTAGCGCGCGCCCCGGACGACAACGGTGACCAGCTCTACGCGACGCTGTTGACAGACGCCGACGACATCGAGCGACTCGAAGACAACAGCGGTGACGCGTACAGTCTCGCCGCCGACACCGACTTCGAGAGTCACGCCGTGCTCGTCGTCCAGACCGGCTGGGGGTCCGGTTCGATCGTCCCCCATCTGAAACGCATCGAGGAGACAGCGGACGGCATCCACGCGTTCGGCTGTTACACGCAGCCCTGTGTGTACACCAGTGATTTCACTGCTCGGTCGACGGTCGTCAGGTTCGAGCGCCCGGACACCCTCGACAGCGGCGTCGTCAGCCTGACCGTCGACCCGTCGACGCGGTACAACGTGGCGACGGGTGAGGGCGTGGTGACAATCGACCCGTCGGGGTAACCCCGTGATTCTTTGCGACGTGCCGCTGAACCGACAGCTATGACAGCCCTCCCGATTCGAACCCTCCACGTCCTTGCGATGGCGGTCCTCGTCGGCGGCACAACCGTGCTCTGGTACAGCTATCGGTGCGGCACTATCGCCTCGCTCGCGCCCGCAAAGCAGTTCGAGTGGCTGTTCTGGGGCGGCGTCGGCGTACTCGTGGTCACCGGCGTCGGGAACCTCGGTTCGCTCGGACCGCCGGGTCCCGGAACCGACTGGGGACGAACCTTACTGGTGAAACTCGCCGTCGTCGTCGCCCTCCTCGGGGGTTCGGTCGTCCGGACGCTACTCCTCGTTCAGATCGGTGACCGCGTGAACACGTTCGACGACCTGCACCCAGTCCACCGGCGAACGCTCTCGCGAGCGTACGGCGCGACGGCGGCCGTCTTTCTCGGTATCGTCGTCCTCGCGGAGGTCCTCGCGCATGGCTGAGGACCAGCGTGAGCAGGAGAGTATGGCGGACAACGTGAGTGAGACTGAGCCAGCGCGCGACGGCAAACAGAGTTCCACGCGGCCGGTGTCACTCGTGACGTGGACGCTCGCGACGTTCGACACCGTCCTGTTCGTCCTGCTCGGCGTCCTCGCCGTCCACGCGAGCGGTGGTCTCGCCGACCTGCTCGCCGGGCTAAACACCCTCGTCGGCGTGGCCGTCTTCTGCTACCTCTGGGCGCTGTTCGTCCTAGCGGTTCGATGGGTTCACCGGAGGGTATCGCTCGATTCAGCCGGAGTCAGCACGCTCGTCCTCCACGGAGTTGCGGCCGGGAGTGTCACTGGTGTCGTGTTCCTGCTGGGACTGCTCGCGGTGGCACTCGTGTCGACGCTCCAGAGCGGCGGGGCCCGCCCCCAGTCGGTGCTGTTGGTCCTGCTCATCGGGGCCGGTGTCGCCGCTGTCGTCGGGGGCGTCGTCGGCCTGCTCGCCAGTCTGCTGGACATCGCAGTCTACGGACTGGCGGGCACTCTGCTCCCCGAACTCGGTAACGAGCGGGTCACGGAACCGCGCCGACGGTGACGAAGAACGGCACCGTCTCGCGGCGCTCGTAGGCCTCGTCTTGCATCTGCTCGATGACATCCCGTCCCATCGACCGCCAGCGCTCCCGGAGTGAGTCGTACTCGGCGGGCGTCGCCTCGCCGTTGAGAATCGTCTCACGGTCGTGGGCCAGCCCCGTTCCGGTCGCCTTCCGGCGAGCGGCCTGCATCGCCGCGTCGTCGTATGGCGGCTCGATGCGCTGTTCTTGCTCGTATTTCGTTGTCGAGACGACGGACAGCCCCGCGTCGCGGAACACGTCGGCGGCATCACTCCCGAGGGTAACGTCTGTCCGCACCCCGTCGAGAAAGAGCCGGCGGGCGCGGCGGGCCAGCACCGGTTCGTCGTCGACGGTCGATTCGACAGTGACGGCGGCGTTGTTTGGCTCGATGGCGGCCACCCGGTCGGTGGCAACGCGGGCGAACTCCCGAACCGCGAGTTCGGGGTCAGGGAGGTTGATGAGCAGCGCCTGACATACCACCAGGTCGAAGGTGTCGTCGGGGAACGGAAGGCGCGTCGCGTCTCCGCAGACGGCCGGGTCGCCGGCGGCGGCCAGCAGGTCCGTGTCGGCGTCGAGGCCAACGACGGTCCCGTCTGTCTCCTCGCGAAGGACGCGGGTCAGTTCGCCGGTCCCACAGCCCACGTCGAGAACGCGCTCACACTCGTCCAACCGCAGGTCCGAGAGCGCCGCACGGGAGTCGGCCCACATTCCCCTGCGGGTGGTTTCGAGGTAGTCGGCAGAGAACCTGCGCACAGTTTCTCAGAGTCGAGTCGCCCTCAAAAGTACCGCGGTCGAAATCAGTCGCGGCGGAGTTCCTTGACGCGCTCGATGTTCCAGGCGAAGCTCTTGCCGTCCTCGGTCGGCGTCTCAAGCACCAGCGGCACGTCGCGGATGGCGTCGTGGTTGACGAACGCGCGCATTCCGTCCGCGCCGATGTGGCCCTCGCCGATGTGGGCGTGCTCGTCCTTGTTCGTCCCGCACTCGTGTTTTGAGTCGTTGAGGTGGACGCAGGCGAGGTCTTCGAACCCGACCACGTCGTCGAACTCCGCGAGCGTCTCGTCGACGGCCGCGGGCGTCGAGAGGTCGTAGCCCGCGGCGAACATATGGGCCGTGTCAAGACAGAACTCGATGTCCTGGTCCGTTCGCTCCCGGACCGTCGCCAGGTGCTTGAACTGGCCGCCGAGTTTCGTCCCGCTGCCGGCGTCGGACTCGACCAGCACGGTGACCTCATCGGGGATGTCGAGGTCGTCCAGCACGCTGGCGGCGTTGTCCAGCCCGCCGTCGACGCCCGCGCCGGTGTGGGCTCCGAGGTGGACGTTGACGTACTCGATGCCCAGTTTGGCGGCGGCGTCGACCTCCTTCTGCATCGAATCGAGGGACTTCTCGCGGAGGTCGTCTTTGGGCGTACAGAGGTTGACGAGGTACGACGAGTGGATGACCCACGGGCCGACGCCGTGGTCGGCCGCGAGGTCGCGGAACTGTTCGGCCTCGTCGTCGTCGATGTTCGGGTCCTGCCAGACCTGCGGCGAGTGCGAGAAAATCTGCCCGCAGTTGCCGCTGTACTCGACCTGTTCCTCGACGGCGTTGTAGACGCCGCCGGCGATAGAGGTGTGTGCCCCGACTCGTACCATGCACACCGGTCGGTGGTGCCCGACAAAAGAGGTTCCGGAGTGCTACGGTCGGTTATAGCTCGTGTCAGGATTTCGTCGAAGCGGGACGACAGGCCGGTGAACAGAGATACCCGACCGGCTCAGACCCACTCGCGGACGGGTGGGATCATGCGGAGGCTCGATAGCGCGAGGTATGCACCGAACAGGACGAGTACCACACCGATAGCCGCTGGAAGCGGCGTTGCTGACAGTAGTAACGCTGCGCCCCAGGCGGCCAGTACGATGCCGATACCGACCAACATGAGCGTGCCGAGCGCGCCAAGCACTGCGTCCTCGGTAGCCACCCGAACAATCGCATACAGTTCTTCCTCGGAGAGCGTTGCGACGCTGCCGTCGGTTGCCCGAGGGTGGGCAGGGGTGTCGGCAGAGTCATCATCAGCGGGGGACGGGACCATATTACCGCTTGACCGGGTTCCTACAAAACGGTGGTGTCGTTCCATTGTCGGGAGTGGGTGAATAGTCCATCCTCGTAGCCCGTCATCGCAGACGTGAGGTTCACGGCGAACCGGCTACCGCATCTTAATCAAAAGCCAACTAGATAAAGTGGAGTGGGGTTGGTGGTTCCAGTAATCGATTTATAACGACTGTCCTAAATTAGTACTAGCTAAATGAGCGACACACAGCCAGCAGTGGCAGACACACGCGAGTTCGAGTTCGTCCTGCAGTTCGACGCGGGAGCCGATAGCCTGATGGACGTGTTCCAGCAGCATGAAAGCCTCTCCGTGTGGTCCTCTGCCATCTTCGTCGGCGACGACCATATGTGGCGGCTCGACCACGCGAAGGGGACACCCGAGGCCCTGCGTGCGTTCGACGAGGTCTTTCTGGACGAAAACCGCTGTAACGAGTGTTTCGACGTCGTGAGCTGTGAGACGGCGCGGACGTACCACGTGCTGGACCGCGGGGAGACGTCACGGACAGTGTACACGCTACGTCGTGAAATCAGCGGCTGTCAGTCGCTACCGAGTTTCCTCCATCGGCACGTTAATGAGGGGACTATCTTCGAATCTCGGCGGACGGGCAACGAGTACCGCTGGCGCGTCCTCTATCCGGGGTCTGCCCCCATCGGCGAGGTCTACGACAAAATCGAGTCGAGCCTCCGCGAGGGCGTCACGCTCTCGGTCTCTCACATCACCAGCGCGGGGAACTGGAAGGCGACCGAACGGGTCGCGACGAACTTCTCGCCCCAGCAGTGGCGGGTACTCAAAGCCGCCGTGACCCACGGCTACTACGAGCGACCGCGGGAGGTCTCGGTCAAAGACCTCGCGTCGATACTGGACGAGCCCCGGTCGACCGTGCAGTACCAGCTCCGGACCGCCGAGGACCGCCTCGTCTCCCAGTTCGTCGAGGAGATCCTCTGAACGCGACCGCTACGCGGAGGCCTATTCGAGGTCGAAGCGGTCGAGCCGCATGACCTTGCTCCAGGCGTCGACGAAGTCGTCGACGAGTTCGGCCTCGGCGTCGTCGGCACTGTAGACCTCGGCGAGGGCACGCAGGCGGGCGTGGGACCCGAACAGCAGGTCGACGCGGGACGCCGTCCACGTCTGCTCGCCCGTGTCGCGGTCGTACCCCTCGAAGACGTCTCTGGCTTCGGTGACGGGCTCCCACTCCGTGTCCATGCCGAGCACGACCTGGAAGAAGTCGTTGGTCAGCGTCCCCGGCTCGTCGGTGAACACGCCGAGGTCGGAGTCCTGATAGGTCGCGCCCAGCGAGCGCATCCCGCCGACCAACGCGGTCATCTCGCCGGGAGTGAGGTCTAGCAGGTCGGCCTTGTCCACCAGCAGTTCCTCTGCCGGGGCCTCGACGTCGTCACGGACGTAGTTCCGGAAGCCGTCGGCCCTCGGCTTGAGCGCCTCGAACGACTCCACGTCGGTCTGGTCCGGCGTCGCGTCCGTCCGCCCCGGTTCGAACGGCACCGTCACGTCGTATCCGGCGTCGGCCGCCGCCTGCTCGACGGCCGCGTTGCCACCGAGGACGATAAGGTCGGCCAGCGAGACGCGCGTGTCGTCGTCCCGAGCGCCGTTGAACTCCTCCTGAATGCCTTCGAGCGTGTCGAGGACCGTCTCCAACTGCTCTGGCTCGTTGACCTCCCAGCTCCTCTGGGGTTCGAGCCGGATACGACCGCCGTTGGCCCCGCCGCGCTTGTCGCTGTCGCGGTAGGTCGACGCCGACGCCCACGCGGTCTTGACGAGTTGGGTAACGGAGAGGCCAGAGTCGAGGATTTCCGCCTTGAGGTCGGCGATTTCCTCGTCTCCGACGAGGTCGTAGTCGGCGTCGGGGACGGGGTCTTGCCAGATGAGTTCCTCGTCGGGGGCGTCCGGGCCAAGGAACCGCTCGGGCGGGCCCATGTCGCGGTGGATGAGCTTGTACCACGCCCGCGCGAAGTTGATGCCGAACTCCATGGGGTTGTCCTGGAACCGCTCCATGATGTCCCGGTAGTCGGGGTCGCGCTTGAGCGCGATGTCCGTCGTGAGCATCATCGGCGTCCGCTTCTCGTCCGGGTCGTGGGCGTCCGGGACCGTGTTCTCGAGGACCTCGTCCGTGGGCGTCCACTGCCAGGCCCCGCCGGGACCTTTCTCCGGCTCCCACTCGTAGTCGAGGAGGTTGTCGATGTACCCGCTGTCCCACTCCGTCGGGGCCTGTGTCCAGGGGCCTTCGATACCGCTGGTAATCGTGTCCCCGGCCTTCCCCGAGCCGTGGTCGTTCTCCCAGCCCAGCCCCATCTGCTCGATTGGCGCGTCCTCCGGGACCGCGCCGAGGTTCTCCTCGGGGTCGTCTGCACCGTGGACCTTCCCGAAGGTGTGGCCGCCGGCGATGAGCGCGGCCGTCTCCTCGTCGTTCATGGCCATCCGGCCGAACGACTCGCGGATGTTCTCGGCAGAGGCCAGCGGGTCCGGGTTGCCGTTTGGCCCCTCGGGGTCGACGTAGATGAGCCCCATCACCGCAGCGCCGAGGGGCTCTTTGAGCGTCCCGTCCTCGTTGCGGCGCTCGGACTGGTGGGCCTCCATCTCGTCTTCGGGGCCCCAGTCGACCGCCTCGTCGGGTTCGAAGGCGTCCTCGCGGCCGCCAGCCCAGCCGAACGTCTCGAACCCCATCGACTCGATGGCGTGGTTGCCGGCGAGGACGATGAGGTCGGCCCAGGAGAGCTTGCGGCCGTACTTCTTCTTGATAGGCCAGAGCAGTCGGCGGGCCTTATCGAGGTTCGCGTTGTCGGGCCAGCTGTTCAGCGGCGCGAACCGCTGGCGGCCCCCGGACGCGCCGCCGCGGCCGTCGGTGGTGCGGTAGGTTCCGGCGCTGTGCCAGGCCATCCGGATGAAGAGTGGCCCGTAGTGGCCGTAGTCGGCCGGCCACCAGTCCTGGGAGGAGGTCATCACCTCTTCGAGGTCCGCCTTCACCGCGTCGAGGTCGAGCTTCTGGAACTCCTCGGCGTAGTCGAAGTCGTCTCCCCGCGGGTCGGCATCCCGGGCGTTCTGGTCGAGAACATCCAAACTCAACTGGTTAGGCGACCGGTAGTGGTCTCGCTTAGCCATCACCGAACAGTTGCCGAGTAACGGTCTTAGCAGTACGTTTAGCAATAGGCGAATATTCGATAGTCAGCGGTGCGGTTCGGACGAGTGTTCTGGAGCGAATGATACCCGCAAGCCACAGCCGACGCGGCGACAGGAGCTACGATACGCCTGTTCTCAGCCGCTGTGAGTCGAAACCGAATGGCCGTTAGAGTGTTGTCAAATACTAGAGGCCGCGAATTCGAGAGGGCCGCCGGTAGGTCGCGGTGGCTGTCCCGTGGAGGCAAACCGTCGCTACCTCGGGTCAGGGCGACCGTCGAATCCACTCGTCAGTAGCGTACTTTCTCTCTGCGTGCTCGTGTGCGCGTGCGAGTTCATCGTCCGTCCACCCGCCAGCGTCGGCGTCGACCCACTCAGCCAGCGTCGAGCGGAGCGTCTCGACGGCTTCGGCGCGGTCGATATCGGTGTATTCGCCTATCGCCCCGACGCGTTCGGTGAACTGCTCCGAGTCGATGTCGGCGGTGAAGCAGCCGGAGTGGCGGTCGGGACGCAGCGAGACAGACAGGGAGCCGTGCTGGATGACAGCGTCCTTCTGGCGGTACTGCGCGTTCCCGCTGAGTTTGCGGCCATCGGGGCCGACGATATCGTGGGCCGGATGGAGTTGCCGCAGGTAACAGGCCGGCTGATGGACCGCCGACCGCTCGTCGTCAGCAAACGACGCGTCGACGCCCATGCGCTCGAACGCATTCAAAACCGGCTCGCAGAACTGCTCGTAGCACGCCATCAGATCGCCCGGAACGGCGTCGGCCGGCGCGATAATCCCGTAGGAGATATCCGCCACGCTGTCGTGGTAGATCGCACCGCCGCCAGTGGGTCGTCGCGTTACCCCAACGGCCTGGCGCTCGCAGAACTCCCAGTCGATGGTGTCGGGGTCCTGTCCGTAGCCAAGCGACAGCGTATCGGGCCAAGTGTACACTCGCACCGTTGCCGGACCGCCCTCTGCGACGGTTTCAGCAGCGGCTGCTTCCAGCGCCATCGTCATCGGCCCGGGTCGTGTTTCCTCGCCGATGACGCGCCACTCCAGGTCGGCCAGTGACATACCCGGGCTTCGTGACGCGGTGCGATATGAATTGCGGGCTATAGTAGCCATTGAAAATCAATGCACACCTGATCGCACGATGGCAGTGTGATCCGTGTGTAAATCGTTTCAATTGTTACTATAGCAGCGGGTGGAATGACCGACGGGGTCGTTGGTTATGCAAAGAGCCAGAAAGCCCCCGCTCGCTCGACACCTGCGACTCGCTGCGCGCTTCCTCGCTCCTCAACGTTGCTCGTCAGTGCTTGCATCGCCTCGAACGTCGAGCGAGCGGCCCCTTTCAGTCCCACCCATAGCCGGTTGGACAAAGAATGCTGGGCGGGACTGAAAGGAGCGGCCGGCTGGACGAAGGCGGGCGATGTAAGCACCACAGGAACGACCGGAGGGAGTGACAAGGAGCGCAGCGAGCCCCCCGAGTACAGCCGGCCGGGGCTTTCTGGCTGTACAAACACCTGTTTCCAATCACGAGAGCGACAGAAGTAGGTCCTAGCCCTGAACGTTCCCGCACTCGGTACAGGTGAGTTCGAACCGACCCTCGGCGAGGGCGACGCTCTGGGTCGTCTCTTCGTCGCACTCTGGACAGTGCGCTCTCGATTCTAGCTCGTCCCAGTCGTGGGTCGCGCCGGGCGCGCCGAAGGCCCAGCCGACGACGCGCTCGTCGCCGGAGTTGTACCCCTGCTGGAACTCGCCGGGTTCGAAGCGAATCAGTTCCCCGCCCGACACGTCGACTTCCTCGCGGTCGAGGCCGACCTCGAAAGTGGTCTGTCCCCGCTCGATGTAGAACACCTCCTCCTGGTCGTGGTGGCGGTGGAGGCTCCCCGAGAAGGAGTCGCCGGGTTCGAGTTCGAAGTAGTTCGCCGCGAAATGCTCGGTCCCGAGTTTTCTGGAAACCGGCTTGCGGATGTCATGCACCTGCATCGGGTTCCGTTCGACCGGTACGTCGTCGATAGTTACTGTGTCCATGGTCAGTATCGTCCTGAGTTGGACCACCGCTGGCCCTGTGGTATATTCGCAACCCAGCACTAGATGACACTTATCCGGAGTTTATAGTTTTTCGGGAAGGCACACAGTAGTCAGCCACTCCGGCGGTTCCCGGATAGAGCAGACTACTCCGCTGATGCTGGCCGCTGTTCGAGTACGTCAGCCATCACATAGGCCTCGGCCTTACGGAGGTGTTCGGCAGCGGTTCCGGGAGCACAGCCCAGTTCGTCGGCGACGTCGTCGACACCGCCCTCGCGGGGCTCGGCGTAGTACCCGCAGTCGACGGCGGCGGCGACGGCCTCGAACTGCCGGTCGGTGAGCGCGGCCCCGGTATCGAGTCGCCGGCTGTCGTACTCCCCGACCTCCCGAACGTCGACGGAGACGCCGTCGGGAACCGTTTCGACTGCCTGCTGGACCGTCCCCCCTGGACCGACCAGTGTGAGTCCGACTGTGCCGTCGGCCCGGTATGCGACCGGAGAAACGATGACCAGACCGGCTCGGGTGAGCGCGTCGACGAGGTCGTGATCGGTCGCAGACGGCGAGTCCTGTACGTAGAGGTAGAACGTCTCGTCGGGGCACGTAGAGATGGCGTACTCCCGGACGGTGTCGGCCTGTTCCAGCGCCGCCCGATAGGGCTCCGGCGGAAAGCCGTCGACGTGAAACAGCAGCGTCTGGGGATCGGCCCCGATGTCGTTGCCCCGAAGGAGATAGCTCGCCTCGTAGCCGTCGTGGTCGACGACGAACTGGTGCATCGGGTGCCGAACCTCCGGGGCCATCCACAGCGAAAGCGTGACGTACTTCATGCCTGACCGTTCTAGGAGGTATTTAAAATAACCTCGGGCATGAGGGGACAGCCCGAGGGCGGCAGCCGGCGAACGGGCGACCACGGAGATGGCCCAGACAGTCCACCGAGCCGACGACGTCCACCCGCTTATCGAGCCGATTGCCGACCACGTCCTCTCCACCGAACGCCACGAGAACGCCCCGGCCGTTGTCATCCGCGCGGACGAGGTGCAGACCGTCCTCTCGACGCTACGAGCCGAGGCCGGTCTGGACCACTGCGCCTGTGTTACGGCCCAGGAGTACGCCGACCGGTTCGAGACGATCTATCACCTGCGGCGCTACGACGACCCGACACAGGAACTTTCGGTCGTTGTGCCGACACCTAGGGAGTCGCCGAGCAGCGAGTCCGCCGCACCTGTGTATTCGACGGCGGCGTGGCACGAGCGGGAGGCCTACGACCTCGTCGGCATCGAGTACGAGGACCACCCAGACCTCCGGCGCATTCTCCTGCCCGAAACCTGGCAGGGCCACCCGCTGAGCCGGGACTACAATCAGTCTCAGCCACAGATCGTCTCCTTCCGCAAACACGAGCGCTTGCTCGAAGACCGCCGCGAAGGGCCGGAGACGATGCATCTCAACATGGGGCCACACCACCCCTCGACGCACGGCGTCCTCCACCTGAACGCCCAACTCGACGGCGAGCAGGTCGCGGCCGTCGACCCCGACATCGGCTACATCCACCGCTGTGAGGAACAGATGTGTCAGCAGGGCACCTACCGCCATCAGATCATGCCCTATCCGGACCGCTGGGACTGGGGCGGAGCTGGCCTGTTGAACGAGTGGGCTTACGCCCGGGCGGCCGAGGACCTCGCCGACATCGAGGTGCCAGCGTACGCCCAGGTCATCCGGACGATGGGCGGCGAACTGTCGCGCATCCTCTCGCACATGCTTGCAGTCGCGACCTACGCGCTTGACGTGGTCGGGGAGTTCACCGCTACCTTCCAGTGGGGTGTCCGGGACCGGGAACTCGTTCAGGACATTCTCGAAGACCTGACCGGCCAGCGGCTGATGTTCAACTACCTGCGGCTGGGCGGCGTCGCCTGGGACCTGCCCGAACCTCGGGAAGCGTTTTTCGAGAAGATACGCGCGTTCCTCGACGACCTGCCGCACAAGCTCACGGAGTACCACGATATGCTCACCAGCAACGAGATTCTCCAGCTTCGGACGGTCGATACGGGTCACCTCTCGGCTGAGGCCGCGAAGGCCTACGGCTGTACCGGGCCGGTTGCCCGAGCCTCCGGCGTCGACTACGACCTCCGACGGGACGACTCCTACGGCTACTACGACGAACTTGACTGGTCGGTCGTCACCGAACAGGGCGGCGACAACTTCTCGCGCCTGCTCGTGCGCCTGCGCGAAGTGGAGGAGTCCGCGAAGATTATCGGCCAGTGCGTCGACCTGCTGGAGGACTGGCCCGAGGACGACCGCGAGATACAGGCGAACGTGCCCCGCACACTTCGGCCCGACGCTGACACCGAAATCTACCGCGCCGTCGAGGCCGCGAAAGGCGAACTTGGCATCTACATCCGTTCTGATGGGACGGAGACGCCGGCGCGGTTCAAGATTCGCGGCCCCTCCTTTTCACACGTGCAGGCACTGTCCGAGATGGCTCGCGGTGAATACGTGCCAGACCTCGTCGCGACAATCGGCAGTCTCGACACCATCATGGGCGAGGTCGACCGGTAGGTAGGCATCCAGCTGCGAGGACCACAGCCAGTGAGTTTTGTATACCGGGCACGTATGTCGGGTGATGACTGACCAAGCGACATTCGCGGGCGGTTGCTTCTGGTGTACGGAATCGGTGTTCAAACAGATCGACGGGGTGGTCGACGTTGTGTCGGGCTACGCCGGCGGCCACGTCGCCGACCCCAGCTACGAGGCGGTCTGTCGCGGGGAGACGGGCCACGCCGAGTGCGTCCAGATTACGTACGAGCCGGACGAGGTGAGCTACGAGGACCTGCTCGCGGTCCACTTCACGACCCATACCCCGACGACAAAAGACCGAGAAGGTAACGACGTTGGCACGCAGTATCGTTCGGCCGTGTTCTACCACGACGAGTCCCAGCGCGAGACCGTGGAAGCTTTTATCGAGGAAGTCCAGCCGGGCTACGATAGCGACATCGTCACCGAAGTCGAACCGCTGGAGACGTTCTATCCGGCCGAGGAGTATCACCAGGACTACTTCGAGAAGAATCCGGACCAGAGTTACTGCCAGCTGACCATCCCGCCGAAAATAAAGAAGCTCGAAGAGACGCACGAGGAGCTCCTGCGGGCTGACTAGCGCGAGTAAATCAGTTGGAATAAAACATATGTTTATCCAATCCATATCCTACATTGCTGTCGTGTACCTACGACAGCCCATCCACAGACATCTGGTGCTGGATGGTGGTCGCCGGCACACACACCGGCGACCGTTCCCAACCACTGACGATATTGTTGAACCGAAAGCGCTGTCTGCCTCTGACAGAACAGGTCAGTCGCCGGGGTGTCCCGCGTGAATATCCAAGCGATAATACTCGGTGCTCACGGGTTCGTCGCTGTCGTACTTGTCGGGTTTGGTGTTCTCGCCGCCGCGAGCGGCGACCTCATTCAGTTCGCGTTGCTGACTGCTATCGGAGTCATGGTGGGTCTGCTCGGGCGGTCGGTCAGTCGGTTGGCTAACCAACTGTGACGGCATCAATGCTAAACGGGCGCGGCCACTATACATGAACCAACTGAAACATATGTCGGACACAGACAGGGGTATCTACTGATGGGGTTCAATAGACAAGACCGGCTGCCGATGGCCGCCGCAGTCGTCGTCATTGCAGTGTCGAACATCGTCGGTTTCGCTCTTACACTTCCCGTGTATGTGACGATTTTAGCCACCCCGCTTGCGCTACTGGTGTTCGGGGTCGTTCGGTACGTGCTGTACGGCAGTGCAGTGCCAGACGTGCTGGCATCGGGCTAATGGTCCAGAACCTCGAACTCACGATCAGCGTCGACGAAGCGAACGAGGGCATCGCAGTGCCGACAACGGTCGGGACACGCCTCGGGCTGGGTGACAACGGCGCAGTACTCATCCGAAAGCAGCGCGGGCAGGTGCAGGCCGCGACCGTACGGCAAGCGGATTCAGTTCCGGCGGAGACGGCCCGTGCCGGTCCACAGACCGCCGAGACGCTCGGGCTTCGCGACGGTGATCGGGTCACCGTGGAGGCGGCTGACCCGGCGGTCGCGACACATATCAGCGTCGCGCCGGTCCCGCAACTGTCAATCCGGGGCGGTGAAGGGCTTGTCAGGGACGCGGTCGGTGATCGCCCTCTGCTGGACGGCGACACCATCACCGTCTCGTTGTTCGACGGGTCGCTAACGGTACCAGTGCGTGTGGTATCGACACAGCCGGCAGGGCCTGTCACCCTCGTGGATGACACCGTGATCGAGATTACTGATGGGCCAGCTCCGAGGCGGTCAAACAGTGGCCTCGACCCGCTTGCCGAGACGGCTGTCGGCGGGTATGCCGACACAGTTGCAACGCTAGAAACTGCCGTTTCAACGGCGTTGCTGGCGTCCGACGACGTTCCCGGAAGCGTTCGAAACCGCGCCGGCGTATTGCTCGTCGGTGCCCACGGGGTCGGGAAGACACACCTTCTGCAACACGTGGCTTGGCTCGTGAACGCGACGATACACTCTGTTGATGCTGGGCGCCTGCTCTCACTGGACCAAGACGGAGCAAGAGCGTATCTCGACGATGTCACACGGGCTGCACAGGGGAGTGAACGCGGGATCGTCCACATCGATGGGCTCGATACGGTGTCGGCTGACGGCGGTGATAAAACGCGGCTGCTGTTGCGCCAGTGGCTCGACGATATCTCGACGCTCGACGGCGTCGCCGCTGTCGGCGAAGCGACCAGCGAGGACGACGTCCCCGTTGATATCGTGCAGGCGACACGGTTGTCTCGGACGGTTACCGTGCCGGAGCCGAGTCGCCGGGACCGGGCCGAGATTCTGAAGACAGTCGCCACTGGAGCGATGGTGAGCGCAGAGGCGGATCTCAAAGCGACCGGTGAACAGGCGTTTGGCTACGTTGCGGCGGACATCGTCGCGCTCTGGCTACACGCGGTGGAAGCGGCAGTTGCTCGAGACGGCGCTGGCGGCGATCCGGTGGTCGTCTCAGCAGCGGACCTCGAAGCGGCCCGCGACGCAGTCGAACCGAGTGGTATCCGTGGCACAGTACCGGAGATTCCGTCGACATCTTTCAGCGACATCGGCGGTCTCGACGGGCCAAAGCGCGAGCTCATCCGGGCCGTCAACTGGCCGCTGACGAAACCAGACCTGTTTGACTCGCTGGACATCGACCCCCCAGCCGGGGTGTTGCTGTATGGGCCGCCGGGGACAGGGAAAACGATGCTCGCGCGAGCAGTCGCGTCGACAAGCGACGCGAACTTTATCCCGGTCAACGGGCCGGAACTGATGAACAAGTACGTCGGCGAGAGCGAGCGGGCAGTCAGGCGAGTGTTCGACCAGGCGCGGTCGAACGCCCCCTCGATCGTGTTTTTCGATGAGATCGACGCGCTGGGTACGACACGAAGCGACGACAACGACTCCGGCGCGAGCGCCCGAACGGTGTCACAGTTGCTCACAGAACTGGACGGGATCGAAAGTCGGGAGGGAGTGACGGTTATCGCGACGACGAACAGACGCGACCGGTTGGACGACGCGCTGCTCCGGACGGGGCGTTTCGACCGTATCGTCGAGGTCTCGCTTCCCGACGCGGCCGACCGAGCCGAGATATTCGACACACATATCGGTGACAGGATAACCGGGCAGGTAGACCTCGAAGCGTTCGCCGCACGCACGGCCGGATACAGCGGCAGCGACATCGCTGCAGTCGTCAGAGAGGCGGGACTGCTTGCCATCGAAGAACACCTCAGGGCCCAGGGCGACAGCGACCGGTCGCGCAAGCCGGTCAGCCTTCGGGAGTCACACCTCGAAAAAGCCCTGCAATCCGTCGAATCGTCCGAGGCGGATCAGGCAGGCGAAACCGGCCACCGGAGCTAATCAAGCGTCCGCTGTCGGTGAAGCGTCAGAACGGAGATAACGACGCCAGCAAGTGCAACTGCCTCTATTGCGAGCACCAGCCAGAACGCCGGCCGGAACGCCAGTCCAAACGACCGGAACACTGGGAGGATGAACAATCCCACGACTGCGAGTCCGGCCGAGAGAATGAGTCCCGTTAGTGATCGAACACTTAGTTCCTTCGGCGTCGTTGGCTCCTCACTCATGTGCGTATCAAACGTACATATCGTTGGTGCGGCGTATAAAAAAGTCGATGAGCGCTGGATGTCCGCTAGTCAGCGGCTTCAGCGGACGGCGTCGGGGCGGAGTCGCCACCGACGATTGCGCGACTGCGCAGCAGGATGAATCCGAACCCGATCTTCGCGGTCAGGTCCAGAATCATGAACAGCAGGGTTTCGCCGAACAGGCCGACGAGTCCGAGTCCCTCGGTCCCAACAAGCCACGCGACGGGGTAGATGGCCCACGCGACGAGGATGATGTTTCGAAGGACGTTGAACGTCGACTGTGCTTCTTCGCTGGCATCGCTCGCGGCCTCGCCGACAACGACGACGAGGTAGTACAGGACGAACAGCATCGCGATGGTGCTGATAGTCCAGAAGGCGTACCGGGCCACAGGCACCTTCATCAGCGTCGCGGCGAGGCCGGTAACGATCATGAAGGCGTCGATGGTGATGAGCGACGCCATGTCGCGGTTGCTTGCGCCGGCCAGGAGGCCGATATCAAGCAACAACAGCGGCGTCGTGAACAGCCAGTCAGCGTATCGCGCCCAGTATACGTCGATGACCCGTCCGTTGACGAGTTCGACCTCCGTCAGGCCGAACCCGAAGAACATCGACAGGTACGACGACGCGGCGATACCTGCGATAAGGATGGTGATGACGTAGAACTCCTCCTGCTCGGGGTCCTGAACGTCCCATCCTTTGGCCATGAAGTACACCATACCCAGTAACATCCCGACCGTGCCGAGTGCGAGCCAGATTCCTTCGCCCTCTACACCGAGACTTGACACCTGGAGTGGCAACATCACATCAACAATAAAGGCTGGACATAAAAAACAGCACCCCCAAATTGATACGTGTATGAACGATAATTATCACTTTTGCTGGGACAGTTGAGTACTGTGTTCAGGGTAAGCAGGGATAGTAATGTATATTCGGCGTCTGCGGGGAAGGGCTGACACACCATAGCAATAGTTTACATAGTGACTAGTCATCTCAGAGTGAGCGATAGCTGACGGAAAATACGTCGTGATTAGATACGTTTTTAATCGCGCGCACGCGAGCGCGCCTGACAACAGTACTGGGTTATGAGCGAGCGGAAATCCGCCGATATCCCGCTGAATTGGCAGTAACTTAAAACATATGTCCGGCCTATATTACCATATGTCGGATGAGGCCGAGGCTACAGAAAGCGAGGCAGAGTCAGAGGAGTCAGCTACTTCGCAAGCCGAAACCGAGACAGAGGCGGTCCTTGATGCAGATGCAGCGGCTGCGACACAGTCTACAGCGGAATTGCGGGAGGTTATCGATGAGCAGCAAGAGCAGATAGAAGAACTCGAAGACTTGCTCCTGGACCTCTCAACGCGGGTTGCAGACGGGAACTCTATGGGAGTCTGTCCTGACTGTCACGGGCCAGTCATCAAGGTCAGTCCATGGTTCCGCTCAGCGAAGATCAAGTGCACCGACTGCGGGCGCGTGTTCCACGAGTACTGAACTGGTGCAGGCCGGGGCGACGGACCGGACCTCGTCCGTACCCTGCGTCAAGAGGGGACACTGAAATGCCGGTGGGTCGTAACAGTGCTGTGAGCTTCGAGTACACGACGGACGTCGAGGTCCGATACACAGACATCGACACGTATGGCCACGTCAACAACGCGACGTATGCGACCTACTTCGAGGAGGCTCGCATCGACTACCTGCACGACGTGGTCGACTGTGGCGAAGCGCTGCTCTCGGGCAGCGAGTCGGGCACTGGCATGGTCATCGCGAACCTCGAAGTCGACTACATCCAGCCCGTCCAAATCAGTGACTCAGTCGCCGTTGCCGTCCGGGTTCCACGTCTTGGCGAGAAGAGCTTCCCCTTCGAGTACGAGGTCCGGACCGAAGATGGTGTGGCTGCGACCGGAGAAACAACCGTCGTTACATACGACCGCGACACGGAATCCTCGCGCTCGATCCCCGAAGACTGGCGAGAGGCGATCACCCAGTTCGAAGGGCTGTAGTCACCTGCGTTACCCCGCTCACGTACAGCCACCGGGCCGACCGGTGGTTTTATTTTTTATCAAGATGTTGTACTGAAAACATATGGAATATAGTACCGACCTCAGACGGCGCGTTCTGCTTGCTATCGCGGGCGTAGCACTTTTTCTCGTGGTCGGACTCGTCCTGGCCCAGTTCCTCCCGACGCTCGTGTTTACCGTTTTTCTGTACTACGCCAGCCGACCGATTTATCGACGGCTCGGGTGGCTCCCGCTCCCCGAATCGTTCCTGGGTCGGGCTGTCCCGTACCAGAAACAGCTCCATGCGGCGGCCACGATTTTCTTCTTTCTGTTACCGTTCGTGCTTCTGGTCGGCTATACGATCGTCCTCATTGTCCCCGAGTTACAGTCGTTCTTCGGCGAAGGTGGCCTTGGCGCGGCGTACCTTTCGCAGTTTCAGGATCTTCAGGGTGGGTCGCTTCCGGGGCCGCTCGCCGACCTCGGATTCTCAGATGTGCTGGCGATGGGGCCGGACGAAGTGATTGACCTGTTGCGAAACGCGACAGTCCAGTCGTGGCTGGGACGTGTCTCTGATACGCTCATCGGCTCTGTGAGTATGCTTACGGCGCTACTGCTGCGCGTGTTCATCATGTTTGCCGGGACGTACTACCTGCTTACTGACGGACCGCGGCTTGTCGGCTGGTTCCTTGACACTTTCGACGGGTCAGGTGTCCTTCGCAACTACGCGGCGGCGGTCGACGAGGAACTGTCTTCGATTCTCTTCGGGAACATCTTGAACGCACTGGTGACGGGCGTTATCGGGATCTTCGTGTTCTCGCTGTACAATCTGGTCGCGCCAGGCTCAGTGCAGGTTCCGTTTGCACCACTCGTCGGCGCGCTCACCGGCATCGGCAGCCTCATTCCAGTAGTCGGAATGAAAATCGTCTATCTGCCCGTGGCTGGACTGCTTGCGGTCTCCGCGGTCGTCACAGGACAGACGGCAGCCCTGGCCTGGGTTGTCCTCTTTCTTGTGGTCACGCTGGTCGTCGTCGACACCATCCCGGATTTCCTGATTCGGCCATACGTCAGCGGTGATCTGACTCACGTCGGTCTGCTGATGTTCGCGTACATCCTCGGCCCCATCGCGTTTGGCTTCTACGGCATCTTTTTGGGTCCGATCCTGCTGGTGCTTGCCGCTCAGTTCTTCCGGATTATCGTCCCCTACATCATCACAGGTTCTGTCGAAACGACACAGACCTCGCTCTCTGACTACGACTCCACGGAGTCCTAGCCGCTTGCGAGCCTGGCTCTGGCGGTCCTCAAGCCGAGACAGCGGCTGTCTATCGACGAGTCGACTCTGTCGAGCCACCGCAACTCCATCACCGAGAGCCGGTAGTGACACGCCGACGGTTCAAGCTGCTGCCAATAGATGTACCGGACGTCGGGTACCGACTCGCTTTCCCCGTAGGTCTCCGGGAGACTGGTGGTTTCGAGGTCTGACATTGGCACCGGTCCCGGCGTTTCGACGGGTGTGAAGACGAGACCGACGCTACCGAGGACAGCGACGTTGACGACGAGAACCAGCCCGAGCGCCGCGGCGAGATACTGCTTCCGTCGGCGGTCACGGAGCGTCGTCGCGGCTATCCCGACGCCGATTGCGACGAACGCCAGCCCCGGAATGAGGTCGGTGTAGCCGCCGGTCTCGAAATCGACGAAGAATATCAGGAGCGCGAACCACGCCGCGCCGACCGGAATCCACCAGTCGGTGCGCCCGACCGCGCCGTCGTCGCCCCTGAACCAGCACCGAGCGGTGTGTCCGAGTCCGAAACCGCCCAGCACCACGAACGGCGACGCCCACTTGAAATGGACGACACCGGCGACGAGTCGGGCGAGTACTGGCACCTGCTCCTCGGTCTGTAGCGGCACGAGCAACACCTGGACGACCATCTCCGAGACCGAGTGCCAGACGAGAAATACCGGTGCAAGCATGACCACAGTGAACCCGAGGCCGCCGGCGACAACACGTTCAAGCGCCCGCACGTCTCGTTGCTGGATTGCCAGCCCGACCACGACGAGCGGGAAGATGACCCCGGCCTGCCAGTACCCAACGCTGGCCGCCGCGGCCACACCGCTCAGTGCCGGGTATTCGCGCGTGTACAGGTATATCGCCAGGAGTCCACAGAGGACGAGGAGGTACTTCGCCTTGAAACCGTACGCGGGCCGGACGGCGAACCCCGGCAGCAGGAACATCGAGAGGCCGGCCAGCGGCGCAGCGACGTCATCGCCGGTGATGTCGTAGACGAGTATCACGACGAGCCCGACGATTCCACACACCGCCGCGCTCATCAGCGCCACGCTGAGGAGGTGGAGCCGGTACATGTCGCCGCCGGCAAGCATCGCCAGAACGCCGGTCGTCTCGTAGGACAGCGGGAGCTTCGGCTCCCAGGCGTCGACGTACAGCCGACCGCCCCGCGTCAGATACCAGCCGAGATGCTGGAAGATGCCAGCGTCGGGAGCCATCGGGGGACGGGCAGAACCGAGTGTGATTGTCAGTACGAAATACAGTTCCGAACCGACGGCAAACAGCACCGGAAACGCGAGCCGACGGTCGTGAGAATTAAACGCGAGTGAGCGAAGCAGGTCCCTGAGCTGGTCTTTATGTTGTCTGCTCACACGGCACGCTTGCGTTTAGATGAGCAAAAGTAGAGAGTAGCTTAACGGCCACACAGTCAGCGAACGCAGTCGCCGTTCGCCTTACATATACTGTCACGGCGATTAGGAACGTATTTTCGAGTTGATGCCTAACGTTTCGCTTCTATAGCTGATTATGTGTGAATAGCGCTTGCGACCAGCAAAGGCCCGTTTCCGAGCCACATCAGCCGCGTTTTGAGATACTGAAACGATAGTACAGTAGCGATAGCAGATGTATGATGCCAAGCTGAAAACGTGTGATTATGTAGGTTAATGAGGTCTTATTCGATGAGCAAGCGACTGAACTGCGGTTTCGGTCACGAAACGCCGACAGTAGCGGGTCGAGTCGGACAGATGAAGATACGAGCGTAGCTGTCTCGGGCAGACTGTCCGAACACTGCAGTCCGTCTAAGTTTGCGCCCAGCCGCCCCGGTCAGAGCGCTCGTCGTCCGCCGATACAGCAACCAGCCTGAAACCAGATGTGTATTTTGTATAGCGGCTACAGATTTATCACCTCTATCCGGCGAACGCGTCGGCCTTTTACCAGTCCATCGAGTAGAGAACGCTAATGGTCCAGAACGTGGCTTCAGTGATGGCGGAGCTGGAACCCGAGGACTTCCATCTGCTTTCCGGCATCGAGCAGGGGATGCGGTTCTCGGAGTACGTCGCCCGCGAGAAGTTGACCGAGTTCTCACGGCTGACGTCGGAAGACGTCGACTACCGGCTCGACCGGTGTGCGGACCGGGGACTGGTCGAGCGCAAGACCATCCAGTACGAAGGGTTCAAACTCACTTTCGAAGGGTACGACACGCTTGCGCTGCATACATTCGCCGAGCGCGACACAATCGAAGGAGTCGGGTCTCCACTGGGTGTCGGCAAGGAAAGCGACGTGTACGAGGCTCAATCGTACAAGCCGGTGGCACTGAAATACCACCGCGAGGGGTATACCAATTTCCGTGAAGTGATGAAAGAGCGGGAGTATACCGCCGACCGCGACCACGTTTCTTGGCTCTACACCGCCCGGAAGGCCGCCGAACGGGAGTACGATGCCCTCGAAACGCTGTATCCGAACGTGGCGGTTCCCCAGCCAATCGACACGAACCGCCATGCGATTGTCATGGAAAAAATAGACGGCGTCGAACTCTCCCGAACGAAACTCGAAACGGAACAGGTACTGCCGATTCTGGATCTCGTCCTCGAAGAGATGCAGACGGCCTACCGCGAAGGGTACGTCCACGCGGACATGAGCGAGTACAACGTCTTCGTCACGAATGAAGGCGTGGTCGTTTTCGATTGGCCACAGGCTGTCCCGACCGACCACGAAAACGCCCGGGAACTGCTAACTCGCGATGTTGAGAACATCGTGAGCTACTTCGAACGAAAATACCCGCAGGAAATCAGTGACGTGGACAGAGACGCAGTCGCTGAACGGCTGGCGGTCGACGCGTTCGATTCTATTACCGATTTTACTGAGTAGCGGTGTTTTAGCCGCTACTACCCGTATTTGCCTGTTCATCGACGACCCGGAGGTGACCAGTGGTTTTCTCGATAAAGCATATAATGCGATATCAAATTCGGCAAACCAACTGATCGAGGCGATTCGGGAAGCGATTACGGCAGAGATAACGCCTCGATGGTGAGTGGAGTGCCACGCGATGGGTGAGAGTCTCGGACGGTAGGCTCGACTTCGCTGATTGAATTAGGCAGTCCTAAAAACCGCAGACGTTTTATATTATTAGGCAAGCCTAAAACATATGGCAGACGACGGTACTGAGTTCGGAGCACAAATGGGGGGAGACCCACGCAGGGATCGATGGCGGACCGTTTCGTATCGTCGAGGGCGCTATCGACACCGTTCGCGTGGTCCCGACGTACGGTGTGGGCATCATGCTGAGCGTCCACCGACGAGCGGCCGCTCGGTCAGTGCTCTACCGACAGTACTGGGGGCGTCTGCCTGATGGGTGGGGACGGAAATATCGAGATGATGGGAATGGGTAAACGCCCGCAGCGGTCACATGCCCGACTGTGGGCGTGGGCATACGTGGTGGTCTTCGGAGTCGGTGAGCAGTCGACAGGGGAGTCGACGGCAGTAAGCGGGAATCGGACGGATCCGTCGGAGCGATGAACACAGCACCGGAGTATCTGCTGGCGATTTACATCGCCCAGCACCGGGACGAACCGCCAGTCGCCCCGGGAGAGTTGGGGGAGATGCTTGATCGGTCTCCGGCGGCGGTGACGGAGATGTGCCAGCGACTCGCAGAGGAGAATCTCGTCACATATGAGCCGTACGAGGGGGTGACGCTGACAGAGTCAGGGCATGAGGAGGCAGCGGAGTTACACGAGACGTATGTGACCGTCTCGTGGTTCTTTCGGGGGGTTCTCGATCTCGACGATCACGAGACGGAAGCGATGGAGCTGGCCGGTCTAGTCAGCCCGATGGTCGCGGAGCGACTGGCCGCCACACTGCCCTGCAACGCCGAGACGAAACAGGACGGTTCAGAGGCTGGTTCGACGGCGCCGGATGAGGATACCGCCTGAACGAGGACTCCACAGCAAGCTTGTTTTAGGCCGTGCGAAAATTAATAGAATTAGTATACTAATTGTTTGGGTGGCCAAAATTATTGCTCCTGAAGCTCTAAGGAACGGTATTTTAGGTACGCCAAAAACGACATTTTTATGATAGGTTAGTGCGTATATACAATCGTCATGAGCGCTGAAGGACTCGAACGACAGGCGCGTAACTACTTGAGCAACAACGTCCCGCAAATCCAGCAACACGGCGGCAACTTCGAGGTCCGCGACATCGACGAGAGCGAAGGCACGGCCACCGTCGCCATCGGCGGTGCGTGTTCGGGGTGTGGCATCGCTCCGATGACGATGAAGGCAATCGAACGCCGACTCCCGGAGAGCGTCGACGGACTCGAAGCCGTCGAAGTCGTGCGGTCCGGCGGGCCGCGCGCTGCGGTCATGCCCTCGAAGACCGACGACATGGAGGAGATGGACGAGTACGAGGATTACAGCCCGCCATTCTGAGCAGCCGCTCGAACTCGAATCGCAACTGTAGGTGTCGGCCCCAGCTTTGACCGGGGCGCAGTGTCGTTCGTACCGGGAGCGACCGGCATCAGGACACCGTTGAACGACCAATCCTACGTGCTATCTCCCCTAAACTCGGTCTCGACAGCGCGTCGTCAGAGGATGGCGTATCTCTGGCCGGAGGTATACACCAGCGCAGTTCAGCCGAGAGGTGAAGCTCACCAGCGGGGTCTGTATCGGCGCCGTGTAGTATGCTCCCGGCCTGTCGCGTACCGATGCTGCCCGACTCCGAGCGCCGTTATGCTATAAGTGTGTGGGAGGGCAACATAACGCATAACTTTCGAGGTCAACGGGAATGTCTCATGACGCAGCTGCAGGCACGAGTACAGTGACGCGACGGCGCGTCCTCAAGACGGCGGGCGCGGCAACAGTAATGGCACTCGCCGGTTGTAGCGCCGGCACTGACGGAGGTGGAGACGGCGAAAGCGAGGGTGGACAGAGCCTCGACCCGGTCCGGGAGCGGGCGGAGGTCGCCGTCGACGAGATTCAGGACGGCGGGACACTCAGGTTCGGCCTCGGCGCGGGTATCGATTCTTTCGACCCGTCATACAGCACCAGCGCGCCGGCCGGCAACGTCCACGGACTCATCTACGAGAGTCTCATCACGCAGGACGCCGCGGGGACTGTGTACCCGTGGCTCGCGAAGACGTGGGAACGGATAGACGTCAAAGAAGTCGAGGACGGGGCCTACGAGCCGTACATGGTGTCGGCGGAGACGGACGACGAGGGGAACCTCGTTGCCGACGACCAGATCATCATCAGGAACCCCGAGGCCGGCGAGGTCCTGACGGTCAATGAAGCGCCCGATGCCGTTGCAGACGGCACCTACGGGATCAAGTACCGGGCCGAACTCCACGAGGGGGTCACCTTCCACAACGGCGAGGAGATGACCGCAGAGCACGTCGCCCGGTCGTATGAGGTGCTTGAGAACTCCTCGATTTCGGCTCAGACCTTCGACTCCTTTCTCTACGCGGAGGCCGTCGACGACTACACCGTCGACATCTACGGACAGGAGCCCGACGCCGAGGCCGACAGCCAGCTCCCGACGACAGTGTACCCGATGGAGCACATCGAAGAGTATCCCGACACTGGCGCGGACCCGCGAAACGACCTGACGCCGATCGGGACCGGCCCCTTCGAGTTCGAGTCCTACGAGGCCGAACAGCGCGCCGAGTTCAGCACGTTCGACGACTACTGGCTGGACGACCTTGGCCTCGACGCGCTGGAGTGGTGGGACGGGCCAGAGGGGTTCCCGACGAGCCCGGTCGTCGACGCGGTCACGGTCGCTATCGTGCAAGACGACGCGACACGTGCGGCCGCGCTCAACAACAACGAGATAGACCTCACCTACGGGCTCACGAGCGACACGTACAGCGAGTACCGGAGCGCGGAGGACTACCGGCTCAGCGTGACCAACGCCGGGGCGTACAACTTCCTCCAGTACCCCGTCACCGTCTCGCCGTGGGACGACGAGCGGGTCCGCCGGGGCGTCAATCAGCTGATTCCGCGCGCCCAGATTGCTGAGAACATCTACAACGGCTACCGGAACCCGGCGTACACGCCGCTGCCGGAGCTGGCCGCCGACGAAGGGACCGCCGACTACGACGCGCTGGTCGAGGAACTGCGCCCACAGACCGAACAGGACACCGAGGCCGCGACCGAACTCCTGCAGGAGGCCGTCGACGACCTCGGCGTCGAGACGCCCATCGAGGCGACCATCGAGACCAACACCTCCGACGACCGCGTGCGCGAGGCCGAACTCATCGCCCAGGTGATGAGCAACACGGAGTTTTTCGACATCAGCGTCGAGACCTTCGAGTTCACGACCTTCGTCCAGCGCATCCTCGGGCCGGAGTACTACCAGCAGGGCAACATCGTCCTCATCGGCCTCTCGGGCACGTTCAACCCCGGGAGCTTCTACGACGCCGTCAACTCCATCGACAACTTCGGGCAGTGCTGTAACTTCCAGCGGGTCGACACGCCGGACCTCGACGAGATTGCGACGGAGGCGCGGTTCTCGGTCGAGGCCGTCGAGGACCCGCAGTTCCGCGGCGAGCAGTACGACCAGGTGTGGCGGGGCCTCATCGAGCAGGCCCCGAACAGCTACACCGTCTTCGGGACGAACGTCTCCGCGCTGTCGACCGACTACGTCGGACACAACACGTACACGTTCTCCAGTGGCATCCTGCCCTACGGGCTGCACGACCCGACGGACCAGCAGGTCGCATATCTGGATCGGGAGTGACTCAGTACGATGAGCCTCAGACGATTCGTCGCGGTTCGCGTGGCGGCGACGGTGCCGATACTGTTCGGCGTCTCGGTGCTTACCTTCGCGCTGGTCCACCTGACGCCGGGGGACCCTATCGACCAGATGGTCGCCCTGAATCCGCAGATTTCGGCGGCCGAGGAGGCCGCGATACGCGCCAGGTACGGCCTCGACGGTCCGGTCTGGCAGCAGTACCTCACGTGGATGGGCAACGTCCTGCAGGGCGACCTCGGGACGGTCATCAGCGTCGACCAGCCGGTCCTGCCCTACATTCTTGCCCGGCTCCCCGAGACCATCGCGCTCGGTCTGTTCGGCTGGGCCATCGCCCTGCTCATCGCCATCCCGACCGGCATCTACGCCGCGGTGAACAAGGACACGCTGGGCGACGACCTCTCGCGGGTGTTCGCCCTGTCGGGCATCTCCCTGCCGAACTTCTGGCTCGGCCTGATGCTCATCCTCGTGTTCGCGCTCTGGCTGGACCTGTGGCCGGTGCTGGCCCCGGACAAGCCGCTGCTCTCCCCCGAGATGCTGTGGTATCTCGTCCTCCCGGGAGTCACCATCGGGACGGCGTCGTCGGCGACGCTGATGCGCGTGATGCGGTCGTCGATGGCAGAGGAACTGAACAAAGAGTACGTCACGGCGGCGCGGGCGAAGGGACTGCCCGAGCGAACGGTCGTGTTGAAACACGTCCTGCGGAACTCGCTCATCTCGGTGACGACCATCGCTGCGTTCCTGACCGCGAGCATCTTCGCCGGTGCCGTCGTCGTCGAGCAGGTGTTCGCCTGGCCCGGGCTGGGACGGGCCTTCGTCGGCGCGATCATCGGCCGCGAGGTCGACCTCATCATGGCCATCACGCTGTTTACCGGCGTGACGATCATCCTCGCGAACCTGCTTGCAGACATCATGTACGCTGTGCTTGACCCACGAATCCGCTATGATTGACCTATGAGTACGGACCGAGGACGCATCCGGATAACGGGGTTCGACGCCGACCGCGTCGAGTCCCGCGAACCGCTATCCGACTGGACAGAGACGAGAGACACGGGGACAGAGAGCCGGTGGGCGCGCGCCTGGCGCGAGTTCCGCCGGAACCGCAGCGCCATGCTCGGGCTGTACATCGTCACGGCGATGGCGCTGCTCGCGGTGTTCGCCCGTCCAATTACGGTCGCGGGCGTCACCGTCCAGCCGTTCTCGCTCGCGCCGTACGACCCGAGCGCCATCCTGTACGCACAGGGCCTCGACGTGAGCGCCTACGAAGCCCCGTCGCTGGCCCACCCGTTCGGGACCGACGGCTCCGCGCGGGACGTGTTCTCCCGCGTGCTGTACGGCGGCCGGTTCAGCCTCTCTATCGGCTTCATCGTCGTCCTCGTCACCGCCGTAATCGGGCTGGTGTACGGCGCGGTCGCCGGCTACTACGGCGGCCGGGTCGACGAGGTGATGATGCGGATACTCGACCTCATCTTCGCGTTCCCCGGCCTTCTGCTCGCGCTCATCATCGTCGCCGTGCTCGGCAAGGGGTACTGGGAGCTGGTGCTCGCCTTCACTGCTATCGGCTGGGCGGGCTACGCCCGACTGATACGCGGCGAGATTCTGAAAGTCAAAGAAAACGAGTACGTGCTGGCGGCAAAAGCGCTGGGAGCGCGGGACCGCCGTGTCATCTTCAGACACGTCGTCCCCAACGCCATCGCGCCGCTTGTCGTCCAGGCTTCCCTCTCCATCGGGACTGTCGTTATCGGCGTGGCGGCCCTTGGGTTCCTCGGGCTGGGTCTCCCACCCAGCTCCGCCGAGTGGGGCACGATGCTGGACCAGACCCGCGAGACCATCGTCCAGGGACCGGGCGGGTCGATTCCCTGGTGGGTCACCGTCTTCCCCGGCGGCGCAATCTTCCTGTTTGTCATGTCGATGAACCTCATCGGCGACGGCATCAACGACGCGCTGGACGCACAGGAGAGCGAAGACGTGGCCCGCGGGGGCGAGGTCTGATGGCGCTGCTGGAAGTCGAGGACCTCACGGTCAAGTTCTACACCGAGGAGGGCGTCGTCACCGCCGTCGACGACCTTTCCTTTCGCATTGAGCGCGGCGAGAAGTTCGGGGTCGTCGGCGAGAGCGGCGCGGGCAAGAGCGTCACCGCGCTATCGGTAATGCGACTCATCGAAGAGCCTGGCCGCATCGAGAGCGGGACCGTCCGTTTCGACGGTGAAGACCTCATGGAACTGTCCGAATCCGACGTTCGAGACGTGCGGGGCAACGACATCGCGATGATATTTCAGGACGCACAGACCGCACTCAATCCCGTCTACACCGTCGGCGAGCAGATCGCTGAGGCGATCCGCCACCACCTCGACTACGATGACACGGCCGCCCGCGACCGGGCGATTCGGCTGCTCGATGACGTGGGTATCCCCGAACCGGCGGCCCGCTACGACGACTACCCCCACGAGTTCTCCGGCGGGATGCAACAGCGGGTCGTCATCGCCATGGCGCTGTCCTGTGACCCCGACCTGCTCATCGCCGACGAGCCGACGACGGCGCTCGACGTGACCATCGAGGCGAAGATTCTGGACCGGCTGGAACGGCTCGCCGAGGAGTACGACACGGCCATCCAGCTCATCACCCACGACCTCGGGGTCATCGCGGAGCTGTGCGACCGGGTGATGGTAATGTACGCCGGCCGCGCCGTCGAGACGGCGACCGTCGAAGAGCTGTACTACGACCCGAAACACCCCTACACCGTCGGGCTGATGAGCGCCATCCCCCGCATCGGCGACCGGCAGGACCGCCTCCAGACGATTCCGGGGACGATGCCGGACCTCGTAGAGGTGCCCTCCGGCTGTAGCTTCCACCCGCGGTGTCCCTTCGCCGAAGAGGTGTGTACGCGCAAACAGCCGCCGCTCGTCGACCCCGACACCGGGGACGGTGTCGGTCTGTCCGACCGGGCAGCAGCCTGTCTGGCCTACACCGGCGACCTCGACGGCGAACTGGATTACGAGGTCGAAGTGAAAGGCCGGGACGCGCCGCCCACCGAGCCACAGTCGAACGCCCGTCTCCACGCGTCGGACGCCGAGAAGCGCCGGGCCGACTCCGATCCGCTTCGCGCCGATTCCGACCTGCTGGACCAGAGCGACGACGTGGACGACGAGACTGGAGGCCGGCAAGATGGCTAGGACGGCGGACAACCCCGTTCTGGAGGTCGAGAACCTCACAAAGTACTACGAATCCGGGGGGAGCCTCATCGATACCCTGCTGGGCCGGAATCAGGAAGTGAAGGCGCTGAACGGCGTCGACCTCGAACTGTACCCCGGGGAGACACTCGGTATCGTCGGGGAGTCCGGCTGTGGCAAGACGACACTCGCCCAGAGCCTGCTGCGGCTCATCGAACCCACGGCCGGGACGGTCCGGTACAAGGGTGAGGACCTGACGGCAGCTTCTGACGACCGCCTCCGGGCGCTCCGAAAGGACATCCAGTACATCTTTCAGGACCCCTTTGCCAGCCTCAATCCGCGGCTGACGGTCGGCGACATCGTCGGTGAGCCACTGGACATCCACGACATCGCCGAGGGCGAGGCCCGGACCGAGCGCGTCAGCGATCTGCTGGAAACCGTGGGACTCAATCAGCGGCACGCTCACCGCTACCCCCACGAGTTTTCCGGCGGCCAGCGCCAGCGTATCGGCATCGCCCGGGCGCTCGCCGTCGACCCCGAGGTCATCGTCTGTGACGAACCCGTCTCGGCACTGGACGTGAGCGTGCAGGCCCAGATTCTGAACCTCCTCGCGGACCTGCAGTCGGAGTTCGGCCACTCCTATATCGTCATCGCGCACGACCTCAGCGTCGTCGAACACATTGCCGACCGAGTTGGTGTCCTCTATCTCGGAGAGTTCGCCGAGGTAGGCCCGACCGAAGACGTGTTTCAGCCGCCGTATCACCCCTACGCCGAGGCGCTGCTGTCCGCTATTCCGGAGCCAGATCCCGGCTGGGAGGGCGACCGTATTTTCCTCTCTGGCGACGTTCCATCGCCGCTGAACCCCCCGTCGGGCTGTCGGTTCCACACCCGCTGTCCGAAGGTTATCCAGCCCGAGGGGACAGACATGGCACAGTCCGAGTGGCGGTCACTGATGGACCTGAAACAGCGGCTCCGCAAAGCCGACTCGCTGGAAGCGGTGACCGCAGTGCAGGAGGGCGTCGAGGACGAGGACCGCAGTCAGCTCTCACGGTCGGCCCTCGACACGCGGGTCCGAGCCGAGTTCGGCCTCCCGGACACGGTCGGCGACCGCGAGGCCGAGGACGTGCTCGCGACGACGCTAGACCACCTGCACGACGGGGCGTTCGAAGCCGCGCGGACGGTGCTGAACGACGCCTTCGAATCGCCCTGTGAGCGAACCGACCCAGCGCTGTTCGATGTCGGCGACGACCACCGTATCGCCTGCCTGCTGTACGACGACGCGTATCCGGATGCACCGACACGGACCGGATAGCCCGGAGCCACCGATGCGTGACGCGGTGTGACCCGGCCGCTATTCGAACTCGACGCCGGTAATCTCGAATCGTGCCCCGCCGTCGGCGCTTTCCGACACGTCGACCGACCAGCCGTGGGCCTCAGCGATGCGGTCGACAATCGCCAGTCCGAACCCGGTGCCGTCGTCGTCGGTCGAGTATCCCGCCTCGAACAGTGTCCCACGCTTGGCTCCTGGGACGCCGGGGCCATCGTCTGCGACGTAGAAACCGTCTTCGGCGGTTCCGATAGTTATTGTCACGCACTTGCCGTTAGCTGTGTCCTCTGGCTTCGTCTGGCTGCTGGTAGCGCCGTGGTCCACATCCGTCTGGTCCTGTGACCGTGGCTCGACCGACCCGTGTTCCGCACTGTCATCGACTCCCGTCGAACAGCTCGTGGAACCGTGTTCCACACTGTTCCGGAGCAGGTTTTCGAGCAGTTGCAGCAGGCGCGGCCGGTCGGCGGTAATCGTCACGCCCCGCCCGACAGTGTCGGCGAAGCCGAGGGTCCCGTCCCCGGCGTCCTGAGAGACCATCTCCCAGGCATCCGCAACCGCGTCACGGAGCGAAACCGGCTCGGGCTCCTTGATGTCTCGCCCCTGGCGAGCCAGAAGCAACACGTCATCGATAATGCGCTCCATCCGGTCGAGCGCAGTCTCGATCCCCGCCAGATGGCTCTCATCACCGGTTGTTCGGGTGAGCTTCAATCGTCCCTGTGCGGCGCTCAGAGGACTGCGAAGGTCGTGGCTGACGACGCTGGCAAACTCGGCGAGCCGGTCGCGCTCACGCTGTAGCTCCCGTTCTTGCTCGCGAATGTCGGTAATATCGCTTGCGATGCCGAACACGGCGACCGGGGTATCGGGGTCGGACCGCTCCCCCGTGTCGTATATCGGGACCTTTGTCGAGAGATACTGCTGTGCCTCGCCGTCGATAACGATACGCTCCTCAACCTCCAGCGGTTCGCCAGTGTGTAGGACGGCACGGTCGTTTGTCCACGCCGTTTCGGCTGTTTCTTCCGGGAACAACTCGAAGTCGGTGCGGCCGACGATTTCCGCGTCAGTGAGCCCAGTCATCTCCCGATAGCCGTGGTTGACGAAGATGTACTGCCCGTCGTCGTCTTTCATGAACATCGGGGTCGTGGTGTTTTCCAGAATCGCTTCGAGCCGTCGCTCTGCTCTCCGCAGGTCACGCTCACGTTCTCTCTGCTCGGTGATGTCGTGGTGGACGCCGACCATCAGTGTCCTGTCGTCGTCTGATAGGGGCTGTCCCCGAACGGACCCCCATCGGACGTTCCCGTCCACGTCGATTACCCGGAACTCTCCGTCGTAGATGCTGTCCGTTTCGACTGCTCGCTCTATCTGCTCGCGGACTTCATGGGAGTCCTCGGGGTGAATCAGGTCGAACACGGCCGACAGCGTCCCGTCGAACCCACCGGGCTCGAAGCCCAAGAGCCGTTCGAGCGTGTCGCTCAACACAACCTTGTCTGTCTCGTAGTTCCATTCCCAGACTCCCGTTTCGCTGGCCTCTAGAGCCAGCTGGAGTCGGCGTTCGGTTTCCTGTAGGTCCCGCTTCCGGTCGCGTTTGTCGGTGATATCGGTCAGCGTACAGACCACGCTTTCGACAGCCCCGTCGCCGTCGAACAGCGGCGCACCGTTCACGGAGAGCACCTTCTCCGTGCCGTCTGGCCAGTGAATCGTGTGCCGAGCGTCGGCCAGGGGCTGGCCGGTTTCAAGCACCTGTCGAAACGGGAGCTCCGCGTCCGGTATCGGGTTCCCGTCGAGGTCCCGGATATCCCACTTCGGGTCGTTGTAGGCCCGGTCTTTCACCGCCGACTGCGACAGTCCGAGAACGTCGACGGCGCGCTGATTGGCGAACACGAACTGGCCGTCGCGGTCGAGTTGCACGACACACGACGGGACGGTCTTGAGTATCTGTTCGAGTCGGTGTCGCCGGCGCTTGGCCTCGGTTGCCGACTGTTTCGCCGCCACCACGTTCTGGACCCGATTAGCCAGCAATGTGTACTGGTCTGTGCCCCCTTCCTTCTGCATGTAATCGGTGACACCGGCCGAGATAGCGTCGCTCGCGACTTCCTCGCTTCCCTTTCCAGTAAACAGGATGAGCGGGAGGTCGGGGTACTCCTTGCGGACGGCTTCGAGGAACTCGATACCGTCGCGTCCAGGCATGTCGTAGTCCGACACGATACAATCAACCGGTGACTCCGCAAGCCGCTCCAGCGCGTCTTCCGCGTTCGGCGCCGTCTCGACGCGGAACCGGTCGTTCTCACGCTCAAGAAGCGCAGCAGCCGTTGCCGCGAAATCCGGCTCGTCGTCGACGTACAACAGCCGAACCGTGTCACTTGGTGATAGCACCAGAACAAGAGGCTTGCTGACACCTGAGAGGGCAGGCCACTTAGTGTGTTTGGCTATCTGTCACATACGTGGCGTGGTGACCGTCCTGCGAACTGTCTGCTCGTCTCCTGCTTCGCAGATGGACGTGGCCAGACACGGCCGAACAGCCCCGCTGACCGACGAACACTTTTGCGCACGCCGACCCATGTGCAGACGATGCGTCGCATCTACGACTCGGGGGCGCTCCACCGCGACGACGAGGAGCCACAGGCGCCCACCGAGCGCGGAGGGCGGCCACAGGCCGCACGCAGTATCAACGGCCGGGTCTGGAGCGACCTGCTGCTCCCGACGTGGCTCCGCTATCGTGCAGTGTCGGTCGATATCGAGGTCCCACAGGCGTCGTATCCGGCGGGAACGAAGGTGCCGTTCGTCGTGACGATTCGGAACGGGCTTCCGGTGCCGATAACGCTCCCGACGGACTCGCCGCGGCCGTGGACGTGGTACGTCGATGGAGTGCCCGAGGCGTCCCACGTCGATAGCGTGCCCAGCGAGGCCGGCAGCCTCCGGTTTGACCGCGGCGAGCGAAAGCAGTTCAGGCGACAGTGGGACCGGATGTTCCGGGTGAGCGACGACGAGTGGGAACCCGCGCCAGCCGGAGAGTACACCATTAGCGCCGGACTGAGCGTTGCCAACGCCGGCGAGCATGGCTTGTACAGCGAGACGACGATCAGCATCACCAATCAGTGAAGGCGCGGGCGATCGCGTTCCGAGCAGCCCGAATCAGGACCCACTTGGGGTGGGTGCGGGCGTCGGAGTCGGGCTGGGGGTCGACTCCGCTGGTGTTCCGGCCGGGGTGGAAGTGTCACCACCAGCCCCGAATCCGGGATCCGTGCTCGCGGCACCGCCGGGATCGGGTGCTTCACCGTCAAGCAGGAAGGAAAGCAGGTTTCCGATGAACACCTCGTTGTCGGCGTCGTATATTTCGGAACTGCGTATGAACGTCGAGTCAGTGACGAACACCATGTTGTCGTTGCGGACGACTGTCGCGTACGTTCCGGTACGCCGCGTCTCCAGCGTTCGGGTGCCATCGGCAGCGGTGAACTTCGTCTCGGCATCGCCGTTTACCACCGCGTAGCCGGCGGTGTCGAAGGTGATCGTCTCGACACCGTCGGTCAGTTCGCCGTCACCACTCGGTGACGCGTAGATGGCCTTGAAATTGTTGTCGTTGGCCGCGTCGTCGACGTTGTAGAGCTGTTCGGACCCCATCCGAACGCCGTAGCGCTCGGTGGCGTTGTTGGCTCCGAACGACACCGTCGTCGTCGACTGGGTGAAGCCAGTTGAGAGCCGCGTCTGCGTCGGTTCAGCCAAGACAACGACACGCCCGCCGTCGTCCGTGTACTCCTGGAGCGCATCGCGCTCTTCTTCGGAGTAGCTTCCAAGCGGCTGGACGATGAGCACACCGTCATACTGGCCCAGCGAATCGGCGAACGAAGCAGTGCCGGCGGTGCCGTACTCAACGGTGTGGCCCGCTTCGAACACGGCCTCGATAATCGGCTCGAGTTCGGATTCAGACACCTGATTGCCGTGGCTCGTGTCGACGAGTATTCGCTGCCCACGTGCCTCAGCGTCGACCGATATCTGTCCCTCTTCTGGGTCGACAGGCGCATTGACAGCGTCGGGCTGGTACTGTGACGGGGACTGACCGTCGATGGACTGGCCGTCGGGCGGCCCCGATGACCCCGGGTTGACGACTGCGAGGAGGAACGTCCCACCCAGTATCGCCACGAGAACGACGATAAACACGGCGAGCGGCTTGACGATACGGCCCTCAGTCATTGCGGATCACCGTTGCGTTGTTGTCGTCGGCAGGGATTCCCCAGACGGCGTAGTACTTCACCGGTTCCCGGAACGTCGTCTCGCTGTCGTCGGGGTGGACGAGATAGGTCACGTTGTTCGCGCCCTGGACGGTTTCAGCGCCGGCAGGGACGATGATGACGTTGAATTCGGCACCACCACTGCCCTGATACACCACGTCGTACCCGTCGCCCTCGATATCATCCGAGAGCGCGGCGGCCCGCTCGATTGCTAGCTCAGTGTCGCCGATGCGGTCGGCGAAGCCGTTCTGCGTCGCCTGGGCTCCGAGGTACGTGTTCCCGTTGGCGACTTCCTCGCGGGAGAGCGTCAGTTGCTCGCCCCGGTGGCGCATGACCGTCCCGACGAAGGACCGCTGGAGGACCTCGATGTCCTCACGGAGCCCGTCCTTGCTTATCTGAGCCTTATCCGGCCCCGAGCGGACGAACGTCTCGCCCTGCTGTTCGACCTGCTCGATGAGGCTCAGCGGGGCCTGAACGATGACGCCGATGCTACCGACGTTCGAACTCGGTTTGACGACGATCTCGTCGGCCGGGACGATACCGTAGTAGCCGCCCGAAGCGGCCGTGCCTTCGACATAGGCGACAACGGGCATCTCGCTGGCGGTCCTGTTCACCGCGAGGTAGAACTCCTCGCTCGAATCGACCGGACCGCCGGGGCTGTCGACCCGGAGGACGACCGCCTCGATTGACTCGTTGGTCCGTGCCTCGCGGAGGTCTTGCTTGACGGCGTTGACGTTCGCGTCGGTTGTGCCGCCGCGAAGAGTGATGACGGCGACGCTCGGGTCGTCGTCACCACCGCTTGGCACGCCGTTCCAGATGACCGGCGCGAATATCGCGGCGATGACGAGGGCGAGCGTGACCGCGATTACGTACGACGCCGTCATCGCCGAGAACAGTTGTTCTCTCCTAAACATCCATACATCCCGTTCGGACTGCGGAAGTAATAAACCCCGGTCGGGGAATCGCGCCGCAGTCCGGCATCCAGACTGGCTGAGACGCCAGCAACCAACGGGTATCGGTTCCGGGCCGTGGCACCGGTGAGACCCGAGCACTGGCCGACACTTGACGGGAGAGGTGAGATGCTTGGTTGTCCCGTGAAGGTGTTTGAACAGCCAGAAAGCCCCCGATACGTTCCGGTCCCGCGGCTCGCTGTCGGTCGAAAGACGCTCTGCGTCTTTCGTGATGTCGAGAGAGCTTCGGTCTCTTGAACCACGCTCCTCGGTCGTGTCACCTTCTGCGGTGGTTATGTCGTCGGGATTCCCGGAGCGCATCGGCTGGCTACACGGCTACGAGGCGTTTCTGGTTGTTCACTCACGCAATCACACGGCGACAGATTTCCCAGCAGCCGAACGGCTAAGGCGACGCCGGCCCACGTGCCGGTATGTCACTCGACAGATTGGCAGCGTTCGATACCGAACCAGCAGCAGACGAAGTCATCGACGGAGAGCTAGCGGTGACCGACGACGTGCTGGTGAAAGCGTTCGCGCTGGGGCCGGACGCGACCATCGACCCGCATAAACACGGTGACGCGACGAACGTGTTCCACGTCGTCCGCGGCGAGGTGACGGTCCAGCAGGACGACTCCGAGGAGACAATCGCCGCGCCGGGCGTCGTGCTGAACGAGCGCGGGCAAGCCCACGGGGCGCACAACCACACTGACGACATCGTCGTCCTGACAGCGAGCCTCTGTCCGCTCCCGGGTCAATAGACTATCTAGACAGGGGAACAGCAGAAAGGGTTCGGAAAGGGACGGGAGTAAGAAGCAGCGCGCCGTGGTCAGGCACTCGCGCCGGGTTCGGCGCTGCCGGCCGCGTCGACAGCGCTGTCGTCGAGCTCTGCTTCGGCTTCCAGCAGTTCGCGGTAGCGCTCGCGGATGGTGACGGTGCTGATGTCGGTGGCCTCGCTGACCGTCTCCTGTGTCATCTCCTCGCCGAGCAGCAGGCCGGCGGCGTAGATGGCCGCGGCGGCGAGGCCGACGGGGCTCTTGCCGCTGTGGACGTTCGCTTCCTTCCCCGCTTCGATGAGGGCGCGGGCCTGGCGTTCGAGAGCGTCGTCGGCGTCGAGTTCGGAGACGAACTTGCTGAGGTAGGTCGCGGGGTCCGGCGGGCCGACCTGCAGGGAGAGTTCGCGGTTGAGATAGCGGTACGCGCGGGTGAACTCCATCTCGTCGACGCGGCTGACGACGGCCATGTCGTCGAGCGTCTGCGGGAGGTTCGCCTGCCTGACCGCGGCGTACAGCGCGGCGGTCGCCATCCCTTCGATAGAGCGGCCGGGCAGCATGCCCTCGTCGAGGGCGCGCCGATAGATGACGCTGGCCGTCTCGCGGGCGCTCTCGGGGACGCCAAGCGCGCTACCCATCCGGTCGATTTCGCCCAGCGCCTGCTTGAGGTTGCGCTCGGCGTGGTCGCGGGTGCGGAACCGCTCGTCCCAGGTGCGCAGGCGCTGCATCTTCTCGCGCTGGCGCGTCGACAGGGAGTTGCCGTAGGCGTCCTTGTCCTGCCAGCCGATGTTGGTCGAGAGGCCCCTGTCGTGTTTCATCTCAGTCGTCGGCGCGCCGACCCGGCGCTTGTTGTCGCGTTCCTGACTGTCGAAGGCGCGCCACTCCGGCCCGTGGTCAATCTCGTCCTCGTCGACGACGAGTCCACACGACTCGCAGACGGTCTCGCCGCGACTGTCGTCGGTGACGAGGCTCCCGCCACAGTCCGGGCAGGCGTGGCCGGTAGTCGCCTCGGACTCGGCCTGTTCGTCCACACTCTCGCCGCGTTCGTCGGGGGAATAGATGCTGCGTGTCGTCATGGTGTGTCTCTGCGAGCGCGTGGGACGCCCGCGGTCGTACCCAATTATAGGGGTGCATCCCCCATGACGACTCGCTTGGCATATGCCGAACTCAGGAGAAGTGATAGCTAGCTGTGACGGTCGCGTGCCACAGCGCACGACACCCCATCCGCTGTCATCCCGTGCTGACCTGCGACACGGCAGGTCTCAGGTAGTGCAGTTCGTCCCGATTCCAGATGCGATATCGCCGTTTAGACACCCGAGCGGCCGATACGAAGGCGTCCACCCTCGGCGACATCTTCGTCGGCCTGAACCGGCCCCATCGACCGCGTGACGAACGACCGGACGATCCACGCCTCGGCCCGCTGGAGGCGGTACTGGAGCGTCGACCGCGACACGTCGAGCGTCTCGGCGAGGTCGGTAAGCGACGTGTCTCGGGGTGTCCGGTAGTAGCCGTGTTCGACAGCGGCCTCGACGGCGGCCTGTTGCTCAGGCGGCAGCTCCGCCAGCGTCACGGCCTCGTCAACCCAGTACGAGGGCGAACTGAGCTGGCGGAACTCGACGGTCAGTCCCTCCCGGAGTTCGGCTTTCATCTCCTCAAACAGGCCGTCGACACCGGCGTCGCTACACAGGAGCAGCCGCCACTCACACCGACTCCCGCGGCGTTCAGTCTCGACGAGGACGCCACGACCGACGTGGTCGATAGCCAGCCGCGGAATCGAGTGACAGTCACCGGCTTCTGACCGGTAGCTGTACACCGTCCGGACGCCGGGGTCCGAGCCGATGACCTCGTACGTCCAGTCGGTCTCGCAGTTGCGGGTTCCGATGCATTCGGTACACTGGACGGGGTCGTCGTACACGTCGTCCAGTTGTTCGAGCGCAGTCTCCGGACCGGCAACGCGTTCGAGCCGCCACATCCCGTCCCGCGTGACGTTGCACGCGATCGTCCGGGAGTGCATCTCCGGATGGTCGATGAACACGTCCATCACAGGGTCGACGTTCCGCTCGTAGTCGATAGTGAAAATGAACTCTCGCATATACCTCCCGTTGCGTGCCGAGCCGTTTATACGCACTGTCTCGTTCGGCGTATGCCAAACCAGCCGTCATTATCGAAGCAGGCTTTGCACAGAGTATGTCGTGTCCTCTCTCTCCGTCTACTGGCGAGTCGCCCGGTGGGCCAGTTCCCGGCAACACGTCGGGCGACTCTTCGTCGCGTGTTCGTGGATATGAGCTGCCGACGCACAACTGGCGGCACACCCTCATCTACGGGGTAGTGTTCTGGACGGTCGTGGCCGCTGCGTGGCTCGCTGTCCCGACTGGTCACCCGTTCCAGTTGGGCGTCACACTTTCCGGACTGTTTGCGGCCCCGCTGTTACCGGTCGCGCTCTTGTGTGATTACCGTCAGGCCCGGGAATTCGGGACCTGTGAGCCCGGGCTTCGCGCGTATCTCTCGAATCTCGCTCGGGATATCAAAACGGCAGGGACCGGTCAGAGCGCCCTCGGGGACGAGCGTCGGGAATTCCTCAGCTGCTGAGGCCTGTCGCGCCGCTCACGTGCTCGCGTTCGACTGCTGGGCCCGCGCGTCAGCAAGCCAGTCCGGGTCCGGAACGTCAGTCGACCCGACGCCGGTGACCTCGTAGCGCCACTCAACGGCGACCGTTTCGCCGTCGTCAGTTTCGCCGGTCAGCGTCCACGCTGTCTGGCGCGCCAGCCCGTCTCCGTCGACCAGTATCACGACGGTGAAGTCGGTCACAGTCACGTTCCCACCGGACCCGAAGGCGCCGGCACCGATCTGTCGCCAGGTCGAGAGGTCAGAGTACTCGTAGCGGTCCACCGTGACGCCATCGAACGTTTCCGTCCCAACCAGCCGGGCGTCGTCGACTGACTCGGAGCTGAGCCTCCCGCGGTCGATGGCGGACTGGAACGCCGTGTCGTCTTGGGGCCTGACCTGATAGAACGCCTCGCCGTCGGTCTCGTACCGGGTGTATGCCGAGCCGTCGGCGACGAAGGTCTCGAAATCGGTTCTGGCGTCCGGCCCGGACATCGTGAATGTCTCCAGCGAGCGGTTCGCCCGCAGGTCCACCCGGTAGTCGTTCGTCATCGTGGCCGTCTCGCCGCCCTCGGTCGTCGAGTACGACCACGTCGCGGTGAAACTGCCCGCGTCTCGGAGGAGGCGGTCCGTCGCTTCGACCGAGAGGTCGACCCGGTCTGCCGGTGCGGCCCCACCGTCGTCTGCGTCGGTCCCGTCGCCCGCCGCCGGACCGCCGCCGAGACAGCCGGCAAGGACGATTAGCGACACCACCAGCACAGTAAGTAGTCTTGTTGTCATGTCTGGTGGAAGGCTGTCACAGGAGATAAGCTAGTACGGTTGCTACGACGCGGGGACTGGCGGCCGCCGCTACAGCCAGTCGGTCTCCGGGTCGATGCGGTCCGGCGGCGTCTCGCCGGCCAGCGCGGCCCCGACGTTCGCGGCGACGGCGTCGTTCAGGTCGTCGCGGGCCTCCTCGGAGTACCACGCCGCGTGGGGCGTGACGATGCAGTTGTCCAGGCCGACAAGCGGGTGGTCCGCCGCCGGCGGTTCCTCGGCCAGCACGTCGAGGCCGGCGGCCGCGATTTCGCCGTCCTCAAGCGCCGTCCGGAGCGCCGCTTCGTCGACGAGGCCGCCGCGACCGGTGTTGACGAGGATTGCCTGGTCACGCATCGCCGCGAGAGCGTCGGCGTCTATCATCGCTTCCGTCTCATCGGTCAGCGGCGCGTGGAGAGAGACGTAGTCAGCCCGGTCGTACAGCGTCTCAAGCGTGACTTTCTCGACATCGGCTTCGGCCATCTCCTCGGCGTCGACGTACGGGTCGTACGCAACGACGTCGAGGTCGAAGCCCCGCAGTTGGTCGCGCACCCGCCGTGCGATGGGACCGAAGGAGACGAGACCCAGCGTCTGGCCCCGGACACGATGTACCGGCCGGGTTCGCTCCCAGCCCCACCCGCCGTCGCGAACGTCGCGGTCGTACGCCGTGAGCGTCCGAACGCAATCCAGCAGCAGCGTCACCGTGTGGGTGGCGACCTCATCGGTACAGTACTCGGGGACGTTCGTGACGGTCACGCCGTTGTCTGCCGCCGCGGACACGTCGATGTTGTCGATACCGACGCCCGCTCGCGCGACGACCTTGAGGTCGTCCAGTGCGTCGAGTACCGCGGCAGTGACCGGCGTGTTCACGTCCACGACGAGTCCCGCTGCCCCGGCGGCGGCGTCCCGGAGCGCCGTCTCGGAGCCGGTCTCCGCCGCGACGACGTCGGCGTCGAGGTCCGCCCGCAGTCGGTCGACATCTATCATCGGGTCATCGCTTGCGACCACACGTTCCATATGCGGAGTCATGGACTGGGACGCTAAAACGGGTCGAAGTCGTTCCCATCGAATAGGAATTCGAGGTCCATGATCGATTGAATACAACGAGTAAATCCGTTGCTCGTTCGAAGCACGCGGTCCGAGCGCTGTGATTTAAGCCACTCGACCGCCAACCCAGCGGTATGCAAATCGAGCTGCGGTTTTTCGCCAACTTCCGGGAAGCCGTCGGACAGAAAACGGTTCACCGCGAGTACGAAAGCGACCTGCAGGCCGGCGACGTGCTCCGGCAGCTCTCCGAGGAGTTCACAGAGATGGACCTGTTCGAGGACGGCGAACTCCGGGAGTACCTGACAATCCTCCTTAACGGAACGGACATCACGCATCTCGACGGACTAGAGACCGCACTGGAAGACGGGGACGAACTCAGTGTGTTTCCGCCAGTCGCCGGGGGCTAGGTCCTGCTGCAGTCGGGTCCCGAATCAACAACAGAAGATGAACGGGAACATCAATCCGACGCGGTCGCCGGCTTCTAATTCTGTGTCCAGTCCGTCGAGATGTTCGTTGAACTCACCGTTGACCGCCACTCGCGCGTAGCATCTGGTCTGCTCGCCTTCGGGGTTTTTCGCCCAGTCGCCCGGCAGGTCCGCCATCTCCGGGGCCCAGCCCTCGGTGGTGGCGTCGGCTTCGGTTTCCGCAATGAGCATCTCGCTCACGTCGTACTCCCGGAAGAACGCGTCAAGGAAGTCACGTAGCGTGTTCCCTTCGAATGTGTATGATAGCGACGGTTCACCGACGACCCGACGAACGTGGCCGGTACACCTGACCTCAACGGTGGTCAGATCCGGGTCCGACATCTCCCGTTCCAGTGTCTCACTGCTCATACGTGCGCTACACCCCGCTCCTACAAATCAGTGAAGTCGAACATGTTCGCCCATCGCTGGGGTTTATTTGCGGCGAACTCTGTGTGGCGATATGGACGATATCGAACTGGGGATTCCGTCCGGGATTGTTGAGTCGCTGCCGCCGGACAGCGAGGACACGAAACGCGATATGGAACAGGCTGTCGGTGGCTGGGAGCGGGAACTCAACGCCGCGCTCAACTCCGAAGAGCCGGCTAGTGCCGTCGTCGACCACATCGAACAGTTCGAGAGTCGGTGGGAGGCCTACGACGAGTACGTCGTCGAACTCCGGGCCTGGGGCCAGTCGCCTATCTACGCGATGGCCTGGCGCGACCTCCACGCCGCCGTCATCGCCCAGATCTACGACCACGAGAACTTAGACGAACGCATCAACCGCGAGCGCAACGCCCGCATCGTCGACGACGGTATCCGTCCGGGGTAGGCCGTATCCACCCGAGAGCGGTGGCCCCCAGCCGAGATAGCGCGGGTGTGTCACAACAGCACAGGGACGCCGATAGGTTTAGACGACCGCACCCGTAACGACCACACGATGGAGCGTGAACGGAGTTTTCGCGGCATCTCGGTTCGAGCCGCTATCGGGTATCTGGAGAACCTCGGCGGCGAGCAACGCGGCGAAGCGACCGTCGAAGGCGACGGCTGGGCGGCGACACTCTCGGAGGAGAAAGTCGCTATCGGCCCGAGCCTGCAGCTCAACGAGGTGACGATCGAGTTCGATGGCGAGCCGGAGACACTGGAGCCGCTCATCGAGAAGTTCGCACAGAAAGCGATGCGAGCGGGCGGCTGACCGGGCAGCGATGGCTGACTCGTCGTACCCAATCGAGGGGCAGATCGTCCTGCTGGCTGGCACGCGTGCGAGCATTCCACTCGACCAGCTCCCCGACCTGTTGGAACGGGTCCAGACGTATCTCCGGGAGCACCGCGCGACCTATGACAGGGAGTACGAACGCATCAGCGGCCCCAGAGAAGCCGATTACATCTGCGCCGAGTCGGGCCACTGGGACAGTATCGGCACAGAGCTCGGACTGGGCGACCGCGAACAGGACGCGGTTCGGCGGGCCCACACCGCCCAGTTCGAGCGCGACGGCCGGCGACTGGACAGAAGCGAGGAGTTCGAGACGACGCTTGAAATCAGGGACGTGCTGGCAGTTACTGCCGAACCGTAATCGTCTCCAAGACCCGCTGGGAGAAATCCGTCTCCGAGAGGTCGCCGTTTTCGAGGTCGTCGATCCACTCGCTGTCGACCGACCACTCGCCGAGTTCGGTGCCGTCGAGGTCTGTCACGGTCGCCTCGATGTCGACCCCGGACCAGTCGTCAGCGTGGAGGTCCCGGAAGACGTTGATGACGCGACCGATTTCCCGGTGGGGGATGACGGCCGCCTCGTCGGCCGAAATCGACTCGTAGATGAGCCGGTACGTATCGCCCTCGTCAGCGAAGTCGGTGACGTAAACGCCGTGGCTGGTGAGTCGAGACTCTACCTGGAATTCGAAGTCGTCGATATCTTCCTTGCGCATTAGAGAACTGAAATGTGTTCGGCGGCCGGTGCCGTCTCAGTCGTCGCTCGGTGCCGCTGCGCCGCCGGAACTGACGCCGGTTCCGGGACCGATGTCGATTCCCAGTTCGTCGAGTTTCTCGTCGGGAACGACACCGTTCTCCCAGCCACGCACCTCGTAGTACTCCTCTTTCATTTTTGAGAGCTCCGCGAGCTCGCCTTCGGAACCGCCCTGTGCCGGCATCGCGTGCTCGTCGCCTTCGACGAACCGGTTGGGCAGGTCGTCGTCAGAGCCGTCGAAGCCCGCGAGGTTGTTGTAGTACCGTTCGAGGTTGTAGACGCGCTCGCCGGCCTCCATCAGTTCCTCCTCGCTCACGTCCAGTCCGGTCATGCCGTTGTACTGCAGAACGTACTCCTCGATGCCCTCCGCGAAGGCGTTGAACTTGCAGATGTCGAAGGAGTCGCTGATGGCGTGGAGGTCCTGGAAGGTGGCACACAGCTCGCCCTTGCCCTCCCACTCTCGCGGGTCGACCTTCTCCGGGATGCCCAGAATCTCCGCCGCCGGCGTGTACCCGCGCAGGTGACACGCGCCACGGTTCGAGGTCGCGTACCCGATTGCCATTCCCTTCATACAGCGCGGGTCGTAGGCGGCCATCGTCTGGCCCTTGACCGCGAGGGAGTTGGTGTGGGCGTCGAACTCCTCGGCGAGGTGGTCCGGCCCCTCAGCGAGGTGGTCCGCGAGTTCCGTCTCGCGGTGGGCGATCATGTCAATCATGTCGATCATCGTGTCAGCGTCGCCCCAATCAATCCCATCGCCGAGGTCGTCGAACTTGCCTTCCTCGGTCATCTCCATCGCCATCGCCATGGTGTTGCCCACGTCGATGGTGTCGACTCCCACGTCGTTACACCGTTCGAGCATCACGGCGATCTTGTCGCGCTCGACGTGGCCGGAGTTGGGTCCGAGCGCCCACGCGGACTCGTACTCGTAGGATTCGGTGCGGACGTTCATCTCCTCGCCCTTGTGCATCGCCTGCACCTCGACTTCCTTCTTGCAGGCGACGGGACAGGAGTGACAGGTCGGCTCGTCGACAAGGATGTTCTCCCGGACGTTCTCGCCAGAGACGTTCTCCGAGTCGATGATGCGCTCGCCGTCGCCCTCGGCGTCCGAGTATGACCGCGTCGACGAGTATTTCGCGTTTTTCGTCGGGAGGCCGTCCATCTCCTCGGTGAGATTCATCAGGACGTTCGTTCCGTACATCGACAGGCCGCCCTCGTTGGGCGCGGTCACGTCGGATTCCTGAATGACCTGCATCGCCTGCTTGTGGCCCTCCTGGAACGTCTCCTGATCTTTCGGCTTGGGCATCCGGGTGCTAGACTTGACGACGACGGCTTTGAGCTTCTTGTTGCCCATCACACAGCCGGTGCCACCGCGGCCCGACGCGCGGTCGTCTTCGTTGACGATACAGGCGTATTTGACTTCATTCTCGCCGCCTTGACCGATTGCCATCACAGAGAGGTTCTTGCCCAGCGAGCCGCCCTCGATTTCGCCTTCGAGGTCGTCGATAGTATCGTGGATGCCCTGGCCCCAGAGGTGTGAGGCGTCGCGCAGTTCCACCTCGCCGTCTTCGACGAGCGCGTACACCGGTTCGTCGGCCTGCCCTTCGAACAGCAGTCCGTCGAATCCCGACCACTTCAGCCGCGCGCCTGACCAGCCGCCATGGTGGGAATCAGTGACGGTCCCCGTCAGCGGCGACTTCGTACAGATGGCGATACGACCGCTCATCGTCACCTGTGTCCCCGTCAGCGGCCCGTTCATGAACGCCAGCAGGTTGTCCGGCCCCAGCGTGTCCACATCTGGCCCCTGGTCGAAGACGTATTTCACGCCGAGCCCTCGCGCACCGATATACTTTTTCGCGTCTTCCTCGTCAATACCTTCGTAGGCTACGTCCCCGTCCCCAAGGTCGATTCGCGCCACGTGGTCCTGAAAGCCACCAAGGTCTGTCATGGTAATACATGACTCTCCGGCTGGGAACAACTTAACGATTTGTGTTGCTAAATCACAGATATCCGACGCTTTCAGCGGTCGCGTCCCTGCGTGACCGGCTCACATCCGCTGGTCAGGTCCGAACCGTTTAAGAGTCCGAACGGCAAACTCCGGAGTAACTCGCTGGACGACGGGCACCAGCGGGCACCTGCGTGTGCAGGTCGGGATGTGAGTCGCGAAACGCGACTTGAACCACGCAACGCCCGTGGTGAATACACATGGCACGAAGCGCATATTCGTACATTCGAGACGCCTGGAAGAACCCAGGTGACGGACAGCTCGCAGAACTGCAGTGGCAGCGCCAGCAGGAGTGGCGCGACGAAGGGGCCGTCGAGCGCATCGAGCGCCCGACCCGCCTCGACAAGGCCCGCGCACAGGGTTACAAGGCGAAACAGGGCGTTATCGTCGCTCGCGTCTCCGTCCGGAAGGGTAGTGCACGCAAACAGCGACACAAGGCCGGTCGTCGCTCCAAGCGCCAGGGTGTCACGCGCATCACCCGCCGGAAGGACATCCAGCGCGTCGCCGAGGAACGCGCCTCCCGCACCTTCCCGAACCTGCGCGTGCTCAACAGCTACTCCGTCGGCCAGGACGGCCGCCAGAAGTGGCACGAAGTCATCCTCATCGACCCGAACCACCCGGCCATCCAGAACGACGACGACCTGTCGTGGATCTGTGCCGACGACCAGGCCGACCGCGTCTTCCGCGGTCTGACCGGTGCCGGCCGCCGCAACCGCGGTCTCAGTGGTAAGGGCAAAGGGAGCGAGAAGACCCGCCCGTCGCTACGCAGCAACCGCGGCAAGGGCAAGTAACCCACCTTTTTCCGCATCGGGTGCGCGAAGCGCACCACTCGGCGCAACAACGTGGGCGAAAAAGGCCGAACGCTCGCTTCACTCGCGTTCGGTGAACCGCGCTTGCTTCGCTCGCGCGGATGCCCCTCCGTGATTTTCGACTTCAATTCTTCCAGACATCCGGCCCTAGCGCCATCTATAGAGGTAGCCGACTACACCCAGACACCCTGTTCGCGGTCCATGATACTGACAACGACGACGTGGGGCAACGTGACGACCGCGATGAACACCAGATACAGCGCGACCCACTCCGGGACGGACCCCGGCGGGTTCGGGACCAGGAAGTACAGCCCGCCGAGCAGGGCGAGCGAGGCGACGGTCAGGGGTGCGGCGTCGCGGGCGAACCGCGCCAGCGCGGCTGTCGGGTCGCGGTTTTCGAGCGCGGCAGTGGCGTCGTCGTCGACCAGCAGCAGGCGGGCGACGTGGCGCAGCGAGTGCCACAGACAGAAGTACACGCCGATGGCGAGCACCGGCGGAACGAGGGCGAAGTACGCGAGCAGGCCCAGCGTCTCACCGGCGTCAAGCAGCCACGGCTGGCGGGCGTCGGCGCGAGCGAACCCGACAGCCAGCGTCGCCACGACGAGCGCGCCGTAGGCGAGGGCGAGCCCGGTTCGCACGTCCGACCGGAACGCCCAGGCGATGGCGGCCGCGGCGTCGGGCGCGAACAGCGACACCAGGTCCGTGGCGACGCGGCGATACCACTCGGGGAACGCGAGCAGCGGGACCAGCATCGGCAGGCCGCCCCGGACGAGGACGGCCCCGACTCGCTGGGGGAGCGACCGGAGGTGGTCGGCGTCGGCCAGCGCGACCAGCGCGTACAGGTCGCCCTGGCCCCAGTGAAACCACGTCACCGCGATGAACAGGACAAAGGCCGCGGCGGGTGCGAGGAACCAGACGAGGGCGTAGGCACCGCCGACGACGCCGTAGAGCGCGAACACGCGGGCGATAGCCCGCCAGTCCGGGCGCTCGCCGCGGGTGCGTGCGACCGCGAGGTGGTCGACCGCGCCGTGGGGCAGGCCGAGCAGGACGGCACTGACGACCAGCGGGACATACTGGAGCGCGGGCGGTATCGAGACTCCGGCGAGGAACGGCGCGACGACGGCAAGGCTGGCAATCCAGCCGGGAATCAGGGCGATCCGGTAGCGAACCGATGGTTCGACGGCATTGCGGTAGGTCACTTCCATCTGTCGATGAGCCAGACGTAGAGCACGACCCCTTGCACGACGAACAGCGACGTCAGGAAGAAAAACACCGCCTCCTCAATCGGCAGGTCAAGCAGGGGAATCGCGTACCCGGTTGTGTACTGTTTCGAGATGGTCCAGATCCCGAGTCGGATGGCAATGCTGTCGATACCACAGAGGTAGGCCGCCGGTACCAGTGTCCCACCGGCCACCGTCCGCCACTCACCGGCGAGGAAGTGCCACCCGAACAACCACTGGATGGCGAGAATCGGCCCGCTCCAGACCAGCAGAGAGCCGAGATACAGCCCCGAGTCGGAGCGCAGAAGCGCGAGGCCGGACAGAACGACGACAAGCGCAGCGGCGAACCCGACAAGCCGCGTCCGTACCGGCGTGGCCAGCGAGCGAGCCGTGTCCACCCGAAACCGGGCTACCCACAGCCCCACCATCGCGGTCTGCAGAACGAAAAAGAGGTACTCGCCGAGGGGAATCGACCAGAACCGCACCAGTACGGCGCCGTCGCCGTACCACCAGACGCCGCGTCGGATGAGCTCGCCGTCCCACGGCGTCGTGTAGACGAGCGCCAAGCCTGTGAGGATAGCCGTTGCTGTGAGTACGTCCCGGCGGCTGCCGAGGCGGTAGGTGGCCGTCAGCACCAGTGCGGCCACGACCGGGACCACGAACAGGGCGTGGAACTGGAGATACGTGGGCGTGGGCAACATTAGTTCAGGTGCGACACTGAGTCAGCGACGACGCCCGACGCGCGGGTGTCATCCACGCCACGTAGGCTGCCCGTGGCTGTGAGCGTCTGTCGGCGTCTCACCGGGGCCGCGCTCGGACACCGCGCTCACGGTGTAAAACGTCGCTTCGGGGTCACCGTTGCGCCGCCAGTGCCACCACGTGCGGGCGAGGAGCCAGAGCCGGCGGCGGCGGGTGAGATCCGGCGTCTCCGTCAGCACGTCGTAGCCGCGGTCGCGAATGAGCCGGTGGTGGTCAGCGTACAGGACTGCGGCCAGCAACACGCCGAACTGGCAGTCTTCCGGCAGGTACCGAATACCGGCGACGCCCTCGCGATACAGTTCGTCGGTCCGGGCCAGTTCCTCCTGCATCACAGCGCGGAAGGCGTCGTCGACTTCGGCGTCGGCCAGTTGCTCTTCGGTGACGCCGTGGCGGTCAAGCGTTTCCTGTGGGAGGTACACACGCCCGTAGTCGTGGATGTCCTCGCGGACATCCCGCAGGAAGTTTGAGAGCTGAAACGCCTCTGCCAGCGCCGTTGCGTGGGGCAACGCCTCTTCCTTCTGTGGCGGATCCATCACCTCCGTCATCATGTGCCCCACCGCGACGGCAGAGCCACGCATGTACTCGCGAAGATCCTCGAACGTCTCGTAGCGGGCCTGTGCGATGTCCATCTCCATCGCATCAATGAAGACATTGATCGTCTCCTCGGAGATGTCGTGACGCTCGGCGAGGTCCTGAAACGCCGCCATGACCGCCTCGTGGTCTGTTTCAGCCGGGTCAATGTTCCCGAGCGCGGCCTCGCGAATTACCTCCAGTTGCTCGTGCTGGACGGTCGGTGGCGGGCCGTCCGGCTGGTCGACGACCTCGTCCGCGACCCGGAAGAACGCGTACATGACGTACGTCGGGTGGCGGATGCGTTCCGGAAGTAGACGCGTCGCGAGGTGGAACGTCCGTCCGGTTTCCTGCTGTATCGATTTGCTCGTTTGAATGTTATCGGAGTGCATTGAAAGCTATCGGGAAGTCATTCGGCGGACGATTCGTCGCGCGCTTGTCTGGAGGCTGTACGTACTGGTCCGGTCGACCCGTGGTTGCACCGCTATCACTGGGTCGTGTGTCCTGTCCGTTCGCTGACGACAGAGAGGACACTGGTTCGATATCACTACATGTATATACGGTTGTTATCCGTATAAGTAGACTACCAAACTGCTTCGGGAACCACGTCAGGAGTCCGCTGTCGAGAGAGGGGTTCAAAAGCACGGGTTACCAGTTTTCGAACACTTCTTCCAGTAACTTTCGCTCACCAGCACGGAGGTGCTGGTGAAATGTCGATGGGCAGATGTCCATCGACTCGGCCAGTTGCTCGCCGGACACGTCCCGCGGCCAGTCGAAGAAGCCGCCCAGGAACCCCTTCCGGAGCGCCGTTAGCTGGCGATTAGTCAGTCGGTCCTCGACGTTTGCGATGAACGCCTGCCGGGAGACCGGTGGTTCGTCCCGTTCCCGCACGGAAAGTAGTTCTGTCTCCGGATACCGGCTGCGGACCTGCTCGACCACGCTCCGAGTTTCCATCGATGCCGGAAGCGCGACAGTGACCGTCGCCTGCCCGGGTTCGACCAAGATGTCGCCCGTCTGGGCCCCGCGGTCGGCGACAACGGAGACGACCGGCGGGTCCGAGACAGTGAACTCGAACAGTGCCGATGAGTCGGCCGTCGAAACGTGCGAGACACCCGAGACGTGTGGGTGGTCAGCGGCGACGGCGCAGACCGCTGAGGGGTCGTCCGTCTCGACGAGGAAGAACATCACCGTCTCCTCGCCGTCGGGAACGCTCCCGCCGTACTCCATCGAGCAGCCGAGTTCGCTCGCCACGTCGATGTAGAAGACGTCCGGGTCGGTGACCTGCAGTTCGAGTTCGGTAACGTTGTCGGCGGTCAGCAGTCGGCTGGTCTCGCGGGCGTCGATAGCCGCAGCGGTCGCCCGGCCGATGGTCCCCAGTACGGCCTGCTCTCGGGGGTCGAACACGTCGTCGCTGTCGGCGTAGACAGTGAGGACGCCGTACAGCGACTCGCCGGAAACGAGCGGGACTGCCGCGACCGATGCCACATCGGAGTCGGCGAGCCGGCTGTGTTGCTCGTCGATGTCGCCGGTCACCACCTGCATCTCCTCGGTTCGGGCCGCCTCCGCAACCGGGTCGTCGGCGTCCAGCGGGATGGACAGCGTTGTCGGGTGGTCGGCGGAGAGCGCCGTCGACGACAGCGTCTCATCGCGCAGGTCGAGTTCAGACACCCAGGCGAACTGGTAGGAGTCGACTTCGGCCAGCCGGTCACAGACGGTCTGCTGGATAGCCTCGCGCGAATCAACGGTCAGTACGTCGCCCATCACCGCTTTCAACAGCCCGTCGACCCGGTCGACGAGCTGTTTGAGGTTCTGTCGTTCGGCTTTGAGCTCCTCGCTCCGTCGCTCGGCTGCCAGTTCGGCGAGCTTCCGCTGGGTGATGTCGATGTGTGCAACGACGGCGCTCCCGGCTTCGTCGTCGGGTAACGGTGCGACCCGCATCAGAAACCACTGTTTCTCTTCGGGAGAATGGCACGGGTACTCCATCGTGAACAGGTCCTGCTCACCGTCGATGACCGATTCGATGCCGCCGACTGCCTGTCCGGCGTATTCGTCCGCGTCGACATCAGTTGTCGTGAAGTAGTTCGTCCCCTCCATCTCCCCGTCCTCGTCGCCCGCGAACTCCCGCCAGGCGCGGTTGGTGAACAGGATCGTTCCCTCGTCGTCGAGGACAGCGATATTGATGGGTAGCGTGTCCAACGTCGAGTGAGCGAGTGTCTCTGGTGGCTTCATTCAGTGTCCCTGGCTCGGAATAGCCGATACCCTGTGTAATAGCGGCTGGTGAATAAACGTGTGGCCCGAAAACGGGGGACTGTTGCCTGTGCGAAAACCTCTAAACGCTATCGCCCGCAACCCGTAGGTATGTTCGGGTCCCGGAATTCCCGGGGAGAGTCGGTCACCTGCATCGCGTGTGGGGAGTCCATCTTACGATCCGAGGCCCGCGAGTACGACAAACACGGCGACCGGTGGGACCGCCGGGACAAGACGTTCGAACACCTCTGTAAAGCCTGTTTTGCCGAGCTGTGCCAGCAACCACGGGATGGCCTCGAAACGACGCTTGATGCCGCCGGAGCGGGCGAGGCCGATCAAGAGACGTTCCTGAAACGGTTCCGGGAACTCTCCGAGGGCGACGCTCGCAGGGAATGAGACGGGGGAGTTGCGGTCTAGTCCCACCCCGACAGCCCTAACTACGCCCTGTTCGTACCGGGTGACATGACTACAGAGGACGCGCAGGCGGCCGCCGGGACCGCCGAAGGGCAAGGCCCCGTCGAAATCGACCCGGAGATGGCCCGACACTTAGAAAACAAGCGCGAAGAACTGTTCGAGAAGTTCGGCATCCCCGACGAGTTTCCGCCCGAGGTACTTGAGGAGGCCAAAGAGCGAACGCAGGACGTGCAGGCCGAAATCGAGGACGAGGTCGACGAGCGCCGGGACCTCCGAGAGATGACGACCTGGACGACAGACCCCATTGACGCCCAGGACTTCGACGACGCCATCTCCATCGAGGAGCGCGAGGACGAAATCGTCCTCTGGGTCCACATCGCCGACGTGACTCACTACGTCAACCCCGACACGAAGATGTGGGAGCAGGCCGTCGAGCGCGGGAACACCGTCTACCTCCCGGCCTATACCGTCCACATGCTGCCGCCCGTCCTCGCCGAGACCGTCTGTTCGCTGGTCCCCAACGAGGACCGCCTGGCTCACACCGTCGAGATGCACCTCGACAAGGAGAACCTCGGCTACGAGGAGATAAACATCTACAAGTCCGTCATCCGCTCGGACGCTCGCCTGACCTACACCGAGGCCGAGCGCCTGCTGGACGAGCCCGAGACCGCAGACGACGTGCTGGAAGACCAGAGCGTCGACCTCGCCGAGAAGACCGAGCGCGTCTGGGAACTGGCCGACCGAATGCACGAGCAGCGTAAAGAGGAGGGCTCGCTCGTCCTCAACCCTGCCCGCGACCGCGCTCACACCATCATCGAGGAGTGCATGCTAAAGGCCAATAAGGCCGTCACGCACGAGCTGATGTGGAACCGCGGCGTCGAGGCGATGTACCGCGTCCACCCACAGCCAAGCCCCGACGAGTGGGACGAGGCGCTGGTCGAGATTCAGGAGCTCGACGGCGTCTCCATCCCCGGCGACGCCTGGGACGACCCGCGGAAGGCCGTCAACGCCACGCTCGAACAGGCCCCCGGTCGCCAGCTCGATAAGATCCAGTGGGCCGTGATGAAGGTGATGCCCCGCGCGAAGTACATGAACGACCCCTTCGGCGGCCACCACGCCCTGAACTTCGAGATTTACGGCCACTTCACCTCGCCGATTCGACGCCTCTCGGACCTCATCAACCACTGGATCGTCTACACCAACGACGTGCCCGAGGACCTCGTCGCGCTGTGTGACCGCGCCAGCGACCGCCAGAAGGACGCCGAACAGTGCGAGCGCGAGTACAAGAACTTTCTACAGGAGGTCGGTCTCGATCCGTCTGCTGTCAACAACCGCGGTATCGAAGTGGTCGAGAATCCCGACGCGGGTGACGAAGACGATGCCGACGCGGATGCCGCCGACGCAACGGTCGAAGAGTAACGCCGGCACACTCGCGGGGCGTCCTCGACAACAGGAAGACCTTTTCACAGTCGGTGCGGCACTGCCCGTATGTGCCCTCCAGCACCTGCAATCGTTACCGAGGGGTTGACAAAGCGTTACAGCGGGGTCTCGGCGATAGAAGACCTCGACCTCACAGTCCCGCGCGGGAGCGTCTTCGGCTTTCTCGGCCCCAACGGCGCGGGCAAGACCTCGACGATTCGCATCCTGACGACGTTGACGAACCCGACAAACGGCACTGCCCGAGTCGCGGGCGAGTCAGTCGCCGACCGCGCCGCGGTGGTCGAACACATCGGCTTCCTCCCGGAAGAGCCGCCGCTGTACGACGAACTCACCGGCCGCGAGCAGTTGGAGTACGTCGCCGGCTTGCGCGGGCACGAGGACTGGGACCGCGTGGAGTCACTGCTCGACCGGTTCGACCTCGACGCGGACGCTGACCGGCGCGTCGAGACGTACTCGAAGGGGATGAAACAGAAACTCGGCCTCATTCAGGCACTGTTGCACGATCCCGATGTGCTCTTTCTCGACGAACCCACTTCGGGACTGGACCCGCGGGCGGCCCGGACAGTGCGTGATACCATCGGCGAGGTCGCGGCCGCGGAGACGACAGTGTTCCTCTCGACACACATCCTCCCTGTCGTTGAGGAGTTAGCCGACACCGTTGGCGTCCTGTACGACGGCGACCTTGTCGCAGAGGGGTCGCCCGAGGAACTGACCGGCAGCGTCGCGTCCGGAAGCACGCTCGAAGACGTGTTCCTCGACGTGACCAGCGAGCACCCGGGTGACCGATGAGACGCCCGAACGGGCGGCGGATACGGCTGGTCGCGCGGACGGAACTGCGGCGGACCTGGCGCAAGCTCGTGGGCACGACACGCGGGACGCTCTTGCTGCTCGGCGGGGGAGTGGGTATCATCATCTACAGTCTCGTTATCGGCGTGGGAGCGTTCTTTCTCGGCGGTTTTCTCACCGACAGCAACCCCCAGACGGTCAGGCTTGCGACGACAGCTGGTATCGTCGGGCTGCTCGGACTCGTCGGCTTCTTCACGCTTCAGCATACGGTGAAATCGGCCGGCAAACCGGACGCTGCCGACGGTCTGCTGACGACAGTCCCCTACGAGGACGCGGCGGCCGGGCTGCTCGCTGCCGAGGCTAGTCGAGTAGTGGGCGCACTCACTATCCCGATTCTGGCGCTGGTAGGCGGGCTTGTAGTCGGTGATGGCGGTGTACTCGTCGCTATCGTAGCCCTCGTCGGGTCGGTCGCGGTTACCCTGCTTGGCACGGTCCTCGGCTTCGGTCTGGGGCTAGTAACGAAACTGGTCGCGAACCGTTCGGCCTTCATCGCAAGTCATCGCGCGAGTGTCGGAGCCGCCGTCTCGCTGATCCTGCCGCTTGGCTGGGTCGCGATGACAGCCGTTCCGACGATACAGCTCCGCGTGCTCCGGTTAGCGACCCACTCCCCGCTCTCGTGGCCCGCCGACGTGATCCTGCTCGTGCTGGGGACCGGCGGGAATCCGGTCACTGCCGCCGTCGCCACGGCAGGGATTCTCAGCGCGCTCCCGGCAGGCGCAGTTGCGTGTCTGTGGCTAGCTGCGCAGACCTGGTATGTCGATCCGGTCCAGCCCGACCACGAGTTCGACGCCGACAAGCGAACACTCTCTGACCGGCTGCTGAGAGGACGGATCTCGACGGCAACCCGCGTGGTCGCCCAAAAATCGTGGCTCCGTGCCAGGCGAGCGCCCATCACTGTGCAGTTCGCGATCATGCCGTTTTTCTTCCTGGTGTATCACCTCCAGATCGTCATTCTGGAGCGAGTGGTCCCGCCGACGCTCCCGCTCAGCGCCGGGCTGGCCAGCGCGGCGGCGTTCGGGGCCGCGTTTTCGCTCAATCCACTCGGCGGCGAGGAGGGGGTCCTGCCGCTAACACTGACCGCCAATGTCTCCGGTCGGGCGTTCGTCACCGGACTTGTCCTCGCAGGCGCACTCCCCGGCGTCGTAGTGACGACGCTACTGGTTGTCGGCCTCGGCGTCGCCGCCGGAACACCGCCAGTCACGCTCGCCGTCGGACTCACAGTCGCACTCGTCGCAACCCTGGCCGCACCGGCCATCGCCGTTGGGGCCGGCGTCTTGTTCCCGAAGTTCGAGTCGTCGTCTGTGCAGGGCCACGAAGTAGTGGTTCCGAGCGGCTGGGCGTTCGGGCTGTACTTCCTCGTCCTCGGCGTGGCCGTTGCGCCGGGTAGCGTGACGTACCTGCTCGCCGTCCGTGACCTGTTCTCACTCCCGTTCGACAAAATGTGGCTCCTCGGCGGAGGCGGTATAACGAGCGTCGGAATCGCCGTCGCCGGCGCTGTCGCCGGCTTCCTCTATGCCGCCAACCGCGTCGCGACCTACCGGCTCGACTAGCAGATCGGCTTCGGGTCCAGTCCCATCCCCTCCAGCGTTTCTGCGTAGTCGGCGTACGCCGCTCCGATAGCATCCGTCGCGGCCGCCGCTGCCGTCTCGCGTTCGGCTTCCGAGAGGTGTGCGAGAGCGGTCACCCCGTCGTCAAGTGCTGACGCCTCGTCTCGAATCCCACGAAACATATCGGCTCGCCCCTCGTCCGCCTCGTTGATGAAGAAGCTCACCACCTGCAGGTAGAACCGGTCGGCGACCAGCGGCGCGGCGACGAGGCCGGCCCCAACGCGCCGTGCAGTGCCGCTCACCGTTTCCAGATGGTCGACGAACCCGTCCGGGTCACCGGCGTCTGCGTCGATGCGGTTCGCCCGCTCCATCGCGGCCTCTGCAGCTGCCTCGAACTGCGTCGCTACGTCACTGTCTGTCTCGGCTGCCCACCGGCCGAAGATATCTGCACTCCCTGATTCACGGGTCGCCGCCACCGTGAGGACTGCCTCCGTCTCCAGTGTCGCATCTGTTGCTGCGATAAGCACCTTGTCCGAGCCCAGTCTGTCTCGCTCCGTCTCGGTCTGGTCACGGACAGCGTCGATAGTGGCTTCGGCGTCCATACGTCCGCTGGGCGCGGCAGGGGCTTGAAATCCCCGCCCGATTTATCCACGGGGGAGCGCTACAGTCAGTATGGCCGAAGACTACCCTGACCCGCCGACGGACCCGCCGTCACTATCCGCAACAGCGTTGCAGACGAAACTCGACACCGGCGAATCAGTCCGGTTACTCGACGTTCGTGACCGCGACGAGTACGAGCAGTGGCGGGTTCGCGGCGAGACGGTGACAGCAACACAGCTGCCCTTTGCGAAGTTCCTCCAAGCGAAGGTGACCGGCGAAGTGAACGATATCGTCGACGAGGTAGCCGGCAGCGGCCCGATAACGGTCGTCTGTGGCCGCGGCGAGGCCAGCGCCTTCGTTGCCGGATTGCTCACTGAACACGACATTGAGGCGCAGAACCTCAGCGACGGCATGGAGGGCTGGGCACGGCTCTACGAAGCCCGCGAGATCCCCTGCGACGACGCAACCGTCCTCCAGTACCGTCGTCCGTCGTCGGGCTGTCTCGGCTACATGGTCGTCAGCGACGATTCGGCCGCTGTCATCGACCCGTTGCGGGCGTTCACCGACCGGTATATCGCCGATGCTACTGACCGCGACGCCTCGCTCACCCACGCTATCGACACGCACGTCCACGCCGACCACGTCAGCGGTGTCCGGCGTCTCGCCGAAGAAACCGATGCCAAACCAATTCTTTCCGAACGGGCGGTTGCTCGCGGTGTCGACGACATGACTGCACTGGCCGATGACGAATCGCTTCAGGTCGGGTCAGCCACGCTGGAGCCTCGTCCCCTGCCCGGTCACACGACCGGCATGACTGGCTTCACTATCGGTGACGTGCTTCTGGCCGGCGACAGCATCTTCCTCAACAGTGTCGCCCGCCCGGACCTCGAAGCCGGGGCCGACGGCGCTCGTGACCTCGCCCGCGACCTCCATCGGACGCTGACTGACCGGCTATCGGTACTACCCGATGAAACGCTCGTCGCCCCAGGCCACTACAGCGAGTCGACGATGTCGGCTAACGATGGCACGTTCACAGCCTCGCTGGGCACGCTCCGAAGCCGACTCACAGGATTCGAGATGGACCGTGAGGCGTTCGTCGAGTACGTCTGTGACGACATACCGGCGCGACCCGCCAACTTCGAGCGGATTATCGCGATCAATCTCGGAGCGGAGACGGCCGACGACGACACGGCGTTCGAACTCGAACTCGGCCCGAACAACTGCGCGGCCGCGCCGTTGGACGCGGTGTGATTCACCGTGTGGCAGCAGCGGTTACAGTGGAAGCCGCTTCCGAATCTGGTCGAGGAGCGACTCGTCTTCGTCCGGCAGCGACTCACCCACCACGTCCTCCCCCGGGAGAATGACAGTCCGCTCCCCGTTGTCCTCGACCTCGATGAGGTCGTCCGCCTTGAGAGCGGCGAGCGCGTCCTCAATACGGTCGATATTCTCTTCCGTCCGCGACCGAAGCTCGAAGACAGTCATCCCCTCGTCGCGGCGGTCAGCGAGCGCATCGAGCACCGCAACCTCAGTGTCGTCCCGGTCGCGATACTCCGGCTTCGCTCTCATATGCCCTACTAAAACCGGCTGGGTCTAATCTTTGTCCCTCGGAATTGTGATATACTATCCTGTGCAGTGAACCATCCACCAACAGAACAGACGATATGACTCGCTGCTTCGCGTGCTCGGCGCTGAATTCCGTGCTCGGCGCTTTCGTCTCTACCGGTGACAGTGTGGCTAACTGTCTACCTGTCTGGGTGTCGATGGCATGCGAGCAAAAAAACCAAACATACTCCACCGTTGTTAATCAGTCAACAATTGAAGCCCCTCACTCGTTTGAACTCTCTCGTGTTGTTTCGACGAACGACCGTCGGGGCCCCTGAGAAGCGCGGTCGTCACTGACAGACACTCTGTGACTCACACTACAGATGTGAGAGTGTCGCTACCTACCATTCTCGTGGTACGCTGGTCCCTCTTCGGTGGTAGAGCCATACTTTGCCATGAGAACCCGAATCGACCAGTCATCGGTATAGTACTTGTACGCCCAATTGTACTTGATATACGTCGTCTCAAACACTCCACCATCTTCCGTAACGAACGTTACATTGACCGTATCTGGGATATACGTGTGGTCTCTCTTTGGAAAGTGATCATCATCATTATTGTAGTCCTCTACAATGGCATAGTACTTCCAAAGCGGGTTTAGCCGGTCATTTCGGGTCTTAGTGAAGTTCGTAGTATCTCGCATTTCAACCGTCAGGTGGTATGAGTCATTTGCAGGGAAGGCCTCCATCTCGGCAGAACGGTTTTTTTCATCTGCATTATATAGATATTGCATATTCTCATCAAATTTCTCAAACTTCTGTGCCTTACTGAGGTCGTCTCGGGTAATAGATTCGGTTTCTGTTTCAGGTACCTCGGTAGCTACTGGCGTATTTTTAGCCTCCGTAGGTACGGGCGTTGTAGTCTCGGTATCCTCTGGTGTAGCGACTGGAGTCTGCGCCGACGTGTATGTATCATCTGCTTGTCTATCTCCATCCACGAACGCAGAGCAACCGACCGAAATAATCAAAAGGACAAAAGCGGCTGAGATGGCGATATTTCTAATATTGGACATCATCCCTGAATCTCACTATGAGGTTCTGAATTGTTTATTTCTTTTTCGACAGACGAGAGTGTCAAAATTCCATTCACGATCGGCGTCGGTTCCGGAGCCAGGCCATCTGCTGTCCCACACCGATTTACTCCTCCTGATGACGAGGCAAACACGATCGGATTGCTGAGGAAACTAACATTGGACTGGGTACAGGACGTAGCTGAGTGTTCATTTCCATACTCACTGTCGTTTATCCACATGATGACCGGAGCGAGAACTGATAGTAGGGAAGGACCTGCAGCAGTCGCTAACAGACATCCTGCCCTCTCTCTAAGCTTGCACTTTTGATTCATTCTATTTCTAACTTGCTCGCTATCTATTATAAAATCTAATTCTATAAAATAAGTATGGGAATAAATTACCAAAAACTCCAACCGCCACCGCCATTATCGTCAGTGCTGTCATCATTGCTGCCGTCGCCGTCGTCGTTATCGCCACCAAACCAACCTTCGCCGCCATCGTTACTATTATCATCGCTATCCCCGCCGAGTAGGCCACCAAGGATCCCACCATCATCGTCATCACCGCCACCGTCGTCGTCACTACTGCCATCATCACCGTTGCTATTTTCGCTATCATCGTCGCCCTCTCCACTGCTACTGGCATCGTCGTCCTCGTAAGACCAATCATACTCCTCATCATCGTTACCATCATTTTCTCCGCCTAAGTTATTCGGCACACTAGAGTTCGGACGGGTGCTCCCACCGTTGGGCCTACCTTCACTTCCGTCGTCGTCACTTCTACGATCGGCACTGGCCTCTGATTGAGCAGTTTGTTCTCTCTTTGCGGCCTGTTTTTGCTCATCAATAGTTTCTTCGCTGAACGTGCCCCCATACCCGTCTTCGGAGTACTTGTTCATGTTCTCTTCCTCGATTATCTTGGTGAGTTCATTGTCCACGTACAGCCATAGACCATCCCGGCCGTCAGTATCGACAATGGTATCCTCGATGGTCATGGCGGCACTCGTACAGCCCATGTTTTCGCCGTCAACGTAGTAGTTCCCGCTGCCGCCCGGACAGTTGTTGCCACCAGCGCTGCTACCGGTACCGGACGAGCCGGCCACCTGAATCGACCGGTTAGCGACGCCACGCCCTCCGGCAGCATCGTAGGCGACCGCACGGACGGAGACAGAGCCGGATTCGTTGAATGTATGCGTGATGGTCGAGCTCCCGTTCTCGCCGGCGAGTCGCGTCTGGTTCTGAGCGGTGCCGTTGACGACCCAGGCGAGCGTTCGGAGGTCAGCGTCGCCGGCAGTCACATTGGCAGTCAGGTTCCGCTGGAGGCCAACGGGAACGGCAGATGGGGCCGAAACCGAGACTGACGGCCCGCCGGCGGCCACCACGTCGACATGGAGCGTGTCCGAACGCGACGCCCCGTCGTCATCAGTGACGGCGACAGTGACGTTGTATTGGCCGGTTTCAGCCGGTGAGAACGTCGTCTTGGCACAGGTCAGGCAGTCGGGTGTGCGTGCTGTGCCGTCCGGCGCTTCGATGGTCCACTCGAATGATTCAACTGTGCCATCGGGGTCGCGCGAGCCGTTGGCGTCCAACTGGACCGACGTCCCTCGCTCGACGGACTGGTCCAGTCCGGCGTCAGCAAGCGGTGGCTGGTTCTCGGTCGCCATCGCTGTTCCACAGAGAAGTGCTGAGAGGGCGAGGACCGACACCACGAGCGTCGTCATCCGCTGCATTGGCGTAACGTAGTACCGCTTCCAGTTATAAAATTTCACAAGCTATGCTGAAATTAATGTAGTAGTGTCGCGAAACGGGGTAGCGTTCTGTCACGAGCGGTCGAGCCAACGGGCAGGGTTTAAGTACGCCACGGTGGGAAGTTCTGGCAATGGGTCTCAAATGTTCCGTCCTCGGGCACAAGTACGGTGAGACCACCGTCGAGCGCGAGCGCGAAGAGCAGGGTAGCGAAGTCGTCATCACCATCCAGGAACGGGAGACCTGTGAGCGGTGTGGAAATACGCGAATTGTCTCGGAAAACAAGGAGGTAACGGCTATCGAGACACCGTCGGACATCGCCAGCGACCTCGTCGAAGAAGAGTCCGGATCCGAAAGGCCGGAGACCGAGTCACAGCCGGAAGACGACCCGGCTGAGAGCACAGTCAGTCCCGATGACGAGGAAAGGGAGCGGTCGGACGGCTGGGACAGCGTCGACGACCCGGTCGAAGCGCCGGGGGACGCGGGACTCGACGACGCGGACGACGGGGAGTCGGTCGACCCGTCCGCCGACGACGCCGAGATTATCGACGACGGGGACGACGGCGAGGAGGAGAGCGGCGACGTGGAACTGGACGAGCCGACGACGACGGTCGACGTGCCGGACGCGGAAGGCGAGGAGCCGGTACCCGAAGACGAGACCGACCCCGAGAAAGACGACGGACTCATTCTCGGCGAGGAAGAGGAATCAGAGCCGGCTGGCGACGACCGACAGCCCGGTGAGTGGCCCGATGAGCCGGGAGATGACGGGGACGGCTGGTCGCCGGAGACGATGCCGGTCGACACCGGAACGGACGACGATTCGAGCGTCGAACCGACCAGCGACAGCGCCGTGACGGTTCCGGAGGGCGAGTTTGCCTGTCCAGAGTGTGGCTTCACCACCGAAGTGGAGTCGACATCGTTGCGTGCCGGGGACTTCTGTCCGGAGTGTCACAAGGGGTCACTTATCACCCGTGACGAGGAGTGAACGCAAAGGGTAAGACAGCCCCTCGCAAAAACTCGCCCATGCGAGAGTACAAGATGCGACGGGGCGAGCATCTCGAAGACCGCGTCCCTGACATGGAAGCGTTCGTCGAGGAGTACTTCGGCGAAGTGACCGATACGGAAGAGTACGAAGGCAACGACCTGCTGGTCGTCGACGACCCGGACAACCCCGTGTTCGAGCGGGTCGTCGCGGGCCGCGTCGAGTACGGCTCGAAGAAGGACAAACTCGCGCTGCACATCGACGAGCGGCCCGCGGAGGAGGTCATAGCCGAAGGCAACGTCGATGCGGCCGAAGACGCGGTCGCCATCAAGAACGACTTCCTTGAGGAAGCGACCGACCGCGACGCGAAGGCGCGCCGCGATTCGCTGAAGCGCTCGGTCGAGGACGACGCCGACGCCCCGGACAACGTCTGAGGCCGGTCGTCGGGCGCGAGTCGTGAGTGCCAGCGATACGTGGCTCGTAGCTGCTGGTTCTTCCGGACCGAGTACCGCCATTATCACACAGCGTCAGACGGGCGTCACATCTAAATACGCTTGTGGCATACATTCACATACGCCTCACCCGGAGGCGCTCACAAGTATCCGGGGCACGAGACACCCCTCGTGTTGCCACGGACGCGGATTCCGGGGCAGCCTGTCATAGTTTGTCCGCCCGCCGGAGCGGACCCAATCCGGCATTCGCGGCCAGGTCAGGCATCGAGCCCGCAGCCCAGTTTTACCGGCCACGGAGGGACCCGAGCGACGGCGCTATTCGGCGAGCCCGTAGCCGCGCTTGAACAGCAGGAAGTCGATAGACAACACGACGACGGTTGTCCCGGTCAGGACGGCCAGCGACGTGTTCGGATCGATTTCGGTGACACCGATCATCCCGTAGCGGACGCCGTTCACCATGTATACCATCGGGTTGAGCAACGAGACGCTGCGCCAGAACGCCGGGAGGACTTCCAGCGAGTAAAACACCGCGCCGAAAAACACCAGCGGCCGGAGGATAAACTGGTTCATCACCGTCAGGTAGTCGAAGTCGCTCGCCCAGAGGCCGCCGATAACACCGAGCCCGCCGAACAGCGTGGTAATCACCAGCAGGAACGAGACGAGATACAGGGGGTTGGCGACGGGGACAGACGTGAATATCAGCCCGACGCCGACGATGAGCAAGGACGTGACGATACCACGGAGCGCACTGGCCGAGACGTAGGCGGCCACCATGCTCCGGTTCGACATCGGGGACGTGAGCACGGCCTGGATGTAGTCGTTCCAGCGCCCGTGGAAGATGGTGAAGGAGGCGTTCTCGAAACTGTCCGAGATGGCCCCGAGCACGACAAGTCCCGGCAGGACGAACTGGAGGTAGCTCACGCCCGCGATTTCGCCGATTCGGCTCCCGAGGATGACCCCGAACACGGAGAAATACAGCGCGTTCGTGATAATCGGCGGGAGGAAGGTGTTGTACGGCCGGCGGACGAACCGCAGCACTTCCCGCCGGGCCAGTGTCAGGAACTGCGTCGCGTTCGGGTTCATGCCGACACCTCCGCGTACTCGCGGTCGTCGCGGGTCATGTCGACGAACACCTCTTCGAGCGACGCGCGGCGGATCTCCAGCGAGGTGACGGTGTGGCCCCGGGCTTCGAGTTCGCGCATGATGGCCGGCGCGGTCTGGCTCCCACCCATCGCAGTGACGGCCAGCCCCTCGTCGGTCAGTTCCACGTCCGTGATGCCCTCAACGTCGAGTCGCGGGGCCGTCCGCGGGGTCTCGGCGAGTTCGAGGACGATCGTGTCCGTGCCGCGGGCCATCAGGTCGTCGGGGGTCGCCACCTCGACTTTCCGCCCGTCGTCCATAATCGCGACCCGGTCACAGAGCCGCTCGGCCTCCTCGATGTAGTGGGTCGTCAGCAGAATCGTCGTCCCGGCGTCGTTCATCCGGTTGATAATCTCCCAGAGGTCGTGGCGGAGCTGGACGTCGACCCCCGCCGTCGGCTCGTCGAGGATGAGCAGGTCCGGGTTCGAGACGAGTGCGCGGGCGAGGACGAACCGCCGTTTCATCCCGCCGGAGAGCCAGTCGAAGCGCGTGTCGCGCTTGTCCCAGATGCCGACGGTCTTCAGCGCGTCCTCGGCCCGCTCTCTGGCCTCGGCCCGGCTGATACCGTGGTAGCCCGCCTTGTGTTCCAGTACCTCGATGATGGGAAAAAAGCGGTCGACGTTGAACTCCTGTGGTGCGACGCCGATACGGTCGCGGACCTCGCGGTAGTCGTCCTCCACGTCGAAGCCAAACACCTCCGCGGTTCCCCCGTCCTTGTGGACGAGGCCGACCAGCGTGTTGATGAACGTCGTCTTGCCGGCCCCGTTCGGGCCGAGCAGGCCGAAGAACTCGCCTTGCTCGACTGTCAGTTCCAGGTCGTCGAGTGCCTGGACATCGCCGTAGCGCTTCTGTAACCCGCTAGCGCGTATCGCCGGTTCAGTCATTGCCGCCCTTAGCGTGGCGACACCGAAAAACGCATTGAAGCCCCCGAAAACCGGCAGTTAGACTGAGATAAGCTGACAAGGTCGACCGAACAGCGAGGTCCCGTCGACCGGACTAGCACACTCCTATCGGCCGAGTCGTTCCCGAGAGATGCCGACGCCAGCCGGCGTGATGATGAGCTGGTCGTCGTCCTTCTGGACGATGTCGCCGCCGACCTCGTTGGCGACCTGCTTGAGCTCGTCGCTGATGTGTTCCATCGTGCGGTCCTGTGTGGAGTGGCGCGTGATATCCGCGACGACCACGTCGCCGTCGTAGACGGCGTCTTTGATCTCGATGACGTCCTGCTTGTCACTGATGCGGGCGATACGGACCTGACGTTCGAGTTCCGTCCCGGTCATCTCGAATTCGTTCGCGTTCAGTTCGACGTAATCCTCGGTGTTCCGAGAGGACCCAGACTCCCCGAGGATCTTGCTCATCAGTCCCATGTCACTCACGGCGTTCGCTACCCGTTTCAACTTTTCGTCCATCGAACGTATCGCCACAGCACACCCTGATCGGCCGTGGTGACGACCGAGAACGACGTGGGCTGCACAAAACGTTATTTAGGTGATGGAACGAACACTGACACCGATGCGCCTGCCCTCCATCAGGTCAACGCCCAGTACCGTCGCAGCCGTCGGTGGCATCCTCTATGCCATCGGCGTACTGTCGTGGCTGTTTGCGAACGGCGTCCACTTTTTGTCACACGACACGGCGACCCTTGCGTTCGGGGCCAGCTATGCCGCCGTCGGGATGTTCCTCACGGGTGCCGTCCCGCTGTATCTCTGTAGTCGTCTTTCGCTCGTCACGCCGGTGCTTGTGACGTTCTGGCTACTCGGCAACACGGTGGTTGAATGGCTCTACGGGACGCATCTCCACCCGCTGTCGTCGTATCTCACCGTCTGGCCCCTGTTGCTCGGCGTTGCCGTGGGCGCTGGCGTGGCCGAAGCGCTCCTCAGAGTTACGTTAGACCGTGACTTCGACCGGTTCGGGCTCCGGCCGCTGGTGTGACTGAAGCGAGTACAGAACTGCCCTACACCGAAAACTCAAACAGATCGTCGCCGACGTGGTGGAGCGACTTGACGACTTGCCCGCTGTCGCCGACCATATCGTCGCCGTCGGTCTGCGCGCGGCCGACAGCGAGGAACTTCCCGTGGGACTCCTCGTTGATGACGACCAAATCGCCCTCACTGATGTCGTCGTCGGCCTCGGTGATGCCCGGCCGCATGATGTCCGCGCCGTCTGAGACAAAGGAGACGGCCCCGGCGTCGACGGTGACGACGTGTTTCTCGGGCGGGTGCTGGTTGGCGCCCTGTACTGTGAGGAACGGCTCTTTCTCGGCGGCTTCGCCGCCTCCATCCGAGGGACGGGGTCCCTCGCGATCTAGGTAGAGGACGAGCGGGTCGCCGTCGACGAGGACGACGTCCCAGTCGCTGTCGTCGAACTCGACCTTCTCGAAGCTATCCGCGTCGAGTTCGACACCGAGATTCTCCGACAGCGCCGTCGTGATGGTGTCAACCTCGTCCGAACGGAGGTGGTGTCGCGACTTGACTTCCATGCCCGCGTCTCGTCGGCGACAGAGGGTAAGCGTAACGAAGCGTGCGAGGCGGCGGACGCAGGTTTTTGTCCGCGCGGACCAAGGTCGGAGTATGCGAGTCGTCACGCTCCTGCCCTCGGCGACGGAGATCGTCTACGCGCTCGGTGTCGAGCCGGTCGGTGTCTCACATGAGTGCGACCATCCGCCAGCGGCCCGCGAGAAGCCGTCGGTCAACCGCTCTCGCGTCGACCCGACAGCATCGAGCGGCGAGATAAACGAGCAGGTCGCGGCCGCCGAGGAGAGCGACGGCGTCTACGCCATCGACCGCGAGACACTGGCGGAACTGGAACCCGACCTCATCGTCACCCAGGGCGTCTGTGACGTGTGCGCCGTCGATCACGTGCTGGTCGCCGAGGCCGTCGAGGAACTGGGACTGGACGCCGACGTACTGACACTCGATGTCCACAGCCTCGACGACCTGTTCGACTCCATCCACCGGGTCGGTGCAGCAGTCGGGCGTGACGACCGCGCCGCCGAACTCGTCGCCGACCTCAGGGACCGGGTCGCGGCCGTCGAGACGACGGCAGCACGGGCCAAGACGACACCTCGCGTGGCGGTGCTGGACTGGCTGGACCCGGTGATGGTCGCCGGCCACTGGGTCCCGGAAATGATCGAGACGGCCCGTGGGACCTACGGAATGGAAGCGGCCGGCGCACACTCCCGGCCGCGTGAGTGGACGGCGGTCCGCGAGTACGACCCCGAGGTGCTGGTGGCCGCACCCTGTGGCTTCGACGTGGCACAGACTCGCGAGAACCGTGCCGACCTGACCGACCGCCCCGGCTTCGACGACCTGACGGCCGTCCGCGAGGGCCGGGCGTACGTGATGGACGGCCACCACTACGTCAACCGGTCGGGGCCGCGGCTCGTAGACACGCTTGAGTTCCTGGCGGCACTCGTCCATCCGGACCTGTTCGAGACGCCGCCGCGGGACGCCGTTGTCGAACTCGGGACCGTCCGGGCCTAGGCGGCGGCCGCGGCCAGGCCGACGTAGGTGTTGCCGAGGACGACGACCGCGCCGACGGCGACGACGCCGAGGAGCCAGGCCCGCCACAGCGGGACTCGCTCGACCACGTCGCGACACTCCAGCAGAACGACGCCGACGTAGAGGACGACAGCCATCTTCAGGGCAATCACGAGCAGCGGTTCGTGGATGAGGAGGGTCCGTATCCACGGGTTAGCCTCCAGTCCCGGCCCGGCAAACTGCGCGGCGAACAGCGTCGACAGCGCATCGCCGAAGCCCCAGACGAGCACCAGCGAGAACACCAGTTCGACGTAGCCGGGCTTCTGGAGGCGGACGGAAAAGGGGTGGGGCGCGTGGTCGGGGCGGGACATGTGGGACGTTGTCCCGACTCGTGGCTATCGTGACATAAACCTCGGTTCCGCAGTATCAGCTGTGAGAACGGCACCGGAGCGCGGGCCGGTCAGTCCTCAGCGAGCGAACAGCGGCCCTCGTAGCTGGCGTCGGCGACGCTGGCGATGGCCGGGTCGTCGCCACACACCGGGCAGTCGGGGTTGGCCGCGACGGGGATTTCCTCGAAGGACATCTCGGCGGCGTCGTAGGCGATGAGCCGGCCCTCCAGGGTCTCGCCGTAGTCCATGGCGAGCTTGACGACTTCGGTCGCCTGCATGCAGCCGATGGTGCCCGGCAGGACGCCCAGCACGCCTGCGGTCGCGCAGTCGGGGACAGTTCCCTCCGGCGGCGCTTCGGGGAACAGACAGCGGTAACACGGGCTGTCGCCGGAGAACGTCGTCACCTGCCCCTCGAACTGGAAGATAGCGCCGTGGGAGAACGGCGTGTTCGAGAGCGTGCAGGCGTCGTTGACCAGAAAGCGCGTGGCGAAGTTGTCGGAGGCGTCGACGACGATGTCGTAGTCGGCCACCAGGTCGGCAGCGTTCTCCCGGGCCAGCCGCAGTTCGTGGCGGTCGACGCTCACGTCGGGGTTGAGGCCCGTGACGAACTCCGCGGCGCTGTCGACTTTCGGCCGCCCCACATCGTCGTCGCCGTGAATGACCTGCCGCTGGAGGTTCGACCGCTCGACGGTGTCGTCGTCGACGATACCGAGCCGACCGATACCCGCAGCCGCGAGGTACTGGAGCACCGGCGCGCCGAGGCCGCCGGCCCCGACGACCAGCACGTCGGTGTCGAGCAGTGCGGCCTGGCCCTCTGGCCCGACGTCGTTCATGATGATGTGCCGGGAGTAGCGGTCGAGCTGTTCTGGGTCCAGATCCGGTCGCATACCGGCCGTACGCCACCCGGACGAATAAACGACTGGTTCGACTCGGGTGCTTCGAACTGTATGGCCGAAGTGTGCAGGCTGTTCAGTTGTTGCGCTGGAGGCCCGCGACGAGGTCGTCCATCGCCTGATTGATGTCGGTGAGAAGGTCTGTTTGCTCGTCGGATTCCTCGGCGATATCGGCCGTGCTGTCGGCGATATCCTTGGCTGCGCCCGTGGACTGGTCGATCATACTGGCCACTTCCTCAGTCGAGGCGGCCTGCTGGTCCGTGGCTGTCGCGACCTCCTCGATACCGTTGTTGACCTCGCGGACGGTGTCGTCGATCTCTTCGAGGATTTCGGTCGATTCTTCGACCGTGTCGATTCCCGCGTCAATCTCTTCGTTGCTCTCTTCGAGGCTCTCGACGGCGTTCTCGGTATCGTCTTGGATGCCGTCGATCATCTGCTCGATAGTCGTCGCTTGCTCCTGTGACTCCTCGGCGAGGCTTTTGACTTCGTTTGCGACGACGGCGAACCCTTCGCCCGCCTCACCGGCGCGAGCGGCCTCGATAGACGCGTTCAGCGCCAGCATGTTGGTCTGGTCGGCGATGTCGTTGATGACGTCGACGATTTCGTCGATCTCCTGAACGCTTTGCTGTATCGTCTTGACATCCTCGGCGACGCTGTCGGCCGCCTGCTGAATGTTCTCCATCGCCTCGTGAACGTCGTCGGCGTTCCCCTGCCCGCGCTCGGCGAGTTCCTTCGCTTCGCGGGAGGCCGCGGACACCTCTTCGGAGGAGGAAGCTATCTGTTCGACCGACGCAGAGAGGTTCGACACCTCGTTTGCGATGTCTGTCAGGCTCTCGTACTGTTCGGCGGCCTGTTCGCGGATGTCGGCCGTTTCCTCCGCGATTCCGACCGACGACCCCTCCACCTCGGCCAGCATCGTCTGGATTTCGCTCGCAGCGGTGTGGCTGTAGCCGGCCTCTGTATCGATGTTCTCCGCGACCTCGTCTTCGACGTCCGTTTCGATCCCCGCACCCGTTTGACCCCGTACGTTTTCCGTCGGTCTCTCAGCCATAGTAGTCGCCACAATGTGCGGGGAATATAAAACGAATAGCCCAATAGTATCAGAGTCGATATCTGGAACGACGTTTGTCGACCGTCGTGTCAGCAGTCGTACAGCGAACGGTACTTCTCCTCGGCGTAGTCGAGGAAGTGGTCGGCGGTGAAGGATTCACCAGTCGCTTCTTCAACGAGGTCGTCGGTCCGGTAGCGAGCACCGTGCTGGTGGATGTTCTCGGTGAGCCAGTCGTGGATGGGGTCGAACTCACCGGCCCGGACGTGGTCGTCGAAGCCGTCGATGTCCCCGCGGGCGTGGTGGTCCAGTTGCGCGGCCAGCACCGACCCGAGCGTGTATGTCGGGAAGTAGCCGAAGGCCCCGTTCGTCCAGTGGATGTCCTGCAGACAGCCCTCGGCGTCGGTGTCGGGCCGGACGCCGAGGTACTCCTCCATCTTGTCGTTCCAGACCTGGGGCACTTCGGAGACCTCGAGGTCCCCGCGGATGAGGTCCCGCTCGATTTCGAAGCGGACGATGATGTGCATGTGGTAGGTCAGTTCGTCCGCTTCGACCCGAATGAGGTTGTCGTCGTACACCTCGTTTGCGGCCTCGTAGAACTGGCGGGGCGACGCGTCGGTCCCGAGGTGGTCATTCGCGGTGTCGGCGAAGAAGTCCCAGAAGGGCTCTGAGCGGCCGACGTGGTTCTCCCAAAAGCGCGACTGGGACTCGTGGACCGAGAGGTCGCGGTTGTCGCCGAGCGGCGTGCCGTACGCTTCCTGTGGCAGACCGAGCGTGTAGGTGGCGTGGCCGAACTCGTGGATGGTCGACCCGAGCGCGTCCAGCGGGTCCTCGGGGGTGAAACGGGTGGTGACGCGGGCGTCGAACTGCGTCCCCATCGAGAACGGGTGGGGCGCGGTGTCTAGTCGGCCGCGGTCCCAGTCGTAGCCCAGCGTGTCCAGCGCGGTCTCGACGAGGCCGTGCTGGGTGTCGTCGTCGTAGGTCCCCTCGAACGGGTCCGCGAGGGTCACGTCGCTGTCGGCGATGTCGTCGATGAGCGGGACGAGCGCGTCCCGGAGGTCCGTCAGCACTTCCTCGGCGGTGTCGATGCCGAGGTAGGGCTCGTACTCCTCGAAGAGGACCTCGTAGGGGTCGCGGTCGGGGTCGATGGCCGCGGCGTACTCCCGGCGGAGTTCGACCAGTTCTTCGAGCGTGTCGGCGAAGGCGTCGAAGTCGTCCTCGGCCTTGGCCTCCTTCCAGACCGGCAGGGCGTTCGAAGAGGCCTCCGAGATGCGCTCGACGAGGTCGGCGGGGACCTTCGTCGCCCGCTCGTGGTCCCGGCGGACCTCCCGGACGACGGCTTCCTGTTCGGCGTCGAGGTCGGCGTCGTCGAGTTCGTCCAGCCACTCGGCCAGGTCGTCGTCGGTCAGCAGTTCGTGATGGAGCGTCGAGATGGCGGAGGTCTGTTTCGCCCGGGCCGGCGTCCCGGCGTCGGGCATCATCACCTGCTGGTCCCAGTTCAGGACGCCGCCAGCGTCCTGGACGTAGTGGAGGCGGCGGACGTGATCCAGAAACTGCTCGTACGTGGACTCGGTGTCCTCGCTCGCTGTTGCCATACGGCGGGGTTAGGCCGGCGACGGTAAAGACCCGATGCCGCCGGTAAGGGGTGCACGAGCGAGTAGGGCCTATCAGGGCGACACGGCACAGTCGGCAGTCACTCGGACGGCCACGACTCGGCGACGCGCTCGTAAACCTCGCGGCACCGCTGTAGGACGGCCAGCGACACGCTCTCGTCGGCGGTGTGGGCCTCGCCGGGTTCGGCCGCACCGACGATTACACAGTCCGTTCCGGCCTGTGCGAGCCAGCCGGCGTCGGTCGCGTGCGGTTTGACGACGTGCTCGGGCGTGCTGTCCTGCGCATCAGCGGCGGCGTCCAGCACCCTATCCGCGAAGTCGGCGTCGCCGCAGGCCATCGGCGGGAGGTCCTGGTCGACGCGCCAGGTCACGCCGTCGACGGCCTCGGCGCGGTCGAGCGGCGCGCGCTCGCCGGGGACCGTCCGCTCGTCGACGGTGACCTCGCATCGCTCGGGGATGACGTTCCACGCGGAGCCACCGTCGATTTCCGTGACGGCGACGCTCCCGCTCAACTCGTGGCCCAGCACGGTTGTCTCGGGAAAGTCGAGGTCCCGGACCACGTCGACGGCGTCGGTCGCGCGGTAGATGGCGTTTGCGCCGGCGTCGGGTTCGCTCGCGTGGGCCGCCGCGCCCTCGGCGACCAGCGTCGACCCGCGCCGACCTTTGTGCGCGACGGCCACATCCGTGGTGCCAGGGGCGGAGTAGCCGGTCGACCCCTCGCCGACGACGGCGTAGTCGGGCGCGAAGCCATCCTCGATGGCGGCCTGGCAGCCGACCCCGCCCTGTTCCTCGCCGACGAAGGAGGCAAAGACCAGTTCGCCGGCGGGGTCGGCGTCCCGGAAGGCCAGCATCGCCGCGGCGACACACCCTTTCATGTCCGCCGTGCCCCGACCGTAGAGGCGACCGTCGCGCTGTTCGACGACGTACTCGCCGTCGGCGTCGACCTGTGAGTCGTCCGGCGGGACCACGTCGTGGTGGCCGACGAGGGCGAGCGTGTCGTCGCCCTGCCCCTTGCAGGCCATGACGTTGCCGTGGTCGTCGCGGGTGACTTGCGCATCAGTGTGGTCCCGGAGCCACGTCAGGATGTACTCCCCAGCAGCCGCTTCGTCGTCGTGACTGGGGATCGAAACGAGGGCACGAGTCAGCGACGGCAGCGTGTCCATACCGTGGGTCGGGAACCGGGACAGGAAAAAGTCCGGGGCGGGCAGCGATTGCTTCGACCGTCCGGCGTCCGCGGACCCAGCGAAAGGTGAGCGGCCGCTCTGTCATAAAGCTGTATCTGGACTCAAGCTGGTGGCGGTTTTTCAAAGACGTTCGGCACCGGCTGTCGAACCGAACACCTGTCCGTGTTGAGCGGCAATACTCGGGTAATGCTGGGCTACGCTGCGATGAACCGGACGCTCCGAGAGCGTGACCCGCCCCGCCGGTGCAATCGCGATATGCAAAAAAAGACCTGGGAGTCTGACGGCATCGAGTACGCGGCCACGCTTGCCGAGCAAAACTTCGAGGACCTGCGCGAGATTCTGCTGTGGAACCGCGACCATGGTATCAAGTTCTACCGCTGTAGCTCAAAGCTCGTCCCGTGGAACTCACAGTTCGAACTCACCGCTCTGCCGAACTACGAGCGGATTCAGTCACTGGCACAGGAGTGTGGCGAACTGGTCCAGGACGCCGATATGCGCCTGACGTTTCACCCGAGCCACTGGTGTAAGCTCGCGAGCGAATCCGACGATACTGTTGCCCGCTCTGTCGAGTCGGTCGAGCACCACGGCCGCTGGCTCGACCTGATGGGACTGCCGCGGTCTCCGCGGTATGCGATTAACATCCATATCGGAGCGCACTACGGTGACAAGGCGGCGACAGCCGATCGGTTCTGTGATGTCGTCAGCGACCTCGCGCCGCGGGCTCGCGACCGACTGACTGTCGAAAATGACGACGCCGAGTCGCTGTGGAGCGTACAGGAACTCGTTACGGACGTGGCCAGCCGAGTCGATATCCCCGTGACGTTCGATTACCACCATCACAGCTTCACCGACCGCGGGCTCACGTACCGTGAGGGGTTCGACCTGGCTCGGGACACGTGGGACGGGGTCCGGCCGATCACGCATTACTCCGAGCCGGCACGCCTCGGCCGCGACAGCGATGCGAGCCCACAGGCACACGCCGATCACGTGGCTGCTGTCCCAGGCTGGCTCACCGACCAGTCGGACGTAATGATCGAATCCCACGGCAAGGAACGGTCGTTGTTTCGCCTGCGAGCAGCTGCCGGTGACCACGCGCTACACCCGGTGTGAGCGACACGCTGCCGCATAGCCCGGTATGTCCGCCGCCGCATCGTTGGCGTCGAAGGGGAGCATGCTGCCGCTGCCCCTGTAGTGGGGCGGAAGACTCCACACCCTTATCAACGGCAGTCTCCAACGGCCGATATGGAAATCGTACCGGACACGAGCGTGGTCATCGACGGCCGCGTGTCCGACCAGGTGAAGGCTGATGCCGACCCTGACACGGATGTCGACGGCATGGGCTTTGCCGGCGCGACAGTCGTCGTTCCCGAAGCTGTCGTCGGCGAACTCGAAGCACAGGCGAACGACGGCCGCGAGACGGGCTGGGAGGGACTGGAAGAACTCCAGACGCTCGTCGACCTGGCCGAAGACGGCCTCATCGACGTGGAGTACGTCGGCCGGCGGCCCGACGCCATCGAGAAACGGGAGGCCGGAGAAGGGCAGATTGACGCGCTCATCCGGGACATCGCCGGTGACCGCGACGCGACGCTCGTGACCAGCGACGACGTACAGGCCGAGGTCGCCCGCGCGAAAGGGCTCGCCGTGGAGTTCGTCGAGCCGGTAAAGCGGACGGTCGACCGGCTCCAGATTGAGAACTTCTTCGACGAGGGGACGATGAGCGTCCACCTCAAGGTCGGCGTCCAGCCCTACGCCAAGAAGGGGTCTATCGGCGATATGCAGTACACGCCAATCCGCGACGACCCCGCGACAGAGAGCGAACTGCGAGAGTACGCCGCCGACATCGAGGAAAGCGCGCGCGCCTCGCCGGACGGCTTCCTCGAACTCGACGAGCCCGGCATGACAATCACGCAGTTCCGGGACTACCGCATCGCCATCGCGCGACCGCCCTTCTCGGACGCGCTCGAAATCACGGCTGTCCGGCCCATCGTCAAGACCGAACTCGACGACTACGAGTACGCCGACGAACTCCGTGACCGCTTCACCGAGCACCAGCGCGGCGTCCTCATCTCCGGGTCGCCCGGGGCGGGGAAGTCCACCTTCGCACAGGCGGTCGGCGAGTTCCTCGTCGACGCCGACTACGCGGTCAAGACGATGGAGAAACCGCGGGACCTCCAAGTCGGCCCGAACATCACCCAGTACACCGAACTCGGCGGGTCCATGGAGAAGACCGCCGACTCCCTGCTGATGGTCCGGCCGGACTACACCATCTACGACGAGGTCCGCAAGACCGACGACTTCGAGGTGTTCGCGGACATGCGCCTGGCCGGCGTCGGCATGGTCGGGGTCGTCCACGCCACCCGTGCCATCGACGCGCTCCAGCGGCTCATCGGCCGCGTCGAACTCGGGCTCATCCCGCAAATCGTCGACACCGTCGTCTACATCGAGGCCGGCGAGGTCCACACCGTCTACGACGTCTCGACCGAGGTCAAGGTCCCGCAGGGCCTGATGGAGGAGGACCTCGCGCGGCCGGTCATCATGGTCAAGGACTTCGAGACCGGTCGCCCCGAGTACGAGATATACACGTTCAACCGCCAGGTCGTCACGGTCCCGCTGAACGACGACGGGGACCAGCAGGACTCCGGCGTCGACCGCCTCGCCAAGCAGGAGGTCGAACGCGAGATACGCTCCATCGCGCGGGGCCACGTCGAGGTCGAACTGCGCGGGCCCAACACCGCCGTCGTCTGGGTCGAGGACGACGACATCTCGCAGGTCATCGGCAAGGGCGGCGGCCGCATCTCCGACGTGGAGAATCGCCTCGGCATCGACATCGACGTGCGGACCTTCGAGGAACGACCGTCCGGCCCCTCGGGCGGCCCACAGACCGAGTCCGGCGGCAAGCAGGGCGAAATCGTCCAGCCGGAAGTCACGTCCCGACACGTCATCGTCCCGCTCGACGGCCACGCCGGCGACACGGTCGAACTGCAGGCCGACGGCGAGTACCTCTTCACCGCGACGGTCTCCCGCAGCGGCGAGATTCAGGTCTCTCGCGGGTCGGGCATCGCCGAGGAACTAGAGCGAGCGATCGACCGCGGCAGCACGATTACCGTCGTGCCGTCGTAGAGGTCGGCGAGCGGACAGCATTCAACGGCGGGCCGAACCGCCGAAAACGACAGCTAAATTCCGCTGTAGCACCACAGTCAGTGTATGACCGACACAGTCGTCGGCAGGCTCGTGGACCAGGCGACGCTGGCCGACCGGGTCGAGCGCGGGGCCGCGCCCGACTGGGTCGCCGACCACTGGCGGACCTTCAGCGAGGGGCTGACCGGCGAGCGAAACGGCACGCCGTTCCCCTGTTTCTTCGGCGCGGAGTCGGTCCGGGACGGCGAGCCGCTGTACACGGCCGTCCCGTCGATGAGCGACCCCGACGCGCTGTTCGACCTCGGCCGGACGGTCCTGGAATATCTGGACACCTATCAGGACCACAGCGAGCGGGCCTCGCTGGTGACGTTCTTCCGACCGCCCGAGCGGCCACTGACGGAGGCCGAGTACCACGACCGCCTCTGGCATATCCTCCAGTTCCTGCACGTCCACGACCCGGAGCCCTGGCCTGAGGACATTCCGACCGACACCGACGACCCCTACTGGGAGTTTTGCTTCGGCGGCGAACCGATGTTCCCGACCTGCCGCGCGCCGTTTTACGACACGCGGAAGAGCCGCTACTGCCCGGTCGGCTTGGAGATTACGTTCCAGCCCCGGGCGCTGTTCGAGGACCTGAACGTCACCGCCGACACCGAGGCCGGCCAGCACGCCCGCGAGGTCATCCAGGGTCGCCTCGAAGAGTACGACGGCGTCTGCCCCCACGCCGACATCGGCGACTGGGGTGTCGAGGGCGACCGCGAGTGGCCCCAGTACATGCTGTCCTCGGACGAGGCCCAGGCCCCCGACGAATGTCCGATGACTGTGACGCGCGAGCATCCGAAATCGGAGTGGCTCGTCGAGACGCCCGCGCCGGAGCCGGCCGACTGATGGCGGCGCTCTCGCTCCCCGCGGACCCGGTACTCGTGCTGGTAGATTTCCAGCAGGGATTCGACGAGTCGCGGTGGGGTTCCCGAAACAACCCCGATGCCGAGGCGAACGCGGCGCGCCTGCTCACGGCGTGGCGCGAGCGCGACCTGCCCGTGGTTCACGTCCGCCACGATTCGACGGAGCCGGACTCGCCGCTCCGGCGGGGGGAGCCGGGCTTTGCGTTCAAATCGGAACTGGAACCAGAACCGGGCGAAGCGACGTTCGTGAAGCGCGTCAACGGCGCGTTCGTCGACACCGGGCTGGAGGCCTGGCTCCGCGAGCGCGGCCATGGGACCGTCGTCGTCTGCGGGCTGACGACCGACCACTGCGTCTCGACGACGGCGCGGATGGCCGAGAACCGCGGGTTCGACGTGGTCGTCGCGAGCGACGCGACGGCGACGTTCGGCCGCGCGCTCGACGGCGAGCGGTTCGACGCGCCGCTGGTCCACCGGACGGCGCTGGCGCAACTACGCGGTGAGTTCGCGGCCATTGCGACGACGGGCGACGTGGTCGCATCGCTGTAACTATAGTAGCCATTGAAAGTCAATGCACACCCGCACGACTGCAGTGCGATCGGTGTGTAAATCGGTTCAACTATAGCGCGTGGTCGCGTCGCGAAACAGCCAAGCGAGAAAGCGGTCAGTCCGAGACAGCGGCGTCCGCTTCCGCCGGTTGATCGGTGATTTCGTAGAGGTTCTGCCGCGCGTCAGCGAAGTACACGTCTTCTTCGATAACACCGACTTCGTCGAGTCGTTCCAGAGCGTAACGGACGGTCCGTGCCGAAAGCATCGACTCCTCGACGATGCCTTTCTGTGTCAGCGGGCCGTCGTACTCCAGAACCTTGTACACGAGCTTTGCGCTCGGCGGAAGGTCTGCGATGGCTTCCCCATCAGAGTCCGTCATTACCCGTAATCACAAGCGCCGGGCGCATAAAGATTGAGGAGTCAGTCTCGACGGCGCACGCATTCGCGGCCGCGTCACAGCCCTGAACCGCGCACCTTTTGGTTGCGGGTAGTGGAACGTGTGGTATGGCTACGGAAACGGCGGACGGAATGAGTTCCCATATGCGGGGGCTCACTGTCACGACGCTGACAGCCGTCGCTGGCATCGCCGCCGCGTTCGGTTCCAACGCATTAGCGACCGCGCCGAACGACCCACAAGGCGTGCTCGTCCTCGCGGTCGCTATCGCAGCACAGTTCCCGATTCTGCGGGTGATCGGCATCGACACGGACGACCTCTCGACGAAGGACGTGCTCTATATCGGCTTCATGACCTTCTCGCTGTGGTTCGTCTCGTGGGGCATTCTGCTGACGACGGGAGCGTAACGATGGCCGAGGACAGTATCGCCGTCGTCGACCTAGAGCGGTGCCAGCCCGACCGCTGTAACTACGAGTGCATGAACTACTGCCCGCCCAACCGCAGCGGGAAAGAGTGCATCGTCAAGCGCGAAGACGAGTACGAGGAGGACGAGCCCTTCGAGGGCCAGCCCGACCAGGTCCGCATCTCCGAGGAGATCTGTCTGGGCGAGTCCTGCGGTATCTGCGTGAACAAGTGTCCGTTCGACGCAATCGAGATCATCAATCTCCCACAGGAGCTGACCGACGACCCGGTCCACCGCTACGGGGAGAACGCCTTCGCACTGTACGGGCTCCCGAGCCCCGCCGAGGGACAGGTGACCGGGATTCTCGGCCCGAACGGCATCGGGAAGACCACCGCTGTGCGCATCCTCGCCGACGAGATGCAGCCCAACCTGGGCCGCTACGGCGAGGAGCCAAACTGGGACGAAATTCTCGACGAGTACCGCGGGACCGCCCTGCAGGAGTACCTCGAGCAGATGCGCGACGGCGACGTGACCGTCGCTCGCAAGCCCCAGTACGTCGACCGGATTCCGGACCAGTTCGACGGCAAGGCGCGGCAGCTACTCGACCAGACCGACGAGCGCGGCGAACTGGACTACCTCATCGAGCGGACCGGCATCGGGCCGGTCGTCGACAACCACATCGACGACCTCTCGGGTGGGGAACTTCAGCGCGTCGCGCTCGTCGCCACACTGGCGCGGGACGCCGACTTCTACTTCCTCGACGAGATCACGCCGTATCTGGACATCGGCCAGCGCATGACTGCCGCACGGCTCATCCGCGAACTCGCCGAGGAGGAGGACCGTTCGATGCTCGTCGTCGAGCACGACCTCGCCATCCTCGACCTGCTCGCGGACAACATCAACGTCGCCTACGGGACTCCCGGCGCGTTCGGTATCATCACACCGCCCAAATCGACGAAGAAGGGTATCAACGAGTACCTCTCGGGCTACCTCGAAAACGAGAATATGCGCGTCCGCCAGACGGAAATCGAGTTCGAGGAGCACGCGCCCCGGACGGCCTCGACCGGCGACGTGGTCATCGAGTACCCCGACCTCCAGAAGAGCTACGGCGACGGCGAGTTCTCGCTGGACGTAGAGGCCGGCACCATCCGCGAGAGCGAAGTCTTGGGCGTCGTCGGCCCGAACGGCATCGGGAAGTCGACGTTCGCCAAGATGCTCGCCGGCCGGCTGGAACCGACCGCGGGCGAAGTCGACACCAGCCTCGACATCGCTTACAAGCCCCAGTACATCGAAATTGACCAGCCGATGCGGGTCGACGCCTTCCTCGCGTCGATTACCGACGACTTCGGGAGCTCCTACTGGAACACCGAAATCGCACAACCGCTCCAGCTCGAGTCGGTGATGGAACAGCAACTCACCGACCTCTCGGGCGGGGAGCGCCAGCGGGTCGCCATCGCGGCCTGCCTCTCGAAGGACGCCGACCTCTACCTGCTGGACGAACCCTCGGCGCACCTGGACGTGGAACAGCGGGTCATGGCGACCTCCGCCATCCGCCGGTACGCCGAGAACCACGACGCGACGGCAATGGTCATCGACCACGATATCTACATGATCGACCTGCTGGCCGACCGCCTGCTCGTCTTCGACGGCGAACCGGCGAAAAGCGGCCACGCCGCGCCGCCACAGGGTATGCGCGAGGGGATGAACGAGTTCCTGCAGAACCTCGACATTACCTTCCGCCGGGACGAGCGGACCTCACGGCCCCGCATCAACAAGCCCGACTCGCAACTGGACCGCGAACAGAAGAACGCTGGCGAGTACTACTACGCCCCGTAGGCTCACGCAGTGACGGCGTCAGGCCGCCGGGTCGCTGTCACCGTCCGCCTCTGCCCCCGCGACTGCATCGTCTAGGCCGTCGGCGACCTCGTCCGGGTCGAACTCCTCATCCGGGTCGAGTTCGCGGTCGGATTGCTCGTCTGTCTGGGACTCAGTAACCGCTTCATCACCGGTGACCGCCACGAAGACCTCTCGCAGTTCTGCGACGCGCTCGGGGGACTGACTCTTGCTCATCGTGCATGTGTACAAGTACCACAGAAATGTAGCCGCTATACCGAATCAGTTTGGTATCCGTTCCCAGACTACAGGACGTTCCGCTGGCAGGAGCCACACAGCGAGACTTCCTTCACGTCGACCTGACGGACGGTGGGGGAGAAGTTCATCACGCAGCGCTTGTTATCGCAATGTTCCAGTCCGAGGGTGTGACCGACCTCGTGGACGACCTCTTTTCGAACCCGCTGTGAGAAGATTTCGCCGGCTGAGCGGTTCGAGAAGCCGCCGTCGGAGGAGGTCTGGAGCCGATACGTGGAGATGACGCTGCCGGAGCCACCGAGGTAAGCGAGTCCAAAAACGTAGTTTCGACGGCGGTAGAAGAGATCTTTCGGCGTGATCGCGATGTTTTTGCCCCCGGAGCCGACCCGGCGGGCGAGGTCGATAAACTCCTCTGCGCGGTACTGGTCGCGGTCCCCATCGTACGCGCCGGCGGGAATGGACTGTGGCTCGTGCATCGAGACCTCACAGTCGTAGACGGAGCGGAGTCCGTCCGAGGCCTCGCGTTTGACTTGGGCCGAGACCTCACCCACCGGCACGATGTCGACGTGCATGGGAACGCATATGCGCCCGCATCTCATAAATTGTACGACGTGCCCGACACTACCGGCTCGCTCGTTGACCGACTGGCGTCCGTCGATTCGGTCGTCGAGGTCGGCGTCGGAAACCACCCTGACATAGCTGGCCGACTGGTCGAGCGAGGCATCGACGTGACGGCGACGGATATCGTCGAGCGGGAGGTCCCCGACGGGGTCGCGTTTGTCGTCGACGACGTGCTTGACCCCGACCACGCGGTGTACGCAGGATGTGACATCGTCTTCGCCCGGAACCTCCCGCCGGAACTGCACCGGCCGACGCTGACGGTTGCCAACGCCGTCGGGGCGGCGTTCTGGTTCACGACGCTGGGCGGGGACCAGCCGACGGTTGCCGTCGAGCGCGAGCAACTCCCCGGCGGGGAGACGCTGTACCGGGCGAGAGATAGCAAGGCGCTTGAGTGAGGCCCGCTTTCGCTCGCTCATGCAAGTCGACGCGGTCGTCCTCGACATCGACGGCGTACTGGTGGACGTGGCCGACTCCTATCGGCGAGCCATCGTCGAATCCATCGACCGGGTGTACGGCGACACTATCGAGAAGTCCGCGGTCCAGCAGTTCAAAGACGCCGGCGGATTCAACAACGACTGGGAGCTGACCTATGCAGCCGCGCTGTTCGTTCTCGCCGGCCGCGAGTCTGCTGTCGCCGACATAGCAGCATTCACTGACGCTATCGCCGAGCGTGGCGGCGGCCGCGACGCGGCCGAAGCGGTGGTTCGTGACCTGCTGGATGACGCCGCAGAAGACCGGGTTTTCGACACTTGGGACCCCGAACAGCTCCGGGACGTGTTCCAGACGCTGTATCTCGGCACCGACCGCTACCGGGATATCGAGGGCGGCGAGCCGCCGTTCGACGCGCCGGGGTACATCCACGACGAACCGCTGCTGGTGGACGATGAGACGCTGTCGGCCCTGCAGGACCGCTTCGCCGTCGGCGTCGTCACCGGCCGGCCAGCCGCCGAAGCCGACATCGCGCTCGAACGGGTCGGCCTCGACCTGCCCGACGAGCACCGCTTCACCATGGACGACTGGGAGGAGGGCAAGCCCCACCCGGCCGCCCTGCGGACGCTCGCCGAGCGGTTCGACGCCGAACGGGTCGCTTTCGCCGGGGACACCCTCGACGACGTGGCGACGGCAGTCAACGCCGACGAAGCCGACGACGACCGCGTCTACTACGGTATCGGCGTCCTGACCGGAGGGCTGACCGGCGACGCCGGCCGCCAGACGTTCGCCAACAACGGCGCGAGCGCCGTCGTCGAGTCAGTCACCGACCTGCCCGAGCTTCTCGACGCGGCATAATCGAGAGGCGGGTCGCCAGCTATTACCCGACCAGCAGCAAACGGCAACGGTTTCACTGCCGGGACAGAGACCCCGGGTATGCGACGACTGCCGACGTTCGGCTGGGCGTTTCTGGTGAGCATCTGGGCCGGGCTCGTCGGGGGTGCAGTCATCCGCGAGCCGTCGGTCGACCTGGTGCCGCTGTACGCCGTTATCTGCCAGTTACTCGGTCTCGTTGCGGCCTACTGGACGATGCGTGAACACAGTCACATCCTCAAATCTGTGCATCGACCGGGCCGTGTCGGGATGTTCATCATCGTCCTGTTTTTCGTGATGGTCCCGCTCTCGACAGTCTTTGCCCTCGCGCTCGGTGACACGTCAGTTGCTGGCGTCGCGACTCAGTGGCTCAGCTATCTGGTTGGTCTCGGGAGCGCGCTGTATATTGCCTTCGCCGGGGGGTTCGATTGGGCCTGGGAGACCTACACCTGAGTGAACCTGTCACACAACGTTTATTCAGTGGTCGGCCTACGCCGTAGGTATGGACATCGCGTTGCTTGGCGGTACTGGAGACATCGGCCAAGGCCTCGCCCTCCGCTGGGCTGACGACACCAACCACACAATCATCATCGGCTCCCGGAAAGCACAGAAGGCAGCGAACAAGGCCGAGGAGTACGAGGCAGAGCTGGCCAGCCGCGGCCACGACGACCCGTCAATCGCCGGTCTGGTGAACGAGGAGGCCGCCGCCCGCGCCGACGTGGTCGTTGCCGCCGTCCCTGCATACCACCTTACGGATACCATCGACGCCGTCGCCGACGAACTCGACGACGCCACGCTCGTCGCCCCCGCGGTCGGGATGCAACGCGACGAGGACGGCTTCCACTACAACCGCCCCGGGGCCGGCAGCGTCACGCAACTGGCCGAAAACGCCGCCCCCGACGACACCGCCGTCGTCGGCGCGTTCCACAACCTCGCGGCCGGCCGGCTGGCCAACCTCGACGCCGACCTCGACTGGGACACCATCGTCGTCGGCGACGACACCGACGCCAAGGACACCGTCTGTGAACTCGCCGAGGGCATCGAGGGGATTCGCGCGCTGGACGGCGGCCCGCTCGCCAACGCCGCCGAAATCGAGGGGCTGACGCCGCTTCTGATCAACGTTGCCCGCCACAACGACGGCCTGCACGACCTCGGCGTGCGGTTCCAATAGTACCTTTTTACGTCACCCCCTCTCCTCGCGCGCTCACAGAGCGCGCTGCGGGGAGCGGGTTCGCAAAAATCTACGCTAAAAACGACCTTCTCGCTCCCGCTGGTCGCGAGAAGTGAAACCGCGCGCCGCCGGCGCGCGGTATACTTTACTCCACTCGCTCAGCTACCGCACCGGCGGCGCTACTACTAGTCCCGCTTCGGCGGCAGCCCTGCCCTTCCCCGACGCCAGCGACGAGACGCTGGCGCGGCCGCTATCGGGCGTGACGAACCGCAAAAACGACTGAATTACGCCGAAGCCTGCTGCAGCGCGTCGTCGATGTCGTCGGCCTGCGTGACGCCGACGAACCGCTCGACGATGCCGTCGTCGTTCTCGATGATGAGCGTCGGCAGCGAGCGTACCTGGTACTCGTTGGCGACGTCCTGTTCCTCGTCGACGTTTATCTTCTCGAACTCGACGTCCGTCCACTCCTCTTCGAGGTCCTCGAGTATCGGGTCCTGGGTCTTGCACGGGCCGCACCAGTCCGCGTAGAAGTCCTTCAGTGTAACCGTCATAGTACTCTGTTTTCGTTAGTCCGCGGTATCTGATAAGGGTTATCCATATGTACCGGCGGCGTGCACTCGCGGGCGACCCGAAAGGCTTAGTGTCGGTCACACACCACCGTGAAGTATGAGTGGCAGCGACGGCGGCGGACTGATGTCCAGCGCGGGACTGGTCCGATATTTCGACGCCGAAGACCAGAACACCATCCGTATCGATCCCCGAACCATCGTCGCGACCGGCGTCATGTTCGGGCTGTTGATGCTCGTGTTGAACGCGATGGTCGTGTAGGCGATTCCGCACTGTTTTCCTCCCTCCGCCACTGACTCGCGGGTATGCACTTCACGCAACGCGAACAGCAGGCGCTCCGCGAGGCCGGCGTCGACCAGGACACCATCGAAGCCGCCTCCGAGGCCGTCGTGGAAGCGACCGACGACGCGGCCGCGGCGCTGGAAGCCTTCTTCGACGGCCGCGAGACGGTGTACTCCGACATGGACCTCGCCCACAGCGCCAGCGAGGTGCAGGAACACGCCGTCGAGTACTGCGACCTGTTCACCCACGCCGACGACATCCGGGGCTACCTACGTTTTGACACCTGGGGCGTCCCGGTCGAGGGCGGGCGCGTCCTCAGCCACGAGAAGGTAGAGCTCTCGCTGGGGCCGACGGTCCACGACCGGGTCCGCTTTGCCGCCGACGAGGACGCGCTATGACCGTCAGGGTCAGGGGCATCTACGCGACGGCGCTGACCCGGGTCCTCCGCGACGACGGCCACGACATCGTCCAGGCCTCGGGCCCCATCGAGGAGCGCTTCGACGGCGAGTTCGCTGACGCGCGGGCGGCCGTGACCGTGACGACGACGGGCGACCAGCAGGGCGTCGGCGTCGTCGGCGACCGCGACGCCGCCGCGAGCGTCACCGACCGCCTGACTGCGGTGGGCCGGGACACCCTCCACTGGGACGCCCCGACGCCGGAGGGCGCGGTCTACGCTGGCACCGTGACCGAGACGCTCGGGAGCGGCGCTGTCGTCGACCTCGGCGACGGCGAGGGGTTTCTCCCGTACTCGTCTTCGGACGAGCGCGTCGAGACGGGCGATGCGCTCCGCGTGCAGGTCGTCGAAGCGAGCGCGCCCTGGACGGATGGTCGGCCGGTACTCGACACGACCGTCGCCGTTCGCGGCGACCTCCTCTCGCTCGTCCGGGGCGGGAGCGGCCCGTCGTCGGGGACCGGCGGCCCGGCGATGCTTGACGTAATCGCCGCGGACCCACGGGACGGCTGGGGCGTCTCCTGGGAAGCCGCGAGCGAGGACGCGAGCTTCGACGCGCTGGCCGACGCGCTCGACGCCGCCAACGACCGCGCGGCGGCCATCGACGCATCGCTCGACGGGGCCGACCCGCCCGCGGACTGCGCGCCGGCCCGGTACGACGGGGGGCTGGCGACGACGTGGCTGTGGTTCGGCCGCGAGAGCCGCTTCGCACTCGATGAGGCCCGCCGCGAGGTGACGGCGACGATGCCCGGCCACCACCGCGTGAAGGCCGGGGACCGCACCGCCAGCGCCGCCGTCGACTACGTCGAGGCGCTGTGTGACGACCCCGAGACCGGCGAGACGGACTTCCCCTTTGCCGTGACGGCCCGGCAGTTCGGCCCGCAGGTCGGCGGCTCGCTCTCGCTGGGCCACGGCAAGCCCGACGGCCGGCTCATTACGTTGGGCAACGGCGAGGTCCAGTCGGTCGACGACGACGGGACGGTGACCATCGAGCGGGAGATGAGCCCCGGCGGCACCTACGACGCCCTCGGCGTCCCGAAAGAGGCCGGCGACGTGGCCGAGACGAAAGTCAAGGAAGGGCGGTGGTGGTACCCGACGGTGTACCGCGACAGCGACGGCGAGAAGAAGGGGACCTACGTCAACGTCTGTACGCCCGTCGAGGTATTCCCCGACACCGCCCGCTACGTCGACCTCCACGTCGACGTGGTGAAACACGCCGACGGGACCGTCGAGCGGGTCGACGACGACGAACTCGACGCGGCGGTCGAGCGCGGCCAGGTCCCCGAAGACCTGGCCGAGCGCGCCCGGAGCGTCGCCGCCGCTGTCAAGAGCGCGCTGGAGTGAGTGAAGTCAGTCAGCGGCGCGGCGTCAGTCTTGCCGGCTGGCGCGCCAGGCCGCCAGCGCGAGCGCCGTGACCGCCGACCCGACGCCGAAGCCGGGGCCGCCAACGCCGAGGGAGGTGCCATCAGTGCTGTTAGTGCCGCCGCCCTCATCGCCCGTGGCCGACGGGTCCGCTGTCGGCGTCCGTATCCGCGGGTCCGGGAACGTGTACAGCCCGGGCTGGACCTCCGTCCCCTGGCTCGCGTTCGTGCTCCCGGCGACGAAACAGCCGGCGGCCCGCTGGGTGGTCCAGAACGAGGTCGTATCGGTGTCGCGCCACTCGAAGGCGAGTTCGGGTGCAGTCGGGTCCGTCAGGTCGTGGACCCGGACCCCGCCGTTGTACCACGCCGAGTAACAGCGGTTGTCGGTCAGTTCGAAATTGTGCGCCGTTGTGAGGATGCCCCCCGGCGAGGGGTCCGAGGTCGGCGGCGGGTCGAGCGTCGACAGCAGTTCGGCGTCGGCCGGGTCGCTTATGTCGTACAGTTCGATGCCGCTCGGGCCGCCGCTGTCGTCGTCACCGAGGTCCCATGATTCGCCGCCGACGCCAAGCAGCGACGCGTCCTCGTCGACCGTCACAAAGTGGTCGTTGCCCGGCGGCTCGCTCCGCTCGGTGCCGGGGTCATCGATGGCAGCGAGATCTTCTGGGTCGCGCCCGCGAACTTTCGCCACCAGCGAGATGTCGCTCGGGTCAGACACGTCGACGACCCACGTCCCGCTGTCCCAGTAGGCCAGATAGGCCCGGTCATCCTGCACCCACACGTCGTGGAGCGGCCAGAGGCTCGTCGGTACGTCGTGCCAGGCGTCGCCGGCGTCTAACAGCGACCACTCGCCGACTTCCTGCTCGGTTTCGGTGTCGACGACGAGCAGGGGGTTGCCGTCGCGGTCGTTCGCGGTCAGGTAGGCGTACCGGCCGTCGAAGTCGCAGTTGTGGATGCGCGTGTCCAGTTCCAGCCCCGCCATTCGTGTCGGCTTCTGCCGGTCGCTCACGTCGAAGACGACGAACCCGTGGGCTCCGTCCGCGGGGTGGGCCGGCCCGGCGGCCAGCAGCCGCGAACCGCTGACGGCGAGGTCCTGCACCCGCTGTATCGGGCCGTCGTCGCTCTCTGCCAGCAGGCCCGTCTGCCGACCGAGCAGTCTGGGGCTGGTCGGCGTGACGAGGTCGACGAGCGCGATACCGTCCCCGGTCGCGACGTAGGCCGTGTGCCCGTCAGGGCTGGTGACGACCTCGTACACCGTCTCCATCTCCAGCACGCCCAGCGGGTCCCCGCCGGTCGGGGTGTCGGCGGCCGCTGGCTCGGCCGTCCCGTCGCCGGTCGGCGTCGGATGTGCGCGGGTCGTTCCCGTCGCCAGCCCGACGCCTGTTCCTGCGAGAGCGAGTCGTCGGACGACCGTCCGGCGGCGCATAGCCGTTCCTGCGGGAGCCAGGGCAAGAAGGATTCCGGTGGGGCGTCAGTTCCCCTGAATGGCGTCGATGACCATCGCCGCGGCGATGATTGGCTCCTTTGGAACCGTGCTGGCGTCGTCGATAGTAATCTCGTAGCGGTCTTTCAGCGAGAACTGTCCGTCGATGTTGCCGACGTGGTTGCCGTCCTGATCGGTAATCTCGTACTTGTGGGGAATCCACCCGCCGAACGGGACGACGTTGCGGGCAATGGTCACGAGCGCACCCTGAGAGTTGATTTCGGCGATTTTCGCCTCGGTGCTGGCGTCCCGAATCTTCCACGTGTCCTGAAAGATCGAGTAGTCGTTGTCGAGGATGACAATGTCCTCGCCGGTCCTAGAGTCAGTGAGGACGTAGTTGCCGGCCACGTCGATGATGCCGCCGGCGTTGACCTCGAACACCTCGTCGCCGTTCGCGTCGACGAACGGGAACTGCTCTTTCATCTTCAGCATCTTCTGTTTCCCGCGGAGGACGACGTTCCCGGCGGCGTCCATGGCTTTGTACTTGTTTCGGACCAGACTCTGTTCAACTGTGTAGCTGTCGTCGGAGAGGTCAATCCCCGCGATGTCGTAGTCGCTCGTTCCCATACCAATCTCATATTCGATATTCGTGGTAAATCTTTCGCCACACTGTCCAAAATAAAATTAGGCAGGTGCGAAGCGTCGTCTGTCGGCACCCGAACCGACAGGGTTTCCCTCCTGCCGGCCAACGAAGATGCAAAGATGAGCAAGGATATAATCGAGGTCCGAGGGGCCGAGGAACACAACCTCAAGGACGTCGACGTGGAGATTCCCCGCGAGGAACTGACAGTCGTCACCGGGCTGTCGGGGTCGGGCAAATCCTCGCTCGCATTTGAGACGGTGTACGCCGAGGGCCAGCGCCGGTACATCGAGTCGCTGTCGGCGTACGCGCGGAACTTCCTAGGCCAGATGGACAAGCCCCAGGTCGAGAACGTCGAGGGGCTGTCGCCGGCCATCTCCATCGACCAGAAGAACGCTGCCAACAACCCCCGCTCGACGGTCGGGACCGTCACCGAGCTACACGACTACCTCCGCCTGCTGTACGCCCGCGTCGGGACGCCGCACTGCCCCGAGTGTGGCCGCGAAGTGGGCGAGCAGTCCGCCCAGAACATGGTCTCGCGCATCCTCGAACTCCCCGAGGGCACCCGCGCGAAACTGTGTGCGCCGGTCGTTCGCGACCAGAAGGGGGCCTTCGAGGACCTGTTCGACGACCTCGTCGGCGAGGGGTACAGCCGCGTCGAGGTCGACGGCGAGGAGTTCGACCTCACGCTGGACCGGCCGGAACTGGACGAGAACTACGACCACACCGTCGACGTGGTCGTGGACCGGGTGAAGATTTCGCCGGACGCCCGCTCGCGCATCACGGACTCCGTCGAAACCGCGCTCGAAGAGGCCGACGGGACGCTGAAGGTCATCCTCCCGGCCCCGCCGGAAGGCGCGGCCGAGACCCTCGGCGGGTCGGATGCCAGAGCCACGGGCGACCTGGCCGACGGCGACGAGGGCGACGCGGACGAACGCACCCGCCTCGTCGTCGAACTCTCCGAGGACCTCGCCTGCACGCACTGCGGTATCGACATCTCCGAAATCGAGACGCGGTCGTTCTCGTTCAACTCCCCGCACGGGGCCTGCCCGGAGTGTGAGGGGCTGGGCGAGACCAAGGAGGTCAGCGAGGACCTCGTGGTCACCGACCCCTCGAAGCCGCTCAAGCACGTCTTCGAACCCTGGAGCTACGACCGGACGTACTACTCGCGGCAACTGGACAACGTCGCCGAGCACTTCGGCGTGGACCTCTCGACGCCCTTCGAGGAACTGGACGAGTCCATTCGGCGGCAGTTCCTCTATGGTACCGACGACATCGTCGACTTCCAGTGGCGGACCAAGAACGGCACCCGCGAGAAGAGCGAGCGCTTCGAGGGCGTCATCCCCAACCTAGAGCGCCGCCACGTCGAGACGGACTCCGACCGCGCCCGCGAGCACATCGAGGAGTTCATGGCGACGACGACGTGCCCGGCCTGTGAGGGGACCCGACTCAAGGCTGAGTCCCGGGCGGTGCTCGTCGACGGCACCGCCATCACCGAGGTCAACGAGATGTCCATCAGCGACGCGCTGGAACACTTCGAGGGCCTGGGGGCGACCCTCTCTACCCGTGACCGGAAAATCGCCGAGGAGATTCTGAAGGAGATTCGGGCCCGGCTTGGCTTCATGACCGAGGTGGGACTGGACTACCTGACGCTGGACCGCGAAGCATCGACGCTGTCGGGCGGCGAGAGCCAGCGCATCCGGCTGGCAACGCAAATCGGCAGCGGCCTCGTCGGCGTCCTCTACGTCCTTGACGAACCCTCTATCGGCCTCCACCAGCGGGACAACGACCGCCTGCTGAACACGCTGGAGGAACTGCGGGACCTCGGTAACACCCTGCTCGTCGTCGAACACGACACCGAGACGATGCGCCGGGCCGACCAGATAATCGACATGGGGCCGGGTCCGGGCAAGCGCGGCGGCGAAGTCGTCGTCAACGGCCCGATGGACGAGGTCATCAACACCGAAGAATCAGTGACCGGAGAGTACCTCTCGGGCGAGCGCACGATTCCGGTGCCCGAGAGCCGCCGCGAGGCCGACGGCGAACTCACAGTTCGGGGCGCTCGCCAGCACAACCTCGCGGACCTCGACGTGTCCGTCCCGTTGGGAACGTTCACGGCCATCACCGGCGTCTCCGGCTCCGGCAAGTCGACGCTGATGCACGACGTGCTGTACAAGGGGCTGGTCCGGCGGATGAACGACACCGACGTGAACCCCGGCGAGCACGACGCCATCGAGGGCCTCGACGCCATCGAGACGGTGCGGCTTATCGACCAGTCGCCCATCGGCCGCACGCCCCGATCCAACCCGGCGACCTACACCAACGTCTTCGACCACATCCGCGAACTGTTCGCCGAGACCAGCCTCGCGAAACAGCGGGGCTACGAGAAGGGGCGTTTCTCGTTCAACGTCAAGGGTGGTCGCTGTGAGGGCTGTGGCGGCCAGGGCACGGTCACCATCGACATGAACTTCCTCTCCGACGTAACCGTCCCCTGTGAGGAGTGCGGCGGCGCGCGCTACAACGACGAAACGCTGGACGTGACCTACAAGGGCGCGACCATCGCCGACGTGCTGGAGATGACCGTCGAGGAGGCCTACGACTTCTTCGAGAGCCACTCGGGGATTCGCCGCCGCCTCGAACTCCTGAAAGACGTGGGGCTGGGTTACATGCGGCTGGGCCAGCCCTCGACGACCCTTTCTGGTGGGGAGGCCCAGCGCGTCAAACTCGCCGAAGAACTCGGCAAGAAGGATTCGGGCGAGACGCTGTACCTGCTCGACGAGCCGACGACCGGCCTCCACCCGGAGGACGAACGGAAGCTCATCGACGTGCTCCACCGGCTCACCGACGACGGCAACACCGTGGTCGTCATCGAGCACGAACTCGACCTCGTCAAAAACGCCGACCACATCATCGACCTCGGGCCGGAGGGCGGCGAGAACGGCGGCGAACTCGTCGCCGAGGGGACCCCGGAGGAGGTGGCCCGGACCGAAGCCTCCTACACCGGGCAGTACCTCCGGGACCTCCTGCCGAACGTCGACCTGGAGGGGCCACGCGCCGACCGCGACGTGGCTCAGCCGGCGGCTGACGACGACTAATCGGCCGCGTCGTCGATGAGCCGCTCCGCTTTTCTAACGAGGCTCGCGCTGAACCGCGCGCCGACCTCGTCCATCGCGTAGAGCGTCTCGGTCGCGTCGTCGGGCTCGATGTCGCCCCGTTCGACGGCCCGTACGAGGACGCCAATCGACCCGGCGACCGGTATCGACAGCGCCTTGCAGGTCTGTCGGAGCGGCTTGTCGTCGGTGACAACAACGGGGTCGGCGGCGACCAGCGCGTGAGCCAGCAGTACGGCATCGCCTCGCGGGTCCCCGTCAGAGCGACCGAGGTGGCTGGCTGCCTCCTCGACGGCCGCCGTGGAGACGGACTGTGGACAGGTGACCCAGCCGTCGTCGATGGCGTCGGACAGGGCTTTCGCTGCCGGGTCGCTGGTAACCTCCCGGCGAACGGGGTCCGGAACGACGACCGAGCCGTCGATTCCGGCGAGTAGGGCAGCGCTCCCGGTATCGGCCAGCGTGATGAGGACGCTCGCGTCGACCAGGACCGTTCGCTCGCCGCCGGTCATCGAAGCGCGTCTACGTCGTCGGCCAGGTCGGCCTCGTCGTAGTTCGTCATGACGCCGCGGTCGTTGGCCTCGGCCATCATCTCCGCGATGGTGAGCCCGGCCAGGTCGGCCGCGCCGCGCATCCCGACCTCTCCGTCCTGATAGCGCTGGAGGGCGACCCGAATCAGTTCCTCTCTGGCCCCCCGCTGGATGGCCTGTCGAATGGCGTCGCTGCGGCTCGCGTCGGTGGCGTCGGCGAGTCGCGCCACCAGGTCGAGTTCCTCGTCGCTCATACGGGTGGTGACGTTCTCCATGCGTAATACGACGCAACGCATTGCATTAAACGTGCGGTCGGGCGGTTCGGTCAGCAGTGTAGCGGCGACATCCGAAGCGGCCACCAACGTTTTAGTCGCCGGCGGAACCTGATAGAGCCAGCCATGGCACAGTCGACAGCGGACGGCGTCGAGCGGAAACGGGGTATCGGTGGGCTGGCGAGGCAGGCGAACCCGGCCTTCGCCGCGGGGGCGGTGGCCGTCCCGCTGCTGGCCTTCGCGGGCGCGCTCGCCAGCGGGAACATCCGGGCGCTGACCTACGTGCACGTGATGGCCGGCGTGCTGTGGACCGGTGTTGACCTGTTCATGGGGCTGGTTCTGGGGCCGGTCCTGGGCGGCCAGGAGCCGGAGGCCCGGGCCGACTTCTTCGCGTCGTTCACGCCGAAGATGACGTTCCTGATGCCGACGCTGGCGACGGTGACCATCAGCGGCGGCATCCTGCTCGCGCTCCGGCTCGGGAAGTTCCCCAACGCCGACCCGTGGCTGGCGATTCTGACCGCGGCGACGCTCATCCCCGTCGTCCTCCTCATCGGCTACCAGTTCGACGCGCTGACCGACCCGAAGACGCTGGGCGTCCTCGGCGTGGCCGTCCTCGGCTCCGGCGCGTATCTGGCGACCGCGCTCCCGCAGTTCGCGATGACCTCGTGGTGGATAGTCGCCACGCTGGCCATCGTGACGCTGCTGTCCGTGCAGGGCTTCGGCGTCATCCTGCCCGGCGAGGTCCGCATCTACCGGCAGGTCGTCTCCGAGAACCCGGACGTCGACCTCGTCTCCGAAATCGGGATGCGAAACGCCAAGCTCGGGGGACTTCAGGGCCTGATGCAGCTGGCAATCGTCTTCGTGATGGTTGGGCTGCGCTGGTGGACGCCGTAGGCACGGCCGCGGCTACAGACGGGCCGGACGGGTGTGGAAGCGCTTATGCCTGCCTGCAGACCGTTCCTGGCAACGATGGCCTGGTCGGGGCGCGCCGGGAGTCGCTGTACGTACACCGACGACCGCACGGAGTCCGACGGCGAGACTCAGGAGTGGGAGTGTTCACACGGCGTAATCGACGGTCGGGCGTCGTACACGCTCGCGGCGTCCGCGGCGCTCATCGCCGCCTACGCGGGGCTGTACGTCGCTATCGCGCCGGACCTGTTCGGGAGCGTCGGCCAGTACGCACAGCTCAGCCTCGGGTCGTTCATCGCCTTCTTCCTCGGCGGCTTCTTCGTGGCGCTGTACGTCTTCGCGCTGACGCGGTCGGCGAGTCGCTGACCACCACCAGCTTTCTTCGCTCGGGCATCGTACAGTCGGCTATGGACACCGTCTACGCCGCGCTCGGCGACCGCGTCCTCGTCGGAGGCAGCGGGACCGGCTGGGACGACTGCCTGCTCGGCCACGACATCGAGTGTGTCGCCGCGGGCGCGGCCGAGCCGGCCCGGGCCTTCGTCGGCACCGCCGACGCCGGCCTCCAGCGGACGACCGGCGGTGGCGCGACGTGGGAATCGGTCCTCGACGCCGGCGACCGCGTGACGAGCGCCACAGTCAGCTCACAGGACCCTGACATGGTGTGGGCCGGGACGGAACCGAGCGCGGTCTACCGTTCGGCTGACGGCGGCGAGACGTGGACGGAGCGGCCGGGGCTGACCGACCTCGATACGGCGTCGCGGTGGTCGTTTCCGCCGCGGCCACACACCCACCACGTCCGCTGGCTCGCGCTCGCCCCAGACGACCCGGCGCAGGTGTACGCCGCTATCGAGGCCGGCGCGTTCATCCGCAGTCCGGACGGCGGCGAAACGTGGGTCGACCATCCCGACGGTGCTCGGCGGGACAACCACACGCTGTCGACCCATCCAGACGCCCCGGACCGGGTGTACACCGCCGCCGGCGACGGCTTCGCGCTGTCGGCCGACCGGGGAGCGACGTGGACCCACCCGCAGGACGGGCTGGCCCATCGGTACGTATGGGGGCTGGCTGTCCACCCCGACGACCCGGACCGCGTCGTCGTCTCGGCTGCCAGCGGCCCACAGTCCGCGCACAGCACACACGGAGAGAGCTACGTGTATCGGTGGGACGGTGAGCGGTGGACACAATCGATGGACGGCCTGCCGGGTCCGGGTGGGCTGGCCCGCCCGGTCCTCGCCGCCGACCCGGACGGCAGCTTCCTCGCACTGACGAACCACGGGCTGTTCCAGTCGAACCGCGGGGACGCGTGGACGCGACACGACCTCGACGGCGGGGACTGGCCGAGCGACTACGAGCAAGTCCCGAGCGGGCTGGCCGTCATCTGATACCGCCACCGCCTGAGCGGCTCTGGTGACAAACAGAACACACAGCGGACAGAAGCCCTACACGGCGGTAACAGCCACGGACCCGATGCCGGCTGTCACGACCGTCGCAACAGCCGAGAGCAGGATGATTTTCGCCGCTTTTCGCCGATCAGCGCGAACGGCCTCGCTCGTGCCGACGCGTCCGCTTTCCCCACCGGACCCCGAGAGGTCGTAGCGGGCCAGCGCTCCGAAAGCGACACAGAACCGGAAGTAATCCTGAAACGCGCCGAGGAACCCGCCAAAAATGAAGGGGACAGTCGCCCACAGCGACAGTCGAGGGACTGCGTCGACCCCGACGGCGACTGCGATGCCAGCAGCGACGGCGAACGACCCGACGGCCGACAGCCGCCGGGCGCGGCGCTGGTTCGCTCCGATGTTACACACCCCGGGCTGGTACTCTGCCATAGCCGACGACAGGGGCTACACCGACAAATACGCCCTGCTTCGACCGGCGACGTGGCGGTGTCAGCTATCTCGCATACCGCTCGGTCACGGGCAGTGCATCGCGCTGGCGCTTGGCCCGCTCCTGCTCGCCGTCGTCGCGTTCGCCGGTGCTCCGGTGAGCGGCGTCCCGCAGACAGCCACACGGCCGCCGTTCGCAACGATTCCATGACATATCAGCGGAGAACACTGATCCACCTGGCCGTCGTACCGTGCCGTGATGTCCCTCCAACTCGACCGCTCGGATACGTGGACGTGCGCCCTGCTCGGCGGGCTGCTGGCCGCCCCCTTCACCGCGTTGCAGGTGATTCAGTCCCCGGACAGCATCATGTTCAACATGGTTGTGGTCGGCGGCGCGCTCGCCGGCCGCTTCGGCGGCTGGCTGGCCGAGCGGCAGGGCCATCCGCGGGTCCCCGCCGCGGGCGGCTGACCGGGAGCGAGCGAATCGAGAAGGTATTTGGTTCGTGACACCGAGAGAACGTGTATGTATGACGTTGTGGTCGTCGGGGCGGGACCGGCCGGGTCGCGGTACGCGCGTCGGGCGGCCGAGCGGGGGCTTGACGTGGTCGTCTTCGAACAGGGGGAGGTCGGGAAGCCCCTTGCCTGCTCGGGTCACGTCAGCACGGATATCTGGGAGTTCACCGAAGACGCCCGCGACGACCTGTTCCAGAACGAGATTTCGGGCGCTCGGTTTCACACTGGCGGTCCCGGCAGTCAGGACCATCCCTTCTACAAGGACGAGGTCATATCGAACGTTATCGACCGCGTCGGTCTGGACAGGCATCTCGCCGAAGTGGCCCGTGACGCCGGTGCCGAGGTCCGCGAGGAGCACTCGGTCGTCGGCGTCACTGAGGACAAAGATGGCGTCACCGTCGAAGTCCGCGGACCCGACGGCATCGAGACCCACCGCGCGAAGATGGTCGCCGGCTGTGACGGCCCGAAGAGCCGCGTCCGGCGGGAACTGGACTTGCCCGAACCCGACGAACTACTGCACGGCGTCCTCGGGTTCAGCGACGAGGTCGACCACAGCGATTTCGTCGACGTGCACCTTACCGTCCCGCGCTTTTTCGCCTGGCGCATTCCACGAGGCGAAGCCGGCGTCGAGTACGGACTGGCGGTACCACCGGGTGCTGACGCTCGCGGCCGTTTCGAGGAGTTCGTCGACGGCTACGGCGTCGAAACCGACCACCGCTGTTCTGGACTTATCCCGATCGGCCCGCCGAAGCGAGTCACCGGTCGACGGTCGTTTCTCATCGGTGACGCCGCAGCCCAGACCAAGCCCTTCACCGGCGGTGGCATCCGATACGGCATGACTGCCGCCGACCACGCGGCCCGAGAAATCGACCCCGACGACCCGGCGACGCTGGGCGAGTACGAGCGCGCGTGGCGCGACGACCTTCGACAGGAGATCCGCCTCGGCCACGCCGTTCGGGCGGGCTACTCCGCACCGGAACCGATACAGAAAGTCGGGATGAAAGCCTTCGAAGGCGAGATCGGCGTCCACATGGACCGGCCGACAACGCTGTTCTCCAGAGAACAGCTAGCGGCGCTGTTCTCACGGTCCTGACAAACGTGTTACCCTGCTGGCGTTTGCGGGTAACGTTTTTACCGGCCGATGGAAAAAGACGGGCGTGGTAACACGCCGACGTACCTACGTCCTCGCGGGCCTGCTTGTCCTCACCGGCTGTCTGACAGGAGTTCTGCTCGCGCGGGTGCTAGCGACGATTTTCTTCGCAATCACGGTCGCATACGTGCTTTTCCCCGTCTCGGAATGGCTTGGACGCCACGGACTCAACAGGCGACTGTCGGCGGCTGTGACAACAGGTATCGCCTTCATCAGCGGCACACTCATCATCGTCCCGCTCGGGGCCGTGCTGTATCTCCGCCGCCGCGACCTGTTTTCTTTCTTCCAGCAGCTCCCGTCGATGGTGACCCTCGAATTCGGCGAGTTCAGCTACCCGATCGAGATAGATCCGACGTTAGTAGCCGCCCGAGAGACGCTCACGGCCGTCGCGGTGGATTTAGCCGCTGAATCGCCCGTGCTGGCGCTGAAGGCCGTCCTGTTTGCGATCCTCGTCTACGCGATGCTCTGGCAGCCGCAGGCTCCGAAAACGGCCGTCTATCGGACGGTCCCGGCGTCGTATCACGAGGTCGTCAACCGACTCCATCAGCGACTCCGGGGGACGCTGTACGCGATTTACGTGCTTCAGGCGGCGACGGCGTTCGGGACCTTCGTCGTGGCGTGGGTCGTGTTCTGGCTGCTGGGCTATCAGGGCGCGTTCGCACTGGCAGTGGTCGCCGGCATTCTGCAGTTCGTTCCCGTCATCGGCCCCAGCGTCGTCGTCCTCACCATCGCTGTCGCGGATGTTATCAACGGCAACATCACCGGGGCAGTTCTGGTGACCGTGTTCGGCCTCGTTTTTGTCGGTTTCCTCCCCGATGCGGTAATCAGACCGAAGCTCGCCCGCTACACGACGGGTCTCCCGGCCAGCCTCTACTTCGTCGGATTCACTGGCGGCGTGTTGACGCTTGGCGTCATCGGCTTCATCGCCGGCCCGGTCGTCATCGCGCTGCTGGTCGAACTGTCGTCGCTACTGACCAGCGAGCGGCAGGGCGACCAGCAGAAACTGACGTAATGTAGAGTATGCCAGCGCGACGACGCCTCAGTTCGTCTCCAGCGGCCGCCCCTGTGCTTCCCACTCAGTGAGGCTCCCTTCGTAGAAATCCACCCGCTCGAAGCCCAGATGCCGGAGGACGACGTACGTGTGGCTGATGCGCCGGGCGGTGTTGCAGTAGAGAACGACACGTTTCTCGGGGGCGACGCCGGCACTTTCGAGAACGGACAGCGCCTCCTCGCGCGCGAGCAGGCCTCGCGTCTCGTCGTCGACGAGGTCCCGCCAGTCCAGCAGGACCGCACCGGGGATGTGGCCCGCGTCGTACTCCTCGTCCTCGCGGGTGTCGACCAGCACCGTGTCGGAGTCGTTCGCCGCCTCAGCGACCGTATCCGGGCCGACCAGCGGCGTCGACGCCGGCCGCTGAACGGCGTAGTCGGTCGGTGTGACATCGGGCGTCTCGCTCGAGGTCTCCCGTTCGAGTTGCCAACTGGAGAAGTCGCCGTCAAGGAGGTGGAGTCGGTCGGGGTCGTGGCCGAACAGTTCTGCGGTGACCAGAAACCGTGCGGCGAAGACGCCATGGTGGTCGTCGTACGCCACGATTTCGCTCTCCGGCGAGATGCCGGCCTCCGAGAGCAACCGTGCCCACTCGTCTTCGGCGGGCAGCATTCCCTCGCCAGCATCGGACTCCGCGCCGTGTTCGTCCGCCCGGAACGAATCGAAGGGTACGTTCACCGCACCCGGGAGGTGTCCGAGGCCGTCGTACTCCCACGCGTCTCGCACGTCGACCACCCGGAGGTCGTCGCCCCGACTCGACACCCACTCCGCAGAGACGAAATCAGTCATCGTCCACGCGTAACCGCTCCGTCCGCTTGAAAACTCTCATCATGTGCGGTCGAAGGTGGGTGCAAATACTGCCGCATTTCGCGCACGCACAGCAGGGCTCACATCCGGACATGGAACGCCATGGCTCCTGTCCGCTGGGCGGCGGACGTGTTGGATAGCGACAGTGCTCAGTAGAGGCAACGTCTGCCGACACGGTGGACGAGTGGCCGAACATGCCGAAAGTCGTAGTAATATATGTCTGGTAGACTTACGCTTCGATGCACTATGACTGACTACGCTAACGACGTGCTCGTCTCGGCCGACTGGGTCAGCGAGCATCTGGACGAGTTCCAGAGCGACGACCCCGCCCACCGACTGGTAGAAGTGGACGTCGACACGGAACTGTACGACGAGAGCCACGCCCCCGGGGCGATCGGCTTCAACTGGGAGACACAGCTTCAGGACCAGACCACACGCGACATCCTCGACAAGGAAGATTTCGAGGACCTGCTTGGCAGTCACGGCATCAGCGAGGACTCGACGGTCGTTCTCTACGGGGACAACTCCAACTGGTTCGCCGCCTACACGTATTGGCAGTTCAAGTACTACGGCCACGACGACGTGAAGCTGCTCGACGGCGGCCGCGAGTACTGGGTCGAGAACGACTACGAACTCACCGACGAGGTCCCCGAGTTCTCCGAAGTCGACTACGAGGCCTCCGGCCCGCGCGAGTCCATCCGCGCCTACCGAGAGGACGTCGAGAACGCCATCGAGCGCGAACTGCCGCTGGTCGACGTTCGCTCGCCCGAGGAATACTCCGGCGAAATCCTCGCACCCCCGGGACTCCAGGAGACCGCCCAGCGCGGCGGCCACATCCCCGGCGCACAGAACATCTCCTGGGCGGCCGTCACCAACGACGACGGGACGTTCAAGGACTACGACGAACTCGAAGAACTCTACGCCGAGTACGGCATCGACGGCGACTCCACGACGGTCGCCTACTGCCGCATCGGTGAGCGCTCCTCGGTCGCCTGGTTCGCCCTGCACGAACTGCTGGGCTACGACGACACCATCAACTACGACGGCTCCTGGACTGAATGGGGCAATCTGGTTGGTGCGCCTATCGAGAAAGGCGAAGCGGACGACTGAGCATAGCGAAGGCGTTCGCTTCGTAGCGGAGCGGGGAGCCCGCAGGGCGACCCGTGGAGCAGGGCGAGGCTGAGTAAGCGGCAGCATACGACGCGTCAAATCGGAGCGGTAACGGCTTACTTTCGGATTTTTGTGGCGCTGTTCGAGAGCGATGGCGTCCCTGAGACAGTGACATCTGTTCCGGGCGGCACGGCTCGAAAAGCCAGTCGCGTTCCCAACCGTACATTCAAGTCAGATGCGCATCCTACACGCGGGTGTGGACCGAACGGAACTCGAACGGGAACTCCGCGACGCCTTCGACGCCGACCCGGATATCGTTACGGTCGTCGCCAGACAGGCGCGGGACCTCTCGGAATCAGACCAGTTCGTGACCGACTTCGGGGCGGAACTGACCGTTGAAGATGTCATCGACAACCTCGCGGACGCGCCCGAGGAGTATCAACTCGCCGAGCGATGGAACTGGTGGCTGGGTGCACTTGACCTCTCACACGGCGGCTACGCGCGGTTCAGCGTTCGGCAGGACATCGACAAAACGTCCTGACCTGTTGCTGTCGGGATTCCTGTGTGCGAAAAGCGGCGCGACGCCAGTTAGTGTACGCTAAGCCCGTGTGCCTCTCGTGCGTGTTCGAGGAGTTCCTCCGTCGTGTCGAACTCCTCACCGCAACTGCACGTGTGGTACGTCGTCGGGGATTGCTGGCGTGTCGCCATGACAAGTGAACAATGTACCCCGAGTATAATAATTGTTTATGCTAGGGTGGTAACACTGCCCACCAGATATGTTAGCCACACACAATACGGTACCGAAAAATAGCTCCTTGAGCTTTCATAGCCACTAAGCGTCGATATATCGTCGTGTTCTGGTTCATAGATATTACGCTGCCCCGGCGACTGACGACACGAGCTGGCCAGAACCGACGAACGGAAACGGACGCGATGCGTCTGTCCCCATAATGGATGTGCAGTTTCTCGGCGGGGCGGGTGAAATCGGTCGGAGCGCCATCCTCATTGACGAGTCGTTACTGCTAGATTTCGGGATGTTGACCGACTCGCCGCCACAGTTTCCGGTTCGGACGCCGTCGCCGGACGCCGTCGTCGTCTCCCACGGCCACCTCGACCACGTCGGGACCATCCCGGCGCTGGTGTCGGGCGACGCGCGACCACCGATTCACTGGACGCCGCCGACGTACGAACTGGCGATGACGCTCGCCCGTGACACGCTCAAGCTCCACGGCGGGACGGTCAACTGTCCGTTCACCGAGACCAACGTCAGGCGGGTGACGCAGGTGTCTGAGACCCACGGCTACCGGGAGACGTTCGAGGCCGCCGGCTACGAGGTCACCTTCTACAACGCCGGCCACATCCCGGGAAGCGCACACGTTCTCGTTGACGACGGCGACACCCGACTGCTGTACACGGGCGATTTCCACACCGACGACCAGCGCCTCGTCTCAGGGACGACGGCCCGTCCGGACGCGGACACGGTCATCTGTGAGAGCACCTATTCCGATGTCGACCACGAACTCCGAGAAACGGTCGAGGGTCGATTCGTCGAAAGCGTCGAAACGACGCTCTGGGAGGGCGGCACCGTCGTCGTCCCCGCCTTCGCCATCGGACGAACACAGGAGATGTTGCTCGTCTGCGAGGCCCACGACATCCCCTGCTACGTCGACGGGATGGGTAAGGAGGTGACCGAGATGCTCGCCCAGCACCCCGAGTTCCTCCGGGACGCCGACGCGTTCCGGCGGGCGAAATCGCACGCGCGGTTTGTGACTGGCAAGGACGGCCAGCGCAAACGTATCACCGACCAGAAGGCGGCAATCGTCACCACCAGCGGGATGCTCTCGGGCGGCCCGGCGATGACGTATATCCCGGAGGTCCGTGGAAATCCGATGAACAAGGTCACGATGACCGGGTATCAGGTCGAGGGAACGCCGGGTCGGGACCTGCTAGAGACCGGTAGTGCCGAGATAGACGGGCGGATTATGCCTGTCAGCGCGCGCGTCGAGCAGTACGACTTTTCGGCACACGCCGACCGCGGTGGGTTGTTGGCGTACCTCGGTGACTATCGTGACACGCCGGTGCTCGTGAACCACGGCGACCGCTGTGAGGCGTTTGCAACCACACTCCGCGAAGACGGCTACGACGCGACCGCGCCCGAATTAGGCGAGACCGTCTCCCTCCAGTAGGCTGTCACGCAGGCGACCTCGGCCTCGCTCAGTCACGCTCGTTCGCGTCTTCGGTGGCACGCTGTTTCAGCCACTCATCGAGCAGGTCGCGAATCGCGGCGTCCCGGTTGTCGCGGTGGTCGGCGAACGCCTTGTCGTCAATCGCATCGAGCAACTCCTCGTCCAGTTCGACCTCGATCGATTCGAGGTCCAGAAACGCTTCGTCCATTGATTACGGGGAGTTGAACGGCCAGAGAAATATATCCTCGTCAGACAGCCGTCGGTCAGTCGCGTGACAGGGGCCATAGAGGCGATGAACTCCAGAAGCGTGTCAGGAAACCGCCGTGCTTTGATTACGACTCGTGTCGTATTCACGTCGTGATGGGCTCGCTACAGTCTCTTATCGGTCCCCACCGGCTCGACGCGCTCGGCGCGTGGACGGTAACGGGAATTCTCATCGGCGGCGTCGGACGGTTCCTGGCCGGTGGCGAATTCGAGTGGGCAGTGCTCACGGCACTCCTCGTCGGTATCGCGGTCACGGTTCCGTTCGCCACGCGGAATCTCGAAACGACGGTGCCTGCGGAGTTGCTCGGACTGGTCGCGGTCCCGGTACTCGTCCGGACGGTCGGCGGTTTCCCGCAGGTCACCCCGTTCCTCGTAATCGCCGGGGTCGCACTGCTGTTGGCCGTTGTCCTCGATGCGTGTACCTCACTGACGATGACGCCGCGGTTCGCAACGGTGTTCGTCGTCATCGTGACGATGGCCGTCGCGGGCGTCTGGGCGGTCGGTATCTATGCGACCGACACGCTACTGGGAACCGCGTTCCTCGACGGGCAGACGGAGCTGATGTGGGACCTCGTCACTGCAGCGACCGCCGGTATCATCGCCGGTGTCGTGTTCGAACTGTACTTCGAACGGTCGGCGCGCATCGCCCGACTGCGCGTCTCGGGCGCAGACCCATCCGAACGTGACCAGTCGGGTACGTCCCTTCCCGGAGACGGCAAGCACCACCGCATCGCGGTCCGGACGCTACAGGCGGTCCTCGGGGTAATATCCGCCTTCGCGCTCGTCCGGGGCAACGTGACGCTGTTCGTCAACAGCGCCGGCCCGCTGGCGATAACGTTCCTGCCGGCGCTGTTCCGCCGGGAATACGACTACGCGATGGACACCGGTCTTGTGCTGTGGATCACGGTGGCGTCGACGCTGCACGCGGCCGGCGCGCTCGAACTGTACCAAGCGTTTGGCTGGTACGACAGCCTGGCCCACGCCGTCTCGGCGTCGCTGGTCGCCGGCGTTGGGTACGCGGTCGCGCGGGCGGTCGAACGCCACTCCCGTGCGGTCGATTTCAACCGCGGGTTCCGCGCCACCTTCGTCGTCCTGTTTGTCCTCGCGGTTGGCGTCGGGTGGGAGATACTTGAGTTCGCAAGCGGCGGCCTCGCGTCGGTGGTCGGCGGCGAGGCGGTCCTGGCACAGTACGGCACGGGGGACATCGTGAACGACCTCGTGTTCAACACGGTCGGCGCGCTCGTCGTCGCGGGCTGGAGCACCGCCCACTTCGAGGGCATCGCGGCCCGGCTCACCGGCCGGGTCGGGCGGCTCGCGGGCGGGGACTGAGCGTCCCGAGAGTGGGGCTGCGGTACGACAGACCGGCACGTATGGAGCGAACGCGACTCGACTTCGACCGCTACTTCGAAGTGGTCATGGAGGCCGGCAAACGCCACAGCATAGAGAACGACGGAGACGCCCCTAGAGACGGTCAACGTCTACACGCCGCCGCGGTAGCCGTCAGGCCCCGGTGCCGTCGACCGGTAGTACTTTCAGCGTCACTCGACGCCGGCTTCGGCGTCCATCGGGTCCTGGATGTCGCCGACGACCTCCTCCAGCAGGTCCGTGACCGTGACCAGCCCGACGACTTCGCCGTCTTCGAGCACGAAGGCCAGTTCCTGGCGCTCGGTCTGGAACTGGTCGATGGCGTCACTGACGGTGGTGTCGGGCGACATCGTCATCGGCGGCGAGGCGACGGCTTCGAGGTCGATGCCGTCAAGCAGGCCGCCCGCCCCGTCCTGTTCCTCGCGCTCGTCGACCAGCGCCGGGATGTAGACGATGCCGAGGAAGTCTTCGAGCGTCTCGCCGACGAGCGGGTAGCGGGTGTGGGGCGTCTCGGCGATGCGCTCGGCGTTGGTCACGTCGTCGTCGGTCGGCGACAGCGCGACGATGTCCTCGCGGGGCACCATCACGTCGCCGACTTCACGGTCGCCAACGCGGAACGCAGAGATAATCTCCTCACGACGCTCGTCGGGCACGTCGCCGCGGTCCAGAACGGAACCGAGTTCGTTGCGTAGTTCGGCCCGGGACTCGATGCTGTCGACCTCCGCTTCGAGCCACGCGCCGGACATCTCGACGCCGAACAGCCCCAGCGTCCACTTGGCGACGCCGTCGCCGACCTTGATAATCGGCGAGATGATCCACGCGAAGTAGTACAGCGGCGCCGCGCCGTACCGGCAGACGAACTTCGCGCGCTCGACACCGAGGTACGTCGGCGTCTGCTCGCCGTGGGTCAGGTGGACGAGGTTGATGATGAGGAAAGCGATGGCCGCGCCGGCCCCGACGCCGGCCAGCGCAGAAGACTGGAAATACGGCTCGAAGATGGCAGCGAGCGCCGGCTCGGCGACGATACCGACCGCAATGCTGGAAGCGGTGATGCCGACCTGACAGCTCGTCAGGTAGATTTCGAGGTCGTCGGTCATCTCCCAGGCCCGACGGAGGCCGGGTTCGTCGAACTCCGACTCCGAGTACTGTCTGGCCCGGGTCAGGGCAAACTCGATGGCGACGAAGAAGCCGTTTGCGAGGATCAGGGCGACCCCTGCAAGCAGCCTGAGCGCGATTTCGACTGGTTGCATGTATCGGCGGGATTCACCAGCCGGACAGGAAAGCGTGGTGACATCGGGTCAGTCGCCGGCCCCCCGACGGCGGGCGAGCCAGCGACCGACGACCAGCGCGGCAGCGCCCGCGACCGCGGCGAGCGCGAGGCGAAGAGGCGGAGGAACGGCCCGGAGCTGGCATAGCACGTCCGCACCCGAAAAATAACCGTTTACGCGCGCTCGAAGTCGTACTCGACGCCGGTGAGGTCGGTCGAGACCGCCCAGAGCCGTTCGGCGGTCGCCTCGTCGCGCGAGGCCGCGTTGGACTGCTGGAACTCGGGCGGGCCGCGCATGTCGAGCAGGCCGCCGGGGCCGACGTACTCGCCGCCGATGACGTCGTCGGCGGTGGCAGCGTGCAGCATCGGGAGCGCGCCCTGCTCGGCGGACTGGGCGAGCACAGCGTTGGCGAGGCCCATAGCCGCGGTTCGCAGCGTCGACCCCATCTCCCGGGGTCCGCGGAACTGGAGGTCGGTATCGGCGTAGCCGGGGTGGCAGGCGACGCTTATCACGTCGTCCCAGCCGTGGTTGCCCAGCCGGCGCTGGAGTTCGTAGGCAAAGAGGAGGTTGGCGAGCTTGCTCTGGCCGTAGGCCGACCATTTCCCGTAGGAGCGCTCGCCCTGCAGATCGTCGAAGTCAATCTCGCCCATCTCGTGTGCACCGCTGGACTGCGTGACGATTCGGGACTCGCCGTCGGCGGCCCCGAGGAGGTCAAGGAGGTGCCCGGTCAGGGCGAAGTGACCCAGATGGTTGACGCCGAACTGCGTCTCGAAACCGTCGGCCGTCTCGCTCCGGGGAATCGCCATGACGCCGGCGTTGTTACAGAGAATGTCGACGGCGTCGTAGTCGTCTTGGAGGCCGTCGGCGAAGGATTCGACGTTCGAGAGGTCCGCGAGGTCACACTCACGGATATCGAGCGTCGCGTTCGGCACGGCTTCGCGGATCTCCGCTGCGGCCGATTCACCGCGGTCGACGCTCCGGCAGGCCATCACAACCGTCGCGCCTCTGCGAGCGAACGCCTTCGAGCCTTCAAGTCCCAGCCCGCTGTTCGCGCCGGTTACGACCACGGTTCGGTCCGTCAGCGGGGGCATGTCCTCGATAGTCCAGCCTGTCATTGAGTGAGCTACGGGCGCGAAGCACTGAAACCCATCGCCGACGGGAGAGTGAGAGTCTTATGCTGTCGCCCCCGTGTTCCAGTGATGAGCGACGTTTCGGTCACCGTCTACACGCGCGAGGACTGCCATCTCTGTGAGAAGGCCATCGAGACAATCGAGCAAGTCGCCGACGACGAGGAGGTCGCTATCGCGCTAGACCTCGTCGACGTTGACGAAGATCCCGAGCTTCAGGCGGAGTACGGCGAGCGCGTTCCCTACGTCTTCGTGGACGAGTCGCCGGCGTTCAAGTACCACGTCGACGAGCGACAGTTACGCAAGAAGCTGCAGCAGTCGGCGTAGCGGTCTGGACACGACAGACCCTCTGTCGCGGCTACCACCGCAATTTATTAATTCTGGGACGCATCTCACCGCTGATGCCCTCCAGTATCAGCAACGCTGTGTTCAGCGAACCGTCCGGGCCACGGATTGCTCTCGTCCACTTCGCTGGGTCACTTGTCTTCGCCGGTCTCTACGTGTCCGCCTGGGTTACCGAGGGTGCTGTCCCGGACAGCTGGTTACTCGCGATGGTCGTCGGAACCGGATTAGCGGGCGTTGCGGAAGTGTTGCCAAAGCGCAGACGACAAACAGCCGGCGTCCTCCGCTCGGTCGCGATTCTCGTGTTTCTCTGTCTCGTCGCCGTCGCCCTCGTCGCGCCCGACCTTCTCGGTATCTGAGCGCCGCCCGCAAACCGGGCTGTCTCGGCGGTACCGCGAACAAGCCAGTGCTATCGCCCCTGCTCGACGGCACTGTGTAACGCGTCCGTCGCCGCTGTCGGGTCGTCGGCCTGCGTGATTGCTGTGATGACAGCGACCCCGTCCGCACCCGCTCTGACGACCTCAACGGCGTTATCGGCCGTGATGCCGCCGATAGCGACAAACGGGATGTCTACTGCTTCTGCGATAGCAGCGACTCGCTCGGTGCCGATGGCGTACTCGTCGTCATCGATGTCGTCTTTCGAGCCGGTAGCAAACACTGCACCAACGCCAAGATAGTCCGCGCCGGCCGCCGCCGCTTCCCGGGCGTCTTCGACAGTCGAGACCGAGCGCCCGATGAGTGCGTCCTCGCCCAGCAAGTCCCGCGCGACCGGAACAGGAAGGTCGTCGTCGCCGAGGTGGACCCCGTCAGCGTCGAGTGCCTGTGCGATGTCTACGCGGTCGTTGACGACGAACGCGACGCCGGCCTCGCGGGTCAGGTCCCGCAGTTCCCGACCGAGTTCGTAGCGTTCGCGCGCGGTCCGGTCCTTCTCGCGGAGTTGGACGACGCCGACGCCACCGTCAATCGCGTCTGCGACGATTTCGTCGGTTCTCCGACCTGCCGAGAGCGACGCCTGCGTGACGAGATACACGTCCCAGTCAACCATAGCCAGTCTCGGAACCGATGACCCTTGTGTGCTGTGCGTTGGTCAGGACTCTGTTTCAGCTGTCGAACTCGACGCGTTTGCCTCGTCGGTGTCAGTTGCCGGGTCCGAGAGCGCGCCGTCGCGAACAGCCATCCGGAGCCCGAACTCGGCGATATTACCGCCGTGTTCCGCCGTTCTAGCGAGGCTGTCGAGGGCGCGCGTGAGCCGGTAGTCGGCGTCACCGGACTCGAACAACTGTCGGTCGAGACTGGTTATCCGCTCTCGAACGTCCCGGCGCGTGGCCAGTGTCTGTCGGGCGGTGTCGACACAGGCGTCGCCAATGATCACTCGGACAGCGTCCTCGACGACGGCGTGGACATCCTGTGCAATGCTGTCGAGGGCTGTGATGATACGTTCGTCGGGTTGGCCGTCGAGTCGGTCGGCGACGGTCCCGATGCGCTCGGCGTGATCGGCCACGCGTTCGAGTTCGTTCGCGGTCCCCCAGAGGGTGAACAGTTCCGGGCGCGTCAGCCCGAGCGCGTCTATCTCGTCGAGGCGGGCCAGCCCGCGCTCGAAGTAGCGGTCTATCATGGCGTACAGCCGATCGGCCTGCTCGTCGCGGTCGGCCCACCGGTCGCCGGTCGTCCCGGTCGTGAGCGCGGCCATCGCGTCCCGGTGCATCGACAGGGCGACGAACTGGAGCTGGCGGACCGACTGGCTGACGGACACCTCGCCGGCATCGAGCATCGTCCGGACCGTGACCTGTGACTCGGTCGCCTCGGCGACGGTCACACCTGTCAGGTTCCGGGTGACGCGTTCGATGGCCCGGTGTTGTTCGTCGCTGTAGCCATCGGGGACTTCAAGGACGACAGATTCGACGCCAGCGGCGTAGGCCGCCCGCAACAGCTGCTCTATTTCCGCCGGGTCGTCGTTGCCGACTTCCAGTCTGAGGCGGTTCCGCGCCGTCGTCTGTGACTCAGGGGTCTGGATTACCAGGAGCCCGTCGATGTGCGTGTGGAGGTTCACCGTCGTTCCGGCCGTACAGTTCTCCGATTCGGCCCACTCTTTTGGGAGCGAAACGGTGTACGTGCCGCCGCCGACGGTCTGTATCTTTCGGGTTTCCATAGCTAGTAAATGAGTTCTGAGTCGGTTTCGACCATGTACAGCGTGCGTGCCGCGATGTTGACCGCGTGGTCGCCGACGCGTTCGAGGTCCCGAACCGTCAACAGGAGCCGGGACACGTCGTCGAGGAGTTGCTCGACCGCCCAGCCGTCGTCGCCGTCGGCCTCCCGTTCGATGAGGTCCCGGGCGACGGTCTCGCTGGCCCGCTGGCAGAGCGCATCGAGCGCGTCGTCATCAGCCGCGATAGCGCGACAGTCCTCGACGGCTTCCAGTCGATAGGCGTCGATACTACGCTCGACCATGTCGGTGGCCTCGCGGCCGATAGTGTCGACGTCGACCTCGGGGGCGAGTCGACGGTCGGCCGACTGTGCGTAGGCCGCGAGGTTCGTGGCGAGGTCCGCGACGCGTTCGAGGTCGGTGATGATTTTGAAGGAGGCGGCGACGAAGCGCAGGTCGGTGGCGACAGGCTGCTGGAGGGCAAAGAGGTCGATGCAGTCAGCTTCGAGCGTCAAGTACAGCTCGTTTATTTCTTCGTCGCCATCGATGACAGACTGCGCCATCTCCCGGTCGACGGTCCGGAGCGCAGTGAGCGCCGCTTCGAGTCGCTCGACGACCAGATCGCCCATCCCGACCACGCCGTCCCGGAGTTCGTCCAGTTGTTGCTGGTACGACTCGCGCGACATGGGTCACCCGAACTTGCCGGTGATGTAGTCCTCGACGCGCTGGCTCTCGGGGTTCTCGAATATCTTGTCGGTGTCGTCGTACTCGACGAGTTCGCCGCCGGTGAGGAACACGGCCGTCTGGTCGGAAATGCGGGCCGCCTGCTGCATGTTGTGAGTGACGATGACGACCGTGTAGTCCTTCGACAGCTCCTCGACGAGGTCCTCGATTTTCGAGGTGGCGATGGGGTCCAGCGCCGAGGCCGGCTCGTCCATCAGGATGACCTCGGGGTCAACGGCCAGACAGCGCGCGATACAGAGGCGCTGTTGTTGCCCGCCCGAGAGGCCGAGCGCGTTGTCGTCCAGTCGGTCGCTAACCTCGTCCCACAGCGCGGCCTGCTTCAGCGAGCGCTCGACGAGTTCAGCCTCTGCCTCGGTGTCGTCGCGACCGAACAGGCGCGCGAGCAGGCCCTTGTTGATGTCGCCGTGCTTGCGCGGGCCATACGAGATGTTCTCCCGAATGGACTTCGGGAAGGGGTTGGGCGACTGAAAGACCATCCCGATACGCTTGCGCAGTTCGACGAGGTTGGCATTGGGGTCGTAGATCTCGGTCCCTTCGAGTTCGACCGAGCCGTCGACGCGGGCGGCCTTGATGCGGTCGTTCATGCGGTTGAGACAGCGAAGGTACGTCGACTTGCCACAGCCGGATGGCCCGATAAGCGCCGTGACGCTGTTCTCGGGGATCTCCATCGAGACATCCTTCAGCGCGTGGTCATCACCGTACCACACGTCGAGGTTCTCGACCGAGAGCTTCGATTTGCCGTCGAAGTCGTACTGCCGCCACGCCTCGCGGATCCGCTCGTCGCTCTCGCCGGCCGTCGTCTCGGCGCTTGGCGAGGTGGTGTCGACTGTCTGTCCGCTGTTCGTTTGCGTGTCCGTGCTCGACTCGGTGTTGATGCTGTCACTCATAGTTGAGTTTCCTCCGGAAGTATGTCCGCGCCGTGATACCGACCGCATAGAACGTCAGGACAACCATCAGCAGGATGAACGCGGTCGCCCACCCCATCTCTGGCGACCCCGACACCCCGGCCGCAATGACGGCCCACACCTGCGTCGGCAGTGACGCCGAGGCCGTCAGCAGAGCGTCGTTGGCGATGAACGGCGGCCCCGAGACGAAGTGGAAGCCGTCGATGACGGCGACGCTTTCTGTCGCGTTCAGCGTCGACCCGAGCACGAGAATGAGCGGGGCAGTCTCGCCGGCGATGCGACCGACGCCGAGAATGACGCCGGTGATGACGCCCGGCATCGCCGCCGGCAGGACGACACTCTTGATTGTCTCCCACTGGGTCACACCCAGCGCCGCGCTGGCGTCACGGTACTCATCGGGGACGGCCTTGATCGACTCCCGTGAGGTGATAAGCACCAGCGGCAAGAGCATGAACCCAAGGACCAGCATCCCGGCCAGTAGGGACTCGTCGCCGCCCAGCCGCGGAATCAGGAACGCCGCCCCGAACAGGCCGAAGACAATGCTCGGCGTGCTCCAGAGCGCGTTCGTCGCGATTTCGACGAGCGCGGTGAACCGGCCCTGCTCGGCGTATTCAGTCAGGAACACCGCTGCACCGACACCCAGCGGGACCGCGAACAGCGTCGCGCCGACGACCAGCCACACCGTGCCGATGATGGCAGGCATGATACCGCCGGGCTCGGCCCCCAGCGGGATGTAGGCCTGCATCACCATCGGCCACGAGAGGCTCCCCTCGTTGGCAATGGAGACGCCGAGAACGTTGAACGACGTGCCGGTAACGGCCACGTGCAGGCCGACCAGGGCGGTGAAGCCAGCCGTGCCGACGAGGCCGAGTCGCGTCTCTTCAGTCAGCAGGCGGCGGGTAATCGTCTCCTCGCTGGACCGCTTTGCAGCCGTGGTGAGCGTCGCCAGCGCGAGCGAGGCCACAGCGGCCCCGAGCGCGACCGCAGGCACGAGATTTACCGGACCAACTCGCGGATTGATACCGGCGACTGGCTGGAGCAGCAGCGTCGCCAGCAACAGCCCGAGTCCGCCGAACACCCCCAGCGTGAACAGCGGGGCCTCCCGCTGTGCGCTCTCCGCCAGCGTCGGCCCGTCGCTTGCGAGCACGCCGACGAGTGGGGAGACTGCGAGACCGCCCGCGGCGACCGATCCGGCGACGACAGCGGCGAATGCAACCGTCTCGTTGAGTGGGAGGCCGAACGGAGTCGGGCCGAAGGCGAGGAAAAAGCCGATGAGGACGACCATCGCGAGAACTGCCGTCGGGACGGCCTGTCGGATCGAGCCGGCTCGGTCAGACTGGGTCCCGACGTTGCGGAGCGAGCCGAACGACCGGAAGAACGTGACCGCGAGCAATAGTGCCGGGAGGACAAGCAGCAGCGTCCCGACCGTCGTGCTGGGCGTCACTGCGAGCGCTGTATCGAGCGCACGTCCCTGTCGGTTGACCTGGACAGTGTAGGTGTAGGCGTACCGCAGCGGGGTGCCGGTGACGAGCACGCTCGCAAACACCGCAGCGAGCGAACCAACCGCCGCCAGTGGAAGGATCCGGAATAGCTGTCGCGCGCCGGTGTTCCAGTCAGTCGTGCCCGCAGGCGAACGAGCGAACTGGATTGTAGCCAGAAGAGCTGGCGACAGGAGGACCAGTGCCGTCAGCGCACCGATCGACAGTCCGTGGACGGCGTAGCCGATGCCCTTGATGGTCACGAACACGACGATTGTCGCCATCACAGCCACCATCAGGAAGGCGTTGAGGTTGATGACGAGGAAGGCTCCGTACTCGCGTCCCCGGGCACCGAACCCGGCGCGGCACTTCGCGGCCGACCAAGCCGACAGCAGCGTCCCGACCAGGAGAAACACGGGGATGACCGCGCCGCCGGTGAAGCCACCGGAGAGCGTCTGCGGGCTCCACTGCCAGCCCACGCCGATGGTTCCGGTCACGATTGTCAGCCCGAGTGCGCCGACGACGATAGCCGTCGGGAGCGTCGAACCAAAGTCCTCACGAGGGAGGATCGCCAGCAGGAACAGGCCGACGCCGGCGACGGCGGCGGTGACAAGCCACAGGAGCGAGCCGAATCCGGCAAGGGAACCCCCGACGACGGCCCCCATTGCGAGGCCGAGCGCGCCGAGCGCGCCGCCAGAGAGCAGGCCGGCACTCATGTTCGGTTCCGTGTCCACGAGTTCGAGCCGGGAGGAGACACCGGCGGCAGTGATCGCCAGTGCCTCGACCAGCAACACGGTGCCCAGCAGTGTCGCCATCGTCACCGGAAGGGTCGCGGCAAGAGCAGTCAGCGCCACCGTCGAGATAACGAGGCCCAGCCCGATGCCGCGGACTCGCTGTGAAGTGACCGGGACGACGTTGAGGAAAGAGGCAAGGCCAGTGATGCCGACGGCTCCGACGACGACGGCCAGCAGCGTTCCGAGGGCCGTGGTGAGGGCACTGCCGCTGGTCCCGGGCGGGACGAGGTTCACGAGCGTGACGAGCCCGAGCGTGAAGCCGACGACGCTGAGCGCTATCGCCGCATCGAGTCCGCGGTCGTAAATGTTCGAATCCGCACTGACGAGCTGATCCGTTGTCGCGTAAGCGTCACTCATTGTTGCCCCTTCAGTTTCCGTTGCATACGTCGCTCGATGTACTGCGAGACGATGCTCATGCCGGCGACGATGACGAACAGCATGACACCGGCGACGAACAGCACGTCGACGGTGCTCTCCGAGGCGCTGCCGTACTGGGTCGCAATCAGGCTCGTCAGCGTCGCGTTGGCGTCGAAGATATCGAACAGCGGGTCGGCGAACTGTGTCCCCGAGGCCATGATGGCGGCGACGGCCATTGTCTCGCCGATGGCTCGGCCAAGGCCGAGAATGACGGCCGCGGAGATGCCCGAGAACGCCGCCGGGATAGAGATGCTTTTCATTGTCTGCCACTCGGTCGCACCCATCGCGACGGAGCCGTCACCCATCGACTGCGGGACGCTGGAGAGGGCGTCCTCGCCGACGGAGACGACCGTCGGCAGCGCCATCACGCCAACGACAACCCCAGCGATGAGGAAGCTTGCCCCGTCGTCGAGGAAGTTCGTCTGGATGAAGCCGTTGAGTACCTGGAAACCGATGAATCCGTAGACGATGGAGGGAATACCAGCCAGAATCTCCACGCCGGGCTTGATGAGTTCCCGCAGGCGGTCGCTGGCGACCTCGGCGATAAATAGCGCGCCGAACAGGCCCAGCGGGCCGGCGACTGCGCCCGCGATGATAGTGACGACCACCGTCGCCCAGATCATCGGGATCAGCGAGTACGCCCCGCTGAGTGGGTTCCAGTACGTCGAATCCGACGGCAGGACGGCGTCGAGCCAGAAGAACCAGCGGGCCGATCCACCCTGTTCTGGAATCAGTAGCAGTCCAAGCCCGTGTTCGAGAAACGCTGGTAGTGCGCTCGCGAACAGGAAGAACGTAATAAACGCGACGGTCAGCACCGTCAAAATCGTCGCGACCAGCGTGAGCAGGCGTGCAACCTCGGCCTGATAGGTGACCCACCCGACCGCCGTGACGAACACGAACGCGAGTAGCATCGGCAGCGCTATCGCCGGCCGAAACAGGAACACGAGAATCGTCGCCGCCAGCGTCGTCGCTATCGCGCCGACCGCAAGCGCTGCGCCGTCGATTCTGCCCCCACCCGACACCGACTCACTCTCCGTCGTTGGTATGTCTTCTGTCATATTATTGAAAATCGACCGAGAAGGTCGAAATTGTCAGACTGCGTCCGGCCGGTTACACCTGGTCGGGGAGCTTAGCGCGCTGTTCTTCCTGACGGCGCGCACCGAGCTTGAAGTAGTTGTTCGGCGCGACGAACGTGTCCTGACCGAAGTCAGACAGGATCATGTTGATGACCGCGGCTTCCTTCTTCGAGGTGCCTTCCCACGTGTACATGTGGAGGTCACGCGAGAGGGGATAGGCCTTCGAGTCCAGACCGTTCTGGTCGTCCTGATAGCTGTAGGTCGTCCCTTCCCACTCCAGGGCGACGGGGGCCAGGCCGTCGGTGTCGATGAACGCCAGCGCGAGGTAGCTGATGGCGTTGTCGGCCTGTGCGATGGCCTGTGCGAGGCGCTGGTTCTGGCCGTAGCGGTTGGCGACAGAGGTGTCCTCCTCGGGGTTGCCGAAGACGTTGGAGACGAAAGAGGTCCGGGTACCCGAACCTTTGACACGGCCGAGGACCTGAATCTCGCGGTCCGGACCGCCGAGTTCGCTCCAATTGGTGAGTTCACCTTTGTAGAGGGCTTTGAGCTGGTCCCCGGTAATCTTCTCGACGCCGGCGTCGGCGATTTCCTGGGAGACCACGAGCGGCTGGCCGTCGACCCCGACGACGTGGTCGACGAACTGCTCGTAGGAGTCACGGTCCGGGAGTTCGTCCTCGACGTTCCCAGAGGAATTACCGATGTCGTTCTGGCCGTTCATGACCTTCTCGACGCCGGTCCCGGAGTGGGAGAGGCCGACGGTGAACTGGAACGGCGGCCCCTCCTCGCCGCCGGCTTCGAAGCCGTAGAGGCCGGCCCAGTAATCGGCGAGGTTCTGGTCCGTGTCGATGTCGTACTCGCCGTGGGGCCAGTACTCGCTGTCGCTGGCCGGGCGGTTGGCGTTCCAGTAGGACGCCGCCGTGTTGGCGATGGGGTACACCGTCGAGGAGCCGCCCGATTCGAGCGGGCCGACGCTCTCCTGGCTGGAGCTTTCGGTCGCTTCCGTCTCCGCCGAGTCCATCTCCGTCGACGCCGCCTCGGTGTCCGCGCTCCCGCCGGAGCTTCCGTCGGAATCGGATCCGTCGCTGCCGCTGGAACAGCCGGCGATTGCAGCGATACTGGTCGCACCCGTTGTTGCGATGAATTTCCGCCGCGATACGAGGTCTGACAGCCCGTCTGGATCGTGCGCCATCACCAGAATCCAGCGGGACAGGTAATAAGTAACCTGCTAAGATAGCTATATCTATTGATGTATTACTATATAGATATGGTATGACAAAAACTCACAAACAGGTAGACATATAGCAGTGAATATGCCGCTATCATGCCGTCAGATCCCCGAATATGACCGATACTGATGTGCCGCCAGATATGGCATTTTCACCGGTTTGAATTACCCATACCGGCGAATATCGTCGTATCATCGGCGTGTAGCCGGACAATATGTCCTCAAATATTAGAGCTCCGATACAGTATATAGATATGAGTGGATTTATACCATCCCGTGAACGAGTGCCAGTCACATGGAGACACGTAAGGTCCAGGTGACAGGCGGGTCGACGTACACCGTCTCCCTCCCCAAAGAGTGGGCAACAGAGAACGACGTGAGCGCTGGCAGCGTCGTCGAATTCCACGCTGAACGGGACCTACTGTTGCTCGCTCCGCAGCGGGACAACGGCCGCGTAGAAGGGAGTCTCGACGTGGAAGGGCTCGAAAACAGGCACGAACTCACGCGGGCGGTAATGACGATGTACGTCAGCGGCTTCGACATCATCCAACTCGAAGCGACCCGGATCACGGCCGAGCAGCGACGCATCATCCGCGATGCGACCCAGGGACTGGTCGGTCTGGAGATGATCGAGGAGACAACGGACCGGGTCGTCCTGCAGGACCTGCTCGATTCATCGGAACTGTCGGTCCACAACGCGATCACACGAATGCGACTGGTCTCGTTGACGATGCTCTCCGATGCTGTCGAGGCGCTCATCGAGGACGACGACAACCTCGCAGCGGACGTGATGCAACGCGACGACGACGTGGACCGGCTCTGGTACATGGTTTCGCGCGTGTTCCGAACCGTCCTCCGGAACCCGACGGCGGCTAACGAGATCGGCTTCCCGCGCGAGACCGTCTTCGACTTCCAGTCCAGCGCCCGCCAATTAGAGCGTATCGCTGACCACGCGACCAAGATCGCTAGCCTCTCCCAGGAGATTGGGGAGATAACTGGCGAAACCGCCGACCTGCTCGATCAGCTGGAAACCGAAGCCATTGCCGTCCCCGAAACAGCGATGGACGCACTGTTGACCGAAGACTCCGACGAGGCCGTCGAACTGGCAAACGAGGCCCGGAGTCAGATCCCTGACGTCGACGAGACCGCTCGCGAAGTCGACGGCCAGATCCGCGAGTTCGACCCACAGAGCGCGCAGGTGCTCGGGCTCGTCGTCGACTCACTGTCCCGGACCGCCGACTACGGCGGCAACATCGCCGAGAGCGCGCTCCAGAAAGCCGCACCGCGGCCACAATCCTGACCACTCGACAGTATACAAATCAGGCGCAGCCACCCTGCGGCCTTAGCGTGTCGAAACGATGCAGTGGCGACGATGCCGCCTGAGCGTTTCGAGGCACGCGACGGTGTCAGCGAGTGCCGGACACGTCACCGGACAGTCGTCGTAGAGATACCGAACGAGACTGGTTCCGTCGACACCGGAGAGAGCGGCGGTCGACCGACCGTGAAGCTGTTGCTGGCGGGTCGCTGCCGCTGCCTCGCACTCGCTTTCGATCTCGGCGAGTTGATTGTCGATGCTGTCGAGTCGGGCCGGGTCGGTCGTTCTGCGTGCGTTCGCACCGAGTGCGGCCCCGCGGCGTTCACAGTTGTCAAGCGTTGCTCGCACTGACTGTAACGACTCCCGCTCGCGTTCGAGCGCCGGGAGCAGCGTCTCGCGCTCGTCGCGTGCTCTCTCACTTGCGGTTAGCAGCGCCTCGTACAATTGTGGAGTCAGGCGCGTTCCCGTGGCGATCTGCGTGCCGAGTTCCGGGCCGAACTCCATCGACATGTTGGCTTCCAGCGAGTCATCGTACTCGGCTTCGAAATGTGGCACAGCCATAACCGTCTCTCGGTAGGCTTCCCGGACGGCACGCAGGTTCGTATCGGGTTTCGGCTGCCGGGCACTGAGCGCCGACATCCCTCCCCCAGATGTGTCGACAGTGCCTGCGGCTCGTGCCGGCGGCTCGATAGACACAAGCTGGGTCCGAAAGCGTCTGAACGCCGTCAGTTCAGCCTCGACACAGTCGATTTCTCGTTGAACGACAGCGAGCGCCTGCTCGGTTCGCGGCTGGCTTGTCTCGGTGTTAGACACGGAACACTCAGCCGGAGTATTTGCTCTCGTCGTATAGGTATTTTATATGTTCGCTATATAGACGACCGTATCCCTGCCGGTGAAGTCGGTGGTGGTCCGCTACGATCAGCGCGACACTTCGCTGCCAGCAACAGGTGCCGGCAGTCCGTCGACTCACGCCGTCCGCAACGGATGCACTTTTCCCGAGTGGGAGACTACGACCTGCTGGTGGCGATGACGAGATGTTACCCCCGCTGAGCCCCTTGTGACGATGCACTATTCCTGAGCCACCATTTCACCCCGAACAGCAGCTAAAACGGTGCAGCAGGGCCTTCGTCGGAATCTCCGTCAGCAGCCGCAGTGTCTGCCGTCGCCTCCCCGTCAGCGGTTGCACGTTCCAGCGGCCCGTCCCAGCCGTTCAGGCCTGGTTCAAAACTTACAACATCGCCATCAAAGCCTTCATACGACGCGATAAGCCGGGCAGCCTGGACGCTAGACTTCCCCTTCGGACAGACTGTCACGACCTCGTCGTCGCCTTCGAACCGTTCGACTTCGTCAACGAGCGACGGGAACGGGACGTTCTCGCTTCCGGGAATGTGGCCTCGCTCGAACGCACCGGGCGAGCGGATATCGACCACCCGGACCGTCTCTTCGTCGAGTTTCGACCGGAGCTCGTCGGCGTCGATTTCGCCGTCCATATCCAGCCGCTAGCGGGCGATGCCTAAACCTTCACCGGCTACAGCAAACCGTCGGCCTGTGCCAGCAGGATGCCTTCGATGGTTGCGTCGTTGGCCGGTTCGCGGCGGGCGACCTGCAGCGCTTCGTCGATTGGGACGGTCGTCACGGAGAGGAACTCGTTGTCGTCGAGTTCCCGGTCGACCGGTTCCAGTCCCTCAGCGAAGACGATGCCGCGGCGGTGCCGGAGCACGCCGGTCGAACACGAGAACTCCTCGATGAGTGAGACGCCGGCGGCTTCGAACCCAGTTTCCTCACGGAGTTCGCGCGCGCCCGCAGTCGTGTAGGACTCGTCGTCCTCAACGATGCCGGCGGGGAGTTCGAGACACTGCTCGCGGATGGTCGGGCGGTACTGGTCGACCATGACGAGTTCATCGCCGGTCGTGGCCACCACGACGGCCGCGTCGGGCAGTTCAGCCCAGTAGTAGTCTTTCTCGGACCCGTCGGGCTGGCGAACTCGGTCGTAGCCGCCGGTGTACCAGCCGGTCTCGTACTCGCGTTCGCTCTCGACGACGGGCCACTCGTGGGCCGGTTCGCGGGTCATACGTCCTGTCGGACCGCGACGTGGTAAAACGTGCCGTTGTGCCGGACGACGACGCCGTCGTCGGTCACAGCCCCGTCGTACTGCTGTCGCAAGGCGTCGCGTTCGTCAAAGGGCGAGTGGGTGAACGCGCCCTTGAGTCCGAACGGGCCGCGCCAGTACGGCTCGGACTGCCCGGCCGCCGACGCGGATGCCTCGGCCAGCGCCGCGCTCGTGTACGGGAAGCGTCGCTCGGACTGGGTGCTCCAGTTGATGGCAGTGCCGTTGTCGACGCTGTACTCGCCGTCGCTCGGCATGGCGACAGTGTAGTACGGGTCGCCGCTCTTGAGGAGGCCCGGGAGCGCACCCAGCGCCAGCAACAGCACAACGACGGCGATGATTCCGAGCAAGGTGTTCCGTGTGACCGGACGCATCAGACGACCTCGCGGTAGATGCGGCCGAAGGCCTGCCGACGGAGCGTCCCGACAGCGGCCCGGCGTTTATCCTGAAACGTCGCCGCGACGGCCTGCTCTGCGAACGGGGCGGCGTGCCAGACGACGTGGTCGACGTTCTCCGCGCCGACCAGCGTCACCTCGCAGTCTGTGTCTTCGCGCCACTCCTCGAACTCCGCCATCGAACCGACCTGAACTGCGAGCGACTCTGCGAACAGTACGTCGCGGGCGGTCTCAACGACCTCACTGGTGACCCGCTCCTCGTAGGTCTCCGGGTCGAGACCCATCGCCTTCGCGACTTCCTTGACGACCACCTGCGCCGTCGGCCCGAACGCGTCGTAGCGCTCACTGGCCTCGGCTGCCGATGCCGGCGCGAACTGCCCCTCAGTGTCCATACGTCCCCTTGCCGCCGGCGGGACTATTCGGTTTCGTCTTCGTTCGTGGCAGTGTCGTCGCCGTCGCCCGACGTATCGCCGTCGGTGGCGTCGCCATCGCTCTCGTTGTCGCTCTCGCGTAGCATCTCCCGCGTCAGGTCGCGCGCCTCGGCCAGCACCTCGCTGTCGTGGTCGCTGAGCGCGTTCGACCCACGGTGGCGGTCCGCCCCCTGCGGCAGGTCGGTGTGGCCGTGGTCGTGTTCATGGCTGTGGCCCCCGTCGCTGCGGTCGACGGTGTCTTCAAACACCTGTGGGAACTCCGTCTCCTCGGCGTACTCAACGACCTCGGTGGACAGTTCGTCCTCACCGAGCTGGCCCCAGTCGGGGACGCGCTCGTCGAGCCACGCTTCGTGGTCGTCGCCACCGGTCATCGCCGTAAACGCGAGGTGATTCGCCAGATGCACGTCGTCGGCTTGCGGGTCGTCACACACTGGACAGGCGTATCCCATCAGTGTGCGAACCGTGGATGCGGAGCCGTATATGCAGTCGGGGTCTCGGATCGGTGGTCAGTGCGGGAGGACTGGCTATGGAGGGCTGTCCGGCAATAGACGACGGCAGTACGACCACAGCGATCAAACAGTGCCAGACGTAGCCGACACAGTCATAGTAGTCGGACCATCACAAGCGCATCTTCGCCGTTGCTGTAGTAGTTCGGAATAGTCTTGCGGTGCTCGAACCCGAACCGCCGGTACAGCTTTCGTGCGCCGTCATTGTCGGCCCGGACCTCCAGCTTGACTGAGCCGGCCCCCGTCTCGCCGATAACCTCGAGTGCGCGCGTCAACAGCGCGCTCGCGACCCCCTGCCGACGGTACGCTGGCCGAACCGCGAGGTCCTTGATGTGGCCGAGCGGGGTACCGTGGTTCGGCACCGTGTCCGCGATGACGTAGCCCGCGACGGCGGGCGGGTCGCCATCGTCGTTGCCGGTTTCGGCGACGAGAAACCCCGGTTCGCCGAGATAGCTCTCCAGTGCAGAAAACGGCCACGGCTGTGGAAACGACGCCTGCTCGACGCGGTGGACCTCGATGAGGTCCGCACGGACAGCGCGCCGAACCGCCGGGGTACCCGGCGTCTCCGGCCCGTCTGGAGCGACCGTTGTCACGTACGTATTTCGGTGTGGACCTACATATGTGTTACCGCCGACCGAAGATACCCGAGTTCTGACTGTTTGTCGATAGGTACTGATAATTCATGCATCGATACGACCCTGCCATGGTTAGAAATGCGGAAGGTTCTTTACTCTGACGAGTGTACCTATACATGCACCCATTTGGGTGCCACCACCCCCACCCCCACCCCTCTTTCCAAACTTTTCCATCGCCACCTGGATCTGTCTTGGGGACCGCTATGCCGTAACCGGGACACTCATTCCCGTGAAACAGCGTCGGCTACGAGTATGGAGAACGAAAAAGACAGTCTCGCGCTGTCGCTAACCGGTCGTCCTGTGCCAGTACCCGAACCACATCTCTCTGTGCGTGTGTTTCCCGATAGACCGAGGAATGTGTCGCTCGACCGGAGCGGATGCCGCGCTGTTTGTGGCTTCACTGCTCGAAAAGCGATCTGCTGTCTCACGGCGCGAAGCGCTGTTCGACTTCGAAAGGATTCCTCGCTACGCTCGGAATCGTTCTGCTCGCAGGACCTGCGGTCCCGTTCCCAATACGAGGTTTCTGCGAAACCTCGCTCTAGTCGTCTGCGGGTGCAGCGCCGCCTTCGTCGTGTTGCTGCTTCGTGTGCGAGAGTTTGCCACCGGCGGCGAGGATCTCGCGTTCACGCTCGGAGGCGTCGAGCTGACCGGTTGCTTCCCAGTCGTCGTTCACGCGGATGGTGAACTCCGTCTGGCCGGATTTGACGGCCTCGGCCGCATCGTCGACGATCTCGATGTCGTCGCCTTCCTCGATCTTCTCGTAGGTCTCCTCGTCGATGGTGAGCGGGACGATACCGAAGTTGAACAGGTTCGCCTTGTGGATGCGGGCGAAGCTCTGTGCGAGGACGGTCTCGATACCCAGGTACATCGGGCACAGGGCCGCGTGTTCACGCGAGGAGCCCTGACCGTAGTTCTCGCCAGCGACGAGCACGCCGCCGTCAGCTTCGAGTGCGCGCTCCGCGAACGTGTCGTCAACGCGCGAGAGCGTGAACTCGGAGAGCTTCGGGACGTTCGACCGGTACATCAGGATGTCCTGCGTGGCCGGGATGATGTGGTCCGTCGTGATGTTGTCCTCCATCTTGAGGAGGGCTTCACCACCGACTTCGGTCTCCAGCGGGTCCTTCAGCGGCACGTCGCCGATGTTCGGGCCCTTGATGAGTTCGTCGTCGACGGCGTTCTCCGGCGCGATGAGGTCCGATTCGGAGTTGCCGATGTACTGGTCGGGCATCTCCAGCCCGGGTGCCTCGAGGTCGCCGAGTTCGTCGGCGAGGTCCCGCGGGTCGACGATTTCGCCTTTGATGGCCGCCGCGGTGGCGACTTCCGGCGAACAGAGGTAGACGTTGTCGTCCTCGATACCCGAGCGACCTTCGAAGTTGCGGTTGAACGTCCGCAGCGAGACTGAATCTGAGGCCGGGACGTGCCCGATGCCGATACAGGCACCACACGTCGCCTCGGAGAAGTTGACGCCAGCGGCCATCATCTCCGCGGTCCAGCCCTCGCGGGCCAGCATCTCGGAGGCCTGCTTGGATCCGGGGGCGACGATCATCTCGGTCTTCTTGTCGATGTTGCGCCCTTCCAGCATCTTCGCGGCCGGGAGGATGTCCTCGTAGGCACCGTTCGTACAGGAGCCGATCATGACCTGCTCGACGTCGACGCCCTCGACCTCGGAGACGGGCACGACGTTGTCAGGCATGGACGGCTCGGCGATGAGCGGTTCGAGGTCCGAGAGGTCGACGACGATTTCGTCGGCGTACTCGGCATCCTCGTCGGGGCCGATGTCCTCGAAGACATCCTCGCGGCCGAGGCGTTCGAGGTAGTCCTTGGTCTGGTCGTCCGTCGGGAAGATCGAGGAGGTGGCACCGAGCTCGGTCCCCATGTTGGTGATAGTCGTCCGCTCGGGGACGGTCAGCGTCTCGACGCCAGGCCCGGTGTATTCCAGCACCTTGCCGACGCCGCCCTTGACCGAAAGCCGGCGGAGCAGCTCCAAGATGACGTCCTTGGCGGTTGCCCAGTCGGGCAGTTCGCCTTCGAGGCGGACGTTGACGACTTCCGGCATCTCGATGTAGTACGCGCCGCCACCCATCGCGACGGCGACGTCGAGGCCACCGGACCCGATGGCGAGTTCGCCGAGGCCGCCGGGCGTCGGCGTGTGCGAGTCGGACCCGAGCATCGTCTTGCCGGGTGCGGCGAAGTTCTCCTTGTGGACGTTGTGACAGATACCGTTGCCGGGGCGCGAGAAGTGCGCCCCGAACGTACCCGCCGCAGAACGGAGGAAGCGGTGGTCGTCGGTGTTCTTAAAGTCAAACTGATAGGTCTGGTGGTCACAGTACTGTGCGGCCAGCTCCGTCTGTACCTCTTCGAGGCCCAGCGCTTCGAACTGCAGCCAGACGAGCGTCCCGGTCGTGTCCTGTGTCAGCACCTGGTCGATCTCGATCCCGATCTCTTCTCCGGGTGTAAGTTCCCCTTCGACGAGATGGTCGTCGAGAATTTTTTCCGTAAGCGTCTGTCCCATAACGTGCGTCAATGGATGGCGCGGCGGTATAAATCCCGCGTATTCCGTCGTATTTTTCATATAAAAACCCGTGCCGTCCGTCACTCGGAAGCGAGTCAACGAGACAGAACAGCGGTTGGCCAGACCGGCAAGCCTTTCCACGATACTCGCACAGAACCGGGTATGTTCAAAAGTGGGCGATTCGTCGCCGATGCCCTCGGCGACCTGAGAGAACCACAAGTGCAACCGAACGGCGTCGACCTCACGCTCGGGGCAATCTACGAACAGGTCGAACCGGGGCGCATTGAGCGCGACGGCAAGACCGTCGGTGACCGACGGGAAGTCGAGCCCAGCGACGGTGTCTACCAGCTCGACCGGGGCGGCTACATCGTCGAGTACGCCGACCGCGTCGTCATTCCGGATGGACACATCGGTTTTCTCCTTCCCCGGTCGTCGTTGCTTCGCAACTCCTGCATGCTCGATACAGCCGTCTGGGACGCCGGCTACGAGGGGCGGGGCGAGGGCTTGCTTGAAGTCCACCACCCGATAGAACTCGAACAGGGCGCGCGGATCGCACAGCTCGTGCTCGCCGACGCCGCTCACGAGGGGACGTACGAGGGGTCGTATCAGGGCGAGAACCTGTAGTTGCGACGGGCCGCTTACGGCGTCACAGTGAACGTGAGTTCGCTCCCGTCGCTGAATCCGAGCGTAACCGTGATTTCGTCCCCGGCCATGTCGACGGGCTTCCCGGAGTTACCCTTTCCTGAGGTCAGGAATTCATACATTGTGACCTCAGCCGTCGAATTTCCGGAAACCATTGCGGCGTCAGATAGCACCGCCGTGCTCCCGATCTGGTAGCCGTCTTTCCCGGCGTTGCGTTCCTTGTTCGTGTCCCAGACCCCCGTCGATGCGCCGACGACACGGATTTCGTGGTCAGTCCGGGTGCTACCGGACCCGCTCTCGAACAGCGTGCTGGCAGCGTCCGTACTGACAGTGACGTTCCTGACGCTGACTGCCGTCGAAGCCGTGTTTTCAATGGACAGCGCGACACCAGAGCCGTCACCACCGAACGTCTCTGCGTCGCCGGTGTACCTGACAAAGTCAGCCGCGTCGCCCAGCGCCACGGTCGCGGTCTGGCCGGTCGCGCCGTCGTTACCGTACGCGTCCGTCAGCTCCGACAGCGTGACCGTGTATTCGCCGGGCTGGCTCACGGTGTACTTGACTCTGTAGGTAAACGACGAGCCGCTGTTGTCGAGGTTCAACTGCTCGACGTTTTCGACAGTGCCGGGTCCGGACACGCCCAGTGTCACGTCACTCGCTTGAATCGAGGTCTGCTCTGTCGCTTCGAGTGTCACAGTGAACGTTCGGCTGCCGGTCTCGGTCGCGGTGAAGGAATCGACCGCCGGAGCGGTCGTGTCCTTCGGCGTCTGGTCATTTGTGACGGAATCGCCGCGGTTCCCCACGTCGTCTTCGACGACCGCCGTTGGCGTGACTGTCCCGTCGGCGAGTGAACTCGTGTCGAACGTCAGCGTCGTCTCGTCAGTCGCCGGGTCGATAGTCGCCGACCGCGTGATGTCAGTCCCGGTCTGGTCGGTCAGTGTGACGCGTGCCGTCTCGTCACCGTCCAGCGAATCCGGGTTTGTGATAGTCACGTCGACGGCGTTCTGGTTCGCCTGGGTGATGGCGTCGGGTTCGACAACGACGTTGTTCACGTCGCCTGGCGAGCGACTGTCGAGCACGAAGGATAGGGCAGTCTGTGGCGACATTTCGGTTCCGTCGGAGTCTTGCGCTTCCGACACCGTCACGTCGATAGTCTTGTCCACGTCGTTGTCGGCGAACCGGATCGGGACCTCGTACGTTTTCGCCGTCGTCCAGGTCCCGTCCGCGGTCACTACTGTCGCCGAGCTTTCGGTGACGCCGTCGAGTTCGATGCTCGGCGCGACGCTCCGGTCCATCTCCGTATCGAAAGTCAGCGTCAGCGTGCGTTCGACGTTGTTGTTAGCTTCTGTGTCATCTATCGGTGTTCCGGGGAGTGTCGCCGAATCGATAGCCGGTGGCTCCGGAGCTGGCGTCGCAGTCTCCGTAGCCGGTGTCTCAGTCTCCGGAGTCGGCGTCGCGGTGTCTGTGGTCGGCGTCGGATCAGTAGCCACCATCCGGCTCTCCCGACCGAGGACCGTACTGCTGTCGACAGCAACGGCGAGGACGGTGACGGTGCCGGTGTAGGAATGAGACAGTCGCACGATATCGGTCGGTTCGAACGGGCCGGTGACGGCTGACTCATAGCGCTGACTCGCAGTTTCGTTTCGGATGATAACGTCGAATGACCTGCCGTCGACAGTGTCACCGCCGTTGTGTGTGATCGAGACGGTAGTGCTCGTGATATCTATGTCGAGGTCCACCAGCGGCTCCGCGGTCGATTGTGGTCCGGACGAGAGAACACCGGCACCCAGCACCGAGACCAGCACGACGATAACAGCCGTCAGTAACACGATGCCGACCGTCTCCGATTGACCGCGGGATGAGTCAGTCATGTCAAGTCCGACCGCAGCGCCTTGTGTGGAACCGTCGACACATGGTGTCAGCAGGCGTCGGCAGAGCGGATAGTGTACTAGTACTCGTTCGCAGTCAAAAGGGTGCTGATGGTTGAGACATGGTAGGCCATGCTGTGAATTTAAGTGGATTTCCCGAGTGCTATCCATTGGTGCTTGAATCGACTATACCCCGGTCCATACCGCCGTCAGCCTTCAGTACCCGGAAATTACACAAGCACCGTTTTCAGGTACGACAACTGTCTGACCGGGGTTTATCATCGTTGCTGCGTGACAGTGAGACATGATAGTAGAATTTCACATCGACGCCCCCCTCTTGCAGCGAACAGCTGAAACGCTGAGTAAAGCAGCGATACGGATACAGCGACTGCACTGCGAGAGCGGCGACTGTCGTGCCGTCGCCTGGATTGGCCCCGTTGAGCGGCCCGCCATTGAAGCGAATCTGGCCCAGGACGAGAGTATCACCGACTATGCCCACGTAGCGGCAGAAGGAGATGGTCACTGGTACATCCTACATACGACTGATACGACAATCGACACGATCGGAGAAGCGTTGTTGAACGCGGACGGGTTCCTGCTCGGCGCCGCACAGACTGGCGAAGACTGGGTCTTCCGGGCCCGGTTCCCCGAGAAGAGTTCGGTGCTGTCGTTCCGTGACGCGCTCGTGTCCAGTGATATCACCATCGACATTCAGACCATCACTGACGACACGGAAGCCTCCCCGCAGTTCGGCGTGACGGACCCACAGAGAGAAGTGCTGTTGCTCGCGCTCAATCGTGGCTACTTCACCGTCCCGCGGGAGTCCTCTCTCTCGGACCTCGCCGCCGAACTCGGTATCTCTAGCCAAGCTGCTTCGGAGCGGCTCCGGCGGGGAACCCGGACGTTGGTCCAGAACACGCTGGCGGCCCCTGAGCGACCGCTTGTCGGCTCACCGCCAGAGTGACCGGAAGAGAGTAACTTCCGGGTGGGAGAACGCGGTGGTGGTGGGACGCCGACCAGCTGTGAGCAACAGGTCTGTGGCGACACAGTGGTAAGTAGCCGCGTGTGAGCTGACAGTGTCGAAGAGTGGTCCGTCATCGGCACGTCGGTTACTTCAGACAGTGAAATAGCTCATCCGCTGTTATAAGAGAAGGGAGCGTATGATGGCGTATGAGCTCGAACGAGGGGACTGTGTATATGCTGCGGAACCGGGCCACGGAGGGGTCCGACGACTGGGTGAGCCCCGAGCCCGCAGAAGATGTTATTGCCGATGCGGTGCTTGAAGCGACAGATCTGGCTGCGGATGATATTGACAGGCTTGATACGTACGTCGACAGCGAGTCTCTCCGTGCAGTCGTCGGCGAGGGGACGACGGAGTCGCTAACGTTCGCTGTCGAAGGACACGACGTGACAATAACCGCTGACGGAGCGATTTCTGTCGACGGGTAACCGGCGCTGACACGCCCCCGTCCAAATGAGATAAGTCGATGGCCCGAGAGCCCCAAGTATGACTCGCGTCGCGCTCATCGCACACGACGACGAGAAACCCGAGATGATAGACCTGGCACAGAGCTACGAGGACACGCTGTCGGCGTTCGACCTCGTCGGGACCGGCACGACGAGCAAGCGCATCATGGCCGAGACCGACCTCACGGTCGAGCGCAAGGAGAGCGGGCCGATGGGCGGGGACACGCAGATCGGCGCGGAAGTCGCCGAGGGCCGGATGGACGGCATCGTCTTCCTTCGGGACCCGCTGACAGCACAGCCTCACGAGCCGGACATCTCGGCGCTCCTGCGTATCTGTGATGTCCATGACGTGCCGCTGGCGACGACGCGAACCTCGGCGGAGTACGTGCTGGACGGACTGGCTCGGGACCAAGCTGACGACTAATTCCTCGGTGGACGACCGCCCGTAATCTGCTTATTCGGCGTACGTCGGTCGTTCGGCGTATTCGATTGGGTCCCGTTCGCCGATGCGCTGGAAAGCTTCGAGTCGGAACGCACAGGCGTCACACGTCCCACAGGCCGGTTCGTCGTCCCGGTAGCAACTCCATGTGTCCTCGTAGGGGACGCCGAGTTCGACGCCGCGCTCGGCGATGTCTGTCTTGGACCACTCGACGAACGGCGCGACGAGGTCGATGTCCGTCTCGGGCTTCGTGCCGGCGTCGATGACGCCCTGGAAGGCGTCGAAGAAGGCGGGCCGGCAGTCCGGGTACCCCGAGAAGTCCTCGCTGTGTGCGCCGATGAAGACAGCCCCGCAGTCGTTGGCTTCGGCGTAGGAGACCGCCATCGACAGCAGGTTCGCGTTACGGAACGGGACGTAGGAACTCGGAATCTCGTCGCTGTCGGTGTCGGCGTCGGCCACGGCCATCGAGTCGTCGGTCAGCGACGACGCGCCGATCTGGGTGAGGTGGCCGGTCTCGACGTGGAGGAAGTCCGCCGCGTCGACGTGGTCGGCCAGCGCGCTGGCGCACTCGTACTCCCGGTCTTCGGTGTTTTGCCCGTAGCTGGTGTGCAGCAGGTACAGGTCGTCGTAGCCGCGGGTCTGTGCTTCGTACGCCGCCGTGGCGCTGTCCATGCCGCCGGAGGCGAGCACGACAGCGCGGGTGTCGTTAGTCATGCTAAGTGGTATCGCAGGCAGTTACGTTCCCGGTGCGTCGTTCCAGAGGTCGACGTGGAGCCGCGGCGTGTAGCGGTAGCCGTACTCCAGCGCGAGGTCCGCGACTGTCTCCCGGGTCGATTCGAGCTGGTCGCGCGTCTGTCCTTCCGGCATCAGCAACACGTCGTCGTCATCCACGCGTGCGGACGCGGCGTCGCGGAGTCGGTCGATGAGGCGCTCGATCTCGGCCATGTCCTCGCGACCGGTGACGACGAACTTCAGTTGCGTGTCGTAGCTTTCGACGAGTTCGGCCAGCGTCGGCACGTCGAGCCGCCGGTCCTCGTGGCGGTCCGCCCACTCGCCGTCGCCGTCGGGGTCGCGGTCGGCCGTCGGCGTACTGGAGGCCAGTTTCGGGCTGACGCTGGCAAGGTCGATAGGGGCGTCCGGGACGACGGTTCCGTTAGTCTCGACCGTCGTGTGATACCCGCGGTCGGCCAGCCGCGCCAGCAGGGTCTCGCTCGAATCGTGAATCAGCGGCTCGCCGCCGGTGAGGACGACGTGGCCGGCGTCGTACTCGTCGATAGCCGCGACCACGTCGCCGACGGTGAACCAGTCGTGGGTCGGCTCCCAAGAGGTGTGATAGGAGTCACAGAACCAGCACCGCAGATTACAGCCGCTGGTTCGGACGAACACGCTCGGGACGCCGGCCAGTCGGCCCTCGCCCTGAAGCGACTGGAACAGTTCGTTGATAGGGAGGTCGCCCGTCTCCGCGTCGGCGTCGGTCCCCTCGATGTCGACCCCGGGCGTGTCGTTTGCGACCGGCATCAGCGGATACAGAGTTCGCTGGTCTCCCGGACGGAGACGGCGACGCCCGACACCGTCTCCGGGAGGCGGTCGGCGAGGCGCTGTTCCAGTATCGCGGCCATGACCTCGGCCGTCGGCGGGTGGTCGAGGACGACCACGGCATCGCCATCGCCGCTGGCGTCGAAGGCTTCGACCAGCGGGTCACCGGCCTCGAGCAGGAAGCGGTGGTCCCACTCGTCGACCACGTCCGTGATGTCTCCCTTATCCACGACCCACCCTTCGTCGGTGAGTTCACCGGTGACACGGACCGTTATTTCGTAATTATGTCCGTGCGGGCGCGAGCATTTCCCGTCGTGCTGTAGCAATCGATGGCCCGCAGAGATACGGAGCGGCCGGTCACCGCCGACGACGAGTTCCCGTTCGCCAGCGTCGGCGGGCGTGTCATCGGCCTTCGATAGTCCCTGAGACATACCACGGTATTATCGGTCGGTGGCTTAACTCTCACGGGAGCTGGCTAGCCAGTGCCTCGGTAACACAGAACTGAGACGAGCAGGGGCGAGTCGTCACTGTCCGACAGTAGGTGCGCAGTGGAGACACCCCTCGGGAACGAACGGACAGCGTTCACCGTGGGACGGCGCTCGATGACCATCGAAGACCGCGCTACGTGTTAGTGGGAGTGGCAAGTCACTCGGAGAGTGAATCGTCGGCGACGGCCGCAAGTCGTCGGTTCATCGCTCGGAGATACTCGGCGGCAGCGTCGGGATGGCCGTCATCTAGCGCCGTGTGTACCTGCTCGCAGCCGTGGAGCAACTGCGAGCGCAACTCACACTCCGGGAGCTTGTGCTGGCTGACCGTCTCGGCTGTCGCAACTGCCTGTCGAGCCGTATCGAACTCCGCGCCGCTGATCGCCGTCTCGCCCTCTTCAGCGAGTTGTGTCAGCACCGCGTGTACGTCGCTGGGCAGGTCACTGGACACAAACGCTGTTTAGGCACGCACAGTGATAACGGCCGTGTTAGATGTCCAGCGGGGACCCGAGGCGCAAGCCCGGACAGCACCTGTGGTACCCTCGCCGTGCGGACGCCTGTGGGTGGGTGGGCGGGCTGTGGCCGGCAGTGATCTCGGAACACAGGTCGAAAGCGATGGACGGGAGTCCCATCTCACAGGCGACTATCGTTCGCGGATATCGGCGTAAGGGATAGGTCACTGCAGCCCACAGGGTTGGGTGTGACACGACGTGCCGTCGAACGGGAGTTCGAGCGTTACCTCTCGCAGTTCGTCGACGAGACGTACGCGGCGTTCGATGTGGCAGCCGTGCTTCGCGGGTCAAACGGGAGCGGCGGCCGCGTTGCGGGCAAACTGCTGAACAACAGCCGCCCGCTGGAACGACACGTTATCCGGCCGAAACTCCAGTCCTACCAGCAGCAGATACTCGACCAGCTGGAGCCGGTGCTGGATTACGCTGCCACCGACGCGGCGTTCGACGCATACGCTGACGACGTGCTGGCCCGCGATATCTACTGGAACGCGCTCCGTGACACTGTCCGTGGCGACCGACGAGACCAGATTCGGGAGCGGCTGCTGGCCCGCCAGCAGTCGTTTGGAGACGACCTCGCGCCGCTGGTCGCCGCCGACAGCGACGACTTCTGGACGGCTGTCACTGATACATACGACCAGGAGACGGCGACGGATATCGTTCAGACGCACTTCGAGTTTTCCGTTCCGCTGCGGGAGGACCAGAACGCCTTCGCCTTCGAACTCAGCATCGACCCCGGCGAGGTGCTGGGCGGTCTCGCACGGGCCCTGCCCACGCTCGACGTCGAATTCACCGACGAGGCGTTGCGGTCGATGCGCCACGCCGAACAGCAGGTCATTCCGTCGGCGAAGGCTGACGTAGCGCAGGCGTACGACTCATAGAGTGGCCCTGCCGCTACGTGCCGCTTTGCTCAGTCTGCGTTACCAGTCGGTGTTTGGAGTAGTATGTCCGAAAGTGGACACAGCGGCCGTCTTGGCACGTGGACGGCCGTTGTGTCAGGTATTGGTGTTGGTGTTGACTGACGACGGCAGGTGTGGTTACTCACGTCGACTCGGCCTCGGACTCCGCGAGGCCGATAGAGCATGGGAGCTTGGCAGCGAACGCCGGTAACGGCGTTCACATACGGGCTACAGTACGTAGACCAATCAACCTGCCATCGGTTTCCATGTCCCCATATGGTAAATAACCTACGGAATATGTTACTTCTATACCGAGTAAATCATTATAATCCATCGTCAGACACCAGGACTGCCGAACACGAGAGGGGTCCGATATACTAGAAATCTGGTATGTATCCGCCGCCAGTCGCGGAGACCACCGCGGCAGTGGGTCTCAGTCGTCGAAGGGCCAGTCGCCCGTAATCCGCATCCCCTCGGCGAGGTCCTGCGATTCGAGGGCGGCAGCTATCTCCGCGGGGTCCTTGCGGTCGGCGCGCACCGAGCCGTCGGCGAGCGTCACGGCGAGTTCGGTCAGCAGGACGGCCTGCTCGCGGAACGTCCGGGATTCCAGTTTGTCCAGCGTGTCGGCGTGGGTGTGGCCCCAGCCGCGGCCCTCGCCGCCGGTTTCGCTGGTCACGTGGTAGCCGGGGACGCCGCGCCGGACAAACGGCCAGTGGTCGCTGTGGGGACCCTGCTCCGGCGTGAGCGAGATGGGGTGGTCGAAACGGTCGGCCACGTCCTCGGCGGCGGCCGCGAGCGCGTCGAACCCGTGGGTGAAACACTTCAGCGTCCGGCCCTGGACGACGCCGTCCAGATTGAGCACGGCCGTCACGTCGTCGGGGGCCACGTGGGCGGCCAGCCGGTTCGAGCCGACGAGTCCGACCTCCTCCGCGCCGAAGGTGACGAACTCCACGCGCGTCGCCAGTTCGTGCTCGCGGCCGGCCAGCGCCCGCGCGAGTTCGACGACCATCGCCGTCCCCGCGCCGTTGTCCATCGCGCCCTCCGCGATGTCGTGGGCGTCGACATGACTGGTCACCAGCAGTCGTTCGTCCGTGTCCGGTCCGAGTTCGGCGTGAACGTTCTGACTCGTCGCAGCGGGCGTCTCGCAGTCGACGCTAAGGGCGACATCATCACCGGCGTAGCGGCGACCCAGTCGCGCGCCCGTCTCGCTGGCGACGCCGACTGCCGGAATCTCGCCGATGGGGGTCTCAGCCGTGCCGACGCTCCCGGTCGGTGGCAGCACGCCTTCGACGTGGTTGCGGTAGATGAACCCCGCCGCCCCGGCCTCGACGGCGAGGTAGTACTTCTCCCGCCGGTGGATATACCGGTCGTACCAGTCGGGCACGTCAGAGCGGGCCAGCACTATCTGGCCCTCACAGTCAGCGTCCTCGAAATCCTCCGGGAGGCCGTGGCCGACGTCCACCAGTTCGCCGGTCACCTCGCTGGACGGCGACCGCGGGAGGGCGATGCATTCGTGCGCCCGTGTCGCGACCGGTGACCCATCGACGTGGACGGCGCTGTCGCCCCGCTCCCAGCCCTGTATCTCGAACTCGGAGAGTCGAGCGTCGCGGGCGTACGCCGCCAGCGCGTCTCGGGTCGTCTCTGCGGCCGTCCGTTCGCCGTCGCTGCCGGCCATCCGGTTCCCGATGTCGACCAGCCTCTCCAGGTGGTCCCACCCGACCGTGCTGGTGAAGGTCTCGCCTATCCAGTCAGTGTCGTCCATACCTCTCGGTGGGGTCGTGCCGGGTTTGAAGGTAGGGGTCGGCGGCCGGCGCGGCGATTACCGGGGCGCGAGCGGACCGAACCGGCTGGCGACTCCGTACCCCAGGACAGCCAGCGCGGTGCCGACGAGGCCGAACAGGAGCAGGGAGAGGAGAAACTCCAGCGGCGTGACGGCGACCGCCGGCTGGTCCAGCAGGCGGCGGTACGCCGAAAGGAGCCCGCTCCCGAAGACGGCGGCGGCGAGGAACCCGCCGAAACTGGCGACGCCGACGGTCGCGGCGGCGACCGCGCGATACCGGCTGGACAGGTCGCGTCGCCCGGCGTCGGCATACACCAGCGCGACCGCGACCGGTGACACGAACAGGGCAGCGAGCACCGGGAGGAGGGTCATGTCCGGATATCGCTGGTCCGAGTCATAAAGTCACTCCCGAGCGACGGCGGCCTCCGGTATTTTGTCCGGAGCGCGCGAAGCAGACCTATGCGCGCCGCAGTGCTTGAGGCGTACGACGAACCGCTGGCAGTCCGGGACCGCGATCCGCCGACCCCGGACCCGGACGGGGCCGTCGTCGCGGTCGAGGCGTGTGGCATCTGTCGGAGCGACTGGCACGCCTGGCAGGGCCACGGCGACTGGGCCGACGACGACGTGCCGATAGGACAGGTGCTGGGCCACGAACCGGCGGGCCGCGTCGTCGAGACGGGCGACCGGGTGACGACAGTGTCGGCCGGCGACCGCGTCGTCGTGCCGTTCAACCTCGGCGACGGGACCTGTGGCTACTGCCGAAACGGTCACGGCAACGTCTGTACGGGCGGGTGGGCGCTGGGCTTCGAGTCCGACGTTCCGGGCGCGTTCGCCGAGCGAGTCGCCGTCCCGCAGGCCGACTACAACCTCGTGGGGCTGCCCGACAGCGTTGATTTCGACGCCGCGGCAGCGCTGGGCTGTCGGTACGTCACGGCCTTTCACGCGCTGGCACATCGGGCTGACATCGCCGCCGGGGACCGCGTCGCGGTGCATGGCTGTGGCGGCCTCGGGCTGGCGGCCGTCCAGATCGCGTCGGCGCTGGGTGCGAGCGTCATCGCCGTCGACATCCGCGAGGACCCGCTGGCGATGGCCCGTGATGTGGGTGCGACCGCTGTCGTTGACGCCAGCGCTGTGGCAGACGTGCCAGCGGCCATCGAGGCCGAAACCGACGGCGGCGCGGAGGTGTCCGTCGACGCGCTGGGCCGGGCCGAGACCTGTCGGAACAGCGTTCGATGCCTCCGACCACGAGGAACGCACGTTCAGGTCGGGCTGACGACCGATGCTGAACGCGGCGAGGTGGCGCTGCCGACCGACTGGATCACCCGCTGGGATATCGACGTGCTCGGCTCACGCGGGATGCCGCCGTCGCGGTACGACGAACTCCTCCGTCTGGTCGCTGACGGGACGCTCAATCCCGGCGCACTCGTCACCCGCCGGGTGGCACTAGAGGAAGTTTCGGAGCGGCTGGCCGCGATGACAGACTACGGGACCGACGGTATCGAACTGGTAACGGAGTTCGGCCGGTAGCGGGTACGCTTTTAGCGCTTCAGCTTGACACCCCAAGCATGTCCAACATACTGCGTGACGCTGTCGTCGACCCAGCCCGGGACGCGCTCCCGTTTCTGGTCATCACCGTCCTGTGGGTTATCGTGATGCTCGTCCTCTACGGCCTCTTTCTGGTCACCAAGCCGAGCGATATCACGTACGACGCCTGGGTCCACGCGACGGTGTTCGTCGTCCCGGCCATCGGGTTCTTGGGACAGGTACTCCAGCAAGCGCTGTCGGGTCACCACCGGACCTGACCGGCTCCCCGTCACTTCCAGGGGTTCGGGACCAGTTCGGCCTGCACCGTCGCGCCGACGGCGAGATGCGTGTCGGTTGTCGGCTCGGCGATACAGAGCAGGACGTAGCCGTCCGCAAGCTGTCGGTCCTTGAGTGCCCGCGGCGAGCGGTGATGCACCACGTCACCGGACAGCAGCCGAGCGGTACAGGTCCCGCACGCACCGGTTCGACAGCCGAACGGCAGTCCGATATCCGCGGCCGCCGCGGCATCGAGTATCGTCTTGCCGTCCGGGACGAAAATCGTCTCCGTCCGGTCGCTGTCCCGCCAGTCCAGCTGGACCTCGGACATCAGCTGCCCACCCGCACCGCCGTCATTGCCACACGTCGCTGGTACAGTCTCCGTCGGGCCACCGGATCTCGTGGGCACGAGCAGGGCCTTCGGGCAGGTCGCCGAAGTCCACGAGGAAGTCCCGGTCCAGCGACATTGTCCCCGTCCGCGGATCCACATCGGCTTTGAGCATTACCGAGCCGGTCTCGGCCTCCTCGGGGAAGAACTGGTTATCCCACGACGAAAACAGCGAGGTCGTCCAGTACAGCCGCTCGCCGTCGAGTGAGAGCTGAAGCATCTGCGGACCCGCGACGATGTCACGGCCCTGTACCTGCTGAATGTCGCCGAAGTAGCCACCGATAGAGATCGAATCGGCCTTCCGGGGGTTCGACGGGTCCGAGATGTCGTACATCCACACCTCGCCGTGGAGCCAGTTCGACCCGAAGAGGTAGCGGTCGTCCATCGAGATGAGGATGTCCGTTACCAGTGCTGGCACCGGCATGTCCCACCCCTCGTGTTCACGGTCGTCGAACTCGATGACTGGTTCGGCATGATACTCACCGTTCGATTCGTGGAAGTGGATGATATTCGAGGATAGCGCCGCGCCGACGTAGCCGTGCGTGCTCTCGGGTGTGTGGAGAAAGCGGGCTTCGAGCGGAATCAGACCGTCCTCGCCGAGGTCGATGGTCTGTTCGACGGTGCCAGCCTCCCAGTCCCAGAAATTGAGATGCTGGCCGTATTTGCCGTCCTCAACGTCCTCTAAGTCGAACCCAGGGTAGTAGGTTTTCGGGGCCGCCCACTCCGTCGACAGCATCACGTTCTGGCGGGGCTGATACCAGTAGTCGTAGTTCATCTCGATCTCGCCGGGCGGGTCCCACCGACCCTGCACCTCGAAGTCGTCGTTCAGTTCCAGAAAGCCGCCGGGGAGGTCGCCGTCGGCGTCGCCCAGCATGGAGATAAGGATCTCACCGTCGGGGATGCAGTGGACGGTGTGGGGCGCGGAGAGGTCGTGGTCGTACACCGTTTCCGGTTCAATGACTTTCGTCAGTTCAGGGTCGCGTCGCTCCTTGGTGTCGACGATGTGAATTCGAGATGACCGCTGGCCGGGAATGACGAGATGCCGGCGCTCCAGTCCGTCCATGTGGCACGATGAGGAGCAGGCGTTCCACCCGAAATGGTGGAGTTCGTCGCCCTTGTTCGGCATTTTGACTCGATTGATTATTTCGCTGTAGGTGTCCGAGTCAGGGTCGACATCGACGACAGCCAGAAAGTCCGGCGCGTCGACGTCCTGACCCACGTGCAGCCCCATCACGTAGGCGGTCCGTTCGCGCTCGGCCTCCTCAATGGCCGCCTGCGGAGTGGCATAGCCCGGCCCCTCGTGGTCGTGATGCTCGTGATGGTCGTGTGTCTCGCTCTCTGACGGCTGTTCGGCGTCACTCATGCTTGTTAGTTACATACACATTACATTTTAGCGACGTGTTCCGGATGAAACGGCCGCTACATGCGGCGTGGTAATGGCAGCGTCCGGCTCGATGCACGGGCCACCGTCGGCTTCACGCCAGTTGTCGCCAGCTCCACGTCGGTTCCCAGTCGAGCAGCTGCTGGGCTTTCGAGGTGTCGATGAGCGCCGCATACGGGTCGCTGTCCTCGCCCGTCTGTCTTCGGTAGTCGGCCTCGGGATACAGTTCCGCTGCGAGTTCGGCGCTCGGTGTCTCAGCACTCGTGTCCGGGGCCGACACCCAGAACCGCTCGTGGCCATCGAACGACGCCTCGATGGCTGCCTCGACGAGCGTGACAGCATCGGTAGCGTGGACATATCCACAGAGCGTGTTACGCTGGGTATGGAAATGCGCCGAGTTCCGGAGTCCAGCGAGGGTACGGTCGGCCTCGACGAACGTCTCGTGGGCCAAGTCATCGTCGACCACCCACGGGAACCGAAGCGACGTAATGGTCTGGGGTGCGTCCGCGCTCCGGCGGGCGAACCCATCAGCAGCGATCTCCAGTGCCTGTTTCCCCATTGCATACGGGTTCGACGGCGTGAGGCGGTGGTCCTCGTCAATTGGGAGGTAGTCGAGCGTGATGGCGTCCGGTTCGAACCCGCCGCCGATGGCGCTGAAACTCGACGCCAGAGCGACCGTGTCGATACCCAGTTCGCCGGCTGCTTCCAGTAGGTGATAGCTGGACATGACGTTACTTTCATAGGTCCGGTATCCCGGCGTCTGGTCGGGCGTGGGAACCATTCCGAGGTGGACGACAGCGTCGGCATCGCTCTTTGCGAGTGCACCGTACACCTCGCCCGCATCAAGCAGGTCAGTCTCGATGTATACGTCCGAGTGTGTCTCGTCGCGCCGACCGCGGGAGAGATTGACCGTCCGGTATCCCGCTGCATCCAGATATTCGAGAACGTGCGTGCCGACACGGCCGTTACCGCCAGTGACGGCGACCGATTCGGGCATGCAAGGATATGCACCAGACAGACTCAAAGGGGTTCCGCCGGGACACGTCGATGGCCGTCCTCACGCCGCAGCGAGCGCCTTCCGAACGGCGTCCTTGATCGGCGTCTGGTCGATTGGCACGACGTCCTGCAGGTCCATTTCCGGGTCGACCGTGACTGGGTTCCGCATACTCTCTGCCAGCGGCCGGGCGATAGCGTACTGTACGTCTGTCGTGAATCGAAGCCAGTGCGAGGACAGGCCCGGCGTCATCACCGGCACGGGGATGATAAACAGTCGCTTGCCCTTCTCTGCCGCGGTGAGTTTCAGCAGCGACTCGTAGGACCACACTGATGGCCCGCCGATGTCGTAGGTCTCGTCACGGGTCTCATCGGCATCGAGCAACGCCACGAGGTAGCTAATCGCGTCGTCGACACCGATGGGCTGACACGGCGTTCTGACCCACTTGGGGACGAGCATCAGCGGCAGCCGGTCGGTCAGGTCGTTGACGATCCGGAAGCTCGCGCTCTCCGGGCCGATGATGACCGCCGCACGGAGTACCGTCAGGTCGAACGACCCCTCCGCCAGCACCGACTCGACTTCGCGCCGCGACGCCAGATGGGGCGAGAGGTTCTCCTCGTCACCGCTGATACCGCTGAGATAGACAACCCTGTCGACGCCCGCGGCCGACGCCGAGTCCGCGAACCGACGGGCGTAGCGACGGTCCAGCTCAGCGAAGTTCTCGGAAGTGAGCGAGTGGATGAGGTAGTACGCAACGTCGATGTCGTCGCAGAGTCCATCGAGGGAGTCTGGGTCGCCGAGGTCACCCTCGAACGGCTCGACCCCGTCGGGAAACGATTCTTCGCTCGCACTCCGGGAGAACGCCACCACGTCGTGGCCTGCGTCGTTCAGGGCACGGACCAGTCGCTGTCCGATGAATCCGGTCGCACCCACGACGAGCACACGCATGTGTTCGTACCTTGTGTCGGAACCTCAAGGACGTTGCGGCGATTCCCGTGCCGTGACAGTCACCGGGGCCGTGAGAAACAGGGACGGGCGTTGCGATTCCCCGGGTTCAAACCGCTCTGATACTGCTATTCGCTCGTCACGTCCGCTCCTCGCAGAATAGCGGGCAGCGAGGGATTTGAACCACAGTCGTTTCGCACCGCTACACTCCCTGATTCAAATCCTCGCTTCCGGTTCGCTCACCGCTCGTAAAACTCGGGTTCGCTGCACGGGCGGCGAGGGATTTGAACCCCCGACCATCTGGTCCGGAACCAGGCGTTCTGTCCGCTGAACTAGCCGCCCACAAGAAACGCTATCGGACTGCGCGTCTTAACGATTGTGAACCCGTCAGGGCGACTCGCCGGTCTCGATAGTGAACTCGCTGGTCGGGTACGCGACACAGGTCAGACAGTACCCCTCTTCCATGTCGTCGTCCATCAGCGAGTCGTTGTTGCTGTGGCGGATGTAGTCCTCGGCCGGGCCGTCCTCGATATGGCCGGCACAGGAGATACACTGGCCCTCACGGCAGGCGTAGGGGAGGTCCCAGCCTTCCTCTTCGCCAGCATCGAGAATCGTCTCGTTGTTGGCGACCTCGATTGTCTCGCCTTCCTTGGCGAATTCGATTTCGTAGTACTCGACCTCGTCGTCGGCGATGTCGTCGGGGTCGAAGCCGTCGTCCTCCTCTTCGACCTCTTCGCCTTCGCCGAGTTCGCCTTCGGCCTCACCGGCCGGAATCGCTGTGGCACCGCCACCGCCGATAGAGCGGTTGTACGGCTCCGGGAAGTCCGTCTCGGGGACTGTCGCGGCCCGCTGCTCAAGGACCTCCTGAGAGATATCTTCCGGTGCCTCCCAACCGGTCCCTTTGGCGTAGTGGAGCGCGACCACTATCAGGGTAAGCGTGGCCCCGGCGGCGAGTCCAACGAGTTCTACCATGTGCACGACTATGGAATACTGGTTTAATTAGCTGTTGTTTCACCCGCAGCCACCCGCGAACGGCCCGGCCATATTAGCTGTTGTTTCACCCGCAGCCACCCGCGAACGGCCCGGCCATCAGACAACAGTGTGCCCGATGGAGGCGATTAATTTCCATACTGTTTAGTTCTATCAATTAATGGGGAGTGACATGAGAGTAAAAGAGTCGTGGAACAATCTCGGTACCGCTGGAAAGGTACTCGTCGGAATCGGTGTCAGTATGGCTGTTCTGGTCATCCTCATTCCGATTATCATCGTCGTCTCGGCGGTAATTGCGTCTTTCGTGCTGGGAATGGGTAGCGGTGGGGGCGACGTATCTGTGGCCCCACAGGCCTCGTTCTCGTTCGAGCACGAGCAGACACCAGACGGTGTGGTTACTGTTGTAACCCACGACGGTGGTGAGACGATCAGCGCGGAGCAACTCACTATCGAAGTGACGGACGGACAAACAGTGGGGTGGGACGATGACGACGGCAGAGTGACTGTCGGCGATCAGTCGAGCGTTAACGTCGAGGGCGGAACCGAAGTCAGCCTCGTCTGGCACGGAGACGACCAGACAACAGTGCTCGCAAGAAGCACTGCTCCAGCAAACGAATCCTGAAGCGACACGGTAGCACACTCACTCCCGTCGTGGGACGTCGTGGCGACCGAAGCCGTACCTGAGCCGGCTTGCGAGGCGGCGCGAGAAGCGGCCGTCGTCGGCCCGCGAACCGAACCGCTCGGCCAGCGCCTGGTAGATGAGCGGCACCGGGACTTCCTGTTCGAGCGCCTCTTGGACGGTCCAGGTCCCCGTCGACCCGCCCTCGACGCGGTCGGCCACGTCACCGAGGTCGTTGCCCTCCTCGCGGAACGCCTCCTCGCAGAGTTCCAGCAGCCACGACCGGATGACCGCGCCGTTGTTCCAGGTGTTGGCGACCGATTCGAGATCAAGGTCATAACGGCCGTTGGCCAACAGTTCGAAGCCCTCGCCGTAGGTCTGCATCAGTGCGTACTCGACACCGTTGTGTACCATCTTGACGTAGTGGCCCGAGCCGGCCGGTCCCATCCGGTCGTGGCCGTCGGGGCCGGTCGAGACGGCGTCGAAGACGGGAACCAGTTCGTCGTAGGCCCACTGCGGGCCGCCGACCATCAGTGAGAAACCCAGTTCTGCACCCGCCGGACCGCCGGACGTTCCACAGTCGAGATAGGCCGCGTCGGTCGACTCGGCGCGGCGAACCGAGTCCTCGAAGTAGGAATTGCCGCCGTCGACCACGATGTCGTCGCCGTCGAGTGTCGGAGCCAACTCGTCCAGCGCAGCGTCGACTGGGTCTCCGGCCGGAACCATCAGCCAGATGCGTTTCTCCGAGCCGAGTTTCTCCGCGAGGTCCGCGATGGACGACGCCGGCCGAGCGCCGGCGTCCGCCGCGTCGGCGACGCTCTCCTCGTCGATATCGAAGACGACGACTTCGTGGCCGGCTTCGAGTACGCGGTCGACGACGATTCGGCCCATGCGTCCGAGTCCGATGACGCCAAGTTCCATACCGAGGAGTCGCCGACCGAACAGGTAGGGGTTGCGGTTCGACAGAAAAGCGTGGCACGAACACCACCCGTGCCGTCGTCAGTCATAGCGCCATCGCCACCCAACTGCCTCGGAAGCGGCCGTGGGAAGCCAGCAATTGCCACGTAGCGCTGTCCCGTACTGCACCGAATACTCCGGCTCTGGAATCCAAAAAATCTACGGAATACAATCACATCATACGTGATATTCCGAGGACCACCGCCGTTTTGTTCCGGCCACTCTTGGTGAGGGCATGGACGACCGCATACGCGAACACGCTCGGATTCTCGTCGACTGGAGCGCTCGCATCGACGCGGGTGACGACGTGGTCGTGGCCGTTGAAGACGGAGCCCACGACCTCGCAGTCGCCGTGGCAGAGCAGCTTGGCGACCGCGGCGCGAATCTCCTGTCGACGTACCAGTCAGACGAACTCACACGGGCCTATCTGCAGGCTCACGACAGGTCGTTCACCGAGGACCCCGAGTACGAACTGGCGCTGTACGAGCGAGCCGACAGCGTGCTGTTCCTGAAGGGGTCGCGGAATACCACCGAGACGGCCGACGTGGACAGCGACCGGCGGCAGGCGTACTCGACGGCCCGGCAAGAAATCAGGGAGGCCCGGCTGGACACCGACTGGGTGTCGACCCAGCACCCGACGCGGGCGATGGCCCAGCAGGCCGGGATGGCCTACGCCGACTACAAGGACTTCGTCTACGACGCGACGCTGCGGGACTGGGAAGCGCTGGCCGAAGAACAGGCCCGGTTAAAAGACATTCTTGACGAGGGCGAGACGGTCCGTCTCGTCGCTGACGGCACGGACATCACGCTGTACATCGACGGCCGTCTCGCCGTCAACTCCGCTGCCAGCGTGGCCTACGACTCGCACAACCTCCCCTCCGGCGAGGTGTTCACCGCACCATACGACACCGCCGGCGTCGTCACCTTCGACGTGCCGATGACGATACAGGGCCGCCGGGTGAAAAACGTCGAGCTGACGTTCAAAGACGGCGTCGTCGTCGACTGGTCGGCCGAGCAGGGCGAGGCAGTCATCGAGGAAATCATCGGCACCGACGGCGGCTCCCGCCAGCTTGGCGAACTCGGTATCGGGATGAACCGCGGCGTCGACCGCGTCACCGACAACATCCTCTTCGACGAGAAGATGGGCGGGACCGTCCACCTCGCGCTCGGGCGCGCGTACGACGCCTGCCTGCCCGATGGCGAGTCCGGCACCGACAGCGCCGTCCACGAGGACCTCATCACGACGATGGGCGAGGGGTCGCGCCTCGAAGTCGACGGCGAGGTCGTCCAGCGAGACGGCTTGTTCCGGTGGGAAGACGGCTTCGAGGGGTAGCGTCGCGGGACTGCGGTGCTGTGGGCCGGGAATAGATGTCATGATTCTGTGGGCCGGGAGCGCCCTGCGTGGCGCGACCCGGGGAAGGGCAGGTTTGCCGGCGGTTGTAGCGCTGTCACTGTACCGCGAGCGGAGCGAGCGGTTTCACTCCGAGCGCGGCCACCGGCCGCGACTCGGCGGACGTTTTTAGCGTAGATTTTTGCGAGGAGCCCTCCCACAGCGGCGCGAAGCGCCGCGAGGAAGGGCGACGAAGTAAAAAGGTACTCTCAGATTGCGAGAAACTGTGACACCAGCCACTTCGTGAACGTCCCGGTAATAGCACCGATCCACGAGAGTACCACGAAGTGCATGTACGTGTTGGCGTTGTGACCGCCGTCGACAGTCCGGATCATCAGCGACGATAGCATCGCGCCGAACATGATGATGATGATGAGCAGGAACTCGATGAGCGGGATGTTGTAGACGCTGGTGTTGATGAGCGACGCGGCGTCAAGCCGGCTCCCAGTGCTCAGGTTGAGCGACATGTCGGCGAGGATGTTGACGACCTGCAGGCCGATGAAGAACGCGAACGTCGACGCGGCAGTCATCCCGTACAGGAGGCCGACGAGCGTCGTCGTCGCTTGCTCGCGCTTCTGGCGGAGTTGCAGCACCTGATTCATGTTCTCGGAGATGAGTTCGCCCAGTTGCTTTGGCGACCCACCCATCTCGCGGCCGATAAGATACATCTCGGAGAAGGTCTGGATAAGATAGGACCGACAGTCAGCGGTGAAAAAGCGCCAGGCGGATGTCGGCTCAATCCGCATATTCAGCCGCTTGTAGAGGTTATCGATGTTCGGTGAGAGCGCGCCGAAGTCTTTCTTGCGGAGCGTGCGAAGCACCGCCCCAGTGGTCGACTGCTTCGCGCCCTCGGTCGCACCGAGCGCGCGGATGAAGTTTGGAAACTCCGAGTCCCGGTCCTTGATGCGCTGTTCTTCCTGCCGGAAGACGAGACCAGGGATGAGCATCGGCGTGATCGGCGCGGCGGCATACAGCGGCAACGGCACTTCGTCGAACATGAAAAAGAGGTCATTCAGCGTGACCGGCGAGACGCCGAGCATCCCACCCATCGTGATGAACACGAGCAGCATCGACAGCCCCACGCCGGCGGCCATCGACTTGTTGAGCTTTGACTCAATCGGCGACGGGTAGTCGACCGGGTGGAACCACACTGGATCGTAAGGGGCCATCGAGCGGATGGCGAGGTAGAAGCCGGTCTGGACGAACACGAACATCACGATGACGGCGCTGACGGTCATCGTCGGATTCGTCCCAGTCAGCACCGGGAGAACGACGGCGAACACCAGCGCGAACGTCATCGACAGGATCATCGACAGGTAGAGGTCTTTCATCACTTCCAGGCTGTCGAGAGAGCTCTTGTACACCGTCGAGTAGTGCTGGATGATCTGCTCCTGTTCAGTCAAGAGATAGTCGTCGAGTCCCTGTCCGGCCCCGAGGGTGTACGCGAGACGGTCGAAGAAGTCCGACACGGCGCGACTTGGGACCTGCTTGGCGCGGCGGCGGCAGGCATCGTCGAGGCTCAGGTTCCAGGTGTCAACGAGCTGGACGATGCGGTGCATCTCCATCGCGAGTTCACCGTACTCGTCCTCTTCGGCCAGCGTTCGGAACACTTCCATCCGGTCGATCTTCGTCGTTGCCAGCACAGTCATGTGCGTGATGAGCAGGTGAAACCGGTTGTTGAGTTCGCGCTTGCGCTGGCTCAGGAGGATTTTCGGGTAGAAAATCGCCGACGCCACCACCAACAGGCCGAGCAGGGGAATCGGGGCCCGGATAGCGAGCGGCAGGTCGACCAGGGCGGCGACGACCGCGGAGATGACGAAGAAAGCGGCGGCCGGCAGCAGGATGAGAAAGAGATACCGCTCCAGCGGAATCGTCATCTGGCGGTAGGACTCAACGAGCGACTGGATTGTCTCGGATATCGTCAGATCGAGGTCGCTCTCGGCTTCACCCTGTGCCATCGTTAGTCGGGCCGTGCCATGTTGAACGGGATCCCTTCGACGCCGTCACGCTGGAAGTCCGAAATGAAGTCGTTGACCTCGTGATACCCCAGAATACCCTCCTGAATGGCGCGTTCGATAAGGTTCGCGCGGAACTCAAGGTCGTCGTAGATGTCACGCGTGTCCTCGTAGCCGAGCAGCGTCGCGATCTGCTCTTCGAGGACGAAGGAGTTGTTCATCCCCTGGAAGATGATCTCGTCCTCGACGGGGTCCCAGTTGAACACCTGCCGGGTGACGACGCCGTCCATCTCCTTCGAGTACCCCTCTATCTCCTGGACGCTGGTCACGCGGCGCAGGACCTGATCGCCCTGCTTGACGCGGTTCTGGAACAGCGCCACGTCGGCCACGTCCATGAACGTCTCGGGGACGTTGATGGGTTCGCCGGTGAACCGCTGAATCATCGACACGATGTCGCTCGCGTGGAACGTCAGCATCACCGGGTGGCCGGTCTGGGCGGCCTGGAACGCCATCCGTCCTTCCTCACCACGAACCTCCCCGACGATGATGTAGTCGGGGCGGGACCGCAGTGCAGCGGCGACGAGGTCGAACATATCAATACTGGTCCCCTCGTCTTCGCCCTCACGAGTCAACAGTTGCTGCCAGGTGTTGTGCGGGGGCAGCACCTCGGCGGTGTCCTCCGCGGTGTAGATTTTGGCGTCGTCGGGGATGAACGAGGTGATGGCGTTCAGCGTCGTCGTCTTTCCGGACGCCGTCTCCCCGACGACGAACACCGTCTGTTCGTTCTCCAGACAGAGCCAGAGGTACGCCGCCAGTTGCGGCGACAGCGTCATCCACTTGGTAATCTGGAAAATCGAGAGCGGAACGTCGTCGCCCTGACGAATCGTGAGTGAAGGCCCTTTGAGGCTCACGTCGTCAGAGTAGATGAGGTTCAGACGCGATCCGTCCGGGAGCGTCGAGTCGACGATAGGGTCCGAGTCGGAGACCGGGTCGCCCATCCGCTCGCCCATGTTTCGGAGCCACTGGTCGAATGCCTCCTCGCTCTGCCACTCGACAGTCGTCTCCAACATGCCGTAGACTCCGTGGTCGACGTGGCACTCGCTACGGCCGATGACGTGGATGTCCTCGTTGGCCGGGTCGCGCATGACCGGTTCCAGCGGGCCGAGGCCGACGATGTCGCGGTTCAGCCGGTAGAGGATGTTCTCGTAGGTCTCCTGTGTGACCTCGACGCTGCTCACGTCGGTCAGGTTCGAGAGGCGCGTGAGGACGCCGCTGTCGCTGTCCTCGTCCCTGATTTTGGTCGTCTCCTGCAGGAGTTCCTCGATGCGGTCGTCGAACTGGGCCTCGTTTTCCGGTGCGGGTTTGTTGACGCTACGCTGTAGCAGGCGGTTCCGGACCTTCCCGAAGACGGCCCGCTCGTCCTCGTCGAGTTCCGGCTCAATAGCGTAGTACTTCATGTCCTGACCCACGTCGCCGTAGATATGACAGAAGATGGGGCCACCGACCGGATAGAGCACGTTCGGCCGGTTCGTCTCGTACTCGTCGTCGGCCTCGTCGATGAGCATCGGGAACTCACCGGTGATCTGCTTGAACTTCTTCAGGTGGTCCCGCAGGTGGGGCCGCCGCGCTGCCATCTGTCGAAGTTCGTCCGACGGCTTCGCACGTCCGTGATCTGTCATATCTTAGCTCACCTCTAAGCGACGCTGCGCGATTCGATGACGATGCCAGTCCCCGAGCGGACCGAGAACCCGATGGTGTCACCGACCTGTTCACCCATGCCGGCAAAGCGGAGAACGTTAATCTGCCGGCGCACGTCGTTGCCGACCTCGATCATCTCCAGTTCGATGAACACGTCAGCGATGGCCCGGAACGGACCGATAGCCTCCTCGTCCAGCGTCGACGGGTCGACGGTGAGCATGATGCACTTGCCCTGGGAGATGACATCCCGGAAGTAGGAGATGACTTCCAGAGCGGCCTGGCGCTCCTCGTTTTGCCGGACGAGGGCCTCGAACTTGGGATCGTTGCGGAGGATAGCGTCGAAGGTGTCGATGACGACGACATCGGCGTCCCACATCACCTCGGCCTCCATCAGCCGCTTGAGGAGTTCCTTCCGGTCTGACTGTTCGTCACCGCCGGTGAGGGCGTTCGATTCGCCGATGTCGGCGTGCAGGAACAGCACGTTCTCGTCGAGGATATGGTCGACCATGTCATACGACAGCGAGTGCATCTGATCGAGGAAGCTCCCGACGGTCAGCTCCGTCGAGAGGTATGTCACCTCGTGGCCCTCTTCACAGAGGCCGTAGGTGAACCGCTGGCTCATGGCGGATTTGCCGGCCCCGTAGTCCCCCTCGACGAGGATGATGCTGCCGGGCGGGATACCGCCGCCCAGTTCCTTGTTCAGCCGGTCGTGATCGTCCAGTCCGAGCGAGAATAGGTCAGTACTTGCGATACTCATGTGTTGAACTCGAACACCTCCTCGTCGCCGTTGACGATGAGCTTGAGGCGGTGGTCGCCGCTGCTCAGGTTGTCGTTGATATCGATGCGGACGACTTCACCGGGCCGCCAGATGTTGCCACCGTCTGGCTCCAGCGTCACCGTGTAGTCACTGGCGAAAGTCCCGTCCACGAACAGATCCAGCTGTCCGGGAACCGGCGCTAGCGTCTCTGATCCGGTGTTTTTGACGTGAATAGTGATCGTTTCGTCGCCGTTATCGTATATCGTGTCGCTGCCGCTGTCAGAGATGATTTCCACATCGGTCCGGACGTCACTGCTCACGTCCAGTCCCTGTTCCGAAACCGCGTTGCTCAGTTCGCCGATACTGCTCGTGAAGACGCCAGCCACGCTCGCGGCGATGGCCATCGACGCGATGAACAGGATCAGGTGTGAGACTGAGACGCTCGCCATGTTAGCTCACCACCATCGTTTCGGCGATCCCGTTCTCGGTGACGACTTTCACCCGGTCGGGCTGATTACTGAGCGAGGAGACGGTAATCGTCAACCGCTCCTGTGACGCCCAGATGTCCGTCGACCCGTCACCGTCGACAGTCGTGCCGTATCCTGCGCGGTAATCGTTATCGACCAGCAGGTCGGTTGCGTCGACCGACAGCGTCTCCGAGCCGGTGTTGTCGACGGTCACGACGAGATTGTCGTTCCCGCTGCTGTTCCACGTCGCCGAGACAAGCGAGATGTCAGTGTTTTGCTGATCGAGCAGTCGGTCGCGCTGGTCCTCGCGGGCATCGTTGACGCGCTCGAAGCTGTTCGCGGCCGCGGAGTAGAACATCCCGAAGCCGATGAACGCAGCCACGAAGATGACGGCTGCCGAGCCGCTAACGCTGAATCCCATCGGAACCACCTCCACCCACCAGTTTCGAGAGCGCAACGGCGTCAGCGCCGCTGTCACTGTCAAGCTGCGAGATGTAGTGCAAGCTCTCGGTGTGGTGGTCGATAGACAACCCATCCCCGGTGTCGTTCACGTCGTCGAAGCCGCGGAGGTACGCCTTGAGTTGGTCCGCGACCGACTCGTCGATCCAGTCGATAGTCTCGTAGTAATCGATTGCGCGAGCCGTCTCGCGGTAGCCCGAGTGCTGGACCAGGAACTCGAGCCATTCGACGATGATGAGGTCCGCCGCGAACCCTTCCGGCATCGTCGACAGATACGGCTTCCCGCCGTCGTCCGCGTCCGCATCCGAGCCGTCGTCTACCGTTGATTCATCGCCGCTGCCGGCGGCTGCCGTGTCCGTTTGCGTGGCGGTCGGCTCTGGCTCGGGCTCCGGTTCCACGGCTGGCTCGGGTTCCGGCTCTGGCTCCGGTTCCGGTTCGGCTTCCGTAGCCGCCTCGGCCTCGTCACTCCCGTCGTCCTCGATGACCTCGTCGAAGAGGTCGTCGTCTTCCAGCCCGCCCATATCGTCGTCCGAATCCTCCTCGCCCAGCATATCGTCCTCCTCGCCCAGCAGGTCGTCATCGCCTTCGCCGAGCAGGTCATCGTCGTCGTCAGATTCGTCCTCGGGTTCCTCACCCTCGGCCCACTCGGCGTCGCCGGACTCGTACTCGTCTTTGAGCTCTGCAAACGATTTGCCGCCGTCGCCGTCGTCGCTGTCGTCGTCCATACTCTCCTCGTCGTCCATGCTCATGTCGTCCTCCGTGTCGTCGAAGTCGTCGAACGCCCCGCCGTCGTCCTCGAAGCCGCCCATGTCGTCGCCGTCGTCGGGAAACATGTCGTCGACGCCGCCGTCGTCCATCGACATATCACCGCCAGTGTCTTCAGTCAGGTCCTCGTCGAAGAACCCTTCTGCGTCGGCGTTGGCGACATCGTCGTCGATATCCTCCTCTGTGTCGTCGCTCCCGTCGTCGTCAAAGAGACCGAAGGAACCGCCACCTTCGCCCATGCCACCCATGCCGCCATCGACATCATCGGCGAAGGGGTTGACGCCGCGGGTGACCATCTCGTAGATGTCGAGCAGTTTCCGGACGTTCTCCTCAGTTTCTTCGACGGACTCGGAGATGCTCTCGTTTTCCGTCCGCACAGTGTTGACCGTTGAGGAGAGACTTCCGACCTCGTTTTCCAGTTCGTCGAGCCGGTGTTCCAGTTCGTCGGTGTCTGGCCCGCTCGCGTCCTCCATGTCGCCGAACTCGTCGTCACCGAACCCACCCATGTCGTCGCCGCCATCGTCGAGGCCGCCGAGACCGCCGAGGTCGTCACCACCACCGCCGTCATCGGCCATCAGACCGCCGCCGTCAGCCATCTCACCGTCACCGTCGTCCTCACTCGTGCCCCCGCTCTCGTCGTCCGAGAGAATCGAATCGAACATATTCTTGATGCTCATACCAACCAGCCCGCCGGTTAGCAAAATAAAGAGGGCTGGTGCCAGTCCAACCAGTTCCGGTGAAACGGCTGGAGCCAGCGGCACGAGAGCAGGACTACTCATCTCTTGTATATCAGGCCGTTTCTACTCTTGAATATTCCCCTTAGCGTATCATATTTGATAATAATATCCCATTTTCCCGGGTCAGATAGCGTAAATTAACAGATCAAGTACTAGCTTTTTACATTTCAGATTAATTCCGGTCAGACAATTGGAGAACAGATTGTCCCAGTGCGCCCCCGGCAGACGAGCGGCTGTCGTCCGTCTGACGCCGACCGTCAGGCACGGAGACTGCTCACAGACATCACAGTGTTATCGAGTCAGTGTTCGCGCTTTTGACGATGAAATTACCGGTGTCGGCTTCGAGTTTGACGGACCGGCCGTGGTCACCACCTAGGTCTTCACCGACAACGGGAACACCGTGTTCCTCAAGCGTCTCGCGCACCTTCTTCGCGTTTCGCGACCCGATAGAGGAGCCGCTCTCTGAGAAGTCGAGCATATCGCTCCCACCGGCGATTTTGGCTTCCATCGCCTCCGTCGACGCCCCGGCATCCGCCATGGCCTCGATGAGTGCTTCGATGCCTGTGTCCGCGAACTTCGCATGGTTCCCGCCGTCGATATCAGCCGCCGACGGAAGCATGACGTGAACGAGCCCGGCTACCGTCTTGCGGGTGTCGTATATCGCGATCCCGATACAGGAGCCGAGCCCACTCGTGGTCAGCACGGCCGGTTCCGTGGTCACCTTGTACTCGGCGATGCCGATCTTAATACGTTCGGGCGTACTTCGTTCGGGGCTCTCTGTTTGGCTACCATCGTATACTTTCATTATTTGAATATCTGTTCGACATCCGCGCCCGTCTCGGTCGCCCGCTCGACATCGAGGTCGTTGAGGGCGGCGCGCAACTCTTTTTCGTTGGGCAGGGCGTGAATTTCAGCCTGGAACTCGATGTCGTCGGTCTGCATCTGGGAGTCGATAATGAACGCATGCTCCTGATACTGTCCGACCTGCGCTGCAAGCGGATCCATAATCGCCCGACCCATGTCATGGACGACCCGTGGTGGCGTGTGTTCGACCGACGTCTGAAGGACGTTCGCCCAGCCGTCGACGAACCCGCTCGTCATGATGTTCCCCAGTTCCTCGATGGCGGCCTTGTGCTGGTCGGTTAGCTCGTCGCTGTCCATTTCGATGGGCATCATCGCCTCCGCAACATTGATTGCAGAGACTTCATCGAACAACACCATAAGGTAGCCACTGGGCGTCCCGGTGAACTCAACGACCGTCCCGACGAACGTGTCCGTCCCGATCTGCTTTGGCACGTCTTCGATGGGAGCGAAGCTGATCTGTGTCACCTCCGACTCAGTCGGAATACCGGTCATCATTTCGACGTTGTCAGCGGCTTTCTGAGTGCCCCGAGTCGTCATCTCGTTGAACGTCTGGAGCTTGTCAATGGGAATCGCGTCGCCGTCCGTGTCGACGTGCTCCACCATCATCTCCGTGAGCGACTCGTACTCAGGGAGCATGTAGATGTAGAAGTTCACCGACTCGTCGATCCATTCGATCTCCGATTTGAACACGAACACCTGCTGGTGGTCGGCGTCCACGGGTGCATCAGGGAGCACGTCACCGCCAGACTCCTCGATATACTCTGGCGGCGAGTGGTCGATGGTCGCACCGACGTAGTCGGCCCATCCATCGATGAACCCGCTCATCATGATGTTGCCGATCTCCTCGATGCAACTCCTGGCCATTGCCTCATCGTCGCTGCTGCCGGGCATCATCTCCTCGGTGATCGTTCCGGCGCTGTCCACGTCGAAGGCAAGGACAGTATCGCCCTCCAGTACGCCATCGAAGGAGAACTCGACCCCGACAAAGTCCCGGCCGGCCAGTTCCTCGCCGACATCTGCTCTGTCAAGCAGCGTAATCTTGGTTACGTCGACAACGGCGTCGATGCCCGTCATCTGGCCCATCGACTGCGTGGCCTGTTCGGCCCCCTCGTGAGCGAGTTGGTTGAACGTGCCCAGCGACTGAATATCGACGTTCATCTATGAGGGAACGACGTCCTCGATAGCCTCCATCACGCTGGGTTTCTGGAACGGCTTGGTGATGTACCCGTCAGCCCCCGCTTTCACGGCCTCCTTCATCTTCTCTTCCTGACCGACGCTTGTACACATGATGACGTTCGCATCGGGATTGGAGGATTTGATCTCGTCCGTGGCTTCGATGCCGTCCCGGATGGGCATCACGATGTCCATCATCACCAGGTCCGGCCCTTCTTCTTTGAACACTTCGACAGCTTCGACACCGTTCTCGACCTCCCCGACGATCTCGTGGTCTTCTTCGAGAATCTCGCGGAGGAGGTTACGCATAAACTCTGAATCGTCGGCGATCAGTACGTCTGGCATGCCTATCAAGCCTACATATCGTGATGAGTTAGATAAAGGTGTCCCGTAAATTATCGCGTGTGATATCGGTGGGGCCCGAAACCAAGCAACTGCGTTCCGATTCTGACCGCGATGACAGGTACAACGCCTTCGTGTGCTGGTCCTGTTTTAGAACTTCGCACCGTCTCGTGCTTCGATAGCCTCAACGAGGTCTGCGATACTGTCGTCCGGCGAGAGACCGGTCGACTGGACCATCCGCTTGAAGCTCTCTGGCGGGTGTTTGACTGGGACGTTGGACTCCGAGAGCAGAATGCCGAGCACGTTCTCGACCGATGTCGACCCGTCCATCTGCCGGCCGTACCAGAGCATGAAACTCTCGAACGCGGTGATGATGTCGTTGGACACAACCTGTTGCTGGTCAACGTTCCCGTCGAACTTCGCGGTCACATCGAACCCATAACGGCTGTTTGATTTCGCCATTTGCTCGGCGAGCCACTCGTGAACGTTCGCGTCGGTAAACTCAGGAGCGTCGGGCTCGGGAGCTGGGTCCGGGTCAGGGGTGGAGTCAGACGAAGCCTGATTGCCGTAGGAATCGTTGGTTCGAACATCAGAGGAGACGACATACCGTCCTTCGTCGATCTCTGTGACATGCTCGTCATCCGCGATGTCTAATTCTTCCGGAGAGAGGATCTTACCGTCCTCTGGATTCGGTTCGTCTGACCCCGAGGCCATGCAGATACATGAGAGATGGGATGATATAATTCCGTCGCTGCTCAGAGGCAGCCGACACGGTTTTGACTGGTCGTGGATACGTTCACAGTGTGAGCGAACCGAACCGGCGAGAGGAGCGAGCGACCGTTAAACGGCGGGCACAGAGCTCTCTCGGGTCGATTATCCTCCTGATTGCGGCGCTCCTGATCGCCGCAGCCACGGCTGGCGTACTGTTCGAAGTAGTCGGTGGGTTTCAGTCCGACGCGGCCACGGCCAGCGACAAAAGCGCCGACCGGGTCATTGCGCGGACCGAAGTCGTCGGGAGCACTGGCCACGTTAACACGACTGGACAGAGCATCGAAGCGGTGACGCTCGTGGTGAAGCGAGCGGAAGGGGGCGGGAACATGGACCTTAGCGATGTTGTCGTTGGGACGACAATCGGGAGCGGGGCCGACGCGCCGGTGGGTTCCGCTGCTGAGGTTACGGTTACCCCACTCAGAGATGACGACGACTCACTCTCGCGGGACATCCTGAACGACGACGGCGACCGGGCAGCCTTGCGTATCGACCTCGCGGCACTGACGGGGGTCGAGCTCCAGCCGAGCGAAAGCGGCACGATACGGTTGCTGTCACCTGACGGCGCGACGACAACGGTCAGAGTCTCGGTCCCGTCGTCGCTCAACGGGAAGACAACGGTCCCGCTCTGACGGCCGACAGGAGCAGCCGACCACCCGGACAGTGTGAGCCGGCTCACGGATACCGATGCGGAGAGGCGTGCCGACCCGAGTTCTTGACGCCCGACTTCGACCAGTTGACAGCCATGTCGCCGTTGACGAACGTACCGACGCATAGAAGCAGACCGCACAGCGACAGAAACAGTGTCAACCGCCTCGGGGTCAAGCCCCGAGGCTTGTCAGTGGACTCCCGTTCTAGCCGAGTAATTCGGCAGGTGTGTAGTCACCATTCACGTTCAACGCCCCTGACTTGAGGGCCAGTTGACTGGTGGCCCATCCACCGCGAGACTTCTGCCCGCGATGGATATACCCGCAATATCGGTTGGCAATGTTCTTCGCCGCGTTATAATCCGCGTTTGCCTCGTATTCGCAGTTCTGACACCCGAACTGTTTGTCCTCACGGTTATCCTTGTGAGTAAATCCACAGTGCGAGCATCGCTGGCTTGTGTAGGCTGGATTGATGAAATCCACGAACAACGCCGTGGATTCAACCTTGTACTCTACGAGTTCTACGAACTTCGCGTACGCCCACTGCTGGAACTTCGACCCGTTAGCGATGTTCTCGCGGATGTGGTCAAGCTCCTCGAAAATGATGCCGTCCACATCTCCGTTGCGGGCTTCTTCGATAAGGTCGTTCGCTCGGTTGTGCAACCAGTCCAGCGACCACTCGCTGAACGCACTTCCGATAGATTTGATGATGAGATGCGCCGAGCGTGTGCCTGTCTGTTGCAGTTTGGCCCGGCGTTGCTCGTACTGGTCGCGCTTGTGGTTCAAATAGTCTGCTGAACCGATGAACGCACCTGTGGAGGTGACGGCAAACGCGCCGGTCACGTTCAAATCCACTCCAAGAACCGTTCCGTTCTTTTCGTGGTCGTCGGGTGACTCGGCTTCGTGGCGTTCTGTGCCGTCAACCTCGCAATCTGGATTTTTCAACGTGACGTGGAGAAAGAACGTGTCTTCCTGTTCGTCGTACTGGAGTGTGGCGCTTGAGGCATCCCAGTCATCGCTCTCGTAATACCGACCAAACGGTGTGTCCTCGCGCTCGCCTTCCGGTGGAAGGACATACTCAGCTTTGACCCGCCCGTTCGGTGTGGAGAGCGTTGCATGGTCGTCATTGAACGTCGCAGACCGTTTGTCGTAGATGACACTCCACGAGTCGAACTCAGGTTGACTCGTTTTCTCGCCCTTCTTCAATTTCTCGACGCCACCTGTGACAGCTTGGATAGCACGTCGAATACCTTTCTGGACGAGGTTGGCGGTGAGGTCGGTTTCTTCGCGTAAGTCGTCGTACAGGGCGTCTTCTGCCTTGCTCTTGCTGGTAATGCAGTAGTCGTCGTAGCGCCACGCCCACTCGCTCGTGAGGTTGGCACAGTGGAGAAATTGGGTTTTGGTTTGATGGAGGTCGCCACGACGCTGTTCGGGTACATCGAGTTTGATGGGCACGGTACGCCGTGGCGCGTCATCGTCCATCGTAGTTCACATTCAGATTTACTACCTGATGAACATTTATATTATTATGGGGGAGTCGCCACTACTGTTGAGCGTTGTTTGAGTCAGCGAGTGTCGGCTTCCTCCACGGGGTCAAGCCCCGTGGCATCCGCCTTGCACCGCCTGTGAAACACTGACCTGTGTATGAGTTCGATCCGTCCAACCGAAGCACGTCGCAAATGTATCGGGCCCTCGGCGTGGGCTTCTTGTCACTGTCTGGATGTTTGGACGGGAATGTGAAACGGACACGACGTAACAGAATCGAGGTCGTACCTGCAAAGAGGTGCTTGCAGTAGAGCTTCGCTTACATGATAGAGCCGACCACAGAGCATAGTTGACGCCCCCACGAGATGGCTGTCGCTGGTCGCGGGTGGAAAACAGAGAGAAAAGTTCTGCAAGCGAAAGAACGGCTCGCGTTAGACCTGCACTGCGGTTTCGCCCGATAGCGTGTTGGGCACGCTAACGCGGATTTCGGTGGTCGCGCCGGACTCCGTCGTCAGTTCGAGAGTCATCGTCTCACCGGTTGCGAGCGTGCCGGGGTCGATGACAATCTGGAACCGGTCAGCATCGGTCATCACCGGGATCGAGTCGTCCTCGTCTTGGACGGCCTGGACACCGAACGTCTCACCCTGGGAAGCACTGGTGCCACCGTAGGTCAGCGTGTTGGTCCCGCTCGGACCGATGGTCGTGATCGTCGACGCTTCGAGGTTGATCTGGTCTGCACCAGAGCCTTTGATCGCGATGATGTTGATCTCAGAGACGCCGCCGCCTCCAGCCTCGTACTGTCCATTGACTAACAGTGCGTCGGTGACGAGTCCGTTGTTCAGTTGGTCAGCATCCTTCAGACCACCGAACGTGCCTCCAGAGCTGACAGAGACTGTAGTATCACCGTCAGTGAGGTCAAGTTGACTCGAAGCGGGCCCAATCGAATCGCTGAATGGGTCAAAGGTGACAGTATCTCCAGTCCCTTCGTTGGTGACTCTGACCTCGTCATTCGACACAACATCGAAGCGAAGTTCATCGCCAGCGCCGATTCCGATACTTCCGGAGCCCGCGTCAAGCGTGTCAGCAGTAGTTGCAGAGCCCACCGTGAGGGTCTGTCCGTCACTCACAATGATATTGTTGGTGCCGTCAGTGAGCGGGATGTACTGCTCAGTGTTACTCCCAACATTGAGGGCACCAGTAGTGGGAGTATTGTCGTCTATCGTGACGGACAAGAGGGTAACTTCACCGTTCACGGGGTCAGTGTACGTACGGCTCAGCTGAATGGTGTCAGAGGAAGTGTCACCGTCGTCGCCACCGAAGCTAAGAGCACTAGAGCCCGTGCTCACAGTTATCTCTGCACCGGTTCGAGTGTTCTGGATAGTGATAGTTGATGCCGAGTTGCTAGTAAGCCGGAGCTCATCGCCCTGTTGAACCGCAAGCTCACTATTCTGGCCTTGCAAGTTGTTGAGGTCGTTGTTACCACCATCGTTAGTTGACTCAACAGTCAACGTTGAACCATCGTCGATTGCAAATTGGTTCCCGGATGCAGATTCAACGAGGATGGTGTCAGTGGCACCAGCACCAGAGACAGTCCCAGTCTTTGATGCCACCTGAATCTGGTTGGTCACTTGGTCGCTACTCTCTTGGCCGGTCTGTTCAGCTGAACTCTGCAGGAAGCCAGCAGTGTTAATCAGGACGCCTGCCGCAATCGCGGCGACAAGCACCATCGCGATGAACACGATGAGGGTCCCGATCCCCACTTGGCCTCGGTCTTCTGGATTTGTAATGCGTTCGAACATATGTAGTCCGGGTCGCTCTGACCCTATCGGAACGAGTACGTACCACCTAATAACATCATCCCTCAAAATTTTATTCTTGATAACGATGGTTTCAGCCGGTTCGGACGGTACTTCTCAATAGTATTCAGCGTCGATTTGAACCGATTTCACGGTCGTATGGCGACCGTCCGAAAGCCCGGAATCAGTATTGAAAATTAATTCTGCAAGCTGAAAGCGGCCGGTCGACCGGTCGGGTCACACGCAGGGACAGTCACTCGTACGTGACGAGACTGTACATCACGAACAGATAGCCGAAGGTCGTCAACCCACTGTTGACTAACAGCAACGAGCGGACACCCTCGAAGTCGTTGATGAACGCGCTAATCATCGTCGCAGCCGCGCCCGCGATGGCGAGCGAAAACCCCACCGAGAGGTGGAGCATCGCCTGCCGAGATGTCTGGATGTATGCCCGCATGGCCATCCCCACCATTGTCAGTCCGGCGACGACAAACACCAGCGTCGATATGGCATAGAGAAGTTCTATCATCAGCACTGTACAGTGCTACAGCGAACCCGTTATTAAATCCACGCTCGAAAATATCTTTCGTGATAACGTCGAGAGGAGACGTTCTACCGCTCGGATAGGGTCCGCCACGCCTCGTCGAGTTTGTTGGTCACTTCCGACCGTTCTTCAATATGGACAGTCAGTTCGTCGTCGAAGTCGACCCGGACCTCGTCCACGTTCCGCCGGTACACCTTGATGCGACGGCGGTCGTCAGAGAGAATATTGTCGTGGAGTTCAAGCAGATCGTGTTCGGTCAGTTCGTCGATGCGTCGGTAACACGTCGCGATGGGGATTCCGAGTTCGTCGCTGAGCTCCTGTGCGGAGACCGGTTCATCTGTCGCGTCAAGGATTTCGGCACTGTATTTATTGCCAAGCGTCTGAAGAATCTCCCCTGAATCCATCGTTATCAAATCATAAATTCAGTCGATAATAAAGCTATCGCCTGTGATATCGAGTGAAAGAGAGACAAACACGCGCTGCAGTGCGTTCGTACAGAAACGCCGTTCTATGTCGCTGTACCCGTCGTTCTACGGATTAATAATGGCTATATCTTATCGTTAAATTGGTGATTCTTCCTCGCTCATCATCGAGAAGGCGCTGGCGTTCTGATGGACATCGATGCCGCCGCGGTCAATCTCCATCGGATAGATGTCTGTCTCAATGTTCTGCTTTCGCATCTTGGCGACCCAGACGTATCTGTTCACGCCGGTGTCGGTCGGGGTCTGGATGAGATAGATGTTGCCGTCAGTCAGATAATTCTCGAGCCCGATTTCGGTATCTGGGAAGACGGCCCCCTGTTCGTTGGTCATCAGCGTCGTGAGGCCGCTGTCACTGAGAATGTCGGTGAATTTCAGGAGGTAGGTCCGTTTTTCCTTTTCATTTTCGAAGAACAGTTCGAACATGGCAAGCGAATCAAGCACCAGTCGGTCGTAGTCTCCGTCTTCGAGTTCCTCCAGCAGAATATCCAGTGAGGACGTGAAGTCGTTCTCGCGCAGGAGTACCTGCTTGTCGTACACCTTGATGTCGCCGTTATCGACGTGGTCCTGCCAGTTTTCGAAGCCGAGGGATTCGGCGGCCTCCCGGAGGTCCGACTCATCCTCCTCGAAAGAGAGATAGATGCCCTTCTCGTCGTACTTTTCGACGCCGTTGTAGATGTACTGGAGACAGAGGATCGATTTCCCGGCACCGGGGTTGCCGCTCACCAGTGTCGTCGAGTTCTTCACAATACCACCGTTCAGAATGTCGTCGAGGCCCTCGATCCCCGTTTTGGTTTGCTCAATCATAGTTTCGGAAGGAACTGGAAGTTGATTAGATACTTCTCTGTCGGGAATGTTAAAAAGTCTTGCTGGTGTGTCGCTAAACAGACCGGAATCAGTCACCAGCGTGGACGATGGCGGGGTCCACCCAGATAACAAAACTGTCATCTCGCTTGATGACGCCGCGAATCGAGCCCGCGTCGTTCGCAGGGGACCGGTCGACCTGCTCCGGAGTGACCTGCACTACCTGATACACCTCGTCGACGAGCCAGCCGGCCGCGCCCTGTTCTTCGACGATTTCCGGGTCAAAAACGATGATACGCTTCTCCGCACCCTCGTCCTCGATACCGAAGACGACCTTCGGGTCGACGATCGATGTCGTGCGCCCGCGAAGGTCCATGACACCACGGACGTGCGCCGGGGCGTTCGGGACGGACGTGAGCTCGCCGATGTCGACGATCTCAGTCACGTAGTCGATACTCACGCAGTACGTTTCCGATCCGAGCTGGAACTCGAGTACCTGGCCGGTGGTGGCTGACTGTGCTGCCATTGCGGTTCTTATCCACACTGTCGCAGATAGGAGCGCATAAAGGTGCCTGCTGGGCTATCAACTTTGATTACGTGGGCGGAGTATTTATTTCGGGGCCGAACGGGATTTCGAAGTAGGTATGAGGATGTCTCGTTCGCCAATGTCTCCTATCCGACGGGAGCGTTGGTGATATGGCAGATGGTGTCCGCGCGGTGGTCGCAGACGACTCTCACTTCATGCGGAGTGTCATCTCTGATATCCTCAGTGATGGCGGTATTACTGTTGTTGCGCAGGCGCGTGACGGCGAGGAGGCAGTGTCAGCCGTTGTCGAACACCAACCCGATGTCGTGACGATGGACGTCGAGATGCCGGTAATGAACGGCATCGAAGCCACGGAGCGCATCATGTCTGAGTCTCCGACACCGGTGTTGATGCTGTCGGCACACACCGACGAAAACGCCGACGTGACGTTCGAAGCGCTCGATAAGGGTGCGGTCGACTTCTTCACCAAGCCGGGTGGTGAGGTGTCGATGGAGATGTCACGGCTAAAAGACCAGCTGGTCGAGATGGTCAGCTCCGTCGCGGCGGTCGACGTTGGCGCGACGCGCAGCCACGGCGGGACAAGTAGCGACAGTGGAGCGACAGCGACAACAGCCGGCGGTTCAGCTACTGACCGGACAGAAACCGGGGGTTCGTCAGGTCAGACAGCCTCCGTTGCGAACCCGACGCTCGTTATCGGCTCCTCGACCGGCGGCCCGAAGATGGTAGAGAAGGTAATGGAGAACCTCCCCATCGAGGCAGACCTCCGGGTGCTCATCATCCAGCATATGCCGGAGGGGTTCACCGGCCGGTTCGCCGAGCGGATCAACACGCGAAGCGAGTACGAGGTCCGGGAGGCCACCGATGGGGCGCGCATCGGCGGCGGTGAGGGCCTTGTCGCCGCCGGTGACCAACATATGGAGGTCAAGAACTACCGGAACGGGCGATTGCGGACAAAGCTCACACAGGACGACCCGGTCAACAGCGTCCGTCCGGCCGTCGACGTGACGATGCGAACGGCCGCCGAGACAATCGACGACCCGCTCGTCGGGCTCATCCTCACCGGAATGGGTGAGGACGGCGCGGACGGGATTCGGCGGATCAAGCAGGCCGGTGGCAAGACCATCGCACAGGACGAGGCCACGTCCGCGGTGTACGGCATGCCAAAACGCGCCGTCGAGACGGGCTGTGTGGACACTGTCTTGCCGATCGACGACATTGCGGACGGCATCATCGACACGATTACTACTGAGGTGACCTGACAATGGACGACCAGTATCTAGACGCATTCATCCGTGAAAGTGAAGAAGCGATTACCGAACTCAACAACTCACTGCTCGAACTCGAATCCGACCCCTCCAACACGGAGGCGATGGATTCGATCTTCCGGACAGCCCACACGCTGAAAGGCAACTTCGGAGCGATGGGCTTTGACAACGCGGCGAATCTCGCGCACGCGATGGAAGACCTGCTTGACGAGATGCGCCAGGGCGAGATGGAGGTCACACCGGACCTGATGGACCTCGTCTTCGCCGGCGTCGACCAGATAGAGGTCATCGTCGGTGAGATCGAAGAGCACGGCGAATCGGAGACGGAGACCGACGAGATGGTCGACGAGCTCCGCGCCGTCCTCGAAGAGGGGGCCGCCGCCGCGGGCGGCACGGAGGCGGGAGACGACGGCGACTCGTCGGACAGCGACGAGTCGCTCACCACGGATGCGAGCGTCAGCGATGTCGACATCGATGGCGATGCCGTCGACGAGCAGGTCCTGCAGGCCGAAATCAGCGTCGGGGAGTCGGACATGCTCGGCGTCGACTCGATGCTGGCCGTCGAATCCATCGAGGAGCGATTCGACATTCTCGATTCGAGTCCGAGCCGCGCCGATATCGAGGACGGCGAGTTCGAGGACACGTTCGTTCTGTATCTCGACGGCCCCGATGCGGCAACCGTCGACGCCGAACTCGGGACGACCGGCAAGGTCGACAACTTCGACGTGACCGACGTGACCGACGACCTGGTGAGCGACGGAGACACCGACGACGGCGATAGCAGTTCGGGCGGGGACGCAAGCGCGGACCCCGACCCCGGAGCGGAAGAGGAACACAGCGTCGACGAAATCAAGTCCGTGCGGGTCGACGTCGACCAGCTCGACGACCTCCACGGCCTCGTCGAGCAACTGGTCACGAGCCGGATCAAGCTCCGGCGAGGCGTTGAGCAGAACAACCTCGACTCGACCAGCGAGACGCTAAACGAACTGGACAAGATCACGGCGAACCTCCAGAACACGGTGATGGACATGCGGCTCATCCCGTTGAAGAAAGTCGTCGGGAAGTTCCCGCGACTCGTCCGGGACCTCGCACGCGAACTCGACAAAGACATCGAGTTCGAGATCGAGGGGGAGGACATCGAACTCGATCGAACGATCCTCACCGAGATCTCGGACCCGCTGATGCACATCCTCCGAAACGCCGTCGACCACGGCATCGAACCGCCAGAGGAGCGCGAGCAGGCGGGCAAACCGCGGACCGGCCACATTACGCTCCGGGCATCCCGTGAACGCGACCACGTTATCATCAAAGTCGAAGACGACGGGGCCGGGCTCGACGTGGATGGCATCAGAGAGAAAGCCATCGAGAAAGGCGTCCGCTCGCCAGAGGAACTGGACGCGATGGACGACTCCGCGGTGTATGACCTCGTGTTCCACCCCGGCTTCTCAACGGCCGACGAAGTGACCGATACCAGCGGACGCGGCGTCGGGATGGATGTCGTCCACGACACGGTCTCCCAGCTCGACGGATCGGTCAGCGTCGACTCCGAACCGGGCGAGGGGACGACCGTCTCACTGCGCCTGCCGGTGACGATGGCTATCGTCAAGGTGCTGTTCGTCAAGGTCGGCGACGAGGAGTACGGTGTCCCCATCAAGAACGTCGACGAGATTACGGGGACGGAGGAGGCGAAACAGGTCAACGGACAGGAGGTCATCAAGCACAACGACGAGATTTATCCGGTCATCCACCTCGACGACACCTTCGACATCGAGGGCGAGACGGCCAACGGCGACGGGATGCTCGTCCGCATCCGCGAGTCCGAGCGACAGGTTGCACTCCACTGTGACTCGGTCAACAGCCAGGAAGAGGTCGTTGTCAAGCCCCTCGAAGGGATCCTCTCGGGAACGCCCGGGCTCTCTGGGACGGCCGTTCTCGGCGACGGGAACATCGTCCACATCCTCGACGTGGTGACGCTATGAACAAAGGTAGCGAACGGACCTTCAACGATCTCGTGGAGTTCATCGGCGAAGAGATGGACTTCGAGTCGGGCTTTTACAACGACTCGTATCTCGACCGCCGCATCACCGCGCGGATGCGTCGGACTGACACCGATGACTACCAGTCCTACCAGCAACTGCTGGAACGCGACGACGGCGAGCGCGAGGAGCTACTGGATTCACTGTCTATCAACGTCACCGGCTTCTTCCGGAATCCGGAGGCGTGGGAGCGGCTGCGGCCGGTCCTCCGGGAACTCACGGAGAACAACCGTCGGGTGCGGCTCTGGTCGGCCCCGAGTGCCGACGGCCGCGAGCCGTATTCGGCGGCGATGCTGGCACTCGACGACCCCGATATCGACGCCCGCCGGGTCGAGATCACAGCAACGGACATCAACGCCGACATCCTCGAAGAGGCCCGTGACGGGACCTACGCGACCTCCCAGACGACCGACATCGCCGATGAACTGGAGCCGCTGGACGATTATACGAAGTATATCGAACAGGACGGTACCACGTTTCAGGTTCGGGACCGCGTCAAGGAGATGGTCACGTTCGAGCAACACGACCTCATCCGGGGCGACCCCAAGCGCGATTTCGATCTGGTGTTCTGCCGGAACCTCCTCATCTACATCGATTCGGAGTTCAAGGTCCCCATCTTCGAGACGATTCGCGGGTCGCTTCGCGAGGGCGGCTACCTCATGATCGGCATGACCGAGACGCTGCCCGCGGAGTGTCGGGACTCCTTCGAAGCGGTCGATAAGCGACACCGCATCTACCGGCGTGTGTAGCGATCAATGAGTCTCTACGAACTGGAACGTGACGGCAAGGCACAGGAACTCATCCGCCTCCTCAGAGAGAGCGACAACGAGCGAGTCAAGACCCGTGCCGCGGAGCTACTGGGAAGCTTCGACGACCACGACGACCGGCGCGACGTTGTCAACGCACTCGTGGACGCGGCCCAGAGCGACAGCGACGCGATCACCGGCGCGGCTATCGACTCGCTTGACGAACTCGGTAGCGACGCAATCACACAGCTCATCGGGAGTATGGCCGGCGTCGACCTCGAAGACGACGCCGCCGACTGGGTGAAGGCGAAAGCGTACATGCAGGTCCTCGACGCCGACGTACCGGAACTCCGGATGGCAGCAGCGAACGGTCTCGGAAACCTGGACCAGGCCGACGCGGTCCCGAAGCTCGCCGAGCGTTTCGAGGACCCCGACCCGCGAGTACGGGCGCGGGCGGCCCGGTCGGCCGGGAAGATCGGCGACTCGCGGGCAACGACACCGCTGGAATCGGTCCTGTCGGACCCGAAGGCCGGCGTCAGGCGCGAAGCTGCCGACGCACTGGGCAACATCGGGAACCGCCAGGCGCTTCAGGCGCTGTTGCCGCTGTACGAGGATGACGACGAGCGGGTCCGGCGTATCGCCGTCGGCGCGTTCGGGAACTTCGGCAACGACCGGCCGGTCGACTATCTCATCGAAGCACTCTCCGACGACTCGGCCGCAGTCCGTCGGACGGCCGTTTACTCGCTCATGGAGCTCCTGTCGAACGTCCCGACCGACCAGAGCCACGAGATACGGGACACCGTCGTCGAGAAGCTCTCGAACACGGACGACCGGAGCGTCGTCGTGCCGCTGGTCGAGATTCTCGAAGAGAGCACGCAGGCCGCCCAGCGTCGCAACACCGCCTGGATGCTTGGCCGAGTCACCAGTCAGGAGGAACGAGACCGCGTCATCGAATCGCTGGTCGATGCGCTCAGCGACGACGACCAGATGCTCCGGCAGTTCGCCGCCACGAGCCTCGCCGAACTCGGCGGCGACGACAACATGGTGGAGCGGCGGCTACTCAAAATCGTGCAGGACGACGACATCGACCCCGAGGTCCGCGGACAGGCCATCTTCACGCTCGGGAAAGTCGGGGGCGAGCGCTCCCGGAAGACGCTCGACAAGCTCATCGACGAGACGGAACACGACGTAGTCCGGAAGAAGGCCTTCTCGGCTATCTCGAAGCTCGGTGGCCGCGGATGAATCAGCCGAGTGGATTAAGACGCGGCGGGGCGTACACGAGAGCGATAGCTGGCTAACCGATGAGTGACGGAGAACACGCACTGGTCGATACGAAGGGGAAGTTCGTCCAGGTCGTCTCGGACGGGCGCAAGCGCAACGACATCGAGTGGCTACCCGGTCGAATTTTGCTCTCGAACAAGCGGCTCGTCCTTGCAACCAACGACGGCAAGCGAACCATCCCGCTATCGAAGGTCAGCAGCGTCACGGCCAGCCAGATGAACCAGCCACTCGCACAGGTCGACAGCTACATCAAGGTGCAGGCTGGCCGGAACGTGACACTCATCTCGGCAAAGAAGGCCGAGGAGTTCCAGGAGAAACTGTACAGTACGCTGCTCGACCAGACCGTTGTCCTCGTCAACCACCCCGCAGTCAAGGGTGGCGTTGTTCAGGACGGCGGCTGGGAGAAGGGGCGGCTCAAGCTCGACGGCGACTGCATCAATCTGGCCATCGCCAGCGGTACGTTCGTCGAACTGGACATCGACGACGTTGGGACCGTCGAAGCCAAGGAGAAGACGATTCGGGGCGACGAGCGACCGTTGCTGGAGGTCGAACACACCATCGAGGGCACCAGCGTCGAGACCCACATCTCGGGGACGCCGCGTCACGTCTCGCTCATCGAGGGGCTCGTCCGGCAGGGCGAGCAGCGCAATATCGCCGACGACGTGGACCTCTCCGACAAAGAGACGCAGGTTCTGATGGCGCTGTACTCCGGCATCTCACCGTTCAAGATCCCGGACTTCGTCGACATGGAGATCGAGGAAGTCGAAGCCGTGTACGACAGGCTGATCGAGGCCGATATCCTCGAACCGGTCCGGACACGCCGGGAGGTACAGCTGGAGGCCCGTGGCCGCTCGATTGCGAGCGATGCGATGGCTGACCAGTAAACGAGACCGTGTGGCCGGGACGGACGGTTCGACGCGTTTTTGAAGCGCGGTTGATTGAGAACAGGTATGGCAGAATTCACGGTCGCCGTCTCCGACCCGGAAGACGGCCACACCTACCAGATCGACGTTGACGGACAGGACGCAAATCGCTTCATCGGCCGCGAGCTCGGCGACGAGGTCGACGGCGGGGCCGTCGGGCTCGACGGGTACACGCTCGAACTGACCGGCGGCTCGGACACCTCCGGCCGACCGATGCGACCTGACGTTCGCGGCGTCATGACGAAAGAGATCATGTCCGATGGCGGCGTCGGCTTCGAGCCGACCACCGACGGCGAGCGCAAGCGGATCACCGTCCGCGGCCGCGAAGTCAGCGACGACACGCGCCAGATCAACGCGAAGATCACGGCCCGCGGCAGCGACGACGTGGCCGACCTTCTCGGCGACGACGAGTAAGTCACGTGCCGGACCGCGTTCCCAGTGATCACGAAACCGTCGAGACGCATCGCGTTCCCGTCGAGTCGGTCGGCCGAACCGACCGACCGCGGGTTGTACTCCCGGACGAACTCGATTTCGACGACGGCGACACCGTCCGTCTTGCACTGGACGGCGACCGGTACCACGCTGTCGTCGAGACGAACCTCGACGGCGAGCCGGTCATCTCACACGTCGCCGACAACCGCCGCCTGGCTCGCGAACGGGACGGGACGAACCGCCTCGCGGAGTGGGTTGCTAACAGCGATATCTCGCTCGGCGGCTCGGCGCACCTCGACGTGGTCACCGACGGAACCGAGTACGGCCTCCGGACGCCCGGCAAGCGCGTCGTCTATACAGCGACCGGCGGACCGGACGCCTCGCTGTCAGATATCGCTCGAAATCTCGATAATTGACGTCAGTGGTCCCTGTTTTCCCGAGTGAACCCGATTTTTGCTGCTGATACTCGCGCGAAACGCTCAATATCAGTGCTGATGTACATCAGGTAACGGACGAATGTCGGAATCAGTGATCGCGGATTTCGTCGGCAAATTCAATTCCGAAGTGGCCGGTCGGGGCGACCCAATCAAGGGTCGGATCGTCCTCTCCCAGAAGCGGCTGGTGCTGGCCGCGAGCGAAGACGACAAGCTGACGATCCCACTGGATTCGATTTTCGATATCGCCATCGGGCAGGTCCCGCCCGACTTGGGCGATTTCTTCGACTCGACGGTGACCATTGCCTTCGAGCGAAAAGGGAAGCGACTCGTCGCAGCCATCGAAGCTGGCGACGAAAAAATCGAGAAGTTTGGGACGGTGCTGTTCAAGGCGATCATCAACGGCACCGAAACGACGGTCAAAGAGCGCGCCCGCGTCGGTGGTCGCGTCACCGACGAGGCGTTCAAGACGGCGAAGCTGTTTCTCACGCCCGGTAACGTCGAGTTCCGGCGCAGCGACGGGTCGTTCGCTGTCGACCTCAAGACGGTGTCGGACTTCGACCGGAACACGCGGGAAATTAACGGCAAGAGCCGGCCGGTACTGACAGTCCGGCATATGAAAGACGGCACAGCCATGACGACGCTGGCTGCGATGGCGTCGAACCGAAAGATGTCCATCCTCGGGCGCTATCTCCGCCGCGAGTACGCCGAGCTCATGGAGGAGCTCAAAGACGTCGAGCTCACGAAGGACAAGAAGGAGGTGCTGGTCGCCATGTACTCGACCGGCGAGATGGACGGGATGCCGTTGGCGAGTATTCTCGGCAAAGATTCCTCACAGGTGTCGATGATTCTTCAGGACCTCTCCGCCGATGGACTCGTACAGGACGGCTCTGACGGCCCGACGCTTACGCCAACTGGCAAGATCGTCGCCAGCCGCCACCTCGAAGACGTGAACGCCTGACAGACCGCTGCCACTCGTCGTCTTACTCCTCGGCCTCGACAATCGTGCTGACTCGGGCGTTTTCCTTGAGCTTCAGCCCTGCGCCGCCGACCGATACTGGCACGCGCGGGAGCGCGTCGACGTGCAGCGTCGGGTGAGTCGCCCCGCGTTCGAGCAGTTCCGTCCGCGGCTGGAGCGTCACCGTCGCCTCGCCGGTCAGCGATTCGTTGTACTCAACGAGGTACTGGCCACCCCGTAGCGTCCACCACTCGTAGTCGTCAGCCGGGTCTCGTTTCTCGCTCGAATGGGGTGTGACGCCAGCCGAGTCGAGTTCGCCGCCGCCGAAGTCGATGCGCCCCGGCTCGACGACTTCGTACACCTCGGCGACGGTGAGGTCCAACCCCGGGCTGTCGGTCTGGGTCGGTTCGTGGACGATGTCCGTGACGTACTCCGCGAAGTCGGTCATGTGTGACTGTATGCCGTGAGTGTGCCTAAAAGTGAGGCTACGACGGGGCGGTGGCCTGCGGGAGGAACGCGGCACTTTTGCCCGGCGAGTGACTCCCTGTCTGCATGACCAAACACACGGAGTTTCTGGCCGGCGAGCGGTCCGAAGACGTGCTGTTCTTTCTCCACGAGGACGCCGTCTCGAACCCGGGCGCGCTGGCCGAGTACGCCGACGAAGTCGATGACGGACACGTCCTCGTGTTGCCGGGCGACGACGGCCGGAGCGCGTTCCAGTCGGCGACCGGTATCGACCCGATGGGGCTGGCCCAAGAGGCGATGGGAACCGAGGGCGACATCGGCGACGACCTGACCGGCGCGGTCTGTCCGGTCGCCGAGGAGGAACCGGAGAGCGACCACACGACCCGCTTTATCTTTGCCTTCGCCGAGGAACAGAACGAGGACGTGGGCGGCCTCTACGCCGAGGGCGACGTGGTCCACGCCTACGCGGTGTGTGCCTGCGGAGAACGGTACAGCGACAAGTGGGTCGTCGGGGAGTAGCCGGCAGTTACAGCAAGAACGGTTCTGCCAGCCGGGCGAGCAGTGCCTTCGGCAGGCCTGTCACGGAGCCGCCGTCGTGTGAGTACGGCACCCCGGCCTCGTCGCGCGTGACGCCGTGGCGGAGGTGCTGGATACCGTCGAGGAGGAACCAGCCGCCGAGCAGCGCCCCGGGGACGACGACCCACGTTGGGCCGGCGGCCGCGGCCGTGTACGCCACGAAACCGAAGACGAGCAGTCCGAACACCACGTGGTCGGCGTAGTCGCCGACAACGACCTGCGCGGAGTCGGCGGCGAGCCAGACACAGAAGGCCATCGCGGCCACGGCCGTTGCGTACCGTATCGAGCCATCGAGGACCAGCAGCGTCGCGCCGACGGCGACGGCGCTTCCGAGTCGCCGTCGCAGGGCCGTCTCGCGTACGATTCGCGTGTGGAGGGACTCGGGCATCACCCGGCAGTGACGGCGGAGAGATAAATCAACGTTGCGTCGGGCAAGACTCACCGGCACTTCGCTCGCGGGTCCGCCTGTCGGGTTCTACCGACTCAGCGCTCGGTGTCGACGCCTTCCGCTTCTTCCTCCGGTAGCCGTCGGAACGCGTCCACGATGGCCTGCTTCGCCACCGCGCCCTGTGTCGTCCGAGTCCACCTTTTTCCCGCTCGGGTGGCCTCCGGCCACCACTCGCGGCAAAAACGTGGGCGAAAAAGGCCGCGCTCTCTCGATGTTCGAGCGCGGTTCAGCGGTCGGTGTCTACGCCTTCTTCCCCTTCCTCGGGAAGCCGTCGGAACGCGTCTACGATGGCCTGTTTCGCCACCGCGCCCTGTGTCGTCCAGTGGTGAGCGTAGTCCATCATGTCGTCGTAGATGTCGGGCTTACAGCCCGCGGCCTTCGGGTGGCCGCCGCCGTTGACCTGCTGGGCGACCTCGTGGGCGCGCTCGAAGTTCTCCGTGCCGCGGATGGAGGCGGAGCCGGCGGGCTTGACGATGACAGCGGCGTCGGCCCCCTGCTCGCGCAGGGCCTCGGCGACCTCGTTCTGTGAACAGCGGCCGTAGGTGACGCCGACCGTCCACTCGCCGACCTCGCGGAGTTCCGCCCGCTCGACGGCCTTCTCGATGAGCGCCTCCTTCTCGACGCGCTTCTCGTCGAGGAAGTCGTGGTACTCCGGAGAGAGGTCGGGGCCGTGGTCGCGGACTGCCTCGATGTACTCCTCGGGTTCGCTCCAGTACGAGAGGTCCGCGAGGTCGTCGCTTCGGGGGTCGTCCCGTATCCAGAGGTCGTGGTCGCGGGTGACGGCGGCGAGGTCGGCCCACTGGTCGTCGAAGTCGTAGTCGAGCTCCGACAGCGCCACGTCGGCAGTACACACCTCGTCGGAGTCGCCGACGGTGCGTTCGACACCAGCCGCGTCCACGTCGTCTGCGAGGTCATCGGGCCACTGGTGGTGGTCGAACCAGACGACCCGCTGGGCGGTGTCGACCAGCGAGCCGAGCGGGGCGATGTCGGACTCGCGGTCGGGACAGAGGTCACAGACGAAGACGGTCGCGCCGGGGTCGGCGTACTCGGCGGTCCATTCGAGCGCCTCCGTGAGTTCGTGCGGGCCGGCGGGCAGCAGTGCGCCCTCACCGTGGGCCTCACGAATCAGTGCAGTACAGGCCAGCCCGTCGGCGTCCGGGTCGGCGATAACAATGACGCCAGCGTCGTCCAGCGTCTCGGCGGCTTCGGCTTCGGCCTGCTCTTCCTCGTAGGAATCCGGAATAAAAAACCCCTCACCGGGGAGTGCGGATTTGCGGCCGATAGAGAGGCGGTCGTCGTCGATGAGCCAATCGTCCATGCCCCAGCAAGCGGACGTGGCGTCAAGAAGCCGTCGGGTTCGACCGTGACAGGACGCTGCCACGGCGGTGTGTCGGCGCGTCAGTCACGCCGTCTCGATACCGCGAAATTCGAACCGTGCGCCGCCGGACTCGCTGTCGGTCACGGTGACCGTCCACCCGTGGGCGTCAGCAATCTGCTCAACGATGCGAAGCCCGAACCCAGTTCCGTCTACGGCAGTCGAGTGGCCCGCCTCGAAAACCTCGTCGCGCTCCTCTGGCGGTATTCCGGGGCCGGTGTCTTCGACGTAGAACCCGCCCGCAAGCGAACCCACGGTCACCGTCAGGTCGTTTGCGTGCCCGGCTACGTCGTCCGACGACATAGCCGACTGGGGGCGAGCGTGTTCGACGGCGTTCCGAACGAGGTTTTCGAGGAGCTGTTCGAGCCGCCCTCTGTCCGCCACGACCGTCTGCTCCGTCCGGGGAAGCAGCGTCGCATCGCCTGTCGGGACGTTCTGCCAGCAGCCTTCGGCGATTGCTCGGAGGTCCAGCGACTCCGTCTCGGTGACCTCGTCCCCGCTGCTGGCAAGTGTCAGCAGGTCGTCGATGAGCCTGTTGCTCCGCTCGATTGCCGCGGCGACGTTGTCGAGGTGGTCGCTGTCACACTCTGTCCGGGCCAGCTTGAGCTGTCCCTGCGCGACGTTGAGCGGGTTCCGGAGGTCGTGGCTGACAACGCCAGCGAACTCCCGGAGGCGTTCGTTCTGGCGTTCGAGCGCCTGCTGGCGTTCTCGCCGCTCCGTGACATCTTCCGACACCGCCAGTCCGGAGATGACAGCCCCGTCGTCGTCCCGAACCGGGACTGTGCGAATCCGATAGTGCTTGTCCTGATACTGCTGTTCGAAGCTGTGGGAGTGACCGTCGAGCGCCTCGCCGTAGTAGTGTTCAAGTTCGTCGGCAATCGACTCCGGGAACAGGTCGTGCGGCGTCGCCCCCTCGAAGTCGTTCGACGTGAGGCCGACAGACGAGAGTTCACCGCCGCCGGCAACGGTGTACCGGCAGTCGCGGTCAAAGAGGAACACACCCATCTCGGGGAGGTTCTCGATAAGCGTCTCGTACTGCGCTTTGAGTCGCTGGAGGCGGCGCTCGCGTTTCGTCCGCTCGGTTACGTCCCGCACAAGTCCCTGTACGAACCGAACTGATCCGTCGTGTGTGACCGGGCTGGCGCTGACCTCGACATCGACCAAGTCCCCGTCGGCGTCGATAAGACGCAGTTCGAATTCGCGGACGGTCTCGCCGGCCGCGACCCGGGAGAATCCGTCGAACGCCGTTTCCATGCTCTCGTCCGGAACGTATGTCCGGAATGGAGTGTCGACGAGGTCCTCGGGGGCGTAGCCGAGAAGCGATTCGATGACCGGGGAGACGTAGGTGAATACGCCGTCGGTGTCCAGACGGAATATCGTGTCGGGGCTGACCTCCGCTATCTCGCGGAACCGGCGCTCGCTCTCGCGTCGGCGCTGCTCGGACCGCTGGCGCTGGATAGCGTTCCCCAGCAGGTTGGCGACGTTCTGGACGAACGTCACGTCGTCGTCGGTGAACGTGATCTGGTCGGTCGAGTGAGTGCCGAAGACGCCCCACGGGTCGTCGGTCTCGCCAATGACGACGCTGATACCGCTCACGACGCCGTGGTCCAGTAACAGCGGCGGGCCGCGGAAGCGATCTTCTGTGCGCAGGTCCTCGACGACGACCGGGCCGCCGACCTGAAGCGTATGCCCGGCCTGGGACTCCTCGTCGGCCCCGACGGCCGCGTTCCCGACCAGTCCGTCCTGCCAACCGACGCCGGCCTGCAACAGGAAGTCGTCGCTGTCGGAGCGGTATTCGAGCACCTTGGAGTACTCCGTGCCGAGGGCGTCCGACACGAGTGCCACTGTCTCCTCGAACAGCGTCTGTAGCCCACAGCCGGAGAGGGCAGACTCTCCCAACGCCGCCAGGACCGACTGCTGTTCGATACGTGACTCCAGCCCCGCCTCCGCGCGGTGTTGCGCGACGAGGTTCTGGATTCGGTTCGCGAGCAAGGTGTACCGCTCGGTGCCGCGTCCCTTCTGGAGGTAATCGCTGACACCCTTGGAGACAGCCTCGCTGGCGACCTCCTCGCTTCCCTTCCCGGTGAATAGAACGAACGGCAGGTCCGGATACTCCGCCCGGACGGCCTCCAGAAACTCGATACCGTTCGTCTCAGGCATATCGTAGTCCGAAACCACACAGTCGAACGACGCCTCGGCGAGACGCGCGAGCCCCTCGCTCACGTTCGCCGCCGTCTCGACACTGAAGCCGTCGCCCACGCGTTCCAGAAACGTGGCGGCTACCTCAGCGAACTCCGGGTCGTCGTCGACGTGGAGTACGCGGACTTGCCGATGCATCTCAGCATTTATACGCGGCAGATAACAATAACCTTACTGTCAAATATTCTGTCGATCGGACGGTGTGGCCTATGCCGTGGCGCTTCGAGCAGCGCGTCAGACCTCGGTTCGCTCGGGATTCGGCTCGCCTTCGAGCTGACGGACCGTCAGCACCGGCATCGGGGCCTCCCGCACGAGTTCTTCGGCGACGCTCCCCAGCAGGTACCCGTGTTCACCGTGGCGGCCGCGGGTCCCGCTGACGATGACATCTGCGTCGTGTTCCACCGCGTACTTGGAGATTTCGTCGGCCGGGTCGCCCTCACGGACGGCAGTGACGAGCTCCTCGTCTGCCTCGGCGTCAGCGGCCTCCAGAATAAACGAGAGGGCGCGGCCGCCAGTGGTCGCCAGCGCGCGCTCCAGCGCCTCGCGAACCTCTTCGGGAGTCGTCTCAACCTCGCCGGTGTCGACGACGTACAGCCCGTGGACAGTTGCGTCGAAGCGCGCCGCCAGGTCCAGCGCCGCTTCGACGGCCCGCTCTGCGCTGCCGGAGCCGTCCGTGGCGATGACCACCGTATCGAACATACACCACGCATCGAAGCCGCGACTAAATACACTGTTGGTCACGGCGAGGGACGCTCCGGATGCCACTGCGGGGTGGCGCGAACCTCGGTGGATTTTTGCCGGCCGGGGTCACAGTGGCGAGTGATGGACATCGACCTCGTACTCGCGCCGGTCGACGGCAGCGACCAGTCGGAACGAGCGGCCGAGTACGCGATCGCCGTCGCGGAGCGGTATGACGCCGATCTCCACCTGCTGTTCGTCATCGACGAACGGCTCCACCGGGATATCGACAGCGGCAACGTGAGCGCGACCGCGATCGCCGAGGAGCATCGAGCGTTCACTGAGAGCATCCGAGAGCGGTTCCGCGACGCCCACGACGGTGCGTTCGAAACGTCGTCCGCGACCGCGTTCTCGGAGACGCGACTGATGCAAACACCGGGCAGTGTCGTCCTCGACGTGGCAGAGGACGTCAACGCGGATTTCATCGTCGTCCCGCGCGAGGAGGGAAGCGAAGAGGCCGTCGGGCGCGCGGCGACCTACGTCATCGAGTACGCCAGCCAGCCGGTCCTTACAGTTTAAAGCCGGATCGCCATCTCTATCTCGAAGCTCTCGGCGCTACTGATCTCGAACCCGACCTTCTCGTACAGCGATATCGCCGGGTCGTTCCACCGCTCGACGGTGAGCCAGACGTGGTCGATACCTTCGGCCTGGCCGTACCCCAGCAGCGTCTCGACCAGTGCCGTTCCGATACCAGCGCCCTGGTAGCTCTGTAACACGAAGATAGCGAGTTCGTGCTCGTCCTCGTTGTCCGGGACCAGCGTCGCGTGGCCGGCAACAGTGTCATCGTGTTTGGCGACGACGTTGACACAGTCGCCGTCGAGAATCGTTTCGAGCCACTCGCGGATAGCTTCCTCTTTGACCGGCGGGATACCCTGCGCCCGGTCGGCGGGGTCGAAGTCGAGATACATCTCGACGAGACTCTGCGTGTCGGCGTCGTCGGCAGGGATGACGTCGATGGAACGGTCCTCACGGTCGGTGAGCGTCCGCGGTGGCTGTGGGAACGCTTCGGCGGATTCGTCTGGGTACGTGCGAGTCATCGGATGAGAGTCACCGGCGTCTGTGCGTTCAGGAGGACGAACTCGACGATGGGGCCGAGCTGTATCTTCCCGAGCGGCGAGCGACCGCCGCCACCGAGGACGATTCTATCGAACCCCTCGCTCTCGGCGATGTTCACCAGCTCACTTCCAGGAGAAGTGCCTTCGACGCGTCGAAGCGCCGGTTCGAGCCCGCTTTCGTCGATGTGCTCCTGTATCCGCTGCTGGACCGCCTCGATATCGGCGTCGTTGTCTTCGTTTTCGAAGACAGCGACAGTCAGCTCGTCACCTGTTTCGGCGACGCGTTCGAGTGTTTCGGTCAGTGCCTGGTAGGACAGGTCGCTGCCCCCGACACCGAGCAGTATTTTCATACTCGGGCCATGTATGGGAGCGGTAAAAAAGCCACCCGGCTGAACTGTTGGAAGAAGACAACGACAGCGGGACGGCGGCGATACGGCGATACCCTTTTTCGCCGCGGGCACGCATGCTCGGCTATGACTGAGGGCGCACCGCCGGACGAGACGGATGTCGAGGCGGCAGACGATGGCTCGGCCGGCCACCAGCCGGGCGAGGCGGCGGCCGCGGACGACGGGGCCGACGATGGCGACACCACGGGAAGCAGCCCCACCGAGTCGGCCACTGAAGAGTCAGACCCGTCCGATCAAGGCAGCGAGACGCCGGTGTCGGAAGCCGGTGACATCCCATCGGACGTACAGAAGTACGACCGATTCAAGAAAATTGAGGGCGGGACCTACGACCGCGCAAACGACTTTCTCCGGGACCGGACGTACATCACCGCCCGCGAGTGGGCTATCGCCCGTCTCTGTGCCGATTTCCGGACCGAAACGGGCGTCGAGATGACGAAGATCGGAGAGAACCTCCCCGAACTCGTCCCGTTCATGACGGACACGTACACCCCACAGGCTGTCAATCAGGCCCGCGCGGCCTTCGAGGACAAGGTCCGGAAGGCCGGGGCGACGTTCCTCTACGGTGCGATGTGTGACTTCTTCACCGCTGAGGACCTCGACGACGTGATGTACGAGGCGACCGAGGTCGCGAAGTTCCTCCTCGAAGTTGAGGGCGTCGACCTCGCCGTCGAGGACGAGATGGAGGCTGAAGACCGGATTTCCTCGGTGATGCGGGAAGTCCGCGAGCAGTCGGCGGCGCTGCGACACGACGAGGTGTGTTGTCCGGAGTGTGGAAATGAGTTCCAGGTCGACGAGTAGGCAGGGCTGAGATGGACGACATCGACCCCGATGCACAGCCGTCGATGTCGGCCCACGAAGCGACACAGAAAGTGCTACGGACGGACCTGGCCATCGGCATCGGCGGCGCGGTGCTTGGCTATGCGGAGGCAGGGACAGCGCTGGTCGATGTACTGGCGGTGGTTGTCGGGTTCGGACTCCTGACGGGAATCGCGATGGCGGTCGTCGAACACGACGCGGTCCCGGGTGTCTACCCGGAGGTCGCTGCACTGGCGTCGTTCATCGTGCTTGCCGGGGCTGTCGCCGGCCTCGTAACGCTTTCCGGGTCGCCGATAACGCTCGTACTCTCGGCCGTCCTCTCGGGCTTCGGTGTCGGTGTCATCGGCAACCGACTGCTCTATGGCATCGTCTTCGACGTGCCGGCGTACCGGCTGACCCGAGTCCGAGAGGGGTCGCCGTCGCGCAGTCGGTGACCGCTCTCGGACGGGGTTCAGCCTGGGAAAAACGGCTCGGGGTCCTCGTGGCTGACGGTGACCACCTCGTCGTCGGTAAGCGGGCGGATATGTGAGTACAGTCCGTGGTCGTCGGCGACCTGCGAGAGGTCCGCGCGGTCGGTCTGGTCGTAGTACAGCGGCACGAGCACGGCGAGGTCGTCGCCACATTCCAGCGCGACGAGCAGGAACACCATCCCGTCGCCGGTCGCCCGGAACACCTCGGAGCGGTCGACGGTGCGGTCTTCGAGCGCGTCGGCGACCCGCCGGAATTCGTCGCCGGAAACCACGACATCGAAGCCGAGTCGCCGGGTCTCTGGCTCGTACTCGCCGGTTTGTTCGGCCATTGTCCGCGGTTCACCGGTCAGCACGGTCACGTCGCCAGGGTGGAGTTCGATAGCCTCGCGGCCGTCGTCGCGGTACTGTGTTGTCGTCGCCGCCATGTCGTCGATGACCTGCTCCCAGTGACCGACGACACGGCCGAAGGGGTTAGATTCGGGGTCGGCAGGGTCGTTCATACGTCGAGTGTGGCGGCGGCCGGGATAAATTGTTGGTGGGATAGTGGCACAACAGTTTTACTGGTATTTTGAGAAGTGGGGGACAGATGCGCGACCTCTTAACGTTATGTGACCTCCGAACCCAGTTCGAGACGGACCGCGGCACCGTCAAAGCCGTCGACGGCATCGACCTCACCGTCAGGGAGGGGGAAACCGTCGGTCTGGTCGGCGAGTCCGGATCGGGGAAATCCGTCACAGCGCTATCAGCGATGGATATCGTCGATGACCCCGGTCACATCGCCGGTGGGGAGATCCGGTTCGGCGCAGTTGAGACCGTCACGCGGCTGTCCCGGCAGTATCCCAAAGCCGTACGGACAGAGGACAGCGACAGCGGTTTCATCACTATCGACGCGGCGACGGTCGACCGGAGTCGTCTCCCCGAATCGGTTGAGACGACAGCCGACGACAGGACACTCGCCACACAGTTCATCCGGGAAGCCCCGAAGAAAGCTCTCTCGGAGAGCGGCGACGCGCCCGTCACGATTACCGACGGCTACGTCGATCTGACGGCAGCCCCGGAGCGGGTGATGCGGGACATCCGTGGCGGCGATATGGGAATGATATTCCAGGACCCGATGACATCGCTGAACCCCGCGATAACAGTCGGCGAACAGGTCGCGGAGAGCCTTCGCCTCCACCGTTACGGGAACAAGCGAAACGACTCGTGGTTCAACGCCGTCCGTGAAATCACGCCCTCGATCAGCCGGAGCGGCGAAATGGACGAGGAGATCCGTTCGGATGTCATCTCACTGCTGGAAGAGGTCGGTATCCCGGAACCGGCCGACCGCGTCGACGAGTACCCCCACGAGTTCTCCGGCGGGATGCGCCAGCGCGTGCTCATCGCTATCGCGCTGGCGTGCCGACCGAAGCTGCTAGTCGCCGATGAGCCGACGACGGCGCTCGACGTGACCATTCAGGCCCAGATTCTGGACCTCATCGACGACCTGCAGGCGGACCTCGGGATGTCGGTGTTGTTCATCACACACGACCTCGGCGTCGTCGCGGAGACCTGCGACCGTGTCGCCGTGATGTACGCCGGCGAGATCGTCGAAGAGGGACCGGTCGAGGAGATCTTCCAGAACCCGTCACACCCGTACACGTACACGTTACTCGAATCGATACCCGGCGAGGGGACAGACCGGCTGACTCCGATTGAGGGGAACGTCCCCAGCCTCATCGACATGCCCGAAGGGTGCCACTTCGCCGACCGGTGTCCGTGGGCTCAGCCGGAGTGTCGTGAGGGCGAAATTCCATATCTCCAGCACGGGCCGGACGACGTCACCCACCGCTCGAAATGTATCCTCGAATCGTTCGATACGGACGAATACGGCACCGGAGACGCCGGTGTTGCCGCGACGGAGACGACGCGAACGGACAGACAGCTCATGGAGGTCGACGGGCTGAAAAAACACTTCTCGCGGGCCGACGACCTGCTGGACAAGTACATCGGCAACGAACCGGAGTCAGTCAAAGCCGTTGACGGCGTTTCGATGGACATCTACGAGGGCGAGACGCTGGGACTCGTCGGCGAGTCCGGCTGTGGGAAATCGACGACCGGCCGGACCATCCTCCGGCTTCTCGAGCCGACAGACGGAACGGTTGTTTTCGCCGGACAAGACCTTTCGGAGCTCGACAAGGGCGGTCTGCGGGAAGTCCGTCGGGACCTGCAGATGATCTTCCAAGACCCGATGTCGAGCCTCGACCCGCGGATGACCGTTGGCCAGACGATTATGGAGCCGCTGAAAATCCACGACCTCCCGGCAGACACCGGGGACGGCTCCCGCCGCGAGCAGCGTGTCGAACGGGTGGCCGACCTCATGGAGGCAGTGGGGCTCGACCCAGACCAGTACGACCGCTATCCACACGAACTGTCGGGCGGGCAGCGCCAGCGAGTCGGCATCGCTCGCGCGCTCGCCGTCGACCCCGATTTCATCGTCTGTGACGAACCCGTTTCGGCGCTGGATGTGAGCGTGCAGGCCCAGATAATCAATCTCCTTGAAGACCTCCAGCATGAGTTCGGCCTGACGTACCTGTTCATCGCCCACGACCTCAGTGTGGTGCGCCACATCTGTGACCGCGTCGCCGTGATGTATCTCGGCGAGGTCGTCGAAATCGCCAACACGCCGGACCTGTTCGCGGACCCGAAACACCCCTACACGCGGGCGCTCATGTCGGCGATCCCGGAGCCGGACCCGACCGTCGAGGCCGACCGAATACTGCTGAAAGGCGATGTCCCGTCGCCGATTGACCCGCCGTCGGGCTGTCACTTCCGAACTCGCTGTCCCGAGGTCATCCCGCCAGATATCGATATCGAACAGGAGACCTACCGCGAGGTAATGGACTACCGGCAGCGGGTTGAGGACGAGGCCATCGCCATCGATGCGGTTCGGGAGCAGGCCGGCAAAGCCGACAGCGCCACAGCGGCGACGGACGGTGGCGCGGACCTCGCTGAAGCGCCAAACGGTACAGAACAGGTGCCGGTGGCAGCGTTCAAACAGACAATGGTCGACCGGTTCTTCGAAACGAGCCTGACCGGAGAGAATCGTCGCGTCGTCGAAACGTCGATCGAGCATCTCGCGGACGGAGACTGGGACGCCGCCGCGTCGGTGCTACGCGATAGATTCGAGAGCGTCTGTGAGACGAAACATCCCGAACTCCAGCCGGACGCCCACCCAGCAGCCTGTCACCTTTACGAACAGGAAGACGGCGACAGCGCCTGAGTAATATTACTTAGCTGCACATAACTCTCAGGAGATATATAACAGAATCATTGTTCTATCCGGTACAATTATAATAGATCTGTTTGAACAAAGTCCCATGTCATCCGGTGATTCTCTGGACAGACGGAGCTTCCTTACCGCGGCCGGCAGTGCCGCGGCGGCCGCAACGCTCGCAGGTTGTTCCGGCGACGGCGGCGATGGTGGCGGAACCGAAGGTGGAGACGGTGGCGACGGCACTGGAAGCGATGGTGGCGACGGCGGCGACGGGGGCAGCGACCAGACGCTCGTGTATGCCCGTGGCGACCACCCGGAGAACTACGACCCACAGCAGACGACTAGCGGTGAAGTCGCGAAAGTCACAAACCAGATATTCGATACGCTCATCCAGTTTGCGGCCGGAAGCGGCGGCCAGCTAGAAGATGGGCTCGCAACCGACTACTCTCTCGAGGGAACCACCGCGACGCTGACGCTCCGAGAGGGTGTGATGTTCCACAACGGCGAGGAGTTCACCGCGTCGGACTTCAAGGCGACCTGGCAGCGGTTCACCCAGAGCGACTACCAGTACTACCTCGGCGACGAGACGCGGTCGGGGTACGGCCCGTTCACGCTGGGCGACTGGATCGAGAGCGTCGACGCGAGCCAGGACTACGAACTGACGATCGAACTCACGCAACGGTACGCCCCGTTCCTGCGGAACCTGGCGATGTTCGCCGCGGCCGTCCTCTCGAAGGCCCAGATCGAAGCGATGGGCGACAGTCAGGCTGACCTCGGAGCCGAACCTGCGGGGACCGGCCCCTTCCAGTTCGACACGCTCGATAATCCGAACGAGCGCATCCGACTGACAGCCAACGGCGATTATTGGGGCGACGGTCCGAACGTCGGGACGGTCATTTTCAAGACAATCACCGAAAACAGCACGCGGGTACAGGACGTCATCAACGGGGCCTCACACATCACGGACAACCTCGACTCCTCCGGGTTCCAGCGCGCAGAGGAGAGCGGGACGGCGACGCTGTTGCGGAAGAACGGCATCAACCACGGCTACATGGCGATGAACATGGCCCGGTTCGAGCCGTTCCGGGACCGGCAGGTCCGCCAGGCCATCGCCCACGCCGTCAACACCGAGGCCATCGTCAACCAGATCTATCAGGGCTTTGCAACGCAGGCCTCCCAGCCACTACCACCCGACGTGCTCGGGCACAACGACGACCTCGACCCGTATTCGACGGACAAAGACCAGGCCCGGTCACTGCTTGAAGAGGCGGGCTACGGTGACGGCTTCGAGTTCGAACTCGCGACGTTCTCGAATCCCCGAGGATACAACCCCAGCCCGGTCCAGACCGCAAACCAGGTGAAATCCGACCTGGAGGACATCGGCCTGACGGTCAACATCAACCAGTTCTCCAACTTCGGACCGTACCTGGACTACACCTCCGCCGGGAAACACGACGCCTGCTTCCTCGGCTGGTACACCGACAACGCCGACCCGGACAACTTCATGTACGTCCTGCTTGACCCGAAAGTCGAGATGGACGCCGTCCCCGACGGCCAGGACTGGGTCAGCTTCGACACCGAGGGGTACTCGACGCTCAACGTCTCCGGGTGGGCCAACACCGACTACATGGAGCTCGTCCGCGAGGCCCAGCGGACCTACGCCGAAGGCGACCGCGAGACGATGTACGAGGAGGCCGCACAGATCGCCTACGACGAGTCACCATGGGTGTTCATCGACTACGCAGAGACGCTCCGGGCGGTCAACGAGGCTGTCGTCGAAGATTCTTACACGGTCAGCTCCGTCGGTGGCCCGTATCTTAACACGGTCGAGCTGCAGTAGCGCTTCAAGAGAACTTTCGAATGAACTGGACACAGTTTCTTTTCAGGCTGATCGAGCCGGTGGTACCGCCACGGTTCGTCATCAAGCGGTTGCTGTTGCTCATCCCTGTGCTGTTCGGCGTGGCGTCGGTCGTCTTCGCGATTCTCCACCTGGCCCCGGGCGACCCGGCTATCGTCATCGCCGGCCAGCGAGCGTCGGCCGAACAGCTAGAACAGATACGTGTTGAGCTGGGACTTCGACGGCCGCTCTGGGAGCAGTACCTGAGCTTCCTGTGGGACGCGGCGCGGTTCGACTTCGGCCAGTCCTACAGCATCAGTCGCGGGAACAGCGTTCGTTCGGTCATCGCAGACCGGCTCCCAATCACGCTCGAGCTCGCGATATACGGCCAGGCGGCAGGCATCCTGCTCGGTCTGCCACTGGGCATTATCTCGGCAGTCAAGCAGGATTCGCTGACGGACCACGTCACCCGAATCGGTGCGCTGACCGGCATCTCCGTGCCGATATTCTGGTCCGGACCGCTGCTCATCCTACTGTTCTCGACCTATCTCGACGTGTTTCCGACCAGCGGCCGTATCAAATCGACGCTATTCCTCCCCGATACCTGGACGCTGCTGGGCCGTGAACTGCCCCTGACTGGGATGATAACCGTCGACACGATTCTGCTCGGGAACACCGAAGCGTTCCTCTCGGCGATCCATCACCTGTTCCTGCCGGCAGTGGTCATCGGCGTCTACTCGACGGCGCTCATCTCCCGGATGATGCGCTCCTCGATGCTCGAAGTCATCCGGCAGGACTACATCCGGACCGCGCGGGCGAAAGGGCAGGGCGCGAAGATCACGCTGATGAAACACGGCTTCCGGAACGCGTTGATTCCGGTCGTCACCGTCATCGGTATCCAGTTCGGCACGCTGCTGGGCGGGGCAGTCCTGACCGAGACCGTGTTCGGTATCAACGGGATGGGGCTGACCATCGTCACCGCCATCGGCGTCTCTGACTACCCGGTGGTTCAGGGCACAGTGCTCACCTTTGCCCTGCTGTTCACGCTCGTGAACCTCCTCGTCGACGTCACCTACAGTTACCTCGACCCACGGATTCAACAATGAGTACGGACACCGAGACACGGGGCACGCTGGGACGCCTGCGAGCGTCTCCGTTCCTCGCCGACCTGCTGACGAACCGCCTCGCCGTCGTCGGGCTGACGATTATCCTCAGCATGGCGGCCGTCGCCATCTACGCCCGCGTGACATACGACTTCGGCGCGCTCACGAGCTCGCAGTTGGGCACCGAGATTGCCGACCGCGCGCCGCCCGGCTGGCTCGGTCCAGCGCCCGCGAACCAGCAGCTGTTCGGCACGGACGCGGCGGCTCGTGACATCTACAAGCGGAGCCTGTACGGTGCGTGGCTGGCCCTGAAGTTCGGGACGATCACAGTCGGGACTTCGACAACCGTGGGCGTCGGTCTGGGGATTATCGCGGCGTACTACGGCGACGTGACCGATAACGTCATCATGCGGACGATGGACGTGTTGTTGGCGTTCCCGCCGCTGTTGCTCGCGCTTGCGCTGGTCGCCATCTTCCCGCGGGACCTCGGTCTCTGGCGGGCCGTGGTGGCGCTCGTGCTGGTGTACACGCCGCGGTTCGCCCGGGTCGTCCGTGGGGCCGCGCTCAAAGTGCTCGAAGACGAGTACGTCGACGCCACGGTCGCGCTTGGCGCGACCGATCCGCGGGTTCTCGTCCGGCACATCCTGCCGAATACGCTCGCGCCGATTACCGTCCAGTCCACGCTGAACTTCGGACTCGCCATCATCGACCTCGCGGCGCTGTCGTTCCTCGGGTTCGGTGCGCAGGCAGGGACGCCGTCGTGGGGCCTGATGCTATCCCGTGGTGTCGAGAACGGCCTCCTGACAGGGGAGTGGTGGCTCTCCTTCTTCCCGGGGCTGTTCCTCGCTATCACCGTGCTAGGGTTCAACTTGCTCGGTGACGGAATGCGCGACGCACTCGATCCACGGATGCGCGAAGCGGTCGACTGATGGCCCAGCGCGGTGACCCACCGCGGCTCCGGCAGTACGTCGCGGCCCGGGCGCGACTGGTTGGGAGTGGGCTGGGCGTCGGCTTCCTGCTTGGCAGCCTCGGCATGGCGGGCTGGACGCTGTACACCGGTGATGCACGGTCGAGTGAAGCGACGGTGTTCGCTCTCGGCGCACTGGTGTTCGGCTTTGGCCTGCTGGGCTGGTCAGGGTCGATACTCGCCGGCCGCGGCATCGAAGCTATGCAGGAACACATGGACACACGGAGCAACTGGACCGAGCGCGATTCGCGGCGGGCGATGGCACGACTCTGTGGCGGTGGCGGCGGGATAATGGTCGGGACGTCGGTCGTCGCGGCGTTATTCTAGTCGTTCGCTGTCCGCGCCCCGGACGTTCTCGCCCTGATGATCGTAGAACACATCTTCCTGGGCTGTTGTGTCGGCAGCGTCCAGCGCGTCGCCGCGCTCGTAGACAACTGTACCCCGGACCATCGTCCATTCAGGGAACACCGCATCGTAGCCCTCAAACGGCGTCCAGCCACATTTCGAGTGGAGCGTCTCACCGCTGATATCGCTCGTTTCGGTCGTGTCAACGAGCACGAGGTCGGCGTCCTTTCCGGCTTCGATGGCCCCCTTCTGTTGGATATCGAACACGTCGGCAGGATTGCGTGCGGTGAGGTCGCGAACGCGCTCGTAGGTGAGCCCGCTGTCCGGGTCACGGGCTTCGGCCAGTAGGAGCGGGAGGACCGTCTCGACGCCAGGGACGCCCGACGGCGCGTCCCAGATGCTGGCGTCTTTCTCCTCGCGAGTGTGTGGGGCGTGGTCCGTCGCAATCATATCGACGGTGCCGTCGACGACGCGCTCGTAGAGTTTCTGTCGGCGCTTCTCGCGGCGCAGGGGCGGATTCATCCGCCCGAAGGTCCCCAGCTCAGAGAGGTCACGCCGGGAAAGCAGCAAATGGTGTGGCGTTACCTCGGTCGTCATCCCGGCTTCGCTGGCGATGTCGACGCCCTCCGGCGTGGACGTGTGGGCGATGTGTATCGTCGCGTCGTGCTCTTTCGCGACTGCACAGGCCCGCTCGACGGCTTTCTCTTCGGCCTTTGCAGTCCGGAACGCGCTCCATGCGTCGGCGTCATCGCGGGCCTTGGCATCGTCGTTAAAGTAGTCGGCGTACTCGGCGTGGACCGTGACCGGTACGTCGTTGTCGGTGGCAGCGTTCAGCGCATCGGCAAAGAGGTCGGCCTCGATACCCATGTCGCCGGTCGAATCCGCGAGAAACACCTCGCCGAGTGCGAACAGGCGACGGCGCAGGAGGACGTTCGGAATCCAGTCGGCCGTAACGCCGCCGTTGATACCCCAGTCGACGATAGAGTCAGCAGCGAACTCGGCTTTCTGGTCAAACGACTCGCCGTCGATAGTCGGCGGGTCGGTGTTTGGCTGGTCGACAACGGTTGTGACGCCGCCGGCTGCCGCGGCCCGCGACCCGCTCTCCCACGTCTCCTTGTGCGGGTAGCCGGGCTGGCGGAAGTGGACGTGGGCGTCGATCATTCCCGGAAACAGCCGCTTGCCGGTCGCTTCGATGACGTGCTCGTCGGACGCGGCGAGATCGCGGCCGACTTCGACGATTGACTCGCCACGCACCCGAACGTCGCGTTGGCGGCCGTCCGGCAGCGTCGCGTTACGAATGAGCATACGCCCTGTCGGCCGGGCGCACCCCTAAGTCTCTCGGATAGCGCTCACCGACACCTCGCGGCCGTCAGCCAGCGACTGCTCCAGCGCCGCGATGACTCGGTCAGGGTCGTCGGTGCCTCCAGCATCAGCGACACTCCCGACGCTCTGTGTGTCGAACCGGACATCGAGTGCCTCGTAGACTGGGGCCAGCACCCCTGCGATGGCCTCGTGGTCCCGAACGACGACGATGCCGCCGACAACGGCGACAGACTGGCGGACGCGCTGGGCGAGTCCAGTTATTTTGCCGTCAGCCTGAAGCGAGTGGCTCCCCGGACAGAACGCGGCGTCTGGTTCCCCGGTCCGAGCGGTGATACCGCAGTCATCGAGGGCACGTTTTACAGCGGCTTTGGTCCACTCGTAGCGGTCGTCGATCGTCCCTCGCGGGTCCTCGGTCGGGACGGCGAGAGAGAACGAAACGGTCGATCCGGTGTATGCGACGGCGCGGCCCCCCACAGCGCGCTCGATGACGGTGTACCCCTGGTCGCGGGCAGCCCGGCACGCTCGGTCGTAGCCGTCGCTGTTCGCGTCACGGCGGCCGAACGCGACCTGTCTGTGCGGTCGCCAGGCTCGCAGGGCTGGTTCGCGGTCTTCGGCGACCGTCTCAGCCATCTCACGGGTCCGCTCGAAGTCGGTTTCGGGGTCGGCAGTGCGGCCCCGTAGCAGACGCATAGGCAGACTGTACGGACCCTCGGGATTAAAACGTCCGCCAGTTCAGCAGACAAGTCTCTCTCGACGGCAGAGAGCGAACAGGCGACACGTGGCCGTCGCGGCGGGACGTGTCGCACACCCGCTGCCCCCGCCGCGGTGGTCGTCAGCGCACACGAACCAGTGGTCACGTCATCCGTCTTGAACGCTTGGACGACAGAGCCATACCGGTACACGCCTAATCGCCGCCGATGGTCGTCACGATATCGCGAGACGTGCTCTTCCAGTACTACCGGTTCTCCCTGTACAACTCGCCGTTCGACGCCCACGACGAGGGGTGTGCCATCGACCTCTACCCCGACGGCGAGCGCGCGCCGTCGCCGGTCGCCGGCGAGGTCGTCGATACGAAGACGGTTCAGGCCCCACCGAAGGCCTACGCCGCCGAGCACGACCACCTCATCGTGATTGATACTGGCGATACTGTAGCGCGGTTACTGCACGTCGACCCGGCCGTCGAACCCGGTGAGACGGTTACCGTCGGCGACGACCTCGGAGAACTGGTCCGGGCGGGCTTTTTCGCCCCGTGGGTCCCGAACCACATCCATCTCGGCTTCCGTGACCCCGGCACGAACCCCTACCGGGCGTCGGGGTCGCTGCCGGTCGACGTGGCAGTGGACGTGACGCCGCTGTCGTGGGACGGGACCGGGACCGTCGTCGCCGGCGGCGAAACGTGGGTCCGACTCGACGAGCCGGTCCATCCAGCACCCGGTGACTCCTTCGCTGGCATCGCTAACGATATCGACGGCGACAATTCAGGCGTCCTCGACGGCGGCTTGCCACACTACTCGGGCGGGGGATTGCTGTCCAGTGACGGGACAACGGCCGCCGCTATCGCCGGAGCGGGTGTCGGGACAGCCGACGGCCGCACGGTCGCGTGGGACGACCTGACCGTACTGGCAAACGGCGACCCAATAACAGGTATCGCGCTGTTCTGTGGCCGCGAGCGTTTCGGCGCGAAGCTCGTCGGCGAGGAGGTCGACCTCGCCGTCGGCGACGAGGTGCGGGTGAGTATCGAACGGGACACGACTGGCGACGACGCCGCGTAGCTACGACTCCCCGTAGCGCTCGGCGTGGGCCTGCCTCGCCTGTTCGTAAGCCGGGTCCTCGCGGACCGCATCGAGGTGCTCCTTGTACGCCAGCGCTATCTCGCGTTTCTCCGGGTCGTACCACTCCTGCGGTTCGCGTTGCTCGCCGTCCACGTATTTCTGCCCGCCCGGATATTTTGCGTAGCGCATCGCCCGCGTCCACCCCATCTGGAGGTACTTGCGAGCCATGTCCATCCCGACGAACTCTCCATTGTCGCGGTACTCACGGTAGCGGTCGTGGATAGATTCGGCGGCCGTCGTCGCCCCGTCGAGGTCGGCGACTGTCCAGTCGGGAAGCAGTTCGCTCTTGTACGGTTCGATTTTGAATGCGCCCTGCTCATCGGCCGTGTGTCGGTAGTGCTCTGGGTGGTTGCGGAAATTCAGGTCGTACTCGGGACCGTCATCGACCTCGCCGACGTCGCCGTGGACCGGGTCCTCGCCCATCGGTCAGGCGAACGTGAGGTCGTCACGGTCAGTCAGTTCACCGAACAGCCACTCGGCGTGGTCCAGTGCGTACTCGCGGTGCTCCTCCTCGATGTAGCCGACGGCGTCCTCGACGAGGACCGGGCGGTAGTCGCGCAGGCCGGCACTGGAAGCGGTGTGGAGCACACAGACGTTCGCGAGCGTGCCACAGATAGCCAGGTCCTTGACCCCGTGGGCGTCGAGCCAGCCTTCGAGTTCCGTCTGGTAGAAGGCGTCGTAGGTGTGCTTGACGACGACCAGATCCTCGTCCTGCGGGTCGAGGTCCTCGACGAGTTCAGTCTCCCAAGAACCTTCGACGACGTGTTCGCCCCACCGGTCGAACTCGTCGTAGTAGTGGGTGTCTTCGAACTGGTCGGGCGGATGCACGTCGCGGGTGAACACAATCTTCGCGCCAGCGTCACGGGCACGGTCGACGAGTTCGGTGCAGGACTCGATGGCCGCTTCGCTGTCCGGTGCGTAGAGGCTTCCATCGGGGTGGCAGAAGCCGTTCTGCATATCGACGACGACCAGGGCGGTCTGTGCTGGGTCGAGTTCCATACGGGAGCTTTGGCGGGGCGAGACTACGAAAGTTACTCCGACGGTAGTTCAGACGCGCAAACAGACGCACAAATTCGTTCTGCCGGACGAATGTGTCCACAGTGAGCGTGTGACTTTTCACTGTGGTAACCTACCGTGGAAGTAGATGCGCCGCCCTTTCGCCCTCGTCGTTCTCTGTGCCGTTGTGCTGTTACTTGCGGGGTGTCAGGCACCCACCGCGTCGCCAGAGGCGGAGTCGAGCACCGTCGATCTGACGCCGAGCGAACCCGCGACCGACTACGGGAACAACGGCTCCGCTCCGGCAGCGCCTGCGACGGACCGGCTGGGCTACGAGAACGGCTACTGGTACAACGAATCGCTGTCGGTAACGACCGAGGACGGACTGAACAAGACGGAGCGGGACGCCGTCGTCGCCCGGACGATGGCCCGCGTCGAGCGGCTTCGCGGGCTAGAGTTCAAAGAGACAGTCCCGGTCTCCGTCGTCTCACGGGCTGAGTACCGCAACAACACGGGCGGCGGCGAGGTCGGCGATTCGCTGCGCCGGTTCGACAACGCGAAGTTCGAGGCGCTGTTTTTCATCGGCGAGGACCGCGATTCCATCGCCGTCCAGAACAGCAATCGCGGGGAGAGCGTGCTGGGCTACTACAGCAGCCAGCGCGGTGAAATCGTCATCGTCAGCGACTCCGAAACGCCGACGATTAGCCGGGGCACGCTGGCCCACGAACTCGTCCATGCGCTGCAGGACCAGCACTTTGGCCTCGGAAGTGACGCGCGGACGCGGGATCAGGTGCAGGGTCGGAACGGCGTGGTCGAAGGCGACGCCGTCGCCGTCACCCAGACCTACACCGACCGCTGTGGCGAGGCATGGCGCTGTATCGACAGGCCTGCCCAGAGCGGCGGTGGCGGCGGTGCTCGCCACTTCGGCATCAACTTCATGCAGTATTTCCCCTACAGCGACGGGCCCGGACTGGTCGGCGACCTTCGAGAACGCGGCGGTTGGAGCGCCGTCAACGACGCCTACGACGACTATCCCGACGGGGCCGCCGAAGTGACCTACCCCGGGCGCTACCCCGAGTGGGAACCCGAGTCAGTCTCGCTTGCGGACCAGTCCAGCGGCGACTGGGAGCGGGTCAGACCCTCGACTGACCGCAACCGTCCCGACTACGCCGTCGTCGGCCCGTCAGCTATCGCGGGGTCGATGGCGTACACCATCGCCGATGACTACAACGAGTCGAGCGTCGTCCGGACGCGAGATGTCATCAACTACGAGGACGGGTCGCTGGACAGTGACGACCCGTACAACTACGACCTGCCCGCCACCGACGGCTGGCAGGGCGGTCGGATGCACGTCTACGAGAGCGGCGACGAGACGGCGTACGTCTGGAAGACAACCTGGGCCAGCGAGGCCGACGCTCGCGAGTTCGCCGATGCTTGGACGGCGGTCATCGCTCACTGGGGCGGCACTCGAACCGCAGAGGGGCACTGGATAATAGCGGAAGACAGCCCCTACACCGACGCTGTTTCGGTCAGGGTCGACGGGCAGACCGTCACCGTCGCGAACGCACCGACAGCCGACGAACTGAGCGAGGTCCACGATGCGTAAGGAACTGCTCATTGCGCTGGCGGTCGTCCTGGCGGGCTGTACGGTCCCGTCCTTCGGCGGCAGCGACCACCCCGAGACGCCGACCGGTGAGGACGCAATCGGCTACGAGAACGGGTACTGGTACGACGACCCGGTGTCGGTGACGACCGGCGACGGGCTAAACGAGAGCGAGCGGGAGGCCGTCGTCGCCCGGACAATGGCCCGCGTCGAGCAGGTCCGCGACTTGGAGTTCAAAGACTCGGTCCCGGTTTCGGTTATCTCCCGAGCCGAGTACCAGAATCGCTCTGGAGGCAACGGCAGCGGCGGCAGCAGCCGTCCACAGGACCCCTGGAACGACCAAGTGTGGGAGGCGCTCTTGCTCATCGGCGAGGACTCGGGCAGCAGCGAGGAAATCGACAACACGCTGTCGACGACGGTCCAAGGCTACTACTCGCCGAGTCGGGACGAGATTGTCATCGTCAGCCCGACAGAGACGCCACAGATCGACCGGCGGACACTCTCACACGAACTGGTCCACGCCCTGCAGGACCAGCACTTTGGGCTGAACGGCTCCGCAAAGACGCAGGACACGCAGCTGTCACGACAGGGTGTCACAGAGGGCGAGGCTAACTACGTCCGCATCCTCTACGAGCGCCGCTGTGGCGACGGCTGGGGCTGCATCGCGCTCCCCGACCGGACGAACAGCGGGGGCGGCAGCGACGACGGCGACGGCGGGAGCCAGGAGCCGAGCTACAACGAGGGGCTGTTCACCGTCCTTTACCAGCCCTACGTCACCGGGCCGCGGTTCGTCGATCAGATGCGTTCGGACGGCGGTTGGGGCGCTGTCGACGAGCTGCACGATGATTTCCCGGATAGCACCGAGCAGGTACTCCACCCGGACAAGTACCCCGACGAAAAGCCCGTGAACGTCAGTGTCACCGACCGTTCGTCCGACGAGTGGAGTCGCTTCGACCACGACCCGGTCGGCGACACGGTTGGAGAGACCTCGATTTACGCGATGATGTACCACAACGGGCAGGTGGAGGCCGACCGCTACAGCTACGAGAGCGATATCTCGGCCGGCTGGGGCGGTGACCTCGTCGTGCCCTACCGCAACGGCTCGGGCGGCTACGGCTACGTCTGGGAGACCCGCTGGGATACCGAGGAAGACGCGAGGGAGTTCGAACAGGCCTACCGGGCGGCGTTGACAGAGGAGCACGACGCCAGCCAGCCCCGCAGTAACGTCTACGTCGTCCCAGAAGACGACCAGTTCAACGACGCCTTCCGCGTGGTCCGGTCGGGCAAGACCGTCCGCATCGTCAACGGACCGACAGTGGGCGACCTCGACGATATCCACCAGCAAGCAGGGTCCTGAAGGGAAGTCGCCGACCGGACCGCTTTTTTCGCCACACTGAAAACACCGTGCCATGAGCGAGGAGTTCGACATCGTCTCACCAGAGGCGATTCGCCAGGGGCGGGCGACCGACGCCTACTTCGACCGGACGATGGAGGCGCTAGAGCACGCGGGCAAGAACCCGGACGTGGTCGCCGAGGTGACGGCGAACCAGTTCGCGACAGGTCGGTGGAAGCTGCTGGCTGGGCTGAAAGACGCCACCGAGCTGCTTGAAGGCCGGGGCGTCGACGTTGACGCGCTTCCCGAAGGACAGCTGTTCGACGGCGGTCCAGTGATGCGAATCGAGGGGTCCTACCGGGAGTTCTGTCGGCTGGAGACGGCGCTCCTCGGTTTTCTCTCACATCCAACAGGCATCGCGACGCGGGCGTTAGAAGCGCGCCACGCCGCGCCGGAGTCGACGGTGCTATCCTTTGGCTCGCGCCACGTCCACCCCTCGATAGGGGCGATGGTCGAGCGGGCGGCGCTACTGGGTGGCCTCGACGGCATCTCGAACGTCGCCGCCGGCGAGGTCATCGGCCGCGAAGCCGGCGGGACGATGCCCCACGCGCTGATGATCTGCTTCGGCCGAGGCAACCAGGAGGCGGCGTGGCGAGCGTTCGACGAGGCAGTCCCCGAGGAGACGCCCCGCATCGCGCTGACCGACACCTACAGCGACGAGGCCGACGAGGCGCTGCGGGCGGCCGAGGCCATCGACGACCTCGCGGGCGTCCGCCTGGACACCACCGGGTCCCGCCGCGGTGACTTCCGGCACATCGTCCGCGAGGTCCGGTGGACGCTGGACGCATACGGCCACGAGGACGTGGACTTGTTCCTCTCCGGGGGGCTGACGCCGACGACGCTCCGGGAACTCCGGGACGTGGCCGACGGCTTCGGCGTCGGGAGCTACGTCGCCAACGCCGACCCGCTGGACTTCGCGCTGGACATCGTCGAGGTGGACGGCGAGCCGGCGGCAAAGCGGGGCAAGCTCACCGGCAAGAAGTCGGTGTACCGGACCGAATCGGGCGGCCACCACGTCGGGCTGGCCGACCGCGAGGGACCGGCCGAGGCCGAGTCGCTCATGAGGCCACTGGTTCGGGACGGCGAAGTCGTCCGGGAGTTCGATCTTGATTCTGCCATCGAGCGCGCGGCGTCGGACGCCGAGCGGGTCGGCTACGAGGGCGTCGGGGACGAGTAACGGGCGTTAAGTCGCCGGCCCGCCTACGCGGCGTATGGTCGACCGCATCATGAAGGTCAACGCGTACACGACCTTCGACTTGCTCGACGGTGAGGTAGAGGGCCACGGCTTCGAGGAGGAGGCCCTGGCCGTCCTGAACGTGACCGCGCCGCGGAAGAACCCGGACCACGTCGAACTCCAACTGGAGATGGACAACACCGACCTCGACGCGGTGAAGCCCCACGCTGACTCGGTGACGCTGTCGGCGGCCCAGGCCCGCGAACTGGCCACCGAACTGGAGGAGTACGCCGAAAAAGTCGAGGACGCACAGTCGGAGTAGTCCGTCACGGCAATAGTCATGCATCGCGGTTCGATAATTCTATGGTGTGAAGACACATACCACGAAATATGTCAACCGAGACGCCCGGTAATCCAGCCGCACGGGAGCTCGGCTACTGCCCGTGCTGTGGCTACCAGACGCTCCCGGAGGGCCGGCCCGGGTCCTACGAGATGTGTCCGGTGTGTCACTGGCTCGACGACCCCATCCAGTTCGGGGACGCGGAGTTCGTCAGCGATACGAACCACGTCTCGTTGACCGAGGCGCGGGAGAACTTCCGCGAACACGGGGCGTGTTCGCCCGACGAAGCCGGGGACTGCGAGACGCCGACGGACCTCGACCGCGACCCGAACTGGCCCTACGACGAGTGAGGTAGGTCAGGCCGCGAGCGCGATGTCCAAGTACAGCATGACGATGACGCCGGCCATCAGCCCGAGCGTGGCGACCCGCTCGTAGCCGCGCTGGTGCGTCTCGGGGATTATCTCGTCAGAAATCACGAACAACATTGCGCCCGCCGCAAAGCCCATCGCGTAGGGGAGCAGTGGCTCGACGGTCACGACGGCGACAGCGCCGAGTACGGCGAGCGGGATTTCCACGGCACCGGAGCGGATTCCTGAGAAGACGGCATAGAGACGGCGGTCCAGCCCCGCGTTGATTGCCGCGACAGAGACGGCCAGCCCCTCGGGTATGTTCTGGATGCCGATGGCAAGCATCAGCGAGAGCGCGCTCCCGATCCGGAGCGGGTCGCCGGCGGCCGCACCAAAGCCGACGCCGACGGCCAGGCCCTCGGGGATGTTGTGCAGCGTGATCGCGAGGATGAACAGAATGACGCCGGTCAGCTTCGAGTCGTCCACCGAGAGGTCCTGAGTGGGGTTGGCCGCGTCCGACCGGCGGCTTCCCGTCAGCAGGTAGTGGGCGTGCGGGACGAGCCCGTCCGCGCGATCCAGAAACAGCGCTCCGAGCGCGACGCCGACGAGCGTCGGAATCGGATTGCCGCCCGAGTACTGCTCGATGCCGGGGATGATGAGGCTCGTGAACGCAGCGGCCAGCATCACGCCGGCGGCGAACCCGAGCGCCGTGTCCAGCGCCCGCTCAGAGGGGTCACGCCAGACCAGCACGAGCGACGCGCCGAAGAGGTTCATCGTCGCGATGATGACCCCGCCGACGAGGCCGTTTATGAGCGGGTCGGTGCCGACGAGGTCGACAAACAGGTCGACAAACCCGGATTGCATTGTCCAGTAGTGCACGTCGCCCCCTCTTGTGTGTACCGACCGTTAGAGCGGGAGCGCTGGCCCAATTCGAAAACGTCTCGATGCCTCAGCCACGCTGCTAGAACGGTTCCGGCGAGCCGACGAGCCGCCGCATCTCCATCGCGCTGGCGAAGTCGTCCCGGGAGACAACGCGGGTTCCCTCGGGGCCGTCGACGAATGCGGCAGTGGCTCTGGCGGTGTCGAGTTCGACGAGCGCAATGAAGGCTGCCGTCTCTGAGGCAAAGCGCGGCAGGTCAGTGTCCATCAGGTCGGCGACGGTGTCGGCTTCGCGTTCAGTCTTCAAGAGTGCCCTGAAGTCGCCAACTGTGACGACGCCGATTACGTCGCCGCCGCGCGTGACGGCGAACTCGGTCCGCCGACCAGCGAACATCCGGTCGACGAGATCCTCGACAGTTGCGTCGGCCTCAATAGTCGCGTCGAGTGGGCTAGCCACGTCATCGACGGTCAGCCCCTCAAGCAGCGCTGCCAGGGCGACGGTACGGGATTCGCTCGATGCGGCGCCGTAGACGAACAGCGCGAGCAGCAGCAACAGCGGGCTGAACGAGAGGACGCCGACGACGGCGAACAGCACGGCGAACCCGGTCCCGACCCGAGCGGCGATTCGGGTCGCCGTCGCGTACGGCCGTTTTCGTGCGAGCAGTGCCCGGAGCACGCGGCCGCCGTCCATCGGGAAGGCCGGCAGCATGTTGAACACGGCGAGAAAGATGTTCGTGACGGCTAGCCAGCCGATAACGAACAGCGTCACCTGCGCACTCGCCGGCAAGGCAAACAGTGCGGCGTAGCAGGCAAGCCCGGTCAGAATACTCACGGCCGGGCCGGCCAGCGCGATGACGAGTTCCCGATTCCACTCTTTGGGCATGGCTTCGAGGTTGGCGAGACCGCCAAGAATCCAGAGCGTGATGGACTCGACCCGGAGGTCGTAGCGCATCGCTGCCCATGCGTGGCCCAGTTCGTGGAGGGCGACGCTGGCGAACAGGCCCACGGCCGCGGCGGTGCCGATGAGCCACGGTGTCTGGCCCGCGGTCAGCACCGTAAGGTCGAGTGGCACGCCCGACAGGGCACTCACGATACCGGCATACACAGATATCTGTGCTCCGCTGCCGATAATCCAGGCCAGCACCGGCAGGAAAATCAGCAGTGAGATGTTGACCCGTATCGGAATGCCCCAGACCGTCGTGATGTGGAAGTTTCGCACGGGCGAGCAGACGGGCAGCGCTCGGGTATATCTTCTGCCGAGTGGCGACGCCCGCGAGTAGCTGACTTATTCAGGGTGTAACGCGTATCGACAGTCAATGACAGTTCGACACGACGGGCTGACCGTCGACTGGCTGGGGTACGCGACGCTCCGGTTCGCCGGCGACGACACGGTGGTGTATGTCGACCCGGGCCGCTACGGCGTCCTCACCGGCGAGTGGGAACCCCACACGGACGGGATCAGTCATCCACCGAGCAGCGACTACCGTGCGGAAGACGGCGACGTTGTCTGTGTGACCCACGTCCACCACTACGACCCTGATGGTATCGAGCGCGTCGCGAGCGAGGACGCGACCGTTGTTGCCTACGAGGGTATCGATGAGCGCGTCGGTGACCGGGACCTCCCGCCGCTGTCCTCGCTGCCCTACGACGTTGTCGAAGTCGGAATGAAATCACAGACGACAGTCGGGGATGTGCCGATATGGTCAACGCCAGCGTATAACGAACCGGACGGCCCACACACGCGGCCAGATGGCAGCCCGTACCACCCGGAGGGCTTTGGCTGTGGGTTCATGATCGCTGTCGAGGGGACCAGAGCCTTCTATCCGGGGGATTCGGACGTGCTGCCCGGCCACCGAACGCTCGACGTCTCGCTACTGTGTCCGCCCATCGGCCCGCGGGCGACGATGGACCGCCACGAGGCCGCTGCCCTTGCCGCAACCATCGACCCGGACCTCGTGATGCCAGTCCACTACAACACCTTCTCGAACCTCGAAGCCGATTCCCGTGAGTTCGCCGCCGACGTGGCCGAAGCCGGTGTGCCGGTCGTGCTAGACGAGCACTGAGCAAGCGACTTTCGGTCTCGGATGTCACCGGCGCTCGGTCCACTCGCTCCGTTCCCGGTGGGCGTCTGCGATTGCCTCAATATCGTTCGTCTCCAGAACGCCGCGTTCGGTGACGACCGTCACTGCCGACGCCGGCGTCACGTCGAAAGTCGGATTCAATACAGCGATGTCTGTGTCGCCGTCGTACACCTCCTGTGGCTCTCGCTCCTCGCTGTCCCACGTAGCGCGTGGTGCGATCTTGTCCGCCGCACACACCGCGTAGCAGTCCGCCTCCGCGGCGGCCGCCGACAGCGCCGCCGAGCGGGTGCCCGCCTTGTTGACCACGCGGCCGTCCGGAAGGACGCGGTCGGCCCCGACGACGAGCGTGTCGGCGCTCCACGCATCCAATTCGTGGCCGAAGGCCGCGTCGGTGGTCAGTGTCACGGCAGTGCTACCAGCGAGTGTCTCTGCGACGCCGACGCCTTCACTCCCGGGCCGTGACTCGGCGACGAGCACGGCCTCAGGCGCAGTGGCGTCGACCACTGCGCGGACTGTCCCAGACCGAGACAGCGTGGCAAGGCGGTCGCCGACGTGTTCGGCGGCGACGGCGGCGGCCACGCGGTCGGCGGTAACCGCGTGGTTCAGCGACTCCGTAACGGCCCGCTCGACGGCCGCCGGCGACTGGTCGGCGACAGCAGCCATCGCTCGGTTGACCCGGTTGGCGACGACGACCATTGAGGGACGGGCCTCGCGGATTTCGGCGGCGAGGGCGGCGAGCGCGCTCCAGTCGTCGCCGCCCCGCTCGGCCGTCTCCAGGTCGTCACTCCGTCCGGCGTCGGCCAGGGCAGCTTCGTCGCGTAGCACCTCCAGCGCCCGGATCGACAGCCACGCCGAACCGTGGGTTCGGTCCTCGCGAACGGTCGCCGCTCGCGGCCGAACGCGGTCCCAGGCGGTCCACAGCCGCGGGACCGTCTCACGGGTCAGGATTTCAGGCGGGTGGACCCACGCGGTCTCGGTCGTCTCCTCGTTCGTCGTGACTGTGCGGGCCTCGCAGTCGAACAGAAACGGGTGAACCTGCCAGCGAACCCCATGATCGTCGTCTGCGACCTGCAATGAGTCGCCGCGCCGGACGAGCGTCACCGCGTCGGCCAACCCGGTCTCCTCGTCGATTTCAGCCCGCGCGGCCGTCTCCGGGTCCCGGTCCCGCCCGGCGTCGTCGGCAACGTGTCCCGCCACACCACCCCACTGGCCCCGATACGAGCCGACCGCACCGCTCCGGCGCAACAGCAGCACCTCGCCTTCGCTACGCAGGAAGCACGTCACGACGGGGCGTGTCGCCATGCGAGGAAGAACGGCCGGTCGAGACAAGAAAGTCCGGGGCTGTAACGCCAGTCACAACAGGGTGCTGTGAAAGCTATAGCGCGTCGAGCAAGCGGTCGATGTCGTCGGCCGTATTGAACGCGTGGACGGACGCCCGGAGCGCCTCAGGATGAGGGAGTGACCTGATGATAATGCCCTCAGCCGCGAGTCGCTCGACGGTCGCCTCGGGGTCATCGGCGGTGAACGTCACGAGTCCCGACTCGTAGTCACGGGGACTCAGCAGTCGGTCACCAAGCCCGTCCTTGAGCCGGTCGGTCAGCCGTTCGACGCGGGGCTGGATCGTGTCGAACCCGACGGCCTCGACCGTTTCGATGGCATGTGCGAGCGCGACGTAGGGAGCCGGAGAGGTGGTGCCGACCTCGAATCGGCGCGCGCCCTCGTAGTAGTCATAACCGTCAGCGCCGGGGTCTTCGACGCTTCGATAGCCAATGCGGGTCTGATGGAGTCGGTCATACGCGTCCGGGTTGACGTAGAGGAACCCGCCGCCCCAGACGCCCAGCAGCCACTTGTGCCCCGCCGCGGCCACGAAGTCCGCACCCCATTCCGTCACGTCGACGGGATGTTGCCCGACAGACTGGACGGCGTCGACGAGTACCTGTGCGCCCGCGTCGTGGGCCGCGTCGACGACGGCCGAAACCGGGAGTCTGGTCCCGTGAGTCCAAGAGAGTGAACTCAGCGCCACCAGTCTGGCGTCGACCACGGCGTCGGTCACGTCTGCCATGTCGAGTCGTCCGCCGTCTGTTTCCAGCACCCGGACCTCGATACCGTGGGTGTCGGCCAGTCGATCCCACGGAAGCGTGCCGGCAGGGTGTTCAAGGTCGGTCCGGACTACCACGTCGCCGGGTTGCCAGTCTATGGCCCCTGCGACCGTGTTGACTCCGTCGGCGGTACTGCGAGTGAACGCAACGTTGGCGGCGTCGGTCCCGATATGACCGGCGACGACTTCGCGGGCCGCCGCGATAGCGTCCCACGCAACCGTATAGGGCCCCTCAGCCGCAGGCGCGTCGAAAGCGTGACGTTCGAGAAACGACGTTGCGGCGTTGACCACGGGGCGGGGCATCGGCCCGCTTGCTCCTGTGTTGAAATACGTACACCGTTCGAGTGCTGGAATCGACGCTCGGAGGTCGCCTGGGTCCATGACCGTTCCAATGGCCCCCGATGTCTTCAGCCCTGTGTGACCCAGCAGGCAGCTACGACGGCGGATTCCCGGGACGGCAGTCCGGTTCTATTTCTACGGCAGCTCGGTGTCCTCGAATCGTTTGTTCCGTTGGATATCACAATTGCTATCGGTTGTTCTACTGTCAACGCGTCGTTGCAGGTACCTCGGCGTAGTCAGAGAGAGTCCAAAGTGTCGACTCAGTCCTGCTGGCACTCACAGCCGCCCTGGTCGAAAAACTCCGCGACGGCGTACTGGCTGCCACAGGACTGGCAAAGCACCTGTGCGTCCAGAAATACCTCGAAGTCCTCGATGTCGATGCGGCCCGTATCGCGCAGTTTCTCGATACGCTGGTCGGTGACCGACAGCGTTCGGGTCAAGAGTCGCTGAATACTTTCAAGATCCTTTTCGATCTTCTCGTCGTCGGACAGCCCCTGATACTCCGCGCCGCGCCATTCCTTCAGATATGACCGGATGGCCTGATAGGTGATGAAGTCGGTTTCGAGACGGTCGACATCGACGCCATTGCGCTCGAGTCGATTGACGGTGTCAGTCCGAACACCCGTACTGATGTCGTCACCAGTGAGGTTCTCGTAGGTCGATTCTACGTCACTTTCAAGCGCGCTCAGGCCCGCATCGACCAGTTCACGTTCGAGGAGACGCTTGTTGAAAAACTCCGCCAGATCACGGAGACTCATCCGCTCTTCACCGTCACCCGTCCAGCGAGCCTCCATCTCCGCACCGAGTCCATCAAGTTCATACTCGTCGATAAGTCGAGCGACCTTGCTCGACGGCCGGCCGTCTGTCGTATTCGCCATCTGTTGGTCCCACGTACGGTAACCGGAAATAAAAGACTACGGGGTTAGATCGAGGTGATGCGGTTGAAGTCGTCGTCCAGCGCCTGCGCGTCCTCCGGTAGGAGGGCCACGACGAGATGCTCGGCGTAGTCGGCGAAGTACTCGACGAGTTCGGCGATTCGCGCCGAGTCGATGGCTTCCAGCGAGTCAAGCAGCATGAACGGAACGCTCTCGTGGAGGTCATGGACCAGATAGCCCGCGAGGGCAAAGATAAGGCCGGTCACCTCGCGTTCGCTCTCGCTGAGGTGCTCAATGGTATCCTCGTAAGCCGCACCGTTCTCGGTGGTTCGAACGATGTGGAGCTCGAACACCGTTCGGTCGACCTTCTGTCGCCCCTCGCGGACGGTCTGCTCGACGCGTTCGATCCAGATTCGTTCGAGGTTCTCGTACTCCAGAATACCGAGAATGGCGTCCATGTGCTCGTTGAACTGGTCGACGGCGTTGGCTTCGATCTGGTCGATTTTCGTCCGCTTGTCGGTGAGTTCCTCGACGAGAGCGTCGCGCTCTTCACGGAGGTCGTCGGCCCGATTGACCAGCTCCTCGATCTCCTCAATCTCAGCGGACACGTCATCGAGGTCGGACTCCAGACTATCGATCTCGAACTCGAGCTGGTTCGCCTCCCGGTGTAGCGCGAGGATCTCGTCGAAGTCCTCGGATTCGAGGTTGTCGACCTCGTCTTCCAGCGACTCGACATCCTCAGTCAGTTCCTCGCGCCGGTCTTTCAGCGAGGAGACCTGCTCTTCGCGGCGTTCGATCTCCGTTTCGGTCTCCTGTATCTTCCGTTCGACGTTCTCGCGGCGGCGCTGCTTCTTTTCGGCTTCGCGCTGGTCGGTCTTGAGGTCGTCGAGTTCCGACTTGATGTCGTTGAGGTCCTCGACTTTCTGCCGGCGGAGATCCTGCAAACGGTCGACCGTGTCTTCGATCTGCTCGCGGTCGACCGTCGAGCCACACGTCCAGCAGACGACAGATTCCTCGTCCTCGCTTTCGAGAAGTTGCTCTGTCACCGCGCCTCCGGAGCCTTCGGGCGCGTCTTCGAGCGACTGGATGACGTCGTAGTCTTCCTCTTCGAGCCGTTCCTCGTTGTACTGGATCAGGCTCTGGAGGTCGGATATCTCGCTGTTCAGCCGCTGACGCTGGTCACGCAGGCTTGCGATTTCGTCTTCGAGGTGCTGCTGGTCGCCCATCGGCGTCTCTGGCAGTTCCTCCAGTTCGTCTTCGAGGTCAGCCCGTTCGCGTTTCAGCGAGGAGATGCTCTCCTCCTGTGCCTCGATGTCCCGGCGGACAGATTCGAGGTCCGACCGCGTCGAGCGGAGCTCGTCGAGCTTCTCTTCGAGGACATCCTGTTCCTGACGGCTCTCCTCAATATCCCGGCTGCTGTTGTCTATCTCCTCCTCGCGCTCGGCCAGTTTCTCGCGTTTCTCTTCGATCTGCTCGCGGAGTTCGGTCCGGCGCTGTTCGAGGTCCGGAAGGTCGCGCTGGCGGGATTCAACCGTGGCGAGTTCGTCGTTGATATCGCCTTTCTCCGCTTCCAGCTGTTCGACTTCCGAGCGGATCGCGTCGATGTCGACCGGCCGCATGATGATTTCGCGGAGGTCGTCGCCGCGAGCCACCGACCGGCGTGCCTCGTTGGTTTCGAGGAGGAACGCGAACAGGTCGGCGACCGCTGGATCGTCAAGGTATCCCTCACCGTCAAACTGGACAGCGTCTCCCGCTCGCGTGAGTGTCCGTTCATACACTTCATCGCCGTACGTGAGGGCAACGCTCCCCTCGTCGGCGTCGCCTTTCAGCGTGGCCTGCGTACTTCCCATCGCCGCCATGATAGACTGTAGAAACGATGTCCGGTTTGTGGCATTCTTCCCCGTCAGGACCGTCACGCCCGGTGGAATATCGACTGTTGTCTCATCGATCCCACCGATATTGGTGACATCAAAATGGGCGACACTAGATCCCTGTTTTGATTCTGGCATTGCTCTGCCGTAGTTGGAGCGGCTATAAAAATAATTTCATTGCCGAAAACCATTTTAGCCATTGGTGTCTCCGACGATGGGTTACTACGGAAGACTCGGCACGATGGGATACACCAGACCGTCGATACGCCGACAGCGATTCCGGAATAACATCTGTACCAATATTATTCCGGTACAGCGTTATCGCCGAGGAAGTTCGGATCGTTGTCGAACATCTTCTGTTTTGTTATGATCTGTAACTTATATCGCTTGTTTTTGTTTTCGACATGCCAATCTATAAGTCGATGTGTTTGGAATCAAGTCCTGTGACCCGCTACGAAACGCTACTTGAGGTCGAACTGGACGAGTGGGACAGTGGGTACGGTGTCTTGCAGATTGTCGATCCGGATGACAGCGACACCGCCGAGTTGCGGTTCTGCTACTTCAATGAAAACGGGAAATTCACGAACCGACCGCTAACGCTACGCCCCGACGAAGAGACGCTAGACCGGACCACGCGAATGGTAGAGAATCTCGGCTACGTCGCCCGGACGTTCGACCCGGCAGAAATCCGTGAACTCGTGGATACGCTCGGCGAAGAGCGAGTTATCGAACTCGCACAGCTCGTCGACACACTCGGTGAAGCACGGCTGGCGGAGATACTCGGAGAGTAAAAATGGCGGATACCAACCCGCTAGTAACGGTCGAAACTATCGTCCTCGTAGGCCTCGGGGGGTTCGCCGGTTCGAACCTTCGGTACTTCGTCGGCCTCTTTTTTCCGGGATTGCAGGGGACGCTGCTGGTCAACGTCTGTGGCAGTTTCGCGCTCGGTGTGCTCGTGTACGAGGGACTGCAGGTCGGTGCACTGGCCAGCGAGACGAAACTGGCCGCTTCGACCGGCTTCCTCTCATCGTTCACCACCTACAGCACGTTCGCGGTAGAGACAGTATTGACGCCTGAGTGGGCTGTTGCGAACGTCGTTGGGAGCTACGCGTTGGGGTTTACCGGCGTCCTTGTCGGCCGTGAAACCGTCCGGCTGTTCACCGGAGGCGAGCGCTGATGGTCGCTATCGAATCGGCGCATCTGGTCGGGGCCGGTGGGGCACTCGGGGCACTCTGTCGCCACTATCTGTCGGGAGCGGTCCAGCGAGAACCGGTCCCGCTCGGGACGCTCACAGTGAACGCAGTCGGAAGCTTCGTTTTGGGACTGGTCACGTTCGCTGGTGTGACCGGTGACGCGGCGTTGCTTGTCGGTGTCGGTGCGTGCGGATCGTTCACGACGTTTTCCTCGTTTTCGGTAGAGACAGTCCGACTGTGGGAGGACGGCTACGTAGGGCTGGCTGTGGGCAACGCTGTCGGGAACCTCGTCTGTGCGCTGGCTGGAATCGGACTGGCCTGGGGCCTCGTGCGGGCCGTGTGACTCATAGAGTCGTCATTTTTCAGAACGTGCCACAGAGTAGTCCTGCTCTCTGTCTGCGCCGAGGTCACTTGCCCGCGGGGTCTCGCCGCCGTGGGGCGTCCGCCGTTCGCGGACAGTCACGTGATGGACGGATTCGGTGCCGTCGTCAACAACGAGCGCGTCACCGGTCGTCTCCGGAAGCCGGGCCGCGAAATCGCCGTCGAGATACGTCGGCTGGGCGGCCTGTAGTGCGTCGATGTCAGCCGTACTCGTCAGTCGGTGTGCGACGAGCAGATCAGTCTGAGAGACGATTGTCGCCGGGACCGCGCTGGGTCGCTGTGTCGCCAGCACACAACTCACACCGGGCTGGCGGCCTCGCGTGACGAGACGGCGAAGCGGACGCCGGGCAACGCCGTCAGTAAACGCGTGGGCTTCGTCGACCAATAGCCACGGCAGTCGGCACGTCTGCTCGGCCACCCGAACGTCGTACAGCGAAGTCGCGACAGCAGCGAGGACCGTGCTGGCTGGTCGAGAGGCCAGTCCCGACAGATCGAACACTGTCAGGCTATCGCTGCACAGCGTTTCTGTCTCGATACCCGCAGCATCGAAGATGTCCCATGACGCGGCGAGCGCGAGATGGTTCGCTGCCGCGCGAGCGGTACTCGCCGCCGCATCCGCATCGGCTACCCACGAGCGCATCCCGTCGAGTGTCACACACTCGCTCGCCGCTCGCCACACAAGCGCGCCTGCACCTCGTTCCGGGTCGAGGCCGAGCACCGTACACCACTGGCGCGGGTCGAGCGCGTTCGCGCAAACGCTGGGATGTATGACCGTCGCAGACACATCCGCAGTTCCGAGCGGCGTGAACGCCCCCATCGGGTCGATGACGACCGGGGCGACCCCCTCAGCGGCAATCAGTCCCTCGGCGAAGACGCCGAGCGTGTACGTCTTCCCCGACCCACGTTTGCCAACGACGAGACCGACGTGTGGCCGGTCGACATCGAGATTGACTGGAGCACTACTGCTTCCATCGCGGGCCCGATAGTGGCCCAGCCGCGTCGTTGCCCCCGTCGCTTCCCCGCGCCCGAGAACGACCATGCCGGCGGTGGACCCCTTCCGGTATTTGAACGTTCGTCCAAGGGTTCAAATACGAGTTCGGAACCACGCCTGTCCATGTCAGATTCGCTGTGGCGCGACGAACGTGCTATCGAGGGACTGCCGATTCGCCTCGTTATCGCGCTGGTGGTCGGCGTCGCCTGCCTCTCCGTGATGATGAGTACTATTTCGGGAATCGAGACGCTACAAGTGACGGAGATCGACGTTGAGCCACACCCGGAAGTGGCGAATCCGGGGTCACAGGACATCGTTGTCACTGTCGTCGACTCGAAAGGGTCACCGGTCTCCGGCGCAACGGTCGTCGCGAAAAGCGGGACGGCGACACTCTCGTCAGTCAAGACCGGCGAAACAGGTAGTGCAGGGAACGCGACCCTCTCGCTGTCGCCGTCGCTCGGGCCGAATCAACAGGACGGCACAGTCACGTTCGAGGTGAAACCGCCGGCGGGCAGCAGCTACGAGGACGACCGCTCGAACACCGACCTGCTCGTCGTCAGGTCGCCCTAGCCGTCCCAGTCTATCCACTCCTGCTCCCAGCCAGCGCGGGACTGGGCCGCCCGGCGGGCGTGCTCGCGGTCCTCGCGGTGAGTCCGGTTGCGCTCGACGGTGTCGGCCTGCTCGCCCTCGACGAGCATTGGCTGGAAGGCGACGGTGCCGTGTCGCTCGACCGACCCGTCAGCGTCGACGACGGCCAGCGACTGCTCGCCGGTTCCCAGCGGCATCACCAGCCGCCCGTCGTCGGTCAGTTGCCGGAGGAGCGCCCTGGGCGGGTCGATTGCGGCGGCTTCCAGCAGGATTCGGTCGTAGGGCGCGTACTCGGGCAGTCCGTCGGCCCCATCGCGGCGGTCGACGAGGACGGCGTCGTAGCCCGCCTGGGCCAGGTTCTGGCGCGCTTCGACGACGAGCCGCCGCGTGATGTCTATCGCCTGTACGTTGGCCGCGCCAACGTGTTCTGCCAGCACCGCGGCCGTGTAGCCGACGCCGGCACCGACCACGAGCACGTCGTCGTCTTCTTCGGGCGACAGGGCTTCGAGCACTCGGCCGGCGGTGCTGGGCGAGAGCACGCGCGTGCCGAGGCGTTCGAACGGGCGGTCGGAGTAGGCCTGTTGCTCGCCGACGAAGGCCTCGCGGGGGACGGCGCGCATCGCTGTCGACAGCCACGCGCTCCGGACGACACCCTTACTGTCGTGTTGCAGGCTGTCGACCATGTCGTCCCGCAGTACCGCCGGATCCATATCACTATATTCGGCCAGAGCTATATCAATGGCGCGACAACGGCCACGTCTGTCGAAACCGCTACTGGAGCGGGACGAATCGAACCCCGCCGTGGTCGACTCTGTTGAGCGTGCCGTCAGCCTGTTTCTCCGCCCGGATAAGGCGCTGTTGTCCGTCGCCGAGCGGGGCCAGGAGGACGCCGCCGTCGCGGGTCTGGTCGACGAGCGGACCGGGGAACTCCGGCGCGGCGCAGGTCAGGTACGTTCGGTCGTAGGGCGCGTGTTCGGACCACCCCTGCTTGCCGTCGCCGGCGCGAACGGAGACGTCTCCGTAACCGGTCACTTCGAGTGTATCACGGGCCTCGTCAGCCAGCGATGCGTGGTACTCCACACTGTAGACGTTCTCGGGACCGACTAGTTCGGCGGTCACCGCGGCGTGGTAACCACATCCCGTACCAATCTCCAGTACCTGATCCCCGGGAGATAGGTCGAGTAACTCGGCCATGATTGCGACCATGTGCGGCGCAGAAATCGTCTGGCCCGACCCAATCGGGAGCGGGCGGTCGGTGTAGGCGTCATGTCGCCTGTCGGTCGGGACGAACCGGTGGCGGGGGACCGACGCTATCGCCGCGAGGACGGTCGCGTCGGAGACACGCGAGCGCAGGCGGTCGGCCAGCCGCGACCGCTGCCGGTCCCAGTCGGCCATCCTACCACGCCGACCACGCCGTGGTCGACTCGTCTCTGACGTACAGCCGGTTGATGTCCTTCGCGATACCCATGTCGCCGTCGTGGTCCATGTTCTCGTGGTCGTAGCCGTGGGCGTCGTCGCGGACGTGAATCCCCTCAACGGTGAACTCCTCCTCGCCGAACTCCTCGGTTTCGCCGACCACGAACTCGTAGTCGCCGGGGACGTGGAGCTTGAAGCTCTCGGTCTCGTCGTGCGTGCCGTCTTTCGGGTGCATCGTGACGTTGACTGAGACGTTGCCGACGGCCCGCGACCAGATGGTTTCGACGTCCTCGGCGGCCGCCTCGTCTTCGCGGCCGTCCGCGGTCTCTAAACTGGTAATGCGGGCGGTCACGACGGCCTCTTCGGTCTCCAGTAAGAACTCCTCGCCGACGGACAGCTCTTCTTCGGCCGGCACGTCGACCTCTGCGGTGAAGGAGTCGCCGTCCTGTGAGACGACAACGCTTCGCTCTAGTGTCTCCTCCTCTGGCAGTTGCTCCTTGTGGACGTGATCACAGTCCGTACAGCGGACCGTCACGTGGCCGCCCGGCTTCAGCACCTCGTGAACCGTTTCCAGGTCCGGCGAACAGGCCGGACACGGGAGGGCGATGCGGTCGCCCGGTGTAGCGTCTGTCATATGCAGGCGTTGACTGCGCTCCCGTAAATGGTCGTCGCCACGGCGCTGCTCGTGGTTCTGTCTCGCATAGTCACGCTGCCTTTCTTGAGCCGCCGGATCAAACGACAGGTATGGCGCGCCGACAGAGCCGTGCCGACATCGTAAGCGGTGCCATCATCGCCCTGACAGCCATGGCCGGTGTGGCGGTCTGGTCTCGCCTCCCAGCCGAAGTCGCGATTCACTTCTCCGCGTCCAGCACGCCTGATAACTACGTCTCGAAGCCGGTTGGTGTCGTTCTTATGCCGGCATTGATGCTCGCTACGCTCGTCGTGCTAGAGTGGGCGTTCCGCTACGACCCGCCGGACGTGCCGCAAGTAGCGGCCACGGTCACCGTCGCAACGATGGCGTTCATGGGGGCGATACACGGACTCGTGCTCGCGTGGAACCTCGGCTACCAAGTCCCGTTCGACCTCGTCCTCGTCGGATCTCTCGTCTGGGCGGTGCTCATCGTCGGATATGCTGTGAAGATGGAATACGAACACGGGTAGGAGAAACCATCAGCGGTCGGCATGGGCGACCCACGCTTCCATTCCTGTCTGTCGTGACTCCGTTCTGGCCCCGGGTCGGTCACTCTACACGAGGAAATGTCACTGCCACATCTGCCTCGCGGTTCATTTTACTCACCGCTCGGCTCCGGGAGGTCTACGACCTCCCCATCCGCATACACGGTCGGCTCCGTCAGAATTCCGTCCAGATGGATCGGCGCGTGCACGTCGCCACCCATTGCGTGGTCGTCGCCGATAGCGATGTGGACAGTGCCGCCGGCCTTCTCGTCTAGAAGAACAGAGCCGACGAGTTCGGTCACAGCGACGTTCGTGCCGATACCCAGCTCTGCGAGATTGTACGCGTCTTGGCCGACTTCCTCGGCGGCGTCCTCGACCTGTGCGCGGATATCGGGATCGTCGATGTCCGTGACGTAGCCGTCCTCAACCTCGAAGGTGAGACGCTTCCCGTCGAGTTTGCCGTGGGGGCGCATCGTCCCATCGACGACGAATGTGCCGTCGGCCGTCTCAGGGGCGAGGAACACCTCGCCAGCGGGGAGATTCGACATCTCGCCGGCCTCGTGGACAATGCCGGTGTCCATGTGCCACTCGCGCGCACCGATGCCGAACGTGATATCGGTCCCTTGTGGTGACGTGACGTGAATTTCCTCAGCGTCTTCGACCTGCGCCAGCACGTCCTCGCAGTGCTGTTCGATACGGTGGTAATCGGCGTCTAACCCCATGAGGAACACGCCCTCACTAATCCCGGGCAGGGTCGCGACGCGGGCACCGGCCTCGTTGGCGTCGGTTCGGGCTTCTGTGTGGCTCAGGCTCTTCGTCGTGGGCGCGAGTACGACATCAGCGGTCTTCATCGCGCCGGCGACCGGCGCGGGCGGCTCTGCGCCGTGTTGCTCACCCGGCGGATAGCGAACGAAAACGGAGTCGTCAGTAATCTCTGTGGCGACGCGATACAGCGCTTCGCCGATTGAGTTCCGCTGGTCATCAGTGACGACCGCACACGATTCGTCAGGCTGGAGGTTCAGACACTGTTTGACGGCAGTCTCGGCGGGCGCGCGAAGCGACGAGTTGTCCATACAACTAACTGCGTACTCCGCCTGAATAACTCTTGATAGACTGCCGGCGTACGCCGCCGAAACACACTACAGCTCAGTGTTTTCTGATAATTTGTGTTAAAAGTTCACAATGTCCAGAGGTACAACTATCTGAGTTAATTTCTCCGTATATTAATCACAAAGAATATACTCTCCCCGGAGGAAAGGACGTGTATGCTCCACGTGGGCATCAACGGCTTCGGCACCATCGGGAAACGCGTCGCTGACGCGGTGCGTGTCCAGCCAGATATGACAGTTGCGGGCGTCGCAAAGCGCTCGCCGAACTTCGAGGCAACTATCGCAGACGACCGCGGCTACGACCTCTACGCCGCGGACGGCCGCGAACCGTTCGAGGGCGCCGACCTCGCGACGGCCGGGACGGTCCATGACCTCATCGAGACGAGCGACGTGGTCGTCGACACCACGCCAAGTGGCGTCGGCGCGGCTAACGCGTCGCTGTATACCGAGCACGACACGCCAGCCATCTTCCAAGGTGGGGAAGACGCTGCTGTGGCAGATGTGAGCTTCAATGCTCGCGCCAACTACGAAAATGCGGTCGGGGCTGACACGGCCCGCGTTGTCTCCTGTAATACAACAGGCCTGTCACGCCTCCTCGCACCGCTCAAGGAATCATACGGCGTTGAAAAATCACGTGTGACACTGGTCCGGCGTGGTGCTGACCCGGGCCAGACCGGTCGCGGCCCGATCAACGATACACTTCCCGACCCCGTCGAAATCCCCTCCCACCACGGTCCTGACGTCCAGACGATTTTTCCCGACCTCGACATCGACACGATGGGAATGAAGGTCCCGACGACGCAGATGCATACCCACAGCGTCAATGTCACGCTGGAAAGCGAGCCAACGACGGAAGAAGTCACGTCCCTCCTCGCCGACGAGTCGCGCCTGTTCCTTATCCCTGAGACGCTTGGTATCGACGGTGCGGGGAAGCTCAAGGAGTACACTCGCGACGCCGGTCGTCCGCGCGGTGACGTATGGGAGAACTGTATCTGGGCCGAATCCATCACGGTCGAAGGACGGGACCTCTACCTGTTCCAGGCCATCCACCAGGAAGCCGACGTGGTGCCCGAGAATATCGACGCCGTCCGCGCACTCTCCGAGCGGACCGCAAGCGCTGAAAAGAGCATCCGACGCACCGACGAAGCTCTCGGCGTCGGTCGCGGCCTCGTCGAACACGACGGCAGCCCACAGCGCGTCGACAGTCACGCCGACGACTGATTCTCACCCCAGTTCGTGGAATTCGACCTCTCCGGTCACCGTCGAGAGCGTCGCAACCGAGAACGGCTCAGGGGCCGGCGGAATCGAGATGCCGCCGGGATTGATTCGTTCCGTCCCCCCGCGCTCCTCGTGGCCGCGTTCGTGGGTGTGCCCATGGAGCACGTAGTCGTAGGTGCCACACTCGACCAGCGCGTCGACGATCTCGCCGCTGGTGCCGTGGTACATCGCGATGTCGTGGCCGTCGACGGTCACCTCGCCCATCTCGCCGAAGTACGTGCCGAAGTCCGCAACGGTGGACTGGACCGCCCACTCGCCGTCGTTGTTGCCGCGGACGGCGTAGAACGACCAGTTGCGGTCGAACGGCGTCACCGAGAACGGAGCGACGAAGTCGCCACAGTGAACGACCGTCTCACAGCCCGCATCAACGAATGTCTCGACTGCGGCTTCGACCTGCGACACGTTGTCGTGTGTGTCCGAGACGATGCCGATTAGCATACCAGCGACGTTTAGCCGGCAGCGACTTGAACGTATGTCCCACGAACTGGTGTGGCCGCGGGCGTCACGCAGGCGCGGTGCTTTTGTTCGGGCACCGTCTACAGCGACCGATGGCACGGGGGCTCATCGGGACAATCGAGCTGATGGCCGCGGTCGTACTCGCCGCGCGGGTCACCCTCCTCGGTGTCGACAACATCGCCCGCGGCCAGACGACAATCGGTGCAGTCTTTCTCGGGTTAGCCGCCGCCTTACTGGTCATCGAGTGGGTCGCCCCCTCCCCGACGGACATCCCCGGCGCAATCGCGGGGCGGGCGCGTAGCGTGCTCCCCGGCGGGAACTCGCCGGACCGTGACGACGATTAGGTCTCGTCGCGCCAGCGGTCCGGGTCGTCGGCCGCGAGGTACTCCCTGAGAAGCGACGGGAAGTTCCGCCCCTTGAGATACCGTAGTCCGAAGTCCTCCGCCCAGTTGATGATACCCTGATCCTCCGTGACGACGCCGGCGTCCAGTTCCTGTGCGAGTATCAGGAGGTCGAAGTCCTCGCGGGAATCGAGCACGCCCTGCCGGAGCGTGTCCCGGTACTCGTCGCGCAGGTCCGAGATGACCTTGTCCACCTCCGTCATGTGGTCGTGTTCCTCAACCGTTTCGGCCCGCGACTCCTCGGCTTTCCGGACGGCCTTCTCGGAGACGCGCAGACCGCGGTCCACCCGCTCGGACATCTCGTCGATGAACTCGTAGACGTGGGCCGCCGGAATCCGTACCTCGTGGTGGGCCGGGGACTTCGTAATGACCCACGTGTCCAGTTTCGTCAGCACCTCGTCGCTGATGGCCCGGTCTTCGAGCATCGTCGTCAGTTCCGCCTGTATCGACGGCGGCATGTAACAGGAGATGTTGTGGACCAGTTTCGCCTCCGAGATGAGGTCGAGCAGTTCCAGGCAGGCCGCCTCCAGGTCCTCGTCGCCGCTCCTGATTTCCGGGGTGAGAAACAGCGACGTGTCGAGGACGAACCGTTGTTTGAGCGGGCGGTCGACCATACCGGCGCTACGGTAGCCGGTAACTAATGCTCTCTGGCGAGTCCCGCCGGGCGAGACGCGCCAGCAGAATTTTAGTGTCATGTCAACAAGACTCACTCATGTCGAGAGACTGGGGGTCGCTGTTCGACGTCGACGCCGACCCCGCGGACCTGCTGGAACACTTCGACACCGAGTGGTTCCGCGGCCGGCGGTACCGACACCTCAGCGACGAGCGCCACGGCATCGAGCGCGGGACGGCGCTCGTCGGCGACGCGGTCGTCCGGGGCTACCCGTCGATGCCGCGCGCACTCGTCCTCGAACCGGCGGTTCGGGAGACCTTCGAGGGACCCGTCGCCATCGAGGAGAAACTCAACGGCTACAACGTCAGGGTCGCCCGAATCGACGGGGACCTACTCGCGTTCACCCGGAGCGGGTTCGTCTGTCCCTACACCACGCGGAAGGTCGAGGCGCTGCTCGACGCCGAGGCGTTCTTCGACGACCACCCCGAGCACATGCTGTGTGGCGAACTCGTCGGGCCGGAGAACCCCTACACCGACCACGACTACAGCGAGGTCGAGGAGGTCGGGTTCTACGTGTTTGGGATCCGCCACCGCGAGAGCGGGACGCCGATGGGCGTCGAACGGCGCCTCGACCGGTGTGAGACCTACGGTCTCGACAGCGTCGACCACTACGGGACCTACACCCCGGCAGCGGCCGTCGACGTCGCCCGCGAACGGATCGATGATCTGAACGCTCGCGACCGGGAAGGCGTTGTCTTGAAATCGACGGACGGGAAGACGGCGCTGAAGTACACGACGAGCGCGATCCATCGGGCCGATCTTGAACACGCGTTCGAACTACCATTCGACTACGGGCGAGACTTCGTTTTCACCCGCGTCATACGGGAGGCTTTCCAGGCCGTCGAGCGCGGCGAGTCGCCGGCAACGATTCGCGAGCGGGCACAGGAGTTGGGTGAAGCCATTCTTCAGCCTGCAGTCGAAACAATACGGGCGGTAGACAGAGGTGACCCGGTCGGCGAAACACACACCGTTCGTGGCGACCCGAAAACCATCGCCGACCTGCTGTCGTACTTCCGCGATCAGGGCCTGGAACTCCATATCGAGCGTGACGAGACGGATGGCAACCAGCGGGTTGTCACGTTTACCAAGGTCGCCCAGTCGACGCGTGACAAGACGCGATACTACCTAGAGGGTGGGACCATCGACGAGTGAGAAGAGTGACCGCTTCAGTCGGCCGCGATGGTCTCACTGGCGTCGTCAAGCAGTTGCTCGATGGAGCGGTCGCTTGGCTCGTTTTCCAGCAAGACGTCGATAGGGAGCGTCGGCGCGCCGTCGACGAGGTTCTCGAGTAGCACGAGTCGCTCGCGAGCGCGGGACATCCCGACGTAGAACACACGCCGTTCGTTGTCGGTCAGCGTCGGCACGGGACTGGTGTGTTTCGTGAACTCATCCATACCGGGTACCTCGATACCCTGCTGGTCGACCGTGGCGGCCATCTGCTCGACGACTTTCTCCGTGAGGTCCGTCGCGACGAACACGTGATCGGCCTCGCGACCTTTGGCGGAGTGGATGGTCCCCACGCGGACGCGGTCGGCGTCCATCCCGGTGTAGTCGCCGGTGAAGTACGCGTCGACGGTCCGCTCCTGGAAGTTTGTCACTTTCCGGAGCATATCGCCCGCCGAGGCCGCGTCGGGGAGGAACGGCACGTGCTCCTGAACCACGTCGGGTTGGATCTCGATGTCGGCGATATCTTGGTCCTCGTGGGCCTCGTCTATTTCTTCGAGCGCGTCGAAGAGATCGTCGCGCTCACCGGTGCCGAACGCGGAGTCGACGAGCATGTCGGCGAGGCGGCGGGCCTCAAGCACCGTCAGCGGCTCATCGGCCTCGACGGCTTCGAGCCCGTTGACGTACTGGGTGAGCCGGTCGGTCCACATCCGCTGGTCGGTGAGACAGGAGAAGGGGATCCCGTTGTCGATGAACTCGTCGATGAACTGGAACATCTGGTAGCGGGCCCGGAACAGGACCATCACCGTCTCGTCGGACTGCTCGATGGTCCGGGTGACGTTCCGCGAGAGGTCGAACATCGAGGGGTTCTGGACCGCTTCGACGCGACCGCCCTCCTTGCGCGGATTGAGGTCTTTCTCCTGGCGCTTCTCGATGTGGCGGACCTCGCGGTTGACGACGTTGAGGATGCGCGAGGGGAGCCGGTAGGAGTTGGGCAGCACCTCGTCTTGGGTGACGACTTCCTCAAGCAGGAGGTCTGGGTCAGCGCCCTGCCAGGCGTAGACGACCTGGTCGTCGTCGCCGGCGATGAGCACCCGCTCCATGTGTGGTTTCCACTCGTCGTACACGTCATACTGCAGCGTCGTGATGTCCTGAAACTCGTCGATAATGAGGTAATCGACGTTGGGGAGCAGCGAGCGCTGGGCGACCCGCTCGAGCATATCGGCGAAGCCGGTCAGGTCGTTCTCGCCCTTGTAGGTGCGCCAGCCGCGAATGGCGCTGGGGACATCGACGCGGTCGTCGTCGGTCGGCCAGGTCGGCGTGTACTTGTTGCCGGTCTGGGCGTTGTCGTCGATTTCCGGCGGGAGCCGGACCTCCTCGTCGTCCCACTTGAAGGGGACGTCGTACCAGTCGGCCACGTCGCGACGGGTCCGCTGGAGCCACTGACTGGTCGCAATAATCTTGTTCCCGAGGGTGGTCGAGCGGGCCGACCGACGCCGAGACCCCTCGTACTCATCCTCGTAGTCGATACCGAACTCCTCGCAGAAGGCCTCCTTGTCGTCTTCGCCGACGACGTCGCCACGGGAGAGGTTCAGCAGTTCGTACGCCTTCGCGTGCATCGTACAGACGTTCCCGCGGAGAGCACGAGGAGACAGGCCGAGTCGGTCCGCGAGTCGCTCACGGATCTCGGCGGCCGCCGCACGCGTGTACGAGACAACCAGTACATCACGGAAGTCTACGTCGTCGTCTTCCAGCAGTTCGTCCACGCGGTCGAGCAGCGCCGTCGTCTTCCCGCTACCGGGCCCACCGAACAGGCGGACAACCTCGGTGGTCGAATCAGTCATTGAACATGTAGTGGAACCGCGGCCAAATAAACAACGTGCTTTACCGGGACGACAACTGACCGGTGCACCCGAACGGATTTCTCACCGGTACAACGACACGTACAGCATCGCGAACCCGATGATGAACGGGATCGTCTCTGCCATCTGGAAGAACACGCGAACGATGGCACCGGTCTCGCCGGCGCTCAGTTGTGTGATAACGCTAGAGATGGCGACACCCATACTGATGAACGCAAACCCGACAAACGCGTACTGGAGGCGTTCCGACGGCCGCTTCCGGTAGGCCTGGAAGCTAATCAGCGTGATACCGAGTGTCAGCCCGAACACCACCATCCGCATCAGGATGAGCGCGCTACGTGCGATGGTCACGCCGGTCGTCATGTGGTCACCCGTCCACTGGTCGACACGCTCATTCCGGGTTCAGCTCGTCCCAGAGCTGACTAAACCGGTCCGGGAGGTTCTCTTCCCGATAGATGCGTACTTTATACTCCTCGTCTTCGAGCGAGATGACCGTCGACTCGAAGTTGGACTCGTACACCTTGTAGTGATTCCCGTCCTCGGCGACGAGCGTCCGGTCGGTGACGAGGTCGTACTCGTCGAGCAGTTCGATACGTCGATACACCGTTGGCAATGAGAGGTCACACTCCTCCGCGAGTTCCTTCGCCGACTGCGGTTCTCGGCTGATCGCGGCGAGTACACGGCGTGCGTGCTGGTCGCCGATCGTATCGAGAATCTCCTCGATGCTCTGTTCCTCAGCCACTACACCAAGATTCGCGTCATATTATATAAGCGTTTTCGAGCACTGTGGTGATTTCACGCTCAGAAAACACTGCCCCGTTTATATTATGATAGCCCCTATAGCACTCACTGCGGATTGCGTTCAGGTGAGACGATGTCCGGAGACAACCTCCGTCGCGTGACGACGGGCAAGATGCAGGGCCAGAGCGCCGATGAGCGAGTGACCCCTCTCGGCGATACAGAGCGCCCGGAATCGCATGACCCACCCAGTCGTGACGCCATCACGGAGTCGTTGTTGGACCCGGTCATTGACGATGTCGTCAACGGCGAAACCGCGGTTGATGACGGAATCGTCACACAGAGTCTGGAAGAGATTCTACTGGCGATGATCGCAGTCGCCGATGGTGGCACCCACGGGACCGGACTGATGGAGGAACTGGACGCCCAGTTCGGTGCCGAACTGAGTCCGGGGACAGTGTACCCCCGGCTGCACGAGTTAGAAGCGGATGGCACGCTCCAGATGCACGAACTCGTCCAGACGAAACAGTACGGAATCGCGGACGATGCGGCTGCGAAAGAGCAGATCGCGACGTCTGCGTACCAACATCTCGCGCTCGGGCTGTTCCTCCATGCGGCGCTTGATTCGCTGTAACCACCACAGGCCGGTCAGTCCGCCGACACACGACCCCCCAATTGTCGGTCCTGAACCGGTCGGCCCGCCGGCACACGACCCCCCCAACCGTCGGCTGGCCACGCAAAGACTCCCCATTTCCTTCTACACTGTAGCGCAGTTCCGACTGTCTGTACCGGTGCTGTCCCGACAAGCGACGGCGTGAGGTGCGACTCGACAGAGAGCAAACTGCCGGTTTTGCCGGTCGCTACTGCCGCTGCTGGATGAAGGTGGAAGACCGAAAAACGGAGTATCCTTACCGTACCGGTGTCCAGCCACACACCGAGCACTGTGCCGCTGTCGACTCGTGAAGACCGCCGCAATCAGGGCACTGCTTCTTGTTATAGCTCTCTTCCCAACCACTCTGGTCCACGTCGTGGCCACGCTGGGAGAGGAACTCGTCGAACATATCGTCACTACTCGGTGCGGACGCCATACATGATATGGTATAACACATCAGTATATAGGTTTAATGGTATTGTGAACTATTGTCACAATTAGCTGCGCGCCACACAGCATGCACTGGTCGGTCACAGCGAGCCGTGTCACTCAAGAGCCGTCCAAACGGCAGACAGCAGATAGGCAGTCGTTCAGACGATGTACTGGATTCGGGTGGGCCGCGAACTCACACGTTAGCTGTCGGTCCCGGCCGGGTGGGTGTAATCAACAGTGAAACGAGTGCTTGCGATAAGCGCGTTCGCGATGGTCTCTGACGCTTCTTCCTGTTCGGTTCCGCCCTCGATAGAGAGTTCCTCACCGAGTGCGTACACCTGAAACCGGTGTTCGTAGGGCTGTCCGGCCGGCGGGCACGGCGGTTCATATCCCGGCTCGTTTGGGGGCTGTGTTCCCTGTCGAGCGCCGCCGAGCGTATCGAGGGTCGGCTCGCGCGGGAGCCCGGCCGGAATCCGCTCGGTCTCGGGTGGGACGTTCCACAGCGTCCAGAACACTGGCTGGCTGAACACGCCGCCGTCGTACTCAGCCGTGACCGCCAGCGCCGCCGTCGGCTCCGGGACACGCTCTATGACAAATGGAGGCGAAACGCCCTCGCCGTCACAGGTGAATCGGGGCGGAAGCGTGTCCCCGGAACTGAACGCGGGGCTCGACACTTCGAAGGCCGGTGTTGTGTCGTCCGACTGCTCGGTACAGCCTGCGCTCCAGACCAGTGCAGACGCCCCGAGCGTCTGGACGAAGCGGCGACGGCGCATACCAGAGTGAGAGTGGCAGGTAGTAATCTGCCTTGTGATACCCCGCTACGTCCCACGTCGAATCCGGGGACAGAACACCACTGGTCCCTGTCAGGGCGAACATGTTCTCCCCCGTCGCCAGCGACTGGGAACGTCTTACCCCCTTCTTATTTTGGGGTACTGGAGTTCCAACCACATGGAGCTCAAACGCAAAACAATCGCGAAGGTAATCGCCGCCGCGTTCGTCTTCAACCTCGTCGTCATGGGGGCCGGCGCGTGGATCGCGTACCAGGAAGCGCCGCCAATCCCTGAGGAAGTCGTCGGACCCGACGGCGAGACCGTTCTCACGGGTGCGGACATCCGGGAGGGCAAGAAGACGTTCCAGAAGAACGGACTGATGAACCACGGGTCGATTCTCGGGAACGGCGCGTACTACGGCGCGGACTACACCGCCGACGCGCTGGAGTTGAAAACCCAGCACATGCGGACCTATTACGCCGAGGAACGCTACGGGACCGAGTACGACTCGCTGTCGACGGCTGAACAGGCTGCCGTCGACGATGACGTCAAACAGGACCTCAGCGGGGAGTACGACGGCGGGAACATCGAGTACTCCGCCGCAGAACTGTACGCCCACCAGCAGGTCCGTCAGGAGTACGTCGAGCGGTATCACGAGGGGAGCCACGAGCGGGGCGTCCCCGAGGAGATGATTGACTCCGAGGCCGACGCCCGGCAGTTCGCCGACTTCGCCATGTGGACGGCGTGGTTCTCACACACCGACCGTCCGGGCGGCGAACACTCCTACACGAACGACTGGCCGTACGAGCCCGCCGCCGGGAACGATGCGACCGGCGCGGCGATGACTTGGAGCGTCATCGCGATGGTCCTCCTCGTCGGTGCTGCCGGTGGCGGAATCTGGCTCTACAACGCCGTCAGCCTCCCTGAGCCGTCCGCCGGAGACCTCTCGGTGCCCGAGCCGGGCGACGTGAGCATTTTCCCCAGCCAGCGGGCCGCCCTGCGGTTCATCCCGGTCGCCGCCGGGCTGTTCCTCGCGCAGGTGTTACTCGGTGGGTTGCTTGCGCACTTCTACATCGAACGGGCCGGCTTCTTCGGCATCGAGGAAATCTTCGGCGTCCACATCCTCCAGCTACTGCCCTTCGCTATGGCGAAGACATGGCACATAGACCTGGGCATCCTCTGGATAGCCGCGACCTGGCTCGGCGCGGGCCTGTTCCTCCCGCCGCTGCTGACCGGCCACGAACCCAAACGCCAGTCGACCTACATCGACGCGTTGCTCGTCGCGATTGTCGTCGTCACCGTCGGCGGCCTCGGCGGCATCTGGCTCGGCTCGCACGGTTACTTCGGCGACCTCTGGTGGCTCGTCGGCAACGAAGGGCTAGAGTACCTCGAAGTCGGGAAGGTCTGGCAGGTCGGGCTGCTCGTCGGCTTCGGTCTGTGGGCCGTCCTCTCGATTCGCGGTCTGAAGCCGCTGCTGGACCGCGAGCCAGTGTTCGGCCTCGCACATATGATCCTGTACGCTGGCGGCTCCATCGCACTGCTGTTTACCGCCGGGTTCTTCTTCACTCCGGAGACCAACATCGCCGTCACGGAGTTCTGGCGCTGGTGGGTCGTCCACATGTGGGTCGAAGGAGCCTTCGAGTTCTTCATCGTCGCCATCATCGGGCTGACGCTGGTGTCGATGAACCTGCTCAGCCGCCGTAGCGCCGAGAAGGCAGTCATGCTTCAGGCCTTGCTGGTGATGAGTACGGGCGTCATCGGCGTCTCCCACCACTACTGGTGGGTCGGCATGCCCGACATGTGGGTCCCCATCGGGAGCGTGTTCTCGACACTTGAACTGCTCCCGCTCGTGTTCATCCTCTACGAGGCGCTGGGCCAGTACCGGGCGATGTCCGAGACCGGCGGGTTCCCCTACAAGCTCCCGTTCATGTTCATCATCGCCAGCGGGATCTGGAACTTCGTCGGGGCCGGCGTGCTCGGCTTCTTCATCAACCTCCCGCTCATCAACTACTACGAGCACGGCACCTACCTCACCGTCGGCCACGCCCACGCTGCGATGTTCGGAGCCTTCGGCTTCCTCGCACTGGGGATGGTCACCTACATGCTCCAGCTCGCCATCAAACCCGGTCGCTGGGACGGGTCCTGGCTCCGGGCGGCGTTCTGGTGCTGGAACGTCGGTCTGGCGCTGATGGTGTTCGTCTCTGTTCTGCCCGTTGGCTTCCTCCAGCTGGAGGCGGCGTTCACCGGCAGCTATGCCTCAGCCCGGAGCGTAGCGTTCTACAACCAGCCGCTCGTCCAGACGCTGTTCTGGGCGCGACTCCCCGGTGACACGCTCATCATCCTCGGGACGGCCATCTACGCGGCCGACCTGATCCGCAAGCGGTTCGTCCTCCGGGCGTCCGAGGACGACCCCACGGTCGAGGACATGGCTGTCGCGGAGGGTGTCATGAGCGACGACTAACGACGGCGTTTCAGGCAGAGCGCGTTCGGACTCCGATCAGACGCTCCCGAGTTCGTTGGTCCAGAGGTGTTCGATGTCGGCTTCGAGGTCGGCGGTATCGAGCGTCTCGACCCCGGACAGGTATTCACGGGCGTCAGTGAGGTGCTGCTGGACGGCGGCCACGTCATCAACCGACTTCGCGGCATAGAGCGACACCCGCGCCCGGTTGATCTCCAGTCGCTCCCCGAGCGCCTGCGTTACCGGGATGTCGTGCTCGTCGCCGAGCTGTGCCATTCGGTCTAGCACGCTTGTCGGGACTTCCAGTTGGGCCGCAATGTCCCGCGACGGCAGGTCGACCGTCACGTCGGTCGTCTCACACTTACTCTCCCCCCACGGCGCGATAACGTACTCCTGTCCCTCTGTGGACATATAACACGAGACACCCCGGGCACGCATATTTACTCGCAGGCTAACAGATAGAATGAAGCGGATACCAGTCGTCTCGTCTGCGTTAGTCGCCGGCTTCGGCGGCCGCTGGCTGGGGAATCGTCACGTCTGTGAGCCCCGCCTCAATTTCCTCGCGTCGGTCCTCGAACTTCCCGGGCAGCACCAGCCGGCCACCAAGGTCGTCGAGTGGTTCGTCGCTGTCGTAGCCGGGGTCGCTGGTGGCGAGTTCGATCAGGATGCCGCCGAACTCACGGAAGTACACCGACCGGAACCAGTGGCGGTCTATCTGCGACGTGGGGCGCAGCCCCGCCCCGCGGGCGGCCTCGCGCATCGACTGCTGGTCCTCGTCGGTCGGCGTCTGGAAGGCGACGTGGTGGACCGTGCCGTGGCCCTGCCGGCCGCCCTCGATAGTCGGCAACACGTCGACGTACGTCCCAACGGCCCCCGGCGCGGCGAATCGAGTCCGTTCGTCGCCGGGCGTGTCGCCCTGTGCCTGCTCGGTACCGACTTCTTCGAGGCCCATCGTCCGGAGCAGCTCCTCCGTAGGTTCGGGGTCAGCCAGCCACAGCGTCACAGAGTGGAAACCACGGATGGCGGCGTCTTCGGGGACGAACGCCGTCCACGGCTCGGTCGGGTCGTCGTCAGGAATCTCGACTTCGACCAGTTCGACCGGCAGTCCGTCCGGATCGCGGAACGGGAGGACAGTCTCACCGAACCGCTCGACGCGGTCGTCGTAGTCGACACCGTACTCCTCGAAGCGGTCCTCCCAGTAGTCGAGGCTGCCCTCCGGCACGCGGAACGCTGTGCGTGAGACCTGTCCGGAGCCGACTTTGCCCTGTGCGTGGTTTTCCCACGGAAAGAAGGTCATGCTCGTCCCTGGGTTCCCTTCGGCGTCGGCAAAGAAGAAGTGGTACGTACTGGGATCGTCCTGATTGATCGAGCGCTTGACGAGCCGGAGACCGAGTGTTTCGACCCAGAAGTTCATGTTTTGCTGTGGGTCGCTCGCGATACACGTGACGTGGTGGATACCCGGTGTCGGGGTGACGTTAGTCATTGGTGTCGATACGTGCCGAAACTACTTCAATGACTGCTGACGCGAGTGCTACCGGGTTACTGTCGGTAGAGACCGTTGGGACTGACGAGTTATGCGACGGACAGCAATTATATATGACGCTGGTGGGACATTCGCGTATGGCAGACGCGGATCGGACAGCGATTCTCGGCGGGACCTTCACACCAATTCACAACGGCCACCGGGCGCTCCTGCATAAGGCGTTTCAGACCGCAAGTCACGACGGGAGCGGCGATGGTCACGTCATCGTTGGTCTGACCAGCCCTGAACTGGCCACAGAGACGCGTAGTGACCCGACACACGTCGAACAGTTGGGTGCGTACGATGACCGTCGAAGCGCGCTCGCGTCCGAGCTGGACCAGTTGGGTGAGCCGTATACCGCCACGTATGAGATTGTCCGGTTAGACGACACGCAGGGACCGGCCGCGACGCGGGCGGACGTGGATGCGCTCGTCGCCTCACCGGAGGCGAAGGCACAGCGCCGCGCCTACGAACTCAACCAACAGCGACGAGACGCGGGGCTCCACCCGCTGGAAATCCACACGCCGCCGTTCGTCGTCGCCGAAGACGGCACGCGGATCAGCAGCACCCGGATCCGGAACGGCGAAATCGACGTGCACGGCCGCCTGCTCGCCTCGGAATGACAGCGGCCGGGTAGAAGTCCGTCCCCGGACCCGGACTATCACTCCACGGTATCCGCACCGTCCGTGTCCAGCCGTTCGGCAGCCCCGTCGACGGTCAGCGGCACGTTCTCTGTTCGCCCCTCGAACAGTCTGACGACCTGTGGCGGACGCAGGTCACAGTCCCGAAGTAACTCTGTGTCGGTCAGGAGACGGCGGGTTGGCCCCCGCGCAGCAACCGCGCCGGTGTCGTCGAGCAGCAGCACTCGGTCCGCGACGTGCGGGACGAGTTCGGTGTCCGGCGTCGAGACGACGAGCGTGACGCCATCGGCCGCGAGTTCGTCGAGCAGGTCGAGAATCGTTCTCCGGTTCGCGGCGTCGACGTTGCTCACCGGCTCATCAAGCAACAGCACGTCCGGCTCGACGGTGAGCGCGCTTGCAAGAGCGGCGCGGCGCTGTTCACCCCCGCTAAGTCGGAACGGCGGCTTCGACAGGAGGCCATCGAGGGCAAGCCGGTCCGCGACTCGCTGGACGCGGCGGTCGACTTCCGCACGGTCGCAGTCGAGCTGTGCCGGCCCGTAGGCGAGGTCCTCCTGAACGGTCGGATTGAACAGGTAATCGGCAGGATTCTGCGTGAGGACACTGAGGCGACTGCGGACGGTGTCTGCGTCGGTCGTCTCCCCGAAGTACCGCACCTGCCCGCCGTCAGGGTCGACCAGACCGCCCAGCAGTTCCAGCAGCGTCGACTTGCCAGCCCCGTTCGGACCGAGCAGTGCCACACGCTCGCCGCGCTCGATGGATGCGTCGACGCCGTCGACGGCCAGCGTTCCGTCAGGGTAGGCGTAGCAGAGGTCGGTGGCTTCGATAGCAGTCACGCGACAACCACCACCGCGACAGCGAGTGCAACGATCAAACCGAAGGTGAGGTCGGCCCGCCCGAGCGGTTTCCGGGGCTGTGCCGGCGTCGGGCCAGTGCCGCCGCGGGCGCGGGCGGCCCGCTGGACCCGCTCGCCGCGTTCCAGGCTCCGGACGAGAAACGAGCCCACGAAGTGCCCCGAATCGCGCCAGTTCCGGCGGAGGCTCGGCTCGGCGATGGTTCGGCTCCGTCGAGCCCGAACCATGCGTTCGAGTTCGGCAAAAAAGAGGAGGAGATAGCGATACGTGATTCCGAGCAGCGAAACGACGATCGTCGGGACCCGAAGCCGGCGAAACGCCGCCAGCAGGTCGGCGAAGCGAGTCGTCAACAGTAGCACGGACAGAAAGCCGACACACGCAGTTACGCGGACGGCGAACGTGAGCACATAGTCGATGCCAGCGGCCGAGAGGGGAAGCGACCCCAGCGAGGGGCCATGCATCAAGAACGCTTGCGGGGCGACGACAACGAACGCGAACGCCGGTGGACCGGTCAGACGACCCAGAAAAGTACGGATAGGTACCCGAGAAATGGCCGCAAGTGCTGTCGCGAGGAGCGCGAGCGCGCTGACGACTGCCAGCGCCTGCTGTGTCACGGTAAGCGCGACGAGCGTCGCAATACCGACGAGCTTGACCGTCGGCGTAACGGCCTGGAGGAACCCGTCTCGATCCGGCAGGTCCTCAGCAAGCAGGAACCACTGGGCGCTGGCCGCAATCGCTGTGACCGTCCGGTCGAGCAGGTCCCTGCCGGACATGCGCTATTGCCGTCCGTCGACGTCCGTTCCGAGTACGCGTCCGATAGCGGCACCGAGGAGGAGCGTCAGCGCGGTCCCGACGACAGCCGATACGAACGTCCCAGTCGCGCCGCCGAGGCCGGGGACGCCGTAGTCCGGAAACAGCGCCGTCCCGACGGCGGTGGCGTGTTCTGTCGCGCCGGTCGCCTCGGCGGCATTTTCCAGCGGTTCGGCGTAGCCAACCTGGCCAGCCGCCCACCCAAACACCGGCGCGAGCAGGGTCAGGACCAGTAGCGCGGCGAGCGCACGGGGTAGCCAGTCGGGGTAGTCCGGTACCATCACGCGCTCACCTCCGGTGCGGCGTTGGGCCGGAGGTCAGGGCGAGCGCGAGCGAGGTACCGGTACACCGAGGCGGTGATGGCACCCTCAATCAGCCCCAGCACGAGATGCCCGACGCCCATTATCGACAGTGTCGTTAACAACTGGTACTGGAACGCCGAGGAGAGACCGAGCTGGAGCGCGGCGGTCAGCGCGCCGGCCGTAATTCCCAGCCACCCCGCGACGAAGGCAGCGCGGAATTCACCGTACGGAACGAGCAGGCGATAGATGGCATAGCCGACGTACACCTCGACGATAGCCATGTTGAACACGTTCGCGCCGAGCACCACGATGCCGCCGTCGCCGAAGACGAGCGCCTGAATCGTGACGACAGTCGCGACACAGAGTGCGCCCAGATGCGGACCGAGGAGAATCGCCGCGAACGCGCCCCCGACAAAGTGAGCGCTGGTACCGCCCGGAATCGGCCAGTCGAGCATCTGTGCGGCGAAAATGCTCGCCGCGACGACGCCGAGCAACGGTGCACGAGTGTCAGATATCTCACCGTTGACGCGCTTTGCAGCGACGCTCAGAACGACGACCGCAAGCGCACCGAACAGCAGTGCAAGCGGCAAATCGATATATCCGTCGGGAATGTGCATACTACTCACGTCTGGTCCCGGCGACGTAATAATACTTTTTCATCGAGCAGTATTACTGCCGGCGGGTGAGTATTACCGAAGCCCGGATACCCATATGCGGGCCCGTCCCTATCGGCACACATGAGTGAGGATCTCGACCGGATCAGCCTGACACTTCCATCGTCGATGGTCGAACGACTCGACGGCATCGTCGACGAGTGGGAATACGCGAGCCGGTCGGAGGCGATACGCGACTCGCTACGTGACTTCTTTGCGACCTACGAATGGGAATCCGGTGATGAACAACACCACCACGGAACCATTGTCATCGTCCACGACCACCACGTCTCGGGCATCGCTGACGAACTCCAGACCGTCCAACACGAGATGGCCGACATCATCACCTCCGTGCAGCACATCCATCTCTCCCACGACACCTGTATGGAAACGCTAGTCGTCGAGGGCGCGGGCGACACAATCACGGAGTTAGCCAACCGACTCCGGGCGATTGGCGGCGTCCAGCAGGTCAAGGTCGTGGTTGTTGATGAGTGAGCAGCGAACCGCGAGCGAGAGCGGTCCCGGAGCGATAGCGCCATTCAGTTCAGCAGAGAGCTCTCTTATACGCGACTTCGAGACAACAGAGATGGGCCCTGCCGGGGAGTATCCAGAGAATGCTGGGCCGTCAGCTAGCTTTCTATAGCACTTTTACGCTCTTAGCGAAGAGTTTAGAGATCTGTTGTGGTGACAGATGGTGTCAATATCCGGGTGGTTTCTGAGATACTATGGTGGATTCGACTGCGTGTTGACGAATGAGGGGTCACCACGTTCGAGTGCTGTGCGCCAGCATTTCAAGACGGCTCGCGTGACGACTTCGACCTGTTCGACTTCGACACACGAGGGAACCCTCGCATCTGCATCCGGTGGTTCGTGGAAATGCTTCTCTTGTGCGTTCGGTTCTGGGTGGCGGTCGAAACGGAAGTCAACGCCGTCTGGCTCGGTGTAGTGGAAGTTGTAGCAGTCCCGTTCGGTCCAGACGATATCAAACCGGCCGGATGGACTGGATCCGAATCCCTCACAGACCGTGATATTTAGTTCGGGCTGTGGATCGAGTCGGCCACTAAGATCGTGATGCGTGACGAGTGGTTCGTTTGTGAGGAAGATGTCGCGGATTCGTTGGAGTGCCTCGTAGTCGGTCGGCCCCGTATTGCCTGTAAGATACGACATCGCTCAGACGACCACTTTTTCGGCGTCGTAGAAGCTAATCGCTGCCTTGGCTAGATAGAGGTTCTTCTGAGCGGTTTGCCACGTCGTGTGGTCTTCCCATCCGCCGTGGTCGTCCGGGTCGAGTTGCTGGGCGAGCTCTGCGGGCGATTCAACGCCGTGTTTCGTTCTGATTTCGCTGACCGTCTGTTTCAGGTCCTGCAACGTCTCAACCAGTTCGTCCTCAGAGTACTCGTCCTGAAGTTTCAGCACCTGCCGATAAATATACATCTGGTCGTTGCGCTTGTACAGCGCACCCTGGCCACCGTCGATTTTCTCGACGAGTCCAATTTCCGCGAGTTCGGTGAGCTCATCGCGGACGACCGGCTCGCTCGCTCTCGCTTTGTCAGCGATTTCGGACGCTGGCGTGGCCTCCGTCGTTCTCGTGATGACGGACTTAATTCGCTCCCGCGTTGTCGTTTCGCTCTTCCAGTCAGTGACTACTGCCTCGTTGACATCGTCGTATTCTTCGATTGAATCGGGGTTCATGTATTCTCAGGGTCGCAATTTGTGGGATCCCCCACTTGCTTGTGCAAATATATTATTCCACTCGCAAATATATCTTATGTCGGATCCTATTATCAATGCCAGTCCACGACTGAGACAGAATCAAGTGCTGTGTTGAATAGCGCCTCCTAAGCCACGGTGAGGCGACACCGATTCTGAGATTGCTGGCACTAGCTCCTGACAAGCCGACTCAAATTTCTAATGTCCCAACCAGCACTGCTATTCAACACAGCAGAATCGAGAAAGATGGAATATTATAACTTACGTCAAATAGTCCGGGAATACCGATAAATGGCCTCTGTAGATGGTTTTCACTATTTTATCAGAGTGGGGTTGCAACCAGTGTCGCACAAGTCACCAATACGGACCGATTATTTATACAGAGTAGGTCAAATACGTAACTATGTCTGATCCAACCGACTCAACAGAGAGTTCGTATGTAAAACCGACCGATGAGTCGGACCCCGACCGAGTACTTCTGCGGACTGGGGTAGGGAGGGAATTAGCCGGTTCAGAAGCCTTTGGATCAGTCTGCGTGCTATCCACTGAACAAGCCCGCCGGATACTTTCTGGTGATAAAAAAGAGCTCATTCATACATTACACGAGCATGAGAAAGCCACTGAGGAGGAACTGTCCGAATTGCTTGACCGTCATATCGATGGGATTCGAATCGATTTGAAAGAACTAGCACGTGGTGACCTCGTTGATATTCAAGAGAAAGGCTCAGCCAGACAAGCGATGCTGAGTTACGATACAATCATTGTCGAGCCGCTTGTCGCTCCTAAGTCCATTAGCGAAGACACATCGTACTCAGTTCAGAATGAGCCTAAGTGAATACAGTTGTTTGATGTGCTCTGGTGAATCGCTGAGCTGCGTCGGTTTCGGCCGTCAGAGCTATCGAGATAATAGAGAAGCTGTCGATGATTGATGTCTAAGATTCCTTCACAACAAGTCCTTCAGTTAGCTAAAAGTACGGTTGGTGGGCGAGGCGAAGTCGCTGCCACAAAGCGGTAGTGGCGTTACACTGTCTGCGGTTTACCCCGAAAAGTCCTATCGAGACGCACTTGGTTTGCTGAGCAAGGTGCCACAAATACGGGTGGAAATTGGTCTTGAGCCGGCCCGGTTTCACCGGTCACTCCACGCTAGTCAAGTGGTTTTTGCCATCTACACCTATATCCGCTTGAAAACAAGTCTCAGTAGCTAAGCGTGGGAATCAACGTTTCCTACGCGTGGTATTGTGTTGCCGTGGCATACCTGCGTGCCACTTCTCTTTGAGGGCGATGAAACGGTAGGGTGGGGTAACGAAGACGATGAAACCCATCGAAACACATGGAGCCGACGAAACCGATGAAGGCCGTCGAAACCCGTCAAGTTACTTGTTCACATACTGAGCGTGTCATAGAATCGATCTCATAGCTTCTCACAGCCCGGTTCGTTTCTCCGCTCGTAGTTGGTGATTGCAACGACGAGCCGGAGACACAGCGCAAGGAACACCTCTGTTCGTGCGTGGACGCGGCCTCGGGCGCGAACGTGCCCGAGGCCGCAGTCCTTGACTGCGTCGTTGGTTCGTTCGACTCCTGTCCGGTTGTTGTACGTCTCGTCCAAGATAGATTGTTTCAGCTGGACGCCCTCGCTGTGTTCCCCGATTCGGTCTTCGACCCTGTACTCAATGTCTTTCGGGTCGTCAGTGTTTCGCGGATTGTATGGGGCAATTGGCACGACCCCTGCGGCCAGCAGGTGGTCGTGCCAATCGAGGATGTCGTAGGCGCTGTCTCCGAGCATCCACGGCGGTTCTTCGACGGCGAGCGCGTCACGCGTGACGCGCATCGCCGTCTCTTGGTCTGCTTGTTTGGTCTGCGTGAACTCCGCTGCTATCTGGATCTTTGCGCCGGTTGAAACGATCGTACAGCCGAAGCCGTAGTAGTACTCTTCGGCTGTTGGATCGTAGTTCTACGAAGCAGCGTCGTTGTACTGGATTGCTTCGATGTGCGTCGAATCGATGGAGTACGTCGAGTCGAGCAGGCCGCGGGCGGCGGCCTGCTCGACGAGCCTGTCGAAGACATCGCTGATGACGTGTTCGAGGTCGGTGAGAAATCGGTCAATCGTATCTCTAGATGGCGGTTTGTCGAGTCCGCAGTAATACCAGACGAGGCTGTGCTGGAGTTCTCGTGTAACTGGACGTGTGCCGTAGATATCCTCGTAGTAGCAGTGCAGAAAGCCACGAAAGAGATCCGGTAGCTGATGTACTCGTGTTCGCTCCCGGCGAGCGGGGGCGAACACGTCGTACTCCAATAGAAACCCGAACTCAAGATGTTCCAACAGCGGTACTGTCTCGGTAGCCGCGACATTCAAGAAGTCGTCTACTGAAGCTACGTTTTGCAGGGTTGCGCTTGTGTTGGACACACTTCGCGCACCCTGCTGCTTCGTACGTGACGCTTTCTATGACACGCTATCACATACTAGCAAAATGGAAAGGATAGTTATCGGGCAAATAGATGTCTTCGACATCGGATCAGATAGTTATCTGACAATCATCCCCCAGACAGGAAAAAACGTCTTGATTAAGGTGGGCGCGGCACGGTTACTCGGTGCTCATTATTCGGGGACTGGGTTATTATCAATATCAAGCTCGCCAGCGGCTTCTTTCTCGGCGAGGTGCTCCATCAGGTGCCATTCCATCTCCGACAACGCTTCGGCGGCGTCACTGTCGGTGTTAAGAGCGTACATCTGACTGTTGCCAACCTTGCGCGTTTTTTCAATAAGCCCCCAGGCACGAAGTTCGTCGATATACTTGTATACTGTGTCGCGCTTAATATCAGCGTAGTCAGCTATCTCAGTGATGTTGAAGTCTTTCTCGGGAGCATTGATTAGAGCAGCAAGTGTCTTCGTCTTCGGATGGTCACCTAATGCGCCAAATAACAGGTGTTCCTCGGTGACGGTTTCTTCATTTTCCGTGTCCGGTTCTCTGCTCTTGCCCATATACTATTTTTGCGTATTTATTATATAAATCTGCCCACAAAAGTAAACTCCTAAGCACTATTTTCGGGCTTTTACACCCCATTGTGTGGACATTACCGTCCACAAAACGGGACAGAATTATATACACAGGTGATTCTGAAGAAAAAATGAGAATAAGAGGCCCCTGCGGTATTTCGTCTGGCTTACGAAACTGCATCCATTGAACTGCCCCCAGACGTCCTAACAGAAATTTGATCCAGTAAATGGTTCGTCTGTATCGACCGTACCAATATAAATATGTCAACTTTTGAGTGTATCAACAGAGTCATTCTGTACTATTTATTCAGCACTCTGTAAAGCGCATAAATCACTCTGAGATTCAGTAATGGGTACTCAACGGATGATTGATTAAGCCAAACCAGAGAAGTAGTAGAACTGAGGGCCAATTGATGTCACTCTGTCGGTGAAAACCACAGGTAATCATCAGCCTGAATCATCCGATGAGCGCGAACCTCGATCCCCTTAACCCTACGACGGCAAAGAAAATGTATCTAGATGAGCGCAGTCATGAAGTAGCTGAGGCAACGCTCCAATCCCACGCCTACCGCCTGAAGCAGTTCGTACAGTGGTGCGAGCAGGATGGGATCGACAATATGAACGACCTTTCAGGTAGGGATATCCACCGGTTCCGAGTAAAGCGTCGGAACGAGGATGAGCTGGCGACGGCATCTATGAAATCACAGCTCGCGACACTACGACTCTTTCTCCGGTTCTGTGCAAGTATCGATGCTGTCGAACCAGGGCTTGACGAACGAATTATACTCCCGACGACAACAGCGAAGGACGCTCGCGAGGTACTGCTACCGAAGGACCAAGCAGATGAGATACTCGCGTATCTTGAACGATTCCAGTACGCAACGCTGGAACATGCACTAATTGGCGTCCTTTGGCATACAGGTTTACGGGTTGGGGCGGCAGTTGGGCTTGATAACCGGGATTATGACCCTGATGAGCAATATCTTAGATTAGTTCATCGACCAGATGAAGGAACGTCGTTAAAAAACAAAATAAAGAGCGAACGAATGGTGGCTCTGAGTAGCCCTATCTGTGATATACTAGATGACTGGCTCTCGATCAAGCACCCCGGGAAGGTTGATGAATTTGATCGGACGCCACTCTTTGCGACCAGCCGTGGACGTCTCAGTCGTAATCGTGCGCGCTCAATTGCTTATCAATTCACACGCCCATGCGTGTACGAAAACAAGTGCCCACACGACCGTGATATTGAAACATGCGAATATCGACCGACAGAGTACGCGTACGGATGCCCGTCAGCACTGAGTCCACATCCAATCCGTCGTGGCTCAATTACCTACCATCTACAGTCCGACACCCCGGAACGGGTTGTTAGCGATCGGATGGACGTTGGAAGGGATGTGTTAGACCGTCATTACGATCAAAGGACAGAGCGAGAAAAAGTCAACCAACGCCGACGATACATACCTGACAAATGATCGCTTAATTTTCAGCTATCCACTACCGATTGAGTCATGTCAGCTATTTATTCAGCAGCGATTCATCGTCGTACGAAGCTAGCAGTTGATACCACATTAGCGGACTTCCGGATTCTGCAACGGTAGTCAAATCGATACGTCTGAGAACTTCCTAAAGCACACCAAGACGAATCAAGAATCCGCTACACGCCCACTAAAATGTATGTCTAATACGCCCCCAATAGTTCAATTCTCTTCCGTACCAGCGTAGCGACAGGATATAGGGGCCCAGTAATGAAGATGTCAAGCACCAATTCCGTTCGCTGAGAACCGTCTCAGTTATTTATTCCAAGCATTCCGGACTGCTTCAGATCGGTCTTCTTTCCGCCTCCGTTTCGTCCGGGGATCGTAATGCTTTCGCAGAGTCTGGATCGAAACGTCAAACCGCTCGCTAGCGATACTTGGACGGAGACCACCACTGAGATGATGTACGATTGAACCACGACGGATAGCATGAGGATAATATGAGTACGTACAGACATTTGAGTCTGGATCACAGTTCTCATCACAGGCACCGTTATCTGAGTCATTACCCCACCGACAACTGGTCGCCTCATACACCCGGCGACGAAGTGTTGACCGTGTCGCGCGACCGTACTGCGTAGCGAAAAGTGGCTCACGGTCGAAATCATCGGTGACGGAGGGACGGCTGCAATCAATATAGTGTTCAATTGCCTCAACAGCAGAGGTACTAAGTGTGACGTTCCGCTCACCGTCGCCAGCTGCGTTCTCATTGTCATTCCCATTTTTTAGGCGAGTCCCCTTTTTCGGGCGATGACGAAGTCGAATTTCTCGATTCGTGGGATCAAAATCTCTCACATCCAATGAATGGGCACCACCAATACGTATGCCACTGTTCCAGAGAAGTTCAAGAAGAGCATGTTTGAAAGAACCACACCGTTGACGGTCAAGTTGTTCAAGAATTGATATTGCCTCATCTGCGGGAATCGCTTCATCACGAGCCCGTGGCGACAAGCCGAGCTCATCCTTATCTAAAATCGTATATACATCATCAGGACACTGGCCGCGCTTATTAAGCCAGCAGAGCCAGCCACGGACATTCGTGGTGTACGTGAGAATGGTGGCATCTGCGTCATACTCTCTTTGTAAATCATCAATATAAGCGTCAACGAGCTCTGTCGAAATACCAGCGGGCATCTTGATATCGCGATCCTCAGCGAATTTGATGAATGACGGAATCGTACGTCGGTATTGTGATCTTGTCGCGGGACTTCGGTCGTGCCTCCGTGAAAGGTAACGTTCATAGAGTTCGTGAAGTGTCGAAGGATTCGACGGCTCAGTCTGGTCACTGGTGAAATCAACACTGTCAGACAACTCGAGTAATTTTTCAATTGTGTCGGGATCCTCAATATCAGCCAGTAGATCTACGATATGGTCTGACATGGTTAGGACAGGATTTTGTAAATGGCGTATTGCCAGAGTTTAGCCGGCACAATGGCCTGTGGTTGATTCTCAGACGCGAGAGACGCACTCGCCTGCTTGACTGACCGTCGCAGTGTCGATGAGCTGGGCCGTCCGTCATATGTTGTGAGCAGTGGGCTTCGTTGATCGGAAATTGACCCTTCACGCTCGTATTCGAGATATATATTGAGGGCTTCTAGAGTCGTTGCTGAAAGAGGGCAGACACGTTTGGTGAGGAGACCAACTGAACGGACCACATAAGTCTCAGAAATGCCGACAAGAATCTGTCCATTGTCGATATTTAGGTCACTAAAATCGAGTTGTCGGACTTGCTCAGGACGGCTCTTTGTGTCTAGGAGAATTTCGACATAAACGTGCGTCCTTGTTCCGAACTGGTGTTGACGTAGGGTGGTAATAAAATCGTGAATCTGCGACGATAATCGCGAATTCGGTTCAGTCTCAGTGTCTCCGATGATGCTGTCACCGACATCCTGGAGACTAGAATCAGGGTGTTCACGTAGCGCCGATGCTATCTTTATTTTCAGAAGTTGTGGATCGCGTCTGTACTGGTACGCAAGAAAGTTCGAAATCGTTGAAACGTGGCCTCTTACCGTACTCTGAGAATAATTCGAATTAAGAAGATACGAACCCAGGAACTGGACAGCGATATTTTCTGGAGCAGTTGCCAACTCAATTTGATGTCTATCGATCCAGATACAGAATTCGGATAGGACTGATTTGTGTGAATAAAACGTACTATCAGGGACCTTCCCTGCAATACAATCAAGATATGTTCGTAGTGATGGGACCAGTCCCTCGGAAGCGCGCGCGAGCAATCGAGGGGAGTAGCTAGTCATTAGTTCCCACACCCCCATTTCACCGCCCAATACGTGTTTAAAGGCCTCCTGAGCCGTTTTAAATGCGTGATACAGCAGTCAGGTGCATCTGGGTGGAGTCTTGCCGAAAATCCAGTATTAGTACGCCCTGTTTTTTGACTCTGGTTCGGCGGGATCCCGTCAAACAGTAGCTGCGGTCGTTCTAAAGCGAACGGCAACGAAATATTAGCGACTCTATACTTTGAGAGAGCTTCAAATCTCTTCGAGAATTTATTACCATATCCCAAATATTCCAATAATATCATCATATCAAAGTTTTTAATAGTGTCCGGCCAGACAGTGTGCATAACGAGCCAGGTACCAATATGCTCTGTACAACGCCTTTGAACAATGTATGAGGTGAGTACGCATCGGTACTCACATCAGAAGTTGTAGAAATGACCTTACCAAGACACTTATAAAACCAACATCAGTCTCAGCGAAAGGTTTATTTCATCTCCGGCATACGAAAATTGTACTTTTTTTCTCTGATGTTCTGACCTATTGAGGCAACCTCCTACATTGCTTAGATGGACATGTGTTGAATGGAATATATGTTGGTGTTTGTATAATATTATGCCGGATGGTCTTCTCGACCCTGCTCAAACAGCTCTCTTCGTAGTGAAATTTACCGTACTGTTTACCGTACTAGTCAGATTACAAATACTAGAGATTTATACGATTTCTTTCTATACCGTTGGGTGCAATATGGGAGAATCAACCCAGGCAGCGGATGGCTCAAATTTGGATGAAGCAGCGATCGCTTATACCCGTGTGAGCACAGAGAAACAAGTTCGGAACGGCCGAAGTTTGCGTGACCAACGTAATTGGGTCAAACTCGAATGCAATAGACGTGGAATCGAATTGATAGAGACATTTACTGATAAGGGCGAATCTGGAACTAATTTCGACCGGCAAGGGATTCACGACCTACGAAATAAAGCCAAGTCAGATACCGTCTCATACCTTCTCGTAGATGAACTCGATAGAGTTGGTCGTCACGCTGTCGAGACCCTCTACTACCTGTATGAGCTCCGTACAGAGTACGGTGTAAAAGTTATCTCGAATGAAGTTGGAGAGCTCGATGTTGCGAACAACCAAGATCTAAATTACGTGACGAACCGCGTCTTATCGGCCCAGTCGACACTGGAGACGCAGGCACGACGAGCACAAGCCGGAGTTGCACGGAATTTCATTGATAAGAAGTGGTCTTCAGCTTTCAGGCAGGTTCCACTTGGGTACGAAGCAAATGACGAGGATGACTGGATTTCCATTAATCCGGCAGAGGCACTCATCGTTGAGGAGGCGGTAGAAACATTCATTGCAGCGGATCCGGCCCGAGCACTAACCGAAACGCTGGAAGAAGCACCAGCACTGCCTAATTCTTTTACTAGGGGAAAGCTAAGGAGGATGCTACGGAGGCCCCTATATATAGGCAGGCCGACAACAAAGTACGTTGATTATACACGGAACGACGACTCCAAGAGTAGTACGACAGTCGTAGACGAGTCATTAAGAATAATTAGTGACGAAGAGCACGACGTGATTCTCAAGAAACTTGAAAAGATGTACGAAACGTACAGTAGCAATAAAGAGGAGGCTGACGATGTCGAGTCACTCGCTACCGAATTCAGCGCTGAGACACTCTTCAAGTGCAGCGAAGTAGTGCAGATACGGTGTCCGGACTGCGATAGCGAGATGATGAAGGATGGGAGACGAAAGACAGGTTCGCGAATGGTACACAACTACTTATGTCCTCACTGTAGCCGCAATCGAAAATTCCCCTATAAACAAGAAGTAGAAGAGTTCAAACAAGAGGATAGTTAGAAGTATGGTTATAGCTTCTGGATCAGTTAATCCAGTTCTGATACTGATTCAGAATCCGGTTGACACGGGTTCTTTTGCGTTTTGAACCCATTGATGGTCTAGATTCAGACTCAGTACTCTCAAAACGAGTCCGTAGAGTGCGTGTCTGTTCGAATAATTCATCTGAGACGATTCTATACGTATTCTCACACCTCTCAACATCGCCAACAGTATACTGACCTATATAGAGAGTATTCCGGAGAATAGCGCTGATTAAAGACGGCGTCCACTTTTTATCGATTGAGTCTTGCTTACGGTTCACATCCAGTTCTTTTGCAACTTCGGGCATGGATTTCGTCTCGGTATATCGTTCGAAAATCCAGCGAACGAGTTTGGCCTCGGACTGAACGATTTGAAGTCGGCCATCAGGGGTAGCTTCGTAGCCCAAGGGGGGAGATCCATTAGGCCACTTGCCTTCCATTGCCCGTGCAGCGTGCCCCATTTTTGTCCGCTGTTTAATCATCTCTCGCTCAAACTCGGCAGAGTTCGCAAGATTCCTGAAGTTGAATTGTCCGGCAGGCGTTGTTGTGTCAATCTGTTCAGTGACGCTGTGAAGTCCGACACCCCAGTCCCGAAACTGCTTTTCCAACTGGACGGCGTGCATAATGCTTCTAGAGAAGCGATCGATCTTCCAAAAAACTACAACATCTATCAGGCCATGCTCTGCCTGAGTTAGCATCTTTTGGAACATCGGTCTATCCGTGTTCTTTCCGCTCTTCGCTTCGTCACGATAGACGAACGCGACCGTCCAATTTAATGCCAGACATCTATTCACACATTGCCGAACCTGTTCGGCGATCGAGTAACCTAGTTTTTGTCTCGTCGTTGAGGTTCGTGCATATATGGCCGCGCGGTGTTTCGGCTGCTCATGTTGATGAAGAGTAGCAGTGGTTCCAGGTAATGCGTGGGATGGGAATGTCGATCTGTCCATTATTTCTCCCTGTTATTTAGATTTTTCTCTGTTTTTACTGTATTTTTATGCATTCTCGACACTCCTTAACTCTGAGGCGGATTGTTTCAGTTGTCACTGCCGTTGCATTTGCAACCTCGCGCTGAGTTACTTCACCGTCTGCAGCAAGGTATAGTGCGGCCCCCGCAAATGCTCCTGGATGTTTTCCGCTGAGATGATATGAGGGAATAGCATCGATGATAGCATCGGCATCCGCAATCAACGACTCGTTGAGTTTGAGCGTCCGTGCAAGGTCAGCTAAGTAGGCTCGGGGCGGACATGGAGATGTTCCTACATCAAGATTCTGACGAAGGACCCGACAAACGCGCCGAAGAGAGTTGGAATTAACCTGTGCCGCCTGTGCGATACGGCTCGCCGGGATCGGTGATCCGCACTCGTTGGCAGCCACAGTGAGACAAGCAGCGATAAAGAGGGTCGTTGATCGACCACTGGTGAGTGTCTCGATAGCACCTTCCGCATAGACCTCTGCTGCATACTGATGTGTTTCTGTTGGGACATCAAGCTTGGTTCCGAGTTCTTCCAAGTATTCAAGCGCGCACGCGACTTGGTGCTCTGTACTGTTTGTAACGCTGTGATACTCGGACCACGGTACGGTTGTGCCGTCTTCCGCCTCGTGGTCTTTCAAATTAGCGTCGAATTCAACAGGAGCGGTGACGACAGCGCCGCATTCCATACAGGCTGGATCCAGGCCAGGTATGGAAGAATCTACATTGGTAGAATTACAGAAAGGGCACCTAGTTTCAATTCGCCCTGTCTCCTCTTGCAGGGCCTTCCAAGGAGGTGTTTCAGACATTTTCATGGCCCTCTAGAATGGCGCTGCTCTCAGGAAAGGGGCCCGAGAGCGATGAGTGGATTCCATCTTCACCACATGTACCGCAGAGGGGCGGTCGATTTGTATCACCATCCCAATCTACGGACTCTGGTTGTCGGTTGACACCACATACAGGACAGGTCCAGTCATAACTCCCGTACTGAGATGCGATATCTGGAAAGCGGTAGGCGAGTGTCGGAGTGAGTTTAGCTCCGTCATTGGCTTCTAAGTATTCGATGGCGCTTTCACGAGGATACCCGTCAAATAGTGGGAGGAAACCAGTGACACCAATTCCCTCAGTATTTGTCTCGCCTTTCCCGCACCGCTCGTAGTAGTCACAGAATCCACACTCCCAGCTGAATTCCGGTAAAGCAGGCGGGAGTTCATTGTTGAGTCGATACTCTGTGTGTTCACTAGCCCACTCAATTACAACGTCTTCCCAGAATGATTTGTCGAATTCGACATGGAATGTTAGGATGTCTAACGATTTCCGGCTACCGTACAAGATTGCTGCTTCGGTCAATTCAATATCATACTTTTTTGAGAGCCCAAACAGGTACGCGTGGACCTGAGCACAGTGATGACGATTTGGCGAATCAAGGTTGTCTAAAGAGGATTTAGTCTTGACTTCTGTCGGTAGAATCGGGATTGACTCTGCATCAACAATAACAGGATCAGTCGAACCCTTTATTCGTAACTCACCTACGTCTGTCTCAACTGTCGAATCAATCCAAATGGAATTCCGTGCGTATGTGTCTGTGCCTGTGACGGATTGTTGTAAGAAGGGGAGAGCGATTTTTTCCTCAAACATCGTTCCAAACCAGAAAATTCCGTTTGGGTCAGGCTGCTCAGTTGGAGTGTTGCATTGACGATACAATGCCTTTCGATGACACTGAAGTAGTGAACTTGGGCTATGTCGCTCAGGCTCAGGAATGGATGCCGGTCCGTTGAAGTACGGTGTTCCGTTCTCAATGTTCTCCCTGTACTGTCGTTCGCCATACCACTCGCGAAATCGATCTGGTGATAAGGCGTCGCGTATTTCCTGTATCTTCCTCTCTGAGTCAATGGCAGCTTCCTGTTCTGTTTCCATGATTCGTTGATGATGACCTTCCAGCCGGTCACCGCTATCCTCACATAGGAGAGCACACGTTTGCTCTATGAGCGATTGCGACTCTCTCTAGTCCTCACTGTTGTCTGATTCCTCTACAATAGAAGAGAATACGTAGACGGTTGGAGTGTTCGTATCAATTAGAAGTGCTGCGAGGTCGAAATTAATACCCGGTGTCGCAATCTGTCTCTCGGAGTCATAGATGATTATCCCGGCATCTGATAGCGTAGGTAGATGCGTCTGGGAAAGGGCATTGTACGCGTTACGATAGGGTTCACCAGTAGCCTGGTGTTCTGGAACATTCATCTCAAGGCTAGCAATCTTACGGGCCAGTTCTCGTGTCGTGACCGATCTTCTATCTGCGCTCTCCAGAGACTCAATAACGTACCGGCGGCGGGTCGCCCGAAGAGAATGGTAGAGTATAGAAAGAAGTTCATCAGCATCTTGATCGCTCCTCATCGGAGCATTACTAACATAGAAGCGCTGGCCATGCGGTCTTCCGGGGAGAATTCCGCATCAATTCGATTGGGTGGTCTATCGCTCTTTCACGCGGTATCTTTTGTTCAGGCACCGAAATTACACCTTTCTGAGGGTTTCTAGATAACTGTAGTTGCTTAAAGATTTTGTAGATTGCTTAGCGGTGTTTCGATTATCTAAGTGAACCCATCAACGACTATGCGGTTTGATGATGACTGGATGTCACGGGCCGATGACCGGATTCTAGAGCATTTGGCGGAAAGAGGTCCTGACACGCCCAAAGAAATGGCTGATAGTGACCGAGTCCGGTTTTCTCGTCAGCATATCAATCAACGCTGTAAGACGCTCGTTTCTTCTGGTTTGGTTGTCCATCTTGGGAACGGTGTCTATGACATTACGGAACAGGGAAAGCAATATCTCAATGGTGACATTGATGTGAGAGACCTCGATTTTGATGACGAGTCCTGATCATCTGTGTACGGAGCGGAAGCACGGTTTTCAGTGTCTCAACAGCAATATTGAGGGCAGATCATCCGACTATGAAAGAAGCAGCGGAGGTGCGCACAGAGACAAATCATACTTTTTGTGGCAATGAATAGGTAATAACTTAGGTGGGTTTTTGTTGGAGAGTAAGAAGCACTACCTTTGGACGGCAGGAGCACTGACGTAGTTTCAGCCTTTCAAAAGTTCGGCTGAAACTCTATCGACCAGCGCGGAGTAAGACTGTGTGTGCCGAGCTTCAACCCCACGAGGGTTCGTCTGAAACGCGTTCTTCACGCGTCATAGAACCGCCGTCGGTTCGCTTCAACCCCACGAGGGTTCGTCTGAAACTATAACGTACAATTGCAGAGGGCTAGACCATGTCTGCTTCAACCCCACGAGGGTTCGTCTGAAACCTTGTGCTCAGCCAGGCGGTCGTAGACTCTGTCAGCTTCAACCCCACGAGGGTTCGTCTGAAACTATCTGATACCGTTGAGCCACAGGACGCAGAACGGGCGCTTCAACCCCACGAGGGTTCGTCTGAAACAGATAAGACTATGAGTGAACGTGACACCACAGAGGCTTCAACCCCACGAGGGTTCGTCTGAAACACACTGACCACCCATTACACAAACTCACGTATGTAAGCTTCAACCCCACGAGGGTTCGTCTGAAACGGGCGACCTGTACCCGGCGGTCTCGTGAACTCATGATGGCTTCAACCCCACGAGGGTTCGTCTGAAACCGGACTGCTGCAGGAAGGTGAACGACTCGTTGCCGCTTCAACCCCACGAGGGTTCGTCTGAAACCATCAACCATGTGGATGGCGATGACTTCGGGGGTGGTGCTTCAACCCCACGAGGGTTCGTCTGAAACGTGATACGCGAACATCGCGTCGAAACCCCAGATGTTGGCTTCAACCCCACGAGGGTTCGTCTGAAACCGGCGTCACACCTGGCGGGACGTGGGTCACGGTATGCTTCAACCCCACGAGGGTTCGTCTGAAACATGGGGAGGTCGCCGGGGCCGACTGCCTGCCCGTCGACGCTTCAACCCCACGAGGGTTCGTCTGAAACTATATTAACCGATAGCGAACAGAAAAAAGACGTAAATGCTTCAACCCCACGAGGGTTCGTCTGAAACAGTGGTCGTTCAGCGGTCATACCGCGGGCGTAAACGCTTCAACCCCACGAGGGTTCGTCTGAAACCCGTCCTCCCGTATGGGGCCTCTCCGTCCTGCTCGCTTCAACCCCACGAGGGTTCGTCTGAAACTGAGCACCGCCTCGGAGGATGAACTGAGCTATGAGGCTTCAACCCCACGAGGGTTCGTCTGAAACTCGACCTATCTGACCTGTCGGTCATCGACGAGCTGGCTTCAACCCCACGAGGGTTCGTCTGAAACTTCCCGGGGGCCAGATAACCTCTGCTGTCTACGAGGCTTCAACCCCACGAGGGTTCGTCTGAAACCCGGCTGGACTCGGGCTTCCAGTCGGCCCGTATCCTGCTTCAACCCCACGAGGGTTCGTCTGAAACCGTGTGGCCGGCGTCCGAATCCGCAATTGCATACTGCTTCAACCCCACGAGGGTTCGTCTGAAACCATCACGGGACAGCCGCTGACCGCGTCGAGGAGGCTTCAACCCCACGAGGGTTCGTCTGAAACGGTCCTCACCGGGGAGCTGGCACAGCACCTCTCTGAGCTTCAACCCCACGAGGGTTCGTCTGAAACTGGGGTGTTCGGCATGACGCCCGACGCCGAGGTCCGCGCTTCAACCCCACGAGGGTTCGTCTGAAACGGACGGTTTCGGAACCACGGCGCGGAGGTCCTGCAAGCTTCAACCCCACGAGGGTTCGTCTGAAACCGGTCCGCCGGTCGTGTATCCTGTGGCTGACATGGTGCTTCAACCCCACGAGGGTTCGTCTGAAACGATTGGGATGATCTCGATGAGGCCCCCGAACCGGCTTCAACCCCACGAGGGTTCGTCTGAAACCCGTATCCCGACTGCGAGTTCCCGGAGAGCCCGCTGGCTTCAACCCCACGAGGGTTCGTCTGAAACACATTCAGTTTGTGCAATGCACTCACAATGAAAGCTTCAACCCCACGAGGGTTCGTCTGAAACTTGCTCTACAGTCGTCCACGGAGTGGCAGTGTCAATGCTTCAACCCCACGAGGGTTCGTCTGAAACCAGTTACGTCTAACTGTTCGTCTAACTCATCTCGCTTCAACCCCACGAGGGTTCGTCTGAAACTTGTTGCACTGCATAGAACGGTTATCGATGAATGGGAGCTTCAACCCCACGAGGGTTCGTCTGAAACAGTGTTTCAACGGACTGTTCGTCATTGTCAGTAGCTTCAACCCCACGAGGGTTCGTCTGAAACGCGGCACGACCTCCAACGAAGTCCATCACAGTAAGGCTTCAACCCCACGAGGGTTCGTCTGAAACTCTACGGTAGACGGGTGGCTAAGTGGCTATATCACCGCTTCAACCCCACGAGGGTTCGTCTGAAACAAATCTCCGAGGACAACCCGTTCCGAGAGGTCATGCTTCAACCCCACGAGGGTTCGTCTGAAACTTGCCCGTCTCGCCGACGACCAAGCGCGACACGAGGCTTCAACCCCACGAGGGTTCGTCTGAAACGGAGTTCGAGGCGCTGCTGGTCCGCTGCCAGCAGGCTTCAACCCCACGAGGGTTCGTCTGAAACAAATCTCCGAGGACAACCCGTTCCGAGAGGTCATGCTTCAACCCCACGAGGGTTCGTCTGAAACTTGCCCGTCTCGCCGACGACCAAGCGCGACCACGAGGCTTCAACCCCACGAGGGTTCGTCTGAAACGGAGTTCGAGGCGCTGCTGGTCCGCTGCCAGCAGGCTTCAACCCCACGAGGGTTCGTCTGAAACACTGAGTCGGCCCGGTGGTGTCACACCATCCTGCCTGCTTCAACCCCACGAGGGTTCGTCTGAAACCGATTGAGGGTTTGTAGACGGGTAAGACAAGCGATAGCTTCAACCCCACGAGGGTTCGTCTGAAACGCCGGGGACGCCGTCAGCGGGTTCGTTTGATGCGCGCTTCAACCCCACGAGGGTTCGTCTGAAACACTGAGCAACCAGAAGGTTCTTTTCGGGTCGCGCTTCAACCCCACGAGGGTTCGTCTGAAACGATGGCTGGGCGTGCACACTCACTCCGGAGTCAGCAGCTTCAACCCCACGAGGGTTCGTCTGAAACTCGCATCGCCCGCGTTGTCGAACGGCTGGGCAAAGCTTCAACCCCACGAGGGTTCGTCTGAAACTGGTTGATGATCAACGGCGTGTCGTTGAGGTCTGCGCTTCAACCCCACGAGGGTTCGTCTGAAACGAGGAGCTCGTCGCGGTACTCGGCTGCCAGCTCGGCGCTTCAACCCCACGAGGGTTCGTCTGAAACGGGTTCGTCGATCATCTCTTGGATCTGGGTCGGCTTCAACCCCACGAGGGTTCGTCTGAAACCTGTGCCAGTCCTCGTCGAGTTTGCATTTTTCAAAGCTTCAACCCCACGAGGGTTCGTCTGAAACGTGTCTGACCAATTAGCTTGCCCGCCGCTGCCATGCTTCAACCCCACGAGGGTTCGTCTGAAACGCGTATGATACCTCCTGGGGGAGACTGGCTGTCAGAGCTTCAACCCCACGAGGGTTCGTCTGAAACTCGGCCTCGAAGGACTCGCCGATGCCGCCGAGGTCGCTTCAACCCCACGAGGGTTCGTCTGAAACATGCTGGCGCACATCTACCGCGAGGTCAACGGGTGGCTTCAACCCCACGAGGGTTCGTCTGAAACTATGTTGCAGGGAGGGATTCATAGGCGCTGTGGCCGGCTTCAACCCCACGAGGGTTCGTCTGAAACGAGTATCGGTTTGGTACTCGGGCCGCCCGGAGCGGGCTTCAACCCCACGAGGGTTCGTCTGAAACCAGCCGGGATGTGAGCGGTGCTGTCGGCGAGATTTGCTTCAACCCCACGAGGGTTCGTCTGAAACCATGCCCGATATACGGGCCATAAGGCTGCTAACGGCGGGTCACAGTAAAGACCTTCCGTCGACCATCAATAGGGTGCTTCCCCCCGGGGGGTCGACGGAAACCGACTATAGAAACCGCTGATCCTCAGTTGGATCGTCGCCGTAGACTGTCCGGTTGAGCAGTGTATCAGAAGACAGCTCGTAGATGATTGTCGATTCACCTGGTTTCAGCAAATCATCAATCTCGTTTTTGAGCTTGGAGAGATCTCCCTCAGAGATTTCGCCTTCAAGAACTGAGTTCTGTACGTGAGTCAGATATCGCCGACCAATTTTGAGCGCTTTCTGTGTTCGATCCGCTTCCAAATCGTATACCATCACCACGTACATTTTACCACCACCGTTGGAACGAGTCGTATGCTTCTCCGGCGAGGAGATGCTTTTTCAGTTTGTATGCTTCGAGACGCATCAGGTACTGATAACTAACTTTTCGGTTGAGCGTCGGGTGTTCAACAGTACGTTCAAGCATTTCTTCGAACGCCTTCGTGTACGTTTTCCGACCAGCTTCGTTCAACAGACAGGAGCCGAGCTCGGTCTCAAAATCACTTTCCGAAATTTGATTCCGATTCACCAACCGGAATAGTACCCGGTCTGCGAGCACGGGTTTGAATAAGTCAGCGATATCAAGAGATAGCGAGTACCGCCGCTCACCGGGCTCGTGTAGGTAGCTAATCGTCGGGTCGAGTGCAGTGGCTCGAATTGCTGAGACGCAGTTGGCGTAGACCAGCGAATTGCCGAACGAAATGAGGCTATTAATCTCATTCGGTGGTGGGTTGTATTCCCGTTGGGAGAGTTGGAACTCACTCGGAAGAATTTGGTTGAAGCTACGGTAGTAGGCCTTTTTTGCGGTCGCCTCGATACCCATCAGTTCGTCAATCGGGAGACTCTCGTCAACGCGTGTTGCTGCGGTTTCCAAGTCCTCAATTACACTGTCGAGATCGTGATCTCGGCCGTTGTAGTAGACCACATTGGTTCGCATATTGTGGATACTCCCCTTCACAATCGCGGCGGCCAGTTGTCGTCGGTGTTGACTGTCCTCATATGCTCGAACTTGGTTGACTACAGTTTTCCCAGAGGTTTGGCCGCGTTTCGGCATCACCGAGCCAGCATAGTAATCCTCCCAGCCGAAGATGTGTAGCGCGACCGTCCGATCGTTGAGGAACGACATCAGCCGCGTGTTGAAATCGATCTGACCGTGTAAAAAGAACGCCTCAGCGTTCTCGATTGGAATGTATTGCTTGTCCCCATCGTCGTCAGGGACGAGTCTGAGCGTGTCGTCACTGCGTTCGAGTCGACCGTCGGAAAAGACGTGGTAGTTCCTATCCATTATTAACACCAACAGAAGTCATGGTACGCACAGGAGTCACAGAATGGTTTCTCCTCGGCTGGCGGTGGCGAGGACTGATTGACGATATCGTGAATTCCGTGGATCGCAGTTTCGACTTTTTCGCTCCGCTCCGTCGTAAGTTCGACCGGCTCACGCTTCCGCTCGCGTGGGTGAGCCAAGACGCCGTCTCGTTGGATATCGGCGACGCGGTCGAGATACCAGAGGTAGTATGACAACTGCATTTCAGCGGGTTCGGTAAGCGTTGATGAAGGTTTGACTTCGACGACGCGGCCGTCGTCTAGCAGGTCGAGGGAGATCATGCCGAGATGGAGGTTCTCACGTTTGTCGCTGTAGGCGGTCTCGTCGACACGAGTGCCACGGACGACGGTCGCATTCTCACGGTCAATTTCGAGGTTTCGGCTTTCGAACCAGAGTTCGCGTTTGCAAACGTAGTAGTATTGCACCATCACGCCCGTAACGCGGAACGGGTCGTCGACCGGCTCGCCGCGAGCGGTTGCGAGGAGGCGGTCGACTGGATCAACGGCGGTCAAAAGAATCGATCCTCCACACCGTATTCGCTCGGTTGCACGCCGAACTCTGAGTCGAATATTGAATTCGATGCATGGAGAATCCGTTCTGGATCGTGCCGCTTCTCCTCCTCATCGACCAACGGCTCAAGACTAAGGATACCGCTCGCAGCATCCGTATTCGCCCTTGGAACCGGAATCGAAACCCGAATCGATGCCAATTCATCCCGTTTTGAATCTACCTCATCGAACTTCCGCTCTTTCATAAGTGCTTCAATGGCCGTTGCGGAGTCGTGTTCCTCCTCAGTCCGACATACGTATACCTCAACTGACTGTCGCCGTTCGATGAGTGACGCTTCGCGCAGTGTCTCCCCATCTGCCTGCTCGAATGCAGTTACCAGATCATTGCTCTCGGAAACACTGTGAATACGTTCTCCAACAGTATCGTGGTAGCGTTCGATGGCATCCTTCGCCAGAACTTCGTCAGCAAACGCGGTTCCGTGTTCTTTCCGGACAGTTTCGAGAACGGATCGAGTATGCATTAGAAGATCCGTCTCACCCCGACTTCGGTTCGGTGCGTACACTGCGGTTGATGGGGGCGTATTGCCCTCACCGGGTGGTTCGAGCTTCCAGACGGTGGTAACACCGGTTTCCGGTGCGCATTCGTATGAGCGGTTACACCGACCCGCCGCCTGTACTATCGAATCTAGGGGTGCGAAGTCACGGTAGACAGTGCCGAAACTGATGTCGACCCCGGCCTCGACGAGTTGTGTCGAGATGAGTGCGAACGGAATATCAATCCCAGCGAGATCGTTCGCAACAGCAAGGAGGAACTGCCTATCGCACGGGCGCACACGCGTCGTCAGATGCAGATACGCTACGGTCTCTTTGGTTCGAAGCTCCTCGACAACAGCGCGAACGAGCCGACCGCGCTCAACACTCGGCCGTTGCTTGCCGTCGTATTCTTTTGTTGCTGACAGCCCACCGATTTCGTCTTCATCAAGCTGGGCTTCATATAATTCAGAGACAGCAACCGGATCTGTCTCAGATTCTGAGATACTATCGACAAACTCCCTCGTAAGCGTTCGAGTGCTTTCTATCGTGTTACAAATCGCTAACGTCGTATCTCCACTTACGACGGTTTCTGCGAGTAGATTTGCTGCATCCAGGTGGGATAATCTATCTTCATTTTCGGTGACGAGTGCTGTCGGATGGAGTTGATACTGTACTCTCGATGGTGGGTTGCCAGTGAAAACGGACTGTTCGATTTCAAGCAATCGCTCAGATGAAATAAGCTCAAACGAATCCTCAACGAGGGAGGGTTGCGTAGCGGTCATTAGCAACACCTGAGCATCGAACTGCTCGGTCAGCATATCGATGAGCTTCCCAACAATAGGCCACCAGTGCTGTGGGATCGCCTGTGGTTCATCGATAACGACAGTGCTACCCTGAAGCGCGGACAGCTTGAGCGACTGTCCGTTTCGTGGGCCAGCGAGACTTTCAAACAATTGTACAAAAGTCGTTAGCGTCAGCCCAGTTCGCCAGCTCTCTGCCAGTAGCACCTCGTGTGAAGCGTGTTCGTCCGTTTCCTCTTCCTCTTCGCTTTCTGTATCGGTTCTTGTTTCTGCGAGATGGTGATGTACCGTCAGCAGATTACCGGATGGATCTGTCTCGAAAACTTCCTGTAGCGTTCCCGAAGTCTGATCAATGATCGAAGTAAACGGGAGTGCGTATACGAGTCGCCCATCATGGTCATCACAGAGTGTAAGCCCAGCGAGCAGCCCAGCGAACGTTTTTCCGTACCCTGTCGGAAGCGTTAATGTAGTGACCGATTGATTGCTTTCGAGAAATTCCTGTGTCTGTTCCGGAATCTCATCTTGAATCTTTGTTCTAACTTCGTTTAGCTGAGTTTCAATATCGTTTTGCGTTTCTCCACCCAGCTCAGTTAGATGTGTTTCGAGTTTATCGAGTGAAGGAAACTCTCCCGATAGTCGATTGTCATCGGAATCAATTCCTGCAGCATCCGTCTTGTCTGCAAACGTCAACGCGCCAAATAGGATCAAATGCGTCGTATATATCGACTCATTGAACTGAGAGGGTTTCACTTCCAGTTCGCCAGCGAACCCCCCTCTCTTACCTGCATCTTCAACGGCATCTGTGAGTATAGGTGAGTCGGAGGCGTCTCCGATCTTTTCCAGGAAATCGTCCCAAGCCCCCTCACCGACTGCTTCCCTGAACAGATCACGAGCGAACGTCTCGGCATGAGCTTCGATTGTTTTAGCTTGCTTGATTGCCTGAATAGTTTGATTGCTCCCCATCGGATCGATTCGGGGCTCGTCGAACGTTTTTCTGATATATTTCGCTGCATCCGGGACATCTCCGTGATGTTTGGCAACAGCAAGCAGTCCAGCTAACCGGGTTTCTCGCTCATACCCGTTCTGTTCAAGAAAGAAGTAAGCGACCAAACTACCCAGTCTTGCATGGTGCTTTGGAGAGTCGTAGGACTCATTTCGGATGTACCGCTGAAATGCCGGTGTTGCTTTCGCAAAGTCATGAGCAAGACCGAGAAGCTGGACTATTTCGCTGAGTGAATTCCCAGGCTGTGCTTTTGAGTCCTCAGATACAGCAGCAGCGGCTCGATCACTTACTCCCGTCAAGTGGCCCCAGAGCGGTTTTGGGTCACGGTTCGCCTCTGACGGATGGGAGAGGATTTCTCGGCCAGAGTCAAGCGTCCACGTCATCGGAACACCACAGTTCGATTATCAACGCTTGCTACTGTTGTATCTGAGACAGTGAGTGAATCTCCATCCGGACTATAGGTATAGGTCAGGTAGCTCGTCGTTCGACGCCCCGAGAATTCTCCGGATGTCGTTGTTCGTTCCATGAATGCCGGTGACCGTTCCGTCCCATAGTTGACGTTTGGTTCCGGTATCACGCCATCAGGGTCTGGAACTGCGGAATCGACAGCGTGCGGTTCGGATTGTGCTACCGCTGTTACTTCGTATTCGCCGAGGTATTCGATATCAGCCAAGTATTCGGAAAGGCCAAGCGACGGCGTGTAGTATGATTTTCCTTCCGAAAGATACTCCCGAAGTTCGTCGTACTTTTCTTCGTCATCAAGCCAAAGATCGATTCTGTACTCGGGCTCAACAAGGACTTCGTAATTCGTTCGCTGCCTGTCCTCTGTTGGATCTGGATAGTAGACGCTGACTTTGCCTCGCGTATTGACCCCTTTCAGTCCTTCTTGTGAGGTGGTGAGGTTGTTCACGGGGAGATTTATTGTTCGTAGTTCGCTCACCGGCTCAATAGCCATCGCAGATGACTCGGGGCCGAACAGGTCGTAATACTGGTTTCGCCCGATACCCAGAACTGCGGCCAAGAGACCAGCGACGGTTGTTCTGGGGATGATTCGGTACGTGGTTTTCACTGTATTCCCCTCGACGCGGCGGAAATGTCCCCACGGGCCGGATAACCGAAACGACAGGCACTGCTCTGGAAGAGAATCGGGAGTCGCCTCAGTATCTTGGCTCGTACTCTCGTCGGCGTGGTCGTCCAGTTTTGATTGCATCGCTGTATGATCCGCTAGTGGTCGTAAACATCGATTTCATGGACTGATTCGAAGCGATCTTGGAGCGCACCAACGAATCCGTCGTCTGGAGTCTCACCATCGAGTGTTATGTCTAGCGCATCGTCAGCAACGACATGCACTGTCTGAATGCGATCCTCATGTGATTTGAGACGGGAGACGAGGTCCGTTGCATCGACTGTAACGTCTTGGACAGTCCGGTAGGAGCGGGCGTCTCCGTCGTCGCCGACAACATCGAGTTCGTGCGTGAGGCCACCGATATGGAAACTGTCAGTGTCGTACTCGACACGAACGTAGAGCCGCGGCTCCTGTCCTACCTTGCTACGGGTGATCGTTTGATTTTTGATTGCACGCCAGCAGGTCGAATCCAGTTGTTCGATATCCTCCGTTTTGAGGTTGGTATCCTCTGCACCGTTTTCATCGACCAGTCCGTGGAATCCGATCAGGCCGTACTTGATCCGGTGATCATCCAGATCGAATCCGCCCTGCTCTTTTTCATCGTCAGTACCGATAACGCTCGTGAGGCTGTTGTACTCCTCGTTTACCTCGACAGGGTGGAGCGTCTTGCCTGGTGAGAACTGCACGGGGCCAGTAAGGTGATCAGGAAGGTGATTTTCGAGGGCCTCGATAAGCTCACTCTCATCGGTGTCAATGCTGAACGTTGCACCGAACAATCGGGCGTCGATTGCGTTTTCGAGGAACCTGTCGAAGCCATCGAACTCTTCACCTTCGATTTCCTCGACAGTTGTCACACCGAACGTTTCTTTGAGTAGATCCTCGCGCTCTTTGGCATATTCTCCGCGTTCACTCGTAATGTAGACGCCCTCACCGTCCGCCTCGAACTGATCCCGAAGATAGCGTTTCAGCCGAACGTCTGTGACGATTGCCTCGTTAGTCACGGGATCGATTCGCGGTCTGTTCGCTCCACTGAGCGGATTACCGTTCGGGTTCGCGTCAACGGCATCGTACAGGAAGACGATTTCTGAACGGTTCTCGACGATATCGGTGGTATTACTCATTGCTGTAGTCTGAAGTGCTGGAATCGTTTTTGCCGTAGGCGATACCCATTGCGTAGTGGAAACGGAGGTCCTCAGTAGAGAGTGTTAGCTCATCTTGGTCAGTTGATTCAAGACCATCAGCAACGGCTTGCATCAACTCTCCATACATGGTTTGTTTATAGCCTTCTTCTTCGGAGTAGATCACATTACTCTCCACGACTTCCGTTGCTATTCGTCGTATATTATGTTTGGTCAGGTTCCCAATTGGGTACTGACTGACCGCAGTTGTGCCTCTTCCGTCGTCGCTTTGATATCTGGAAATACGACCAACAAGCGCCCCGAGTGCAAATACTCCTTGCCTCGTTTTATCGCTCAATGCTGGGTGATCTTCGATGAACTGTTCGAACTGTTCTTGGCGATTATCTGCTGTCGCTTGTGATGTTTGATTGCTCATGTGTTGTGGTTGTGTTACGAGTTGCTCGTCATCTGCGGTGAGCAAGTTACACGCTCTGAGCGCGTTAAGTTGCACGTACTGCTGTGCGAGAGTCGCCATCGGGAAGGGATACTGGTCGTCCGGATCGAATTTATTGACCAGTTTTGCGACGTACTCTTCAAGCAACTCCTCAACGCGGAGCTGTTTTCCACTAGCAATCGTCGCTGTCCCTCGGAATCGGAAATCATCACTGCTCGGATCATCGGCGTCATCACCGAGACACGTCTCTCCAAGATACGCGACGCTGGAAACAGCGTTTGATAGTGATTCTGCCTCCTCTATGCTGAGGAGAGAAAATTTTTCACGCTTAGAGAATATTTTGTCTTCGGTTACCCAGCGGCTATCAAGAACAGCAAGATGTTGTTGGGTGATATCCTCGATGATATGGGTAGACGCTGTCGGAGTGGCTGCAAGAACACGCCATCGATCTTTTTGATATTTGTTAACGATGACAAGCGAGAATCGAATAGCATCCAGTTTATCGGTAGCCTTGAGTCGACGATACTTGCTCCCGACAGGAGAATACTCGTCGTCAGAGTTGACTTGTTCACTCAGTAACTCATACAGTACTCTTGCACTGTTTGCATCGATTTTGCCTGTCGGATATGGGAGATAGAATGCTGACGTTCCCGGTGCTGAGGTAGCACACGCATCAAGGAACGTGTCTGCGTTCTGTGCTCGAATCGCTGCATCACGACCGAGGCCTTGCGTCTGCCACGACCGATCAGCATCGAGAGCAGGGAACTTTTCCATTTGTTTCGAGAGGTAGTGTTTCATCGGGTCGCCAACGACACCGTATACCGTTTCGTCGGTGTCGAAAACGAAGCACGTTCCATCACCGGAGGCGTCATCAGCCCCCTGAGTATTCGCCCGGAATTTTCCGGTCTTACGAGCCGCCATCGCTTCTTGAAATACTTCGATTTCACCGGGATAGTGCCAAGTTTCGTTAGACTGGAACTTCGCTGTAGTGCTTACTCCACTGTTGTCGAACGCAATAGCGACTGTATGTAGAAGTTGATCCTCTTCTGAGAGGAGCGACTCAACTTCATCTCTAATTCTTTTTTCACTCTCATCGTCGGCACCCAACTCGGCCAGCTTTTCTATAATCCAGCCGTCCTCATGGTCTGATGCTACCCCTTCGATTGCCTCCTGATTGGGCCAGCTCGTCAATCGTTCCACGGCGTGGTCGCCCTGTTTCTCAGGACCATTTGTTTGTCCTGACTGGTGAGTGATACTGTAGTCATCCCCATTTGCAGCACTAAATTTCGAATGGGCAACACGCGACACCAGGTCCTCGGGGAACATTTCGAGTTTGACCGGTGGGTCTCCGAGTGTCGCTTTGTCGTTACGCAGATCGACACGAACAACCACGAGTGATTCGCTTCCGATTTGGTCGGCGGCAGCGTCCGGAGTCAGGTATGCGCCATACGGCCCAGTTAATCCTCGACCGAGCGTATACAGGGCTCCGTAGAGTACTTCGATATCGCGCAACGATGCGACCGGACGACGTGGAATCGTCGATTCAATCGTTTCGTCGCCCACATCATCAAGAGCTTCCGTGTCCATTAGTTTGCCTCCTCAAGATTCACGAACCCGAGCCCCAAGGAGTTCCGTTCGCCGAGCCCACAGTCCAACGCGAGGTTGAGATGCCGGCGATGGTGGTCGTCCCGAACTGTATACTCGAATTTCCACTTGCTCAGTACGTAGGTCATTTCCTGGCCCTCGGTGACAGTCAGGGGGACGGCGAACGTCTTGAGCAGTTCGTAGCCGTCGAACAGATCGCCGTCGACATCGCTCGGGCCCGGCAGGTGATCGTGGGCGAAGCGGTCATGTTTCTGATCGAGATTGTCCTCCAACTGCCTCCGGAGCGGCTCCATCGAATGTTCCGGCCGCCAGAAGACGGCGGTGTCGCCGCCGGGATGGTCAATACCGTACTCGTCGCACCGCCACGGTGGAATCCGAACCAGTAGACCGGTTCCGGTTTCAATCGTCCCGCGCGTGCCCGGTTCGCCGACATCGGGCGCTAGCGACGTGACATCGTCGACGCGAAACGGCATTTCGCCGATGTTCAGTTCCGGTTCCTCCAGCAAGTCAGCAGCGACGTGTGCCAGTAGCTCCTCCTCTGGCGAGGCGACCAATAGCTTCCGGTCATCACCTGCCTCCATATCGT